>NZ_AYYR01000001.1 GCF_001435975.1 Secundilactobacillus collinoides DSM 20515 = JCM 1123
AGCTAGTCTAATTGGTCTAGTTATCAAGTGTTGCACTTCAATTTTAAATCGGGGTTATTTATTAATTCTCTTTTTTCACGATGTTTAAATCAAAAGACACCCGGCTATATAAGCAGGTGTCTTTAACGTTTTATTTGTCCTTGAGATTATCCTTGCTTGATTCAGGCCTTCCATCTTTACTAAAGCCTTATCTGGATAGTCTCCCGAAGTTCTCTAGCCGAAACGCGCTGCAGGAAGGAAAGGGTAGGCCACCCTGAATGCTTCTTTCCGCAGGTTATTTACCGCCATCCGAAGTGCTATTCGCATCCGGGTTCGTAATCTTGATTCGGTTAGAATCAGTCTTCTTGTGTTTCAATTCAGGCGCATCGGTGGAGAAGTCTGACTGGGTGGTCTTCTTGCCGTTTTCATCAAACAAACTTGTTGACTTAGTTCCCAATTCTTTCTCGATCTTTTCAGCCTTTTGCAACCCGTTCGAATAATTGTATTTTTCGGGGTTAACTGCTTTAAAGCCTTTTGGATGGTAGAAACGCAAGAGGTTCTTTTGGTTCAAGGAATCTGATAATCCGAGTTCTTTTCGTACCTTTGCCTGCATCTTTTCTTGCCATTTTTTGGTCTTTTTATCAGGCTGAACGACTTTACCCGTGTGGTTATCGTACAGTTGGTCATCAATACACGTGTATTTTCTTGAAACCCAATCCTGATCACGGAAGGCGACAACGGTATCGTGGGCTTTCGAGAACAAATCGGTGCCAAATTGGATGTAACGCTTGGTGCTTATCCCCATCAAATGCAGCAGGGTTGGCAGCACGTCAATTTCACCACCGTACGTATGGTCAACATACCCCTTCTTGTAACCAGGAATGTTGAACATTAACGGTACCCGTTGCAACTGGGCGTTATCAAAGTCGGTCCAATCATCAGCATTTTTACCTAAGATCTTAGCAAGATACTTATTTTCTGAATCTGAAATGCCGTAGTGATCACCATACAGAACAATGATTGACTTCTTTGCCAATCCACTCTTTTCAAGGTATTTGTAAAATTCCTTGATTGATTGATCCAGATAGTGGGCGGTTAAGAAATAGTCATCAACGGTCTTATTTCCTGTATCAGGCGCCTTGAAGTTTGGATCTTCGTCTTCCTTATCAAGACTGAATGGGAAATGGTTAGTGACGGTCAGGTACTTCACGTAAAATGGTTGCTGCAAGTGTTCGAGATACTTGATCGAGTCGTTGAAGAGCAATTTATCCTTTAAGCCGAAGCCAAGCGCTTTATCACCCGATGTATCATAATAACTCGCATCGAAGAAGTACTGGTAACCCATGTTCTTATAAGTGTTATTTCGATTCCAGAAGCTGGCCACGTTGCCGTGGAAAACAGCTGACGTGTAACCGGCCCGTTGTTTGAGAATCTGCGGCGCAGCCTGGAAGGTGTTATCGCTCCCAAGCTGAGCGAAGAGCGAACCCTGAGGCAGACCGTAAGTACTCGTTTCCAGCATGTTTTCAGCATCACTGGTTTTGCCTTGGCCGACTTGGTTGTAGAAGTTATCAAACGAGATCGTGGACTTGCTGTGGAAGAGTTTGTCTAGGAACGGCGTGACCTCCTTACCATCGATCTTTTGCCCAATCAAAAATTGTTGGAAACTTTCCAAGTGAAGAACAATAATGTTTTTCCCTTTAGCAATACCATACATTTTTTTGTTGGGACTGGCGTAATGTTTTTTAACGAAATTGAGGATACTCGTTAATTCTGATTTTTTGGCGGTTTTGCGGATGTCATTATTATGTTGGGTAGTAATGCCATCAAAGACAGTAAAACTGTCCAGGCCTAAGTATTTGACGATATAAGAGCGGTCAAATGTCTTGGTCATCAGCTGTGGCCGATTCATTTCAGAAATTGAGAAATTAAGGCCGAGCAGCAAGAAACCGACGGAGGTTACAGCAAAACTCGCACGCCAGTTAAGTTTATTGGTGTCGATTTTGATTCGCCGAGTGAACAGTAAAATAACCACGACAACAAGATCCAGCCAAAAGAAGATATCGTGGATCGATGTGAGCGCCATAGAACTGCCACTCAGTCCCTGGTTGACCTTGTTGTAGCCCAACATGGTCGAAACCGTCATGAAGTCGGTAAACTCACGATAGTAAATAACGTTTAGATAAAGCAGTACAGTATTGAGAATGTCAATGACCAGTGCTGAAGTATAAAACAGTCTGGTCGGTCTGACATACAGGGCCAGACTAAACAGAATAACAGTGGTGGCGATTGGATTTGTGATGTACAGGAAGACCTGTAACGGATCATTTAACGTGATCTTAAAATCAACAAAGTAAGCAATCAGGGTCTTCAACCAAAATAATATAACCAATAAGGTTGCGAACCCGAGTCGCGTGTTCGTTCGTCGCCACGTGCGTTTGAGTAACTCCACAATGATAGCCCCTTTTTCACGCGTTGCACGCATTTAATATGTCTACAAGTTTAGCAGATTTTGCACACCTTTGCAGGAAGGCCTAAATGAATTTATTAAAAAGTTAAGCCATCGTTAAGGTTGAATAGGTATGTTTAAGGGCAATCTGGTGTTTTTGAGCCCGTACGTAACCAACTTCTTCCCAGCGAAAAAAATGCTATACTAAGAATAACTATAAGCAGGAGGTGCCATACTGATGACAAAGCTTAATCTGTACGTTGTACGTCATGGACAAACCTATTTTAATATTTACAATAAATTACAGGGCTGGAGTAATTCACCCCTGACACAAAAGGGCATTGACGGTGCTAAGGCGACCGGCGACCGGCTGGCTGATGTGCACTTTGATGCAGCCTACTGCAGTGATACGACGCGGGCAATGGATACGGCCAAACTGATTTTAGCCGCTAATCAAAAATCTGAGGTCACTGACCCCATCACGGTACCGTTTTTCCGTGAAGAGTTTTACGGCTATTTTGAAGGAAATGACATGGCTCAAGCGTGGTACCTGGCAGGGGCACCACACGGATTGCCGACTTTCAAGGACATTGTGGCCAAGTATTCGATTGGGAAAGCCAAGGACTACTTGAAGGATGCTGATCCGTTTCACCAGGCTGAAAACAATGACGAGTACTGGCAACGTGTGGATCAAGGCTTTGACTTGATTCGGCACAACGACCAGTTAAAAGATGGTGACAATGTGCTCTTGATCAGCCACGGCAACACGCTGTTGAGTTTGATGGAACGTTACGCTGGCGGCAAGTATGATTTGAGTACGCGGCCGGCTAATGGGAGCTTGACACGGCTGACCCTTACGGATGATGATATTGTGGTTGAGAGTTATAACAAGTAATTATAAATAAATGCAAAAGAAAAACGACTGCGCGTCAATGCGACAGCCGTTTTTTAGTGACTATTTTTTAGTTTTGGAAGACACGTGCGGTGAAGCATCCGTGTCTATATCTAATTACCGTCATGGAAATCGACACCCTGTTTTTCGTAATAATCCAGAATTTCTTGCCGATGGGATTCAAATTTAGGCGTTAATCCTAAACTGTTCCCTAAGGATAGAATCGGTTCGTCTAGACTAAATCCTGGTGTCGGCGTAGCGAACTCGATGCGGTTATCTCCAGGTTCGCGGATGTAGAGGCTCTTAAACCAACCGCGATCGCGATACATTTCAATGTCCCAACCCTGTTCCTGAGCCTTTTCGTACAGGGCCAGCAGGGTGGCCTCGTCATCGACACGCAGGGCAACGTGGTCAATACTGCCACGGCCAAAGCGCGTGACCTGTTCGAAGTTGGTCGTTGGGAAAAGTTTGATGGCAGCGTGACGGTCCAGGTGAACCGTATCATCACTGACGTCAGCATCGATTAGTTTTTCAAAGAAGGCCTTCGTGGCTGCGACATCCGGGACGTGCAGCTCTGTCCCTAAGAAGTGCGTAATCTGGTGGTCAACTGAGATGCCATTATTAGGATTGATTTGCCATTCAGTGAGCGTTTCTTCCGTTTCAACCATCGTGACTGGAATGAGGTCGGGGTCCAAAAATTTCAACCCAGTGTCAGTCGCTTCTGGGTCGAAACCAGCAGTTTTGAGTCGGTCGATCCAAAAGGCGCTGCTACCAGTTGGAATGGCTAACGCAAAGCCGTTAATGTAATGGTTCCCATCAGTTCGCCGACCTAGGAGCGGCAATACGAAGAAGGTGATAACTGATCCGGGTGTCCCCAGATAATCACCATAGAATAGGTGTCGAATGTGAATGTTTTCCTGGTTTACGGTGTTCTTGACCAGCCGTAAGCCTAAGGTCTTGGTGTAAAATGCAATATTTTGCGCCGCGTCCTTTGTCAGTAACGAAATATGATGCGTTTGCATATGCGTCGCCCACTTTCTGAGAATTATCTGCCATCAGTATAGCATAAGGCCTTGCGTATTCGTTAAAACGTGCTTCAACGAGGTTGACGAATAAACTAGTTCTCGGCTAGAATCGAGATTAGTGATAAGAAAGAGAGTGAGCAAGTGGATATTAAGCAAGCACGTGGCAATCAAGGGAAAGTTTATCGGGACGCTGCCGCAATTCGCCAGGCTGTGTTTGTCACGGAACAGGGCATTGACCCTAAGTTAGAATTTGACGGGGAGGACGCGCAAATGACACACTATGTCGGTTACGTTGCGGGTAAGCCAGTAGTGACCGCCCGTTTAAACGACCAAGTGGCACCAGCCCATATCCAGCGGGTGGCGACATTGAAAGCGGATCGGCACCACGGCTATGCGTTTGCACTGTTACAGGCATTGCTGAATCAATTGCCAGGACAAACGGTTGAACTCAATGCTCAGGAAACGGCTGTTGATTTTTACAAACGCTTAGGCTTTAAACGGGTGGGGGATGCCTTTCTCGAAGTTGGGATTGTTCACTACCGCATGGTAAAAAACTAAAACCTGCTTACCGTCCGAGGTCAATTTACGCGACAACTGACAGCTGTTAAAGACAACTAACACTAGAAAGGCTCCAGCGCATTTGCGCTGGAGCCTTTCTTGAGAAGTTCTATGTGTATGTTTTTTAATGAATTAGTCGCTTAAGTCAGTGACATGTGCGTAACCAACCTTGTGCCACCATGATGCATAAATTGATTCAGTGATCACACCACGGTTTTGCGCATCAATCATCTTACCTTTACCAATGTAAAGACCAACGTGGCTGATACTTGAAGTACTACCACCGAAGAAGATGAGGTCGCCCTTCTTTACAGCGGAGCCCTTAACGTGCTTGTAGGCGTTGTATTGGGCTTGGGCCGTCCGTGGAATTGTAATACCGGTCGCTTTTTTGTATACGTAACTGGTAAAACCAGAGCAGTCAAAAGATGAAGGGCCGGTAGCGCCCCAAGCATATGGCTTGCCAAGCTTTGACTTAGCGGTGGATAATACAGTTGAAAATGAAGCATCGTCAGAACTGTCGGCGTGAGCAGTGGTGTGACCAGCTGTTACGCCAAGAATTGCAAAGGCAATGACGGCAACTAACGTAATGAATCCTTTAACGGCAAACTTCTTCATAAGATAAAAAACTCCTCAATTAACTTCGTTTTAGTTTATGTATTCTTTAAATATGTACGAGTACTATACTACCGATAGAATGTGTCAGTTTTGTAACAAACCAGTTTCAATGCCATTAAAAGGTTAGAATGAATTTGTAATTTACGTAACGTCTGTGAAATAATAAGCTAGGAAGCGACGTTCGGAGGTGCGACAAATCGATAACGCATTAGAGAAAATTATGCCAGAGTTACTCAATTTAGAGTCGTTTAGATTTAGAATTAGTGAAATAAGTACCATGACAGGGGTATCTACCAGACAGTTACGTTATTGGGAACAAAAGGGCTACATTCATCCCATGACCCGGACAGACCAGCAGAAGGCACGGATGTATGATTTTCACACTTTTGTGGCGGTACGTATCATGAAAGTATTTTTGGATGAGGGCTACCGCTTGCCTAGCGCCGCGGAAAAAATGACCAGCTTTTTAGCTGATATAAACGTTTTTCGTGACTTTGTTAAACAGGCCTTTCGGGGAATTGAAATTGTTGATGGTCAACCAGCTGTTGACATGGGGTCCTTCGATAAAGCGGGTAAACAAATTCTGTATGGCATTAACGACAATGGGCATATCAGGTATATAGTGAAAGACAAGAAAAAAGATCAGCAATAAAAAGGCTGTCTCAGGGTGAACTGAGACAGCCTTTTTATTGCTGATGATTTAATTACGGCGATCCAGTGGCGATAACAAAGGTCAACCGTGTTAAAAATTAATCCTTATCCGTTGTTTCTTTGTGTTTGCGCGTATGTTGCGGTAACGTGACGGTCAGCTTACCCACGGCTGCGGCAATGATTGGCAGCACAATGTTGAAGACAATCACCGCGGCGATAATAATCAAACCGGCCTGGGTCAGCGGTGCGAAGTTAACGGCTAATAAGCCGAGACACACAACAATGATTCCGAATAGGCGATGCCGGAATGACTGGCCACTGGCGGTAATACCAGGCAGCAACCAATCAAGCAATGGTGCCTCATTGTGCCGGTAATCCAGGGACAATTCGACTAACTGAGTGACCCCAAAGGTGATGACTGGAACCATCACGATCAACGGAACCTGCCAGTTGAAATCCGCATTCCCTGAAATGAATCGATTGATCAGTTCTCCGATTTGGAAACTGGCAATGACTGAAATACCATACGTCAACAGCCAGTATAGCGGCTGCAGAACTGAGCGGCTCAACGCTGCCAAAACGATGAACATAATCCCGGCAACCAGTACAGCAATCCAGCCGATATAGTGGTGGAAGGATTGCTTGATCGTTGATTGAACAACGGGTTGACCAGTGAAGGCAACCTTAGCATTCTTAAGCGCGGTTCCTTGGAGCTGTGTATTAACTTCTGATTGTAAGTGCGCGACAGTCTTTGAAGTGTCGTGGCTGTTTGCTGACTGTTTCAAGTAAACTGTAATGGCTGTTGACTTGTAATCAGCGCTGCTGTTAGTTGACAGTGATTGCTGGAACGCAGAACTCGTTAACTGTTCTGGGGTAATGTAGTATACCTTTGCAGCATCAGATGCTTGCAGGGCTGACAGATAATTGTAAATATTGGTGTACGAAGAAATCAAACCAGTCAGGCTGGTCGTTGACTTCTTCAAGCTCGTTTGAATAACTTTAAGCTGTGAGGCGTAGCTGGAAACGGTTGACTGAGTACTCTCAGCAGATGACTGGCTGCTTGAAACTTCACTGCTCAGCACTTCCATGTTGCTGGCGACGGTCTGTAACTGCGTGTTAATGAGTGAAAGCAGGCGTTGGTAACGACGCACAAGCTTTGAAGCGTTGCTGCGTTGGGTCACACTTGCCCGACCGGCAATCTGAGTGACCTGATTGTGAACGGTATCCGTGTCAGATGATAACTGGGAAGTCTTTGAGGCTAATTTTGAAATCTTATCAGCTTCTTTTTGCAGTTTCACAGCGTTTAATTCCGACCGGTCTGAGTTCAGATCACTCTTAATAGTCGTCAACTGATCCGTAGCACCCTTCAATTGCAAGTTCAAATTGTTCAACTGATTTGTGACATAGTATTCACTAATTGGTTCGCCATTTGGCTGTGTCAGGGAAGTGACGCTTGACACTCCATTCATGGTTTGCAGCTTAGTGGTTAAATTATCGATTTGTAACAGCGCACGTTCATTATCTAAACGATCCTTGGATTGCAGATAAATGGTGACTGGCGTCGTTTCACCAGCGCCAAAGTGAGCAGCAACGACCTTGTTACCAGCCACGGCATTCTGAGTGGTTGACAATGTATCGATCGCTGAGAAGTTTAAATTATCGCGGAAGGAGTAGGCAAACATGCCCACAAAGTATGCAACAACGACGATGGCGATGGCTGGTTGCCATAGACCGAACTTAGCGAGCTTGTTCCATGCACCATATTCCTTTGCCTGCCCGTCAACGGCTGGCCAGAAGAAGCGATCCCCAAGCAGTGACAGAAAGATTGGTGAAATCGTGATTACACCAATCATTGTGACGAGAGCGACGATTGCCAGTCCACTCATAGCACGCAGCGTCGAGAACTTAAATAGGTAAAACCCGCCGAAGATAACAGCAAGGGTCAACCCGGTAGCTACCATGTAGGTTCGGATACTTCGAATACTGTTTTTAACAGCAGCTTGTCGGTCCACACCTGCCACTAGTTGCGACTTAAAGCCTCGATACAAATAGAAGTGCCCAATCAAACCGTACACAACGGTCAGTAATAAAATCAGCAACGGCGTGTATTCTGAGTATGGGAAACTTGTGCGCGATGCGAGATTGTTAATGAGACTTAGCGATACTGCGTACATCATAAGCAGTGATAGCGTTGAAATCACGGGCGCGATGAGCGACTTAAACACGATCCCAATAATCAGCAGACTCAAGATAAAGACGATAACCGTCGCAATAGTAGTGGCACTGCTGATTTTTTCACTGGCAGCACTGTTAATGATTTCAGGACTTGTGACGTAGGTGTTCAACCCAGTTGTAACAATTTGTGAATCTAACTGTTTAGCAATTAGGTTCATACTGCCCTGATTTTTCGATACCGCTAGTTTAACGATTTCGGTCGAACCATCCTTAGATAAGAACTGATCCTTTGCCGTTGGGTTAGTTTCCATTGTCCGAACATCTTTGATGCCGTACGTAGATTCTTTCCCAGCTAGGCGCTCCATGGTTTTGTCAACCGCTGCCAACTGCTTGGATGTCAATTTGCCTGAAGGGTTATTGAACACTGCAGTGACGTTATATGTGTTGGAAACGTTGCGTCCCCATTTAGATTGAATGGCCGAGGCAACCATTGGCTGACTGTTATTTGCCAATTGAGGCTGGCCGTATTCTTGAACCAGAGTGCTCGTGTTAGGCAGCATCACGATGGCTGCAAAAATGGCGATCAGCCACACTAACAGTGAGAAAATCCGGTTTTCATGTAAATTGCGTATCCGCTCGTTCATTGCACTGTATCTCCCTTGAAAGTTACGTTAATCATTATGTTTTGTGTAAATGACCTTTTTCATTTTAACATAGCTTTTTCTTTGATTGCAGAAGAACCCAAATATTTGTTGGAATTCTTGCAAATCGTGACATTTGACTGAAAACGAGAATCCCAATATTGGCGATATCGCAAAAACGAATCACGTTGGGTAAAAAAAGTCACTTTTGTTTTATTATGACGCGCTTTCGCCTATAATAAAAGGCCTATATTAGGAAGAACGTTAATTATTTCGTCGCGGCGGTTCAGATAAACAATCTGCAGTCGCAACGTTGACATTTAGTTAGGAGACCCCCACATGACGTATAACAGTCCGTATGCTGATTTGAACACGCCGAACCGATTCACGCTTGCGCTAAGGCTGGCCGGTCAGTATCATTTAGACGTGAGTCAAATTATGTTTACCTATTTAAAGGTCGCCGAACCGATTTTGCAAAATCAATCTGGTCGGACGATATCACCAACTATTCAGCGCAAAATCGACGACCGCTTTACTAAAACGCTGCGGGCCTTGGCAGCGGGAAAGGATGCGTAACATGTGTACGAGTATTTACGAAATCGCTCTGGATGGCACCCACGTGCTGGGACGCACGATGGACTGGCATAATTTAGGGGCTGGTCCGGTGTTTGTGCCCCGCGGGTATCATTGGCAATCCGTTTTTGATGACCGCGCCTATGAGAACCGATATGCGATTCTTGGGAGCGGTGGTGCGCATGATAATGAGATTGACATCTCGGATGGGGTCAACGAAAAGGGACTGAGTGTTCAAAAATTGACCTTTGCCAACGGCGCCAAGTTTGCAACAACGCCGGATGACAATCAAATTTCAATTGCGCCGTTTGAGTTACCACTCTATCTTTTAGGTCACTTCAGCTCGGTTGCTGAAATTGAAGCCAATATTCACCAAATTCAGATGATGAGCGGTGAACTGGCTGCCCATGAGTATGGACACCCCGAATTGCACTTTGTTGCCATGGATCCCACTGGTCGTATCGTGGCCATTGAGACCTCGAGTGAACCGTTGCGAATTGTCGACAACCCATTGGGAGTGCTGACCAATGCCTATAATTTTGAAAGGCAATTAAAACAACTTGACCACTACATGGCGTTTACAGATGATTTTAAAGAAGGCCGCGTGCCGTTAAATACAGCGCGGGTCACGACCGGCAACTTTTCCGGAAAAAAAGTGCCATCGGGTTCGTACACACCTGGTTCAAGGTTCATCAGGGCTGCCTACTATAAGGAACGGATCGACCGCTCTGCTGATGAGAACGAAGCCATTGTGAGTCTCTGGCATCTGTTAAACAGTGTTAGTGTTCCCAAAATGCGCGGTTACCAACAGAACTATTCTGTTTACCGGGCAGCAACTTGTCCGGAGACGCTAAGTTACTACTATGAGCCATACAATCGGTTAGGTGTGCGCAAATTGCAGATGACGGATGAAATGATAACGACTTGGCGTGAACCGCATTTCTTTGACAAGGACGACCAGCTGACCACGACGACAATTCGTTAACAACTCAATAAGGATTTACTAAAAATTGGTCCAGAACATTGCTCATTTCTAATAGGCTGGGTACAATAGCCAGGTACTTATGAATGAGAAGCAGGAGGGTCTGTCGTGGCCAAAAAACGGCGTCGTAAAAAGTCAAATCAACAGGGAGCAGCAACGTTAATATTTATTCTAGCGTTGTTTGTCATCGGTGGCGGACTTGGTGCCCGTTATGTGATGGACAAGGTGTTTACACCGCAAACAACCCAGAACAGTTCATCGACGACTAGTCTGTCCCCTCAGCAACGCCGTCAGCGCGCGTTTATCAAACAAATGGCAACGCCAGCTGTCAAGGCTTACCATGAGACACATCAGGTTCTGCCAAGTATCGTCATCGCCCAAGCTATCTTGGAATCCAGCTGGGGCCAGTCACAGTTATATAAGGAAGCAAAGAATCCATTTGGCATGAAGGGCAGCTACAATGGTCAGTCAGAACTGTTTCCAACCAAGGAATACGAAAACGGTAAAGAAGTGACAATCAAGGACTATTTCCGGGTCTATCCGAACCTGAAAGCGGCCATTCTTGACCATGACTTGGTTGTTTATCGCCAATTCATTACAACCAAAACAACTAATTACGCAACAGCTGCAAAGGAACTGCAAACCAATGGCTATGCCACAGATCCAAGCTATGCTAAGAAGCTGATCAACATGATTAAAAGTTATAGATTGGCGCGGTTTGATTCTTATTAGAGAGTGGAACAAACCGGTTAAAGACTGGAGCAGAAGCGGCCTATTTTATCAAATCTCGGGTTTGGATTTTGTAAAATAGGCCGCTTCTGTGCAAGCATTTGGTTTGTGGAACTCGTGTCAGCTATGACGCCAAAGGCGCGTCGCAAGTACCACTCAGACGACTAACTCAAAAAGCCCATCCCTGACTTGTTTACCCAGAGTTGGTTCAACAAAGCATGCTGCCACTGTAAAGCTAGTTTTCGTAAAGCCCCAAAGACAGTATTTTGAATCCAGCATCTTAACTAATCGCATAAACATCAGTGAAAAAGACGCCGAAAGAGTGTCTTTTTTAGTCAGTCAACCAGTGGGAGGTCGTTTACGTTGACAACTTGGGTACACGCTAAATGAAAATAGTGTGAAAACACTATTTTACTCATCGTCGGTGGTTGAAAGTTGGGGAAGACAGGTCTAAAATTCTTGTCAGAACAACTAGAAACCAGTAAGATTAATTATCAACATAATTAGATAGGGAGAGATGCGTTAAATTGCTTGAGCTCATCGGGAAACTTTACGGACCATTCTTTGACCTGCACAATTGGGAAACGGTTTTGACGTCCGGTAGCGACTGGCTGATTATTTTTTCATTAGTCATGATTGAATGTTTACTTTCTGTGGATAACGCTGTGGTGCTGGCAGCCCAGACTCAGGCGTTACCCACCAGAGAGATGCAAGAAAAATCATTGTTTTACGGTATATGGGGTGCTTATATCTTTCGGTTCCTGATTATTGGTATCGGAACGTACCTCATTAATCTTTGGGAAATTAAGGTGTTGGGCGCAGGCTACTTGCTGTTCCTTACCATTCAATATTTTAGTAAGAGTCGGGTTAAGCACACTCGCAAACTGGTTTCAGACCATAAAAGCAAGAATCCCATTTCATTGTTCTGGTCCGTGGTCATCCAAATTGAATTGATGGATATTATCTTTTCAATCGACTCGGTGCTGGCTTCACTGGCAATCTCTCCAAATCCGGTTATCGTGTTGATTGGTGGGATGATCGGCATCCTTGCAATGCGTGGAATTGCCGAAATGATTATGAAATTAATGAAAATTGTTCCGGAATTGGAACCAATGGCGTACGCGTTGATTGCACTGATTGCCATCAAGTTGTTTGTCAGCATTCCGATTATTGATATTGAAATCCCAGCATCGCTTTTTGGACTGATTGTTTTGGGTGCAGTTGTCGTGACCCTGATCATCCATTTTGCGCGACGCGGCAGAAAGGAGCCGGCTAATGGCAACGACGATCACAAAGGATAATTTAGATGAAGAAACGAAGGCTGGGCTCGTCCTAGTTGATTTTTGGGCACCCTGGTGCGGGCCATGCAAGATGATGGATCCCGTGCTGGAACAGCTTGAAGGCGAATATGGTGACCGGATCAAGTTTGGTAAATTAAACGTTGATCATAACCAAGACTTGGCAATGAATTACAAGGTCATGAGCATTCCCAGTCTTGTCTTGTTTCGGGATGGCAAAGCGGTTGAAAAAGTGACCGGTTTGTATCCTAAGGATAAATTGGCCGCCTATTTAGACAAAAAACTAGCGGCTCAGGCATAATTAGTTTTGATGCAACAGTTACTGAAGGAGGAAACAAGCATGAAACTTGGATTTATTGGTACTGGTGTTATGGGTGCCGCAATGGCGGGTCATTTATTGGCCGGTGGTCACGAGTTGTTTGTTTATAACCGGACAAAATCGAAAACAGATGCGTTGGTGGCAAATGGTGCCAAGTGGGCAGAAACACCTGCTAAGGTAGCGGAACAAGCCGATGTTATTTTTTCGATGGTTGGTTATCCAACGGACGTTGAAGAAATCTACTTTGGCGAAACCGGGGTCTTCTCAACCTTGACTGCGGGTAAAACGGTGGTCGACATGACCACAAGTACACCAACGCTTGCGGCAAAGATTGCTGTTACTGCAAAAAAATTGGGTGCTACCGGTTTAGACGCACCGGTGTCTGGCGGTGACGTTGGTGCGAAAAACGCTGCCTTAACCATCATGGTTGGCGGTGATAAAGCGGCCTATGATAAACTGCTGCCGTTGTTTAAACTCATGGGCACGTCGATTCACTTGTTCGGCGAAGCCGGTAAGGGACAACATACGAAGATGGCTAATCAAATTATGATTGCCGGTACAATGACTGGCATGGTTGAAATGATGACCTACGCCAAGGCAGCTAACCTGCCGATGGAAGACGTCCTTAAGACATTGAGCGGCGGCGGGGCTGATAATTGGAGCATGGAGAACTATGCGCCGCGTATCCTGGCTGGCGACTACACACCCGGCTTTTTTGCAAAGCATTTCTTAAAAGATTTGCGAATTGCTTTGGATGAAGCCGACAAGATGGGCCTTGACTTGCCGGCGACCAAGGAAGCTAAGCACCTCTATGAAGTAATGGTGGATGACAAAAAACTTGGTAATGATGGGACACAGGGCTTAATTAAACTGTATCAAGAAAAATAGGTCATAAAAAAAGAGAATCCGCACAGGATTCTCTTTTTTATTACCCATCCAAATCACTAAAGAAACTGTACAGCTTCTCTTGCGTGAGCCTTTTCTTTTCGTCACCTGCGACATCAAACGTAATTTGACCATTGTCAATCACAATCAACCGATTACCATAAGTCAGGGCATCATCAAGATGATGGGTGATCATCAGGCAGGTGAGGTCTTCTTCCGTGATTCGATCATTGGTCGTTTGCATGAGTTCTTGCGATGTTTTGGGATCCAAAGCAGCAGTGTGTTCATCCAGTAACAGAATATCCGGGCGTTTTAGTGTGGCCATTAAGAAGCTCAGCGCTTGCCGCTGACCGCCTGACAGGTTGCCGGTCGGGGTATCTAACCGTTGATCCAAGCCGTTGTTCATGGTGGCCGTGATTTCTTTGAAATGCGGTAATGCTTTACGCAGTCGGCGAGGTACTAAATGGCGCCCCTGACCGCGTTTGGCAGCTAATAACAGGTTTTCAGCAACCGTCATCCGGGGCGCAGTGCCAAGTTTCGGATCCTGAAAAACACGGCTCAAGAAACGCGTTCGGCGTTCTTCTGATTCATTGACAATGGATTTACCGCGTAGCAGAATATCGCCGCTATCAATCGATAGGTTGCCGGCAATTGTGTTGAACAGGGTCGATTTACCGGCGCCGTTTGATCCGAGCACGGTTACGAAGTCACCCTCGTTGATCGTCAGGTTAAGGCCTTTCAGCAGTGTGAGTTCTTCCGGGGTATTCCGGTTCACTTTGGTGACGACGTTGCGCAATTCTAAAATTGGCTTAGTCATGGCTTGTCACCCCCCGTTTGATGATGTGCTTAATGTTGAACATCTTCTGGAAGACTGGCAGCATCATGCAGAAGGCAAGCACGATTGCGGACAGCAGCTGTAAGTCGTTGGTGTTGAATCCGAGTCGCAAAACAACCAGCAACACGAACCGATACAGAATTGACCCCAAAGTTACGGCAACAAGTCGCTGATTCATGGTTAATTCGCCAAAGGCTACTTCGCCAATAATAATGGAAGCTAAAGCGATAACGATGATGCCAATACCCATATTGACGTCGGCGTACCCGTTGTTTTGTGCAACTAGGGCACCACCCAGACCAATAAGGCCGTTTGAAATCATGAGTCCCATGATCTGCATGTTGTCCGTTTTGATACCCAGTGACCGCGCCATCTTTTCGTTATCCCCAGTCGCTATGAAAGCTTGGCCCAGGTCAGTCTGCAAGAAATACACCAGCGCAATCGTCACGATAGCGATGACGATCATTCCAAGGACAATACTATCAAAGTATTCTGGCAGGGACTTCAAAAAGGCTGTCTTTAATAAGGTTGGTTTATTTAAGAGCGTCAGGTTCGCCCGACCCATGATTCGCAGATCAATTGAATAAGCAGCGGTCATCACTAAAATACCGGCTAACAGGATTGGAATCTTTCCCTTCGTATATAACAGACCGGTAACGAGACCGCACAGCATGCCGACACCGATTGCCATAATTGTGGCCCAAAAAGGATCGATGCCATGGTTGATGGCAGCCACACATGTTGCGGCGCCCATTGGGAACGTGCCTTCAACCGTCATATCAGGGAAGTCGAGAATTCTAAATGTTAAAAACAGGCCGATCCCGAGGGTGGCCCATAAGAGGCCTTGGCCAATGGCAGAAACGCCTAATCCAATACTCATTTCACGATCTCTCCCTTCTCTTTTGCTTCTTTAAGAACGGATGCGGGGAAGGTAATACCCAACTTCTTCGCTTCCTTCAAGTTAATGATCAACTTACCATGTCTGACAAATTTAATTGGCGTCGTGGCAGGCTTTTCGCCCTTCAAGATCTTGGCCGTCATCTTCCCCGTTAACACGCCGAGTTTATACTGGTCTACACTGTAGGTGGCAAGGCCGCCGTCCTTAACCATGGTATCCACGGCTGGGAATACCGGCACTTTAGCCGCGTTGGCGTTTTGAACCAGCGTCTGCATAGCTGAGGCAATTGTGTTATCGGTTGGCACGTAAACAGCGTCAACGCTGCGGACCATTTGCTGCGAGACCTGCTGAACGTCGTTGGTGTTTGAAATTGAGTAGGCTTTTAATGGAATTCCTGCCTTTTGGCAAAGCACTTTAAACTGTTTGTACTGTTCAACTGCTGAATCATCACTTGACGTGTAGATGATGCCCAGGGTCTTTAAATGCGGCATTACCCGGCGGATGAGACTCAGTTGTTCGGCTAGTGGTGCCTGGTCAGACACCCCGGTGACATTTCCGCCAGGGTTGGTATTATTTGTCACCAAACCGGCGCCCTTAGGATCCGTTACAGCACCCAAAATAATCGGGATCTTCGAGGATGAGTTGGCTAACGCTTGAGCGGAGGGGGTGGCGATGCCGATCATGGCGTCGGCGCCTTCGTTCACAAACCGGTTACTCATGGTCATCATATTACTCTGATCATTTTCGGCATTTTGATAGTCGATCTTAACATTTTTTCCTGGCGTAAACCCACCATCTTTTAACCCCTGAATGATACCGTGGTGAATCGTGTCCAGTGCAGGTTGGGACATGAGTTGAAGAATGCCCACTGTGGGCGTATGTTTCCGGTCAGCTGCCTGATTCGGATCGCTTTCTTTTACGTAGGCAAAGCCCAGAAAAACGAGCAGAATGGCAATCAATGCATATAGTCGTTTCATTACAACCACCTATCCTAAATAATAATAACAACACAACGAAGAGGGATACCGCACAAAAAAAGACGACTCCTTGCGAAATCGTCTCCAGTGAGCGACGTGCAAGGTTGGTCATGCAGCGTCACTCGCAATCAAAGTAACCGGCATGGACACGTGAAATGAACAGGTGAGCTCAAACCGCGTCCATAAGGAAGCAGTTCGTTACCGGCTTTGCCAAGAATCATTCAGTTGACCTTGCAGACTTGTCATGCGTTTTTCCTCCAAAAATAAATTACTATTATTATACGCAGTAGACTTTAAATACGCAAGTGCGGACAGTCAATCGAAACGCGTGTTGAAAAAAACATGAGAATGCGAAATTCTGTGTATGAGCGCGTGGCAATGGCCGGCAGCACTTCCAAGCCAGCTTTGTTGGGAAATAGTATGTGAATAAAATGGTCCATATGTGTCAGGATAAAGGTTTATGAGGCTGATTTGTTCACAAACAAACAACTTAAGGAAGTGTAAATATTGTATAAAAGGGTGGTTCACTCTTGACCATTAAAGATAAATGTGTTAAATTAACAAACAATTAGAATATTATGAGTCGTTGAAGAGAAGAGTAACCTGATAGGTGGCACAGAGAGTCTGCGGTGGTGTGAGCAGATACGCGGATTCGGGTGAAGATGATCTCGGAGCATGGTGCGGTCATGATTGGCCATAACCCACGGAGGCAACCGATACGTTGCAGAGTATGAAAATACTTTCGAGGCTTGAATCGTGAGGTTCAGGCGAAGATGGGTGGTACCGCGCAATGTCGTCCCTAGTTGTTCAACAACTAGGGACATTTTTTTATAGCGACGTGCTAAGGAGGAAAACGGATGACAGTGATTTTAAAAAATGGTTTTTTAAAACAGCAACAATCAGCAGCATTAACTGATACTGGTCGGGTAGTAAAGGTATTAGTTGTCAACTTAATGCCGAATAAATTGGAAACTGAGCGACAGTTTGCTGAACTATTCAGTCAACTCACTGTCAATGTGCAAGTGACCTTCGCATGGATGGCATCTCATCATAGTAAGCACATCAGTGAAGCAGATTTTGCGAAAGCCGATTACGCAACGTTGCCTGACTTACAGAACAGTTACTTTGATGGTCTGGTCGTCACTGGGGCGCCAGTTGAAGAAATGGCCTTTGAGGACGTGGACTATTGGTCCGAATTCAAAGACTTCCTCGACTGGCGGGAGACCCACGTTCGCGAAAGTATTTTTGAATGCTGGGCAGCCCAAGCAGGTTTGTACGCAGATTTTGACATTCAAAAACAAGTCTTACCAAGCAAGCTCTTTGGTGTGTATCGGTGCCAAATCAACGCACAGACCAGTTTGACAGCAGGGTTTGACAACCTGTCGATGCCGCAATCACGCCATTCGACTTTGACTGCTATTGATGATCCAGAAGTAGACGTGTTAGCCAGTGACCCAGAGGCTGGTCCGGTTGTCATGCACGCGGTTAAGACCCGTTCAACGTATATTAGCGGGCACCCAGAATACGAAACAAACACCCTGTTTAACGAGTTTCACCGGGATATGGGAAAGGGGCTGCCAATTCGTTTACCAAAACGCTATTTCTCAGCAGCCGAACCGGCGAATACTTGGCGGGGTGATAGCGTCCAGTTGTATAACAACTGGGTGGCGTCGTTGAAGCGAGTGGAGAGTAGAGTGTAGAGTGTGAAGCAAGGCGTTTAGAGGGCGGAGCAGAAGCGCGTCTGGGCAGAAAAGTCCGGGCCTGACTTTTGTGCTCAGACGCGCTTCTGCAGTAGCCCTCTGCCTTGCTGAACACGTTTCGGCACGGTAAAATAAAGCACGTCGCAAGACAAACTAGCTGGGCAGAAAAGTCCGGGCCTGACTTTTGTGTCCAGACGCGCTTCTGCAGTAGCCCTCTGCCTTGCTGAACACGTTTCGGCACGGTAAAATAAAGCACGTCGCAAGACAAACAAGTGTCTGAAAAGTCTAGGCAGACTAGTCGACCTTGTCATTTAAAACTTCGTTAATTAACACCAGTGTGATTTGAGACTGGTGTTTTTTTTACCGAAAATTCGGTATACTATTCGTGAAGAACGAACGGAGGCTTTTGATGAAGAATCGAAACTGGTGGCTATTAAATGGGCTAGGAATTCTTGTGTATTTGTTAGGGACGCTCTGGTTGATGCTGCGACCCATTAAAGGAATACGAGCACTTTTGATTCCTGAACACCGGATGCAAACGGTGATTATTTGGAGTGTGATTGCATTTGCGGCCTTTTTAGTGGAACTGATCGTACTGCTGGTCAAAAGGCATGGCATGAAAAAAATGGCCGAACAGACTGATAAGGGTTAAATTGTTTTGGTTTTAGAAATGTAAAAGCGTCCGGCTAGGTGGCTGGACGCTTTTTAGTTGCTTATTAGATTGTTGGAGATTCTTTGTTTGGCTTCGGTGGAGAAACTTGTCATTGCCGTTGAGTTTCTTTTGATTTTTAGAATGTATTTGTGTTACCGGGTAGGGGTGTATCGTGGTTTAGCTGGTTGCCGTTTTCGCACGTTATAGTTTCTCTGTGTTAAAGGAGCGGTCAGCACTGTGGCCTTGCTGATCTGGCGTCGAAACTTGTTCCAGAAGGCAGAGGGCTCCTGCATAAGCAACTTCCGGTCCCAAATCCAAACCCGGGATTTGATACCGAAAGTTACTTATGCTCCACCCTCTAAACGCCTTCTTCCACACTCTACATGTTAACTGTGTTAAAGGAGCGGTCAGCACTGTGGCCTTGCTGATCTGGCGTCGAAACGTG
Source organism: Secundilactobacillus collinoides DSM 20515 = JCM 1123 (assembly GCF_001435975.1). GTDB lineage: Bacteria > Bacillota > Bacilli > Lactobacillales > Lactobacillaceae > Secundilactobacillus > Secundilactobacillus collinoides. The sequence goes on from NZ_AYYR01000001.1 coordinate 19,276, forward strand.
TTCCAGAAGGCAGAGGGCTCCTGCATAAGCAACTTCCGGTCCCAAATTCAAACCCAGGATTTGATACCGAAAGTTACTTATGCTCCGCCCTCTAAGCGCCTTCTTCCACACTCTACAAAATGCTCCACAAATTATTCATAAAATGCAATGCCATATCGTAGCGGATATCCTTAAAGTACAGGTAACAGCTGGCTAGGATCCAGCCCAGTCCTGAATAGAACAGGGTCGTTACCGAGAAGCTAAACGTGTGTAAGAAGCCGAAAATGAAGCCGCTGATCAGAATGCCTAATACGATATTGCGGCGGTTGTTTTTCGCAAAGAAAAAGTTGAAGAAAAAGCCTCTAAAAATGAATTCTTCGAATACTGGCGCCGCAACTATACTGTAGAAGTTGTTCCAGAACGGAAGTTGTAGTGCTTGTGAATCGACTTCGCTTTGGTTAGTCGGCATCGGTAAGATGTGATGAACAATCAATTGTGACCACAGGACTTGTACTGCCAACATACCAATGAAGAAGGCGAACAGCTGCAGAATACTTTTAATTGTGAATGGTCGTTTTTTAAAGTGGTGCGGGTTCCCGCGTTGAAGCTGTCGTCGGTACAGCCAAGCAAACAGAGCAAGGATAACGGCCATTGTCATTAGCATGATACCGATGTATTTGGTGGCAATTGCGGGATTTTTTTTAGCATATTCCGTTGCGGTTGTGAGTTGACCAGAGTTGATCAGGTAGATGATCAGCAGCATGATAAACGCAATGATCCGCATCGTTTGGCGCTTTAGGTAGGCTGTCATAGGACGCCTCCTCTTCATAGATTGCTAATAGATTACGACTTTGATCAAATTATGATCCGGATCGCGAACCCACAGTGCAGTGGCGTCACCTTGGGCGCCTTTATAATTAATGGGACCGTCATCAATTTCAACGGCGTAGTTTGTCAGGTGTGACAGTGTGGCCTGAAGGTCGTCCTTTGTACTAAAGGCCAATTCGGCAGTGCCCAGCGCTACTTTTTCAGCACTGATCTCAGGCGTGTCTGTTGGTGTTTCAAATTCTAGACGATGATGGCCTAACCGCACTGCTGGTCGGTCAAAATCCTTAATGATCGGTAAGTCGAATACTTCATGGTAAAACCGAATCGAGCGGTTAATATCGCTTACTGTCAGGGTAATGCTGTCAATGTCTTTAATGTTCACGATGTGTCATCCTTTGAAATGTAGTTATGGTGCTTTTCATTATACCACGAGTCAGGTGGTGGGATGGTTGCTAATGAGCCGGTTTAGTGATAGGGTTATTAAGTTAATGAATGAAAATAACTGCGACTTTGAGGTCGTAATGAGGTTCATATCGTTTCATTTTCTGAAAATATGATAGTGAAATGGTAAAACAGTGAAATCGGCTGCAAAATTGGACCACTTAAAACTGACACGATGTACGGTATATGAGAGAACGGATGGGTCTGGGCAGGCAACTAAGTGTCCCGGACCCCTTCTTTATGAATCGGAGAGGAGAATTGCAATGGCGTTATTAGAGGTTGAAGACTTAAGCATGAGCTTTGCTGACAAAAACTTATACGAGGATGCGAGTTTTCAGCTTAACAAAGGTGAACACATGGGTATCGTCGGCCAAAACGGGGTCGGAAAATCGACCCTGATCAAAATTATGACGGGGGACGAACTGCCAGTTACTGGTAAAATCACCTGGCAAAAAGGCATTGACGTGGGATATTTGGACCAGTATGCCGATATTCCTGATGGCATGACCCTGATTGAATTTTTACACACGGCATATGCGAATTTATATGAACGAAACGATAAAATGACGGCGTTGTACACAGAGTATGCTGAAACGGCAGATGACAAGTTGCTGGAACGTGCCGGCCGAATCCAAGAATATCTGGAAGCAAATAACTTTTACGATATTGAGACGGAAATCGAACGAATCATCACCGGGTTAGGGCTGGACGATATCGGCCGTGATCATGAGGTTGCAAGGATGTCTGGCGGCCAACGTTCAAAAATTATTTTGGCTAAGTTGTTGCTCCAACAGCCGGATGTCATTTTACTAGATGAACCAACGAACTATCTGGATGTGGCGCACATTGCGTGGTTAGTGGACTACTTGAACGATTTTGAAGGGGCAGCCATGATCATTTCCCATGATTATGACTTCCTGGATCAGGTGACGAACTGTATCATCAACGTTGCCTTTGGCAAAATCAATAAGTACCGTGGCAGCTTTAAGGCGGCCATGCGACAACGGGCAGAGCGTGAAGAGGCTCAACGGCGCGAGTATGAAAAGCAACAGGTTCAAATTGAAAAAACTGAAAAATTCATTTCCAAATTCAAGGCCGGTTCTCGTTCAAAACAAGCAAAGTCGCGTGAGAAACAACTGGCGCGGATGGAACGGGTCGATCCGCCGTCATCCAACATTCGGGCGCAGTTTAACTTCCCGTATGAGGATACGGGCTCGCAAAATGCCTTGGTGGTTGACCAACTTTCCGTTGGGTATAATCGACCATTGTTGAAGCCGGTAACGTTCTCAGTAAACACCGGCGAGAAGGTTGGGTTTGAAGGGTTCAACGGGGTTGGGAAATCGACCCTGATCAAGACGATTCTTGGTATCATTGACGCTAAGGGCGGCGCTGCTAACTTCTCACCATCAGCTAAGGTCAGTTACTTTAGCCAAGACTTGGAATGGGACAATAACCAGCAGACGCCAATGCAGATCATTCAAGAAAAGTATGATCAGTTACCACAGCGGGCAATTCGTACCAAGCTGGCAAAGTGCGGCTTGGATGCTGCCAATGCAATGAAGCCCATTGGTCAGTTGTCTGGTGGAGAACAGACCAAGGTGAAATTGGCCATGATGGAATTTGAACCAAGCAACTTCTTGATCTTGGACGAACCAACAAACCACTTGGATGAAGAAACGAAGGAAGCCTTGAAGGATGCTATTAATGCGTTCCCAGGCAACGCCATAGTGGTTAGCCATGAAATGAGTTTTTATGAGGGATTAGCCGATAAGATCTTGAATGTGGAGAAGTTGAGTTTGAAGTCCAAGAGTGTGGAGCAAGACGATTAAGGGCGGAGCATAATGGACGCTGGCCGAAAAGCCCGGTTCTGACTTTTTGGACAGCGTCCGTTATGCAGGAGCCCCTTGCCTTGCGGAACACGTTTCAGCAAAGTAAAAACAAACAACGTCGTCACAATAACTCGGTCACAGAAAAGACCGGGCGTGACTTTTGTTCCCCAAGCTGCACGCGCGCACCATTACCCATCCTTCTTCCACAAGTTTTTGCTTAAACTTAACTAAAGTGTCAAACCACTGTGACTACATTGCAACGCATGCATGTTACAATGGAACTCACATATAAATGACATAAGGTTTGGAGCATATTTTATGAAACGGGCATTACGCATTGTACTATTAATTGCTGTCATGTTTATGGTTGTGTTTAGTGCACACCATTTACTGCATTCATCTGCTAAACAGGAGACGAACCAAGAAACCAGTCAGAAGGCAAGTTCGACATCCAGCAGCAAAAAAGACAGTTCTTCTACTGAAGACACCACGCCAAGTTACATGAACAAGGTCAACTGGCGGAAATCTTCAGAAAATAAGGCTTATCCAGATTTGAATAAGTTGAGTAACGTTTGGATCCACGTTTCGATAAAGAATCAGCGGGTCTACATTAAAAATGGAAATAAAACGGTCTACACGATGTATGCGTCAACGGGGATTCATAATTCCACACCTCGCGGGACGTTCCACATTCAGTCTGAACGTGGCAATTTCTTCTATAACCAGTCTTCAGGTGAAGGTGCCCGTTACTGGGTATCGTTTAAAGACCATGGCGTTTATCTCTTCCACACAGTGCCGACGGATCAGTACGGCAAGTATAATGTGAAGGAAGCGGATCAGTTAGGCAAAACGGCAAAGTCGCACGGTTGTGTGCGGCTGTCGATTCCTGACGCGAAGTGGTTCTATAATCACATTAAAGAAGGCACAAAAGTCGTCATTAATTAAAAAAGTCATCCGGTGCATCACTGGATGGCTTTTTGCTGTCTTTAGACATCCCTGCCGTGAAGCACGATTTGTAAAATGATCGCTTTAGGAAACAAAAAAGCCACTCAACAAGTAGTTGAGTGGTCGCTAAGATTAATCGTTAAAAGTGTTATTCTCCACGTCGGTGATGAACTTTGCTAAATGTGCGTAGTAGACAGGAGCGTTATCGATCATGTGGTGGTGGCCGCCTTCAGGGGTGGTTTCCAAACGGGCATGAGGGATTTCTTTTTGCATACGTTTGGCTGTTGCTAACGGCATGGTTTCGTGTTCGCCAAAGGTCAGTAATGTCGGCACTTTGATGTCCTTCAAATGATCTTCAAACATCCATTCCTTCAGCTTCCCAGTGATCACGAATTCGTTATCACCCTGGAAAGCGTTGTAGACAGGCGTAGCCATCGTTGAAATCAAATGCGAGATAGCTGCGGGCTTCTTACGGTCGACGTAGTTATCGTTTAAGACATCAACGTAGCCCTGGTACTTAGCATCATCATAGTTGCCCTTTGCTTCGCAATCCTTCATGTAGGCAATTGCGTCAGCTGGCAGCAGGTCTTCGCGAACTTGGTTAACGTGAGCGACGTATTCGTCAATGTTGTCGACCATTGATGAAACGATTGCACCCTTCAAGTGTTGACCGTATTTAGCAGCGTACATTTGAACCAGGGCACCGCCCCATGATTGGCCAATCAGGTAGAAATTATCGAGACCAAGCTTTTGACGAACTTCTTCAACTTCGTCAAGGAAGTAGTCGTAAGTGAGATACTTGTCAGCAGTGGCTTTGTCGCTGTAATCAGGTTGGTCTGAGTACCATGAACCCAATTGATCGTACATGTGAACCTGAACGTTCAGGCCCTGTTTCTTTAATTGTTGAGCCGTATCTTCCCAGTATTCGTGGTTGCCGCCAGGGCCGCCGTGAAGGGCAAGTAAATGAATGTCGCCTTCGCCTTGCGTGTTGGTCCAAAGATGGTAACCGTTGTCGAGTGTGATAATCGTGGTTCCTTGTTTCATGATATCCCTCATTTCTGTAAATCGTTGCTTACTATCATAGCACTAATGTCGCAGATGCGGTACTTGAAGATTAGTCGCCTTCAGGTCCACTGTGTAGAATAACGGCTGATTGCCGCGAACCGTCATTTCCATGTCGGTAGCGTAGATGATCAAGCCAAGCTGGTGTCCTGGTAACAAGTTGTAGTGCGTGGGCTGCAACTGGATATCAACGTCGTAAAAAACATTCGGTGAAACGGTTTTAGTGGTTGTCAGCCCGTCACGATTTTGAAGGTTAATGTGTGCCTTGCTGATCAACTGGTAATTAGATAGCCTGGTTAATTCGAATTCTCGAAGACTTTCTTTTTTAAAATGATAGCCGAGATCCATGGTCTGCCCCGCCAACGTGACTGGGGAAGTAGTCAGTCGTTTAAATCGACCGTAATCAATCAGTTGCAAGCTTAACAGACCAATGTTCTGATTGACTGCGACCCGAACATGCACGTTGGGATGGCCATCGATGATAAGGGGTTCAGCGCGTTTGGCTGTCTTGAAAATCAATCGGTGGCCTGCTAGCATCGCATTACTGTCATCGACCAGCGCAGTTTGCCACTGGTCCCAATGCTTGGCGTAGTAGTGGAAGATCTTCGTTGGCAACTGGTCACTGAAGCCCAGTTGAACCGGTTGGAGATCGTTAGCTTCACTCAGTGTATCGGGGCTGAAGTGGAAGGTCGTTTCTGGATTTTCTGGTGCTAGCCAATCCTCTTGTACCCGCCACGTTTCAGCATGCGCGTTATCCTGAATCAAAACGTTAGGGAGAATTGTTTCGGCGTGGTTGTCAACATCGTAAAGCTCATGTGTGAGCCAGAGATTCACCATATCCGTAAAGTCTACCGACCGCAAATTATTAATGTAGACGTGTGGTCCCTGGTGCAAGATCAATTTTTTAGCAATCGGTAAATCGCGGATTGCTTGCCAGAGTTTACCAACGTTTTTTGGCTTGACGTTCCAGTCGTTCAGCCCGTGAACAAGCAACATGTCGGCCTTAATGTTGGCTACATCTTTTCGGTAGTTTCGCGCATCCCAGAAAGCGTTGTAATTGCCGGTGGTGCGATCCTGGTCGAGAGTCATCTGATTGAGCGCGTTTTGCCACTTGGCTTTGATGCGATGATAATCGCCAGGCTGTTTTTCACGCGAAAAGGTCTCTTCCGCCAAAACATCAGCATCTTCACCCGGAAAACCACCGGGAGCGATAACCAGCCCATTTTCACGGTAATAGTCATACCAACTGGAGATGGCTGCTTCGCTGATAACAGTTTTTAAACCATCAACACCGGTCGTTGCGGCTGCGGTTGCCAGAGTCCCCAAATAGGATCGCCCCGTCATTGCGATGTGATGGTTTGACCACCAAGCCTTGATTTCAACGTTGTCGGTCCGGTTCGTAAAGGCGGTTCGCTTGCCGTCTAACCATTCGATGACGGCAGTTGCGGCAATCGTTTCCTCAACGTCACCCGTTGTACGCAAGCCATCAGAATCTTTGGTGCCGATTTCTGAAGCGTAAGCCACTGCAAAGCCGCGGGCAAGAAAATAGTCATTTAGACTGTAATCGAAGCTATTGCCCATGGTTTCTTCGGCAGTTTGCGTCAAACCGGCAACCTTTCGTGGCGCCGGGACAACCCGATTTGTCGGTAATGTATCAGCAACAGTATTATTAACCGCCGGCTTTTCCGTGAGTGGAATCGTCACATCGTGGGTCAGTGCCTCACCGGCCTCATCGTTTGTCCCCTGGTTATAGGGTGATGCAGTATAGAGTGTTGGAACAGGGTGACTATTTGATTCAAGGGGTCGAGTGATCTCTACCTTTAACAAGTCGCGTTGCCCATCGTGGTCCGTGTCCTGTGCAGATTCAACGTAGACAACTTCGCGAATCAGTTGGGTCGTATCGTAAACAGCTTGCGCCTTGCCATTAAAAATAATCGGCTTCTTGACTGTCGCATTGTTAACCATTGCAAGAAAATACCCACGCGACGTCAAATCATCAAGAAACGTTTGTCCAGTCGTGTTATGCGTGACCAGCAGCTGGTACCAGCCGTGCAGCATGTCATTATTATTGAGTTCGGACGAAGTAAAGGCTGGTAAATTTACGGTTGGCGTGATGGCCAACGGCTCATTCAAGCTAAAATCGCGTTCTGGGGAAAAACCTAATAATTGTAAGTACAGATTGAAAAAGACCTGTTGCGAAATAGTATCATGCGTTCGTAAATAGACCAGCGCATTTTGTTCCGGCGTGGCCATCAGACCAGCAATTCTTTCTTCACCGCTGTTTAGCGTACGCGCTTCTGGGAAACTGTTAATCAACAGTTGATGAAAGAACGGCACTGGCGGTAACGCCAGATCCCGTTCGTGAATCATCTGGATCTGTTCCATTTCAATGCGTTCTTGTTCAGGTGTGACTGGCATAATGGCAAACTGATTGAGTTTCATGAAATATCCTCCCTCTAATTTTATGTACTGTTTTATTATACCGCACGGGCAGGTGCGTGCTGGTCGATGTTTGACGATTGGTCATGCTATAATAAGACAATAGTGTTGCGATTTGATTGAAAGGGGTTTTCCATGAGTTACATTGGCGGTATCGCCTTAATTTTATTTACCACCACAATTGCCGGTGCCATTAGTGAACGAATCGGCATTCCGATAGTTATTGGTCAATTACTGGTGGGCATTTTGCTTGGGCCGGCAGCACTTGGTTGGTTACATCCCAACGTGTTGCTGGATGCCGGTGCGGAGATCGGGGTTGTGATCCTCATGTTTATGGCCGGCTTGGAAAGTGACCTCAAGTTATTAAAAAAGTACTTTAAACCAGCCTTAAGCGTAGCAACATTTGGCGTAATTCTCCCCATGGTGTGTTTTTTTATTTACGGCGAGTTCATGCACCAAAGTTTCGAACGCGCGGTTTTCTGGGGTGTGGTCTTTGCAGCAACGTCGGTGTCAATTAGTGTCGAAGTGCTCCGGGAGTTCGGACGATTAAACTCGAAAGAGGGCGCGACGATCCTTGGTGCCGCTGTTGTGGACGACATTATGGCGGTTTTGATTCTGAGTGTCTTCGTCAGCATGTTTGGTAATGTGAACCAAACTAGTGGGTCCCCCAGCTTGTGGGTGAGTCTTGTCGAACAGGCTGTTTATTTCGTGCTGGTCTACTTGCTGATCAGGTGGTTTGCACCATTCTTGATACGATTGTTTGAACATTTAGCAGTACCGCAAGCGGTGCCGATTATTTCTTTGGTTATCTGTCTTGGTATGGCCTACTTAGCTGATTTGACAGGGTTGAGTGCCGTTATCGGTGCCTTCTTTGCAGGGATTGCGATTGCTCAAACTAAAGCCCATAGCGAAGTGAGTGCCAACATTAACCCAATTGGGTACGCGTTCTTTATCCCAATTTTCTTTGTTAGTATTGGTCTGGAAATGAACTTTGACCATTTTTGGCGCAACATTTCACTTATCGTTGTGATGACGATTCTAGCTTTACTGACGAAACTGATCGGTGGGGGATTGGGCGCCAAATTACTGGGCTTTAGTTGGAATAGTGCCTACGTGGTGGGTGCCGGAATGGTCTCACGTGGGGAAATGGCGCTTATTATTGCACAGATAGGGTATCAGGCCCATTTATTGCATGCCAGTGTCTATTCAGAAGTGATCATTGTGATTGTACTTTCCACTTTACTGGCACCTTTGATGCTGAAACAGGCTATCAACCGGTTGCCGGACACGACACACGAATCATAAAAAAACGCCCTCATTGAGAGGACGTTTTTTTGATTAATCATGTTCTATTTCATCCGGATTGTTCAACCGACTGTGTTTCATGCCGTAACTGAAGTACAAGATCAAACCAAACGCAAACCAGATAAGTGAGGCGATCCACGTTTCGGCTTGAAGCTGGGTCAGCATGAAGATGCACAACAGACCGGAGATAATTGGCAACACGGGGTAAAATGGCACTTCAAATCCTTGGTCATTTTCAATTTCCTTATTGTGTCGAAGCGGAATGATTCCGAATGAGACAAACAGGAAGGCAATTAACGTCCCAATATTGACAAGGTTAGTTAATTGGTCGAGGGGCACAAAACCACCCATAATACTGATGACGATGGTGATTGTGATCAGCGCATTTTTTGGTAATCCCTTTGAATCAAGTTTGCCTAAGAACTTTGGTAACAGGCCATCCCGGCCGATGGAGTAAATGAGACGTGAAGAACTGTAGATCATAGTGACCATCATGGTAAACATCCCGGCCAACGCACCAAGTGAAATGATTCCGGCGATCCAGTTTTGGTGAACGAATTGGAGCGCAAAGGAAACGGGGTCAGCAACGTTGAGGTCTTTATAACTGATCATCCCTGTCAGTACGATGGAAACACCGACGTACAGAACCGTGGTAATGATCAACGTTCCGATGATGCCGACAGGCATATTGCGTTTTGGATTCTTCACTTCGGCAGCCGAACTAGAGACTGCGTCAAACCCAAGGTAAGCGAAGAAGACGGCTGATGCACCGGCAAAGACACCATGGACGCCGTATGGGGTGAACGGATGCCAATTGGTTGGCTTCACGTAAAAGGCGCCGACTACGATAAATAACAGAATAATGGCAATTTTGACAAAAACAATAATGTTGTTTAACCGAACAGAAGTCCGCATGCCGTGCGCCAGCATCAATGAAATGAGGACAACAATAATAATGGCAAACCAGTTTCCGAATTCCTTTTGAGCCGGATCGAATGCACCCACAATGGCTGCTGGGATATTAACGCCGAAGCCGCGCATGAACGACTTGAAATAGGCACCCCAAGCACTGGAGACGGCGGCAACAGCCAAAACATATTCAAGAATCAGTGCCCAGCCAAGCACCCAGCCGACAATTTCGCCATAGACCAAATTACCGTAAGAATAAGCACTTCCGGCAACTGGAATGGCCGAGGCGAACTCAGCATAGCACATGGCTGCGGTAGAGCAGACAACGGCCGCAACAATAAAGGAAAGAATAATGCCGGGACCTGCTTTTGTAGCGGCAACGGTGCCGGGCAAAATAAAGATCCCAGTCCCGATAACAGCGCCGATCCCTAAGGAAATCAAATCGACTGCACTCATGGTTTTAGCAAAGTGCTTATCCGTTTCCAAATACCGGTCGATCCGCTCCCGGCGAAAAATACGAGCTCTAAGTGACATGTGCGTTCCTCCAACAATTAAATACTTCCTAGAAAGCTAAGTCTATTTTAACTTTGTTCAGGGCGTGAAGCAAGGCAGTTAACTGGAGGCGCTTGGGCGCGCCCACTTGATAATGTGTCAGAAGCAAACTGTCACGGCAATGTTAGCAATCGTGTTTCCCCAAATTGTTAGATGGGTTGCTGCCAGGTCATTGAGCAAAGAAAAGGCTGCTTGGATGAGCACCCGCGAGATGGCATGCAATTCTGACCAAATAATGGCACATAACCGTATTCCTCACTGTACTTTAATGGTTAAAATCGTTAAAATAGATAGCAATCACTTATTACCTTAGGAGGAATTTATATGACGACAGAAGTTGCGAGTGGTGCGGTCGTTTATCAGGTTCGGGATGGTAAACCCTACTACTTATTGTTGAAGAGTGCCACCAGTGATTTTTGGGGCTTTCCTAAGGGTCACGTTGAAGCGGGTGAAAATTTAGCGGACACTGCGTTACGGGAAATAAAGGAAGAAACGCAGCTGACCGTTGAGTTAGATACTACTTACCATGACGAGTTACAGTATGATATGAACAATGGTAACCACAAAGAGGTGCACCTATTTGTAAGTGAAGTTGCTGACGATGTTACCATTACGAAGCAGGACATTGAAATTGCAGATACGGCTTGGCTGCCAGTTGATGAGGCGGTTGACCGGTTGACTTATGACAATTTAAAGAACCTACTTAAGCGGGCCCATCAATATATTACGATGAAGATCGCGGCCGGAAATTAATGGAGAGAGCGCCTATGAAACGCGTTATTGTGATCACCGGTGCGACAGGTACCGGCAAAACAACCGTGAGCAGTTATCTCACCGAACACTTTAATATTCCACGCATCATCACGCATACGACCCGACCTAAACGACCGGGCGAGCAGGAGGGTGTGGACTACTACTTTGAAACGCCGGAAACGTTTAAGCAGAATCACTACTTGGAGTCTGTGACCTATGCGAATTATCAGTATGGGTCATCGCTGGAAGGCCTAGCACGCGCGTTCTCAAAGTCGGATGTGGTCAGCATCGTTTTGGACACTAAGGGTGCTGAAACGTATGTCCATGAATTAAAGTCACGGGTGACCGTGCTCTTTTTGACCGTTACCCATCCCTTGTTATTAGAAGAACGTTTAAAACAGCGCGGCGACCAGCTGGAAATGGTCAAAAATCGACTTAAGAGTGACGAATATCGCCGCGATCTTAAGTTACCGGCAGCGTTGAAGGGTGTCGCTAAAATCATGCAAAATGATGATTGGCAAAAGACGCAATTACGCTTAAACAAATTTATCTCGAGTTTGATTGAAACCAAATCACCGCAGGCTTAATCGTTTTGTCTCCCGATAAAGTATGTTAGACTACTAAAAAGTAATGATTATTATTTAGCTGCGAGGGAATCGGTAAAACTGGGAAAGTGAACAATTTCCCATGCAATACCAGCCTTAGCAGAGGAGGCACAGCATGCAACAAACTTTAACCCAAGCAATTGATGTTTTAAAAAAGAACCACTTGAAGGTCACCAAACAACGCAAGGCATTGTTGACTTATCTTCTGGAAAACCAGGATCACTATCACGACGTTACCCTAGTAGATGACTATATGCGCCAGCAGTTTCCTGGTATGAGTCATAACACGATTTACCGTAATATTAAGGAATTTGAACAGGCCGGCATGGTTGAACAGCAGGTCGAAGGTGAACAAGCACGGGTAAAATATCAGTGTGATTTTAGTCACCTGCATCACCACCATTTTATTTGTCAGCGCTGTGGTAAAGTAACTGAACTAAAAGAATGTCCGCTCGATGTTTTTCAAGAACAGTTACCTGGTTATCAAATCGTAGGGCACCGGATCGAACTTTATGGTCTGTGTGCACAATGCCGTCAGGAATTAGCGTCGGTTTAAGGGCTAGCACCGCTTTGTTGGGTGCTAGTTTTTTTGGTGGTGGGGATTTGCTTTGGCTTCAAAACGCTTTCTTTCACATTCTTATAATTTTTTTGTTAAAGACTCGTTTAGCATGGTGGTTTTGCTCATTTGGCGTCGAAACGTGTTCCAGGAAGCAGGGGCGCCGGCTTCAAAACGCCTTTTTTCACATTCTTATAATTTTTTTGTTAAAGACTCGTTCAGAATGGTGGTCTTGCTCATTTGGCAACGAAACGTGTTCCAGGAGCCCCCTAAACGCTTCCTTCCACACTCTTTTTAGGTTCACTAAAGGTTTTTAACCTAATATTATAGTTTGTCGTTTACATTAGATGTTAGACTAATAGTATCAATGACAGCATAAGATAAATTACCTGCCAAGGAGGGTTTTATTTTTTGGAGTTACAACGGCATTTATTGAAAATAGAGTTGCGGGTATTCCCTCTTTGGACTTAAATTGGTATACTATTCAAAGACATCGTATTTAATTAATGAAAACAAGCTCAGCAATTCTTTAGAGTTGTATGAGATAATAATGGTATAGGAAACTATTTTAAAGGAGGTGCCATTTTTATGGCATATCGTACGCCACCATTTTTAACCCCCTTTGCAATTCTTTCAATTGCATTGGCATTGAGTGCAACTAACGTGGTGGTTAACAAAGTTAGTCACTCTAGTGAAGGGACACCGACTACCAAAACGGCGACCGTTGCATCAAGCAGTTCGATGGATTCGAATGCTAGGTCGAAGTCAATGTCTGATTCTGCAAAGAAGAAATCAGAATCTGAAAGTAAGGCAAAGGATGCTTCCAAGAAGAAGGCTGAGAGTGAGTCTAAGAAAAAGGCAAGCGAATCCAGCTCAAAGGCTGCGGAAAGTTCGAAGGAAGCCGCAAGTTCAAGCACGACTTCGACGGATACCAGCAGCGCGACGACCACGACGAATTCCGGAACCGGGACAACTTCTAAAAAGTCCACTGGGACAACGAGCAAGTCAACTTCAACGCCAACCACGGCATCGTCTTCATCTACGTATTCCAACTCAGCAACAACGGATACCGCAACGACGGATACGAGCGGTGACACGACTGGAACATCAAGTGATCAAACAACAACTAGTGGCTACTAGACAAAATACGCAAGGTGAGGAGGGTTACGCCCTTGTTTAGCTTACTTGACATGATTAACCATTATCTGGGTTATTTCAACATTAACGTAAAGTTGAAGAACCGGATCTATACCATCGTCGGCGCGCTGGGAACTATATATCTGTTGTACGTTGCAATACGATGGATTCAAAACGGCTACTGGCTCCGAGGAATTGGCATTTTATTGGTGGGCTTGATTTTGGCCTACTTTACAGTGATGAACGTTTTTTACTATTTTACCCAAAAGAAACCACCGTTTGATATTTCACCAAAAATTGAAAAGATGATGGGGAAACCATTTGGGAGCAATCCGGCAGCAGAAGCAAATCGCAAGGAAGCTGCCAACGCCCAACAACAAATGGGCAACGGGATGCTCAACAACATTCCGGCAAACGGATACTTCGATTCAAAGAAGGTCCTACCCGGAAAGGTCAAGGTGACCTTATCGCAACAGCGCAATATCGACGAAATAGCGGCGCACTTGCAACAGCTTAATCTGATGCAGCCCGATTATTCAGGATTAGGTCAACGTGAGCTGGCCATGCAACTCGAAAAACAGCACAAGCCGGTGTACGCCATCGGGCTAGGTGTCAACATGCCGTACTTCGAGCTCAGTCATCAGGGAGACGACCTTGTTGTTTTGGCTGGTGTCAACCAATCACAAAAGGTTGAGGTCGGAACCGTGACCACGGTCGGTTTGCAATCGATCAATGATATTCAAGACCGGGTCAAGCTGTACTTGGCAAACGTTATTTTGGTCGGTGGCCCGTACATGGAAATGGGCCGCAACATGCCAATGGAAAAACAGGCACCGTACGCGGTTCGGGTACAGTTAGCCTATGAAAAACAGGCCGAAGAACAGGCGACAACGCCGCCGCCACTCTCCACGCCAACGCGTACTTACCAACAACCTGATAATGGCGCGTCACAATTATATTCTCGCGAACGCAACAGTCGCGCGGCTGCCAGTCAATCTTCTGGACGGACACCCCAGTATGAGGCACCCGACACACGTGATGCGCGGGAGGACAACGATACGACTAATGATGAACCGACACGGATGTCACGGTTTAGACATTAATGCGTTAGTAAAACCAAAAAGACACTCAGTAACTGGCAGGTACGTCCTGTGGTAACTGAGTGTTTTTTACTGTGCTTTGCCTTTCATATCTGTTACTCGTGTCAACAACGAGCGATACGTTGCGGGTGTGGTTTGAAACACAACCTGACATTTCCACGTTTAGCCATTCTAATGAAAATATTTCATTAACATTTTAATTGAACTCTCATCAAGATGAATGAGAAATTTTTTTTGTGAATAAAATTTCGGTTTTTGGCTGTTCTTTCTCGCGGTATAGAGCGGTTATGAGAACGGTATTCAGCAAGTAAAACGCAATATACAGCAGTTTATGGAGATAATTATTTTGACCAAAAAGGGATAATGGTTTAGAATTATTATTGAGTTATAATTAAAAGTGTATGAAATCTCAAACAGCAGTTTTGATGATTATTCTGAACATTTGTAATTAAAGAAACTCACAGAACGGCGGGTTGCTGACTTGCCGTTCTGTTATTTTTGCAAGGTGGAGGGAAAAAAGTATGTCAATGATTGAATTTCACGACGTAGAAAAATACTACGGCGATTATCACGCCTTACACGATATTAACCTGACGATCGATAACGGCGAGACGGTTGTGCTTATTGGTCCATCTGGTTCTGGTAAGTCAACACTGATTCGGACCATTAACGGCTTGGAAACCATTCAAAAGGGGCAGTTGATCGTTAACGGTCAAGATCTGGCTGAAAAGAAGACGGATATGAACCGGATTCGTAAGAATGTTGGGATGGTGTTCCAACACTTTAACCTCTATGCGAATAAGACAATCCTGGAAAACATTATGTTGTCACCGCGCTTGGTTTTAAAACGACCTGAAGAAGAAAACAAGAAATTTGCGATGGAACTTTTGGATCGTGTTGGTTTAGCCGACCAAGCACCCAAGTTGCCTGCTCAGCTTTCCGGTGGTCAGCAACAACGTATCGCTATCGCACGGTCATTGGCCATGAAGCCAAAGGCACTGCTGTTTGATGAACCAACGAGTGCGCTGGATCCTGAAATGATCGATGATGTGTTGAATGTTATGAAGGATATTGCCCGCGACTCTGACATGACCATGTTGGTTGTGACCCATGAAATGGGCTTCGCGCGTGAAGTGGCCAACCGGGTTATTTTCATGGCTGATGGCCAAATTCTCGAAGACGATAGTAAGGAGAAGTTCTTTGACGGTCAACCATCAAACGACCGGGCTCGTCAATTCTTGAGTAAGATCATTACACACTAGCCAGTAAAGGAGACAATCACATGAAGAAAGTATTTCGATTAGTCGGAATCGTCCTCTCCAGCTTAGTGGTGTTAGTGATGTTAACAGCCTGTGGCTCAAAACCATTGTCGGCGCAAAACGTGGTGACCAGAGCCAAACAGTCTAACACAATAACTTGGGGGGTCAAAGCCGATACCAAGCTATTTGGGTTGATGGATGTGAAGGACGATACAATCAAGGGATTTGATGTGGATATTGCTAAGGCAATTACCAAACAGATTTTAGGCCCAAAGGGAAAAGCAAAGTTTGTACAAGTCACAAGCCAGACCCGGATGCCGTTGCTTAAAAATGGGAACATTGA
This sequence comes from Secundilactobacillus collinoides DSM 20515 = JCM 1123, assembly GCF_001435975.1. Lineage (GTDB taxonomy): Bacteria > Bacillota > Bacilli > Lactobacillales > Lactobacillaceae > Secundilactobacillus > Secundilactobacillus collinoides. The sequence goes on from NZ_AYYR01000001.1 coordinate 35,318, forward strand.
TGCCATTATTGCAACGATGACCATCACGCCTGAACGTGAAAAACAAGTTGATTTTTCCAAGTCATATTTTGATGCCGGTCAATCATTGCTGGTAAAGGATGGCAGCCCAATTAAGAACATTAAGGACCTGAACAAAACGGGAACCGTAGTCCTAGGGGTCGTGGGTTCTAACTCCGTTCAAAATGTGGCCTTACATGCACCAAAGGCTAAGGTGCTTCAGTTGACCGATTACGCGCAAGCCATGACAGCCTTAAAGTCTGGTCAGGGTGCGGCATTGACAACTGATAACGGGATCCTTTATGGGATGGCCGTTGAAAACCCTGGCTATCAAGTTGTTGGCGGGACGTTTACCAAGGAACCTTATGGGATTGCGATTAACAAAGGTCAATCTGAGTTTAAGGGCGATGTGAATAAGGGGCTGCGGGCCATTGAAAAGAGCGGTGAGTATAACCGCATCTTGAAGAAGTGGTTCGGTAACGTCAAAGGATTTAACTATAAGGAGATGGAACGGCATTGATCTCAATCTTTCAAAACTATGGTGGCGAATTGTTGCAAGGGTTCGGCCAGACACTCCTCTGTAGTGTGATCGCACTGTTCTTCAGTTTGATCATTGGTTCGATGTTTGCAATTTTCGAAACCACCCCAATCAAATTTCTTCGGGTGATCGCCCGAATTTACATTGAAGTCTTTCGGAACATTCCACTGCTGGTTATCACGATGTTCTTCTTCGTGGTTATTCCGATGTTTGTGGTTAAAATCGGCGGCTTCACTGCTGGGACAATTGGGTTGACCATTTATACGTCAGCCTTCATTGCTGAAACTGTTCGGGCCGGGATTCAATCCGTTGATCCTGGTCAGATGGAAGGTGCTCGAGCAAACGGCTTGAGTTTCTGGCAAGCGATGCGCTATATCGTTTTACCACAGGCCTTTCGTTACGTGATTCCACCACTGGGCAACCAGTTCATTAACTTGGTTAAAAACTCATCTGTCCTGGCCTTCGTTGCCGGGTTTGATCTGATGTATCAAGGTAACGTCATTGCTTCGGATTCACTGAGTACCATGAGCACCTACATGTGTGTCGGTGTTTTGTACTTAGTCATCACGATGCCGTTGAGTTACTGGATGAGACATCTTGAAAAGAAACTGGCATCATAGGGAGGTGCGATCATGAAAGACTTTATCGACGCTTATTCGTGGATCAACATGCGTTATTTATTTCAGGGCCTTTGGATTACCGTGATCGTGTCAATCGCATCGATTGCCGGTAGTTACGTCATTGGCACAATTTTAGGTATCATTCGTTACCTTAACATTAAGGTGTTATCCCCAGTTGTGGGGTTCATTATCGATATTATTCGGAACCTGCCATTGCTGCTGATTATCTTCTTTACCTATTTCGGTTTGCCAAACTTGGGGTTGCGACCATCAAGTGTTTGGGCAACCATTCTGGCACTGATCATCTTCGAATCCGCAATGATTGCTGAAATTGTGCGGTCGGGGATCATTGCTGTTCCAACTGGCCAAATGGAAGGCGCCCGGGCAAACGGCTTAAGCTATAGCCAAACGATGTTGCACATTATTTTACCGCAAGCAATGAAGAAAATGATTCCAGCACTGGTCAGCCAATTCATTTCGCTGATCAAGGATACGTCGTTGGCAACCATCATTGTGCTGCCGGATCTGATGCATAATGCTCAGATCGTCTACGGTGAAAATACGAGCTATATCTTACCAATGTTCCTGATGCTAGCGATTATGTATTTCGTGGTATGTTACGCGCTGTCGCTGGTTTCGCGAAGTTTGGAGAAGAGAATGAGTTAGGACACAGCGTGTGGCAGCAAACGGTTTAGCACAGTAGCCAAGTATGCATTTTGTCAAAACGTTTTATTCAAAACCGACACAAAAAAGGACCTCGGAAATTCACTTCCGTGGCCCTTTTAATTTACATAAATTGTTATTTTAAAACACTATCAAGCTTCACTCGATACATAGTATTTTTGGAATCGCTGAAAATCAATATCCGTGACTTCCGCGGTCATTTCGGTGCCCTCAGCCTTGTAATCTGTGTTTAAGACGGAGGCATGTTCGTTCAAGTATGAAACAACATCGCCCTTATCAAACGGAATTAGGAAGGTGGCAGTCACAAAGTTTTTAAAGACCTTCTTCTTGATAGCGTCAACTAACAGGTCAATGGAGGCATCATCGTTTGCTGAAATGACTAGCTGATCACCAGCCTGGGTTGGATACTCGCTGTCGGTTAAATCGGCTTTATTAAAGACGGTCAGCATTGGGAGGTCGGGAACACCAATCTCACGCAACGTTTTTTCAGTTGTCGTCATCATGTTGGCACGGTCATTGCTGGAGTAGTCAACGATCTGTACCAGCAGGTCTGCATTGGCTGCCTCATACAGCGTTGATTTGAATGCTTCGACAAGTGTCGTCGGCAGCTGTGAAACGAATCCGACCGTATCGCTCAACAGTAATTTTTTGGCATCTTCAAACTGGAGCTGACGCACGCTTGTATCCAAAGTGGCAAACAGCATGTTTTTAACCATCACTTGTTTATCATCGTTCATCCCAAAGCGTTTGATCAGTTCGTTCATGATGGTTGACTTGCCCGCGTTTGTATAACCAATCAAGGCGACGTTAGGGAGGTGGCCTTTTTCCCGTTGCTGACGTTTGACTTCTGCCGAACGGTTTACTTCTTTGAGTTCGTGACGGACATGGTTGATCTGCCGTTGCACGGTCCGACGGCTTAATTCGATCTGAGCTTCACCAGCACCACGGTTGGTAAAGCCGCCGCCAGCGCTTGTTCCAGTTTGTTGGTCCAAACTCTGGTTAGCAGCGGTATGCAACCGGGGCATTTGGTATTGTAATTTTGCGAGTTGAACCTGCAACTTGGCTTCGCGACTTTGAGCCCGGTTGGCAAAGATGGCAAGAATCAAACCGGTTCGGTCCATCACAGGAACTTTAACGACCTTTTCTAAGTTTCGAATCTGGCTGGGCGTCAATTCATCGTTAGCAACGACGATCTCTGCACCAGTCTCAACCACGATATCGCGCAATTCTTCAACTTTCCCAGTCCCAAAATAGGTGGCTGCAATGGGTTTGGGGAGACTTTGATCGATGCGTTCGACAACGTTCATGTTGTTAGCAGTGCTTAAAGCAGCCAATTCAGCCATCCCATAGTTGAAATTGGCACGACCGGTGTTCAAGCCAATGTTGATAACCGGTGTTAATTCGCTGTTATCCATAGTTTTATCATCCTCATTTCCTATGAGTTGAGTATAACACAGAGAGTGTGGAGAAAGGCGGTTAAGGAGTGGCGCCCAGTGGCCGTCGACCGCAAAAGTCGGAACCTGGCTTTTGCGGTCGACGGCCACTAGGTGCAACTCCTTGCCTTTGGGAACACGTTTCGACGCCAAAAGAGCAAAACGTCTGTGATGATGGGGCCTTTAGAAAATGTAGACTAGTCGAACTAGCGCGTGGTCAAAAACGGCTAGATGCAAGCATTCCAACAAAATCAATTAATACTGGTGCATGAGTATTCACATTCAAAAATAGTAATCTAACAATCATATCAAAGTAATGCACCATCATATACGTTAGCATCCTAACGATGCACTGAATATTACACACTGAATAATCCCAACTATTTCATACCTATACATATCAACGAATCCTAATGATAAATTAATACGTTCTTTTCACTTACTTTTGTTACATAATTATTTTTTGACATTTAAAACCAGTCACAACAATATACGTACCAACGTTTCATGTTAGGTGACACTGAAAAATATAAAAATTCATTATTGATTTTAATTATTCACTAATGTACTATTAATGCGTTATTCATTTTGGGTTTATGAATGACGTGTTTTTGTCATTATTATTGTGTGTGTTTAGGAGGAAATAGAACAATGAAGTTAAGAAGACTCGCTGAGTTAGCCGCGGTCGCAGGTGTCGCATTGACGCTTGCAGCATGCGGTAGCAAGCAGTCTGGTTCATCATCTAATGGCAGTTATGCAGCCAAACAGACGGTTAACTGGATGGAAAGTTCACAGTTGCCAACAATGGATATTTCATTAGCAACTGATGAGATTAGTATGGATATGCTGAACAACACCAACGAAGGGTTGTACCACTTGGGCACGGACAACAAAGTTGAGGCTGGGATGGCAACCAAGACCAAGATCAGCAAGGACCAAAAGACCTGGACCTTCACCTTGCGGAAAAACGCAAAGTGGAGCAACGGTGACCCTGTGACCGCGCAAAACTTCGTCTACAGCTGGCAACGGACGGTTAATCCTAAGACCGCTGCTCAGTACGCGTACATCTTTGATGGCGTGAAGAATGCTGATAAGATTATGAATGGTAAGGCACCGGTCAGCAGTTTAGGTATCAAGGCTGATGGGAAGTACAAACTGACTGTTACTTTGGAAAAGAACATCCCATACTTCAAGTTACTGCTCGGGTACGTACCATTCTTCCCACAAGACGAATCCTTTGTTAAAAAAGAGGGTAAGGCATATGGAACCAAGGCCAGCGCGGTTCTTTCAAACGGACCGTTCAAGATCGAAGGCTGGACTGGGACCAATGATTCATGGAAGTTGGTTAAGAGCAACACGTATTGGGATGCGAAGAACGTGCATTTGAAGACCCTGAATGATCAAGTAACGAAGGATTCTCAAACTGCGCTGAATCTATTCCAGAGCGGTAAGCTTGATGAGGCTGTTTTGAGTGGGAACCAAGTTAAGAACATGCTGAACAACAAAGAAATGAATGTTCGGCCAATGTCACGGTCTGCCTATCTTGAAATGAACCAGAAAAAGGTTCCTGCTTTCAAAAACCAAAAGATTCGCCAAGCGATTTCTTATGCGTTGAACCGCAAATCTTTGACGAAGGACGTGTTATCTGACGGTTCGTTTGCAGCCAAGGGCTTCGTCACAAAGGGGCTTGCAAAGAATCCGAAGACTGGCGCTGACTTTACCAAGGATGCTGACAGCAACGGTACTGGTACGTCTTACAATGCAACAAAGGCTAAGCAGCTTTGGAAACAAGGCTTGAAGGCCATTGGCAAGAAGTCGGTTTCCTTTACACTGATGACTGATGATACGCCACAGGAAAAGGAAACTGGCGAGTATGTTCAAAGTCAATTGCAAAAGGAATTACCTGGGATTAAGGTTTCACTCAATGCTATTCCATACAAGCAACGGTTGGCTAAGTCTGCATCTCACAACTTCCAGATGGTCTTAACACTTTGGGGTGCTGATTACTCAGACCCATCGACAGATTTGGATATTATGACTTCTGACAATTCATACAACAACGGTCAGTGGAAGAACACGGCATACGATAAACTGGTTGAAAAGGCCGGCAATGAGGATGCTAATAAACCACAAGCACGTTGGAACGATATGGTTAAGGCTGAACAGATCTTGATGAAGGATCAGGGTGTCATTCCACTGTTCCAAGCAACAATGCCGCAAATGTTGAACTCAAAAGTTAAGGGTGTTATTTACAACACCGCTGGGACACCATTTAACTTCAAGAATATGTACGTTTCTAAATAAGCGTTTATATTATAGTAGAAATGACCAATTTTGAGGTTGGTTAGACGAGTGGGTATTCTCATTGATGGAATACTCACTTTTCTGTCCTATGCTAATGATTAAAAGCTGGCTTAAAAGGGCATAAAAGGGCCGTGACGCGCCTGTTTATACAACTTACGACCAAGATAACCGGTCGTTTTAGAAATCCTTCTCAGCTGTGAAACACATCAAATTCTAAGATGAATGAAATATTCGGCACTATTAAGAAATAGTGTTTGAAAAATACAGATTGATCAGACCTGCAGGCAGTCTTTAATGTCCATTGCAATGTGACATTTTGGTGTTAAGTATTGATAAGGTGAGGTATTAGCCGAGCATCATTCGTGATAGAATGAGAGCAGTCAGATGGTTTTATAAAATAAATAAAGCCTGGCAGAAAACGGTTTCATTCGTGAAAAGATATACCGGTAACGAAAAAATATGCACCGTTTGAGCGCAATCAACACGGGGATTAAGTGGTTATGAGCACGTGAAAATGATAAACCGTCATTGATTTTAATTGTTTTCTAATATACAATAAAACCATTCTAACTACATATTCATAAGTCAGTATGTTTATGCGGTAAAAAGGGGTTGTATTGCTTATGAAACTTAGCTCTGCTGTAAAGCTGGGTGCCGTTTCTGCTGCTTCTTTACTTTTATTGGCCGCGTGTGGGTCTAAAAGCAGTAGTAAAAACCTAGCCAGTAATCAAACGTTGAATTGGGTGGAAACTTCCAACATTCCAACGATGGATCCGTCACAATCGACTGATATCGTGAGTGGGACTGCGCTGAACAACGTTGATGAAGGTTTGTTACGAATTGGGACCGATTCCAAGGTGCGGCCTGGGATCGCCAAGTCTTATACTATTTCTAAAGATGGTAAGACTTGGACGTTCAAGCTACGCCATGCAAAATGGAGTAACGGTGATCCTGTAACCGCTCAAAACTTCGTCTTCGGTTGGCAACGTACTGTTAAACCTTCAACGGCATCACAATATGCGTACTTGTATGATCACGTTAAGAACTATACCGCGGTCAACACAGGTAAGATGTCACCGTCTAAACTTGGGGTTAAGGCGGAAGGTAAGTACAAACTGGTTGTAACGTTGTCACGACCACAAAGCTACTTTAAGTGGATTCTCGGTTCACCAGCGCTTGATCCTCAGGACGAAAAGATTGTTAACAAGTATGGCTCAAAGTTTGCGTCAAACTCGAGTCACGCTGTCTACGATGGGCCGTTCAAGTTAGCCGGCTGGACTGGGACTAACAACACTTGGCAGTTGGTCAAGAACACGAAATACTGGAATGCCAAGGCAACGAAGCTTAAGAAGGTCAATTTCCAAGTTATCAAGGATCAAGGGACTTGGCTTAGCCAGTATCAAAGCGGTAAAGTTGACGAAATCATTACGGATGGGACACAGTACAAACAGTTAAAGAACTCTAAGGAAATGCACCTTAGAAATTCTGCATCTACTTTCTATTTGGAAATGAACCAACGTAAGAACGGCTACTTCAAGAATAACTTGTATGCTCGTAAAGCTGTGTCATTGGCAATCAACAAGACGCAATTAGCAAATAACGTTTTGGCAGATGGGTCAAAGCCGGCAAAGGGGTTAGTATCAACGGGCTTGGTTAAGAATGGGTCAACAGACTTCGCATCTGCAGCCTACGTTAAATCAGGTGTTGAATACAATCTCAAGCAAGCTAAGATCGACTGGAAGAAAGGCTTGAAACAAGCTGGTAAGTCAAGCGTTTCACTGAGCATTTTAGCTGATGATACACCAGCTGGTAAATCAACTTCTGAATTCCTTCAAAGTGAGTTGTCAAAGCTTCCTGGATTAAAAGTTTCCGTTGAAAACGTGCCATTCAGTGTTCGTTTGAGCCGGTCAACTAAGGGTCAATTTAACATGGTTGTCGGAGGTTGGATCGCCGACTTCCCAGATGCAATTTCCTTTAGCTCACTGTTTACGTCTGATAACGCTTATAACCGTGGTCAGTGGAAGAACACCGCATATGACACCTACGTTAAAAACGCTGAAGGCAAGGACGCTAACAACAAGACTGCCCGTTGGGACGATTTAGTTAACGCTGAAAAGACGTTGATGACTCAACAAGGGATCGTGCCGCTGTATCAACAAACTCAAGCGCAACTGCTTAAGTCAAAGGTTCATGGTCTCCAGTACTTCCCAACCGGTGCACAATGGGACTTTAGCCACGCTTACATTTCAAACTCGAAATAAGCGCGTCGTTTGAGAGATTTACACGTGAAGAATTACTGATAGCGTGGGGTTGTGGCGCTTCTAAGTGCCATGACTGAAAGTGTTGGTGCGTTATTGATCGAAGCTGATGGTTGCTGCAAATTGACTTTGAGGGATTGAAATATTTCACCAAAGTTAGCAATAAGTGAGTGAAATTGCAGCGTGCAACGACACTCAGACCATTAAGCTGTTGATTACTAATGGCACAACACTCTAAATAAATGGTAGCTCCACCGTCTAATCACATTGAGAGTGTGTTCTGATAGGTTTCGTGGAAGTAAGGATTGATATGCCGATCCTTACTTTTACATATATAAAATCGTCATTTTACAGTCATGATAAAATAGGATTAGTCTGCAAAATAGAAATGAGAGGTATTTTCATGGCGAAGTATTTAGCAAAGCGGATATTTTATCTGCTCCTGACATTATTTATCGTCATCACCGTCACGTTCTTCATGATGAAGTTATTGCCCGGGACACCGTTGACTAACCAAGCCAAATTGTCCCCGCAAGAACAGCATTTGATTTTGAAACAATATGGGTTGACTAAGCCTGTATGGCAGCAATACTTGCTTTACGTTGTTGGCATCTTCCATGGCAACTTTGGGACATCCTTCCAATTTAGTGACCAACCTGTTTCGTACCTGATCTCCAGCCGGATCGGACCTTCCCTGCTACTTGGGGCACAGGCCATGATCATCGGGGTGCTTCCAGGAATCTTATTTGGTGCCCTTGGTGCCATCAACAAGAACACCTGGATCGATTCTGGAACAACGATCATCTCAATTCTTGGGATCTCAATTCCAAGTTTCGTGTTGGCTGTTCTCCTTCAGTACTATGTCGGTTTGAAATTGGGTTGGTTCCCAATTGCCGACTGGGGCGGTTTCTCGTATACCGTCCTACCGACTCTGGCACTAGCGGCCTCGCCGTTCGCCGATACGGCCCGGTTTATCCGGACCGAAATGGTGGACGTACTGAATTCTGATTACATTGAACTCGCGACCGCTAAAGGGATGAGCAAATGGGGTGTGATTTACCACCATGCGCTCCGGAACAGTTTGATTCCCGTTGTTACGATCATTGGACCGCTGGCCGTTAATATTATGACCGGGTCGATGGTTATTGAAAACATCTTCTCCGTTCCTGGTATCGGGGAACAATTTGTTAAGTCGATCCTGACCAACGACTACCCAACGATTATGGCCGTGACCATCGTTTACAGTGTCATGCTGATGGTTGTGTTGTTGTTGACGGATATTGTTTACGGTATCATCGATCCGCGGATTCGACTGACTGGGAACAGTAACTAAATGGGAGGAAAATAAATGGCTGATCAAATAAAACTTCCAGCAGATAGTTTTGAGCCCGTTGACAAATCGGCTCACCTGGACAGTGAAAAAATCGCAGCGCCTAACCTGACATTTTTGCAGGATGCTTGGCGTCGATTAAGGAAAAACAAGAGCGCCGTCATTGCGATGACCATCTTGATTTTGTTCTTCCTTGCGGCGTTTGGTTCCGCAATTATTTCACCACATAATCCAAACGCGGTTAACCCGCAGTTTGCAAACCTGCCGCCAAAGTGGCCCGGGGTTGATATTAACGGTTTGAACGGTACTTTGAACCAGGCCGGCAGCCGGGTCAACGCCTACGCGCAAGCCCATGCTGGTTCCCACGTTTACTGGTTGGGGACCGACTACCTTGGCCGTGACTTGTTATCGCGGATCCTTTATGGGACCCGGATCTCACTGACCGTTGCCGTGATTGCAACGGCGGTTGACTTGTTGTTTGGGGTTACCTTCGGCCTGTTCTCAGGCTGGCAAGGTGGGCGCATTGATAACTTTATGCAGCGGCTGATTGAAATTATTATGTCGATCCCGCAACTGGTTGTTGTTGTGCTACTGATCCTTGTGTTGAAACCAGGGATGATGTCAATTACCATCGCCATTGCGTTTTCTAGTTGGACCACCATGGCCCGGCTGATACGTGCGCAGACGTTGGAGTTAAAAGAACAAGAATATGTACTGGCGGCTCGGACGTTGGGTGAAAGCTCAGTGAAGATCGCGTTTAAGCATCTACTGCCGAACCTGTCGAGTATCATTATCATTCAAACAATGTTTACCATTCCAAGCGCCATCTTCTTCGAAGCGTTCCTGTCCTACATTGGGATCGGGATCAGTTCACCACAGGCGTCACTTGGGACCTTGTTGAACGATGGGCAAAAGAACTTCCAGTTCCTGCCATATCAAATGTGGTACCCAGCAATCGTCTTGTCGGTTATCATGATTGCGTTTAACGTGTTCGCCGATGGTTTGCGGGATGCCTTTGATCCACAAACGAAAGAGTAGGTGAGCGAAAATGATGGAAAGTAACGAAAACATTCTTGAGGTCGAAAACCTCAAAATCAATTTCAAAACCTACGCTGGGACGGTCAAAGCTATCCGCGACGTGAGTTTTAACCTGAAAAAGGGCGAGACGCTTGCCATTGTCGGTGAATCCGGTTCTGGTAAAACGGTGACCACCCGAAGCATCATGGGATTGTTGGCAAACAACGCAGTGGTCGAAGGCGGAACAGTGATGTTCCACGACCAAGATGTGTTGAAAATGACTGAAAAACAACTGCAGGATTTGCGTGGCGCAAAAATTGCGCAAATCTTCCAAGACCCGATGACTTCGCTTGATCCCACTATGCGGATTGGTCGTCAAATCGCTGAACCGCTGATGGTTCACAAAGGGATGAGCAAGGCGAAGGCCATGGCGCAAGCCCTGGATATGATGAAATTGGTTGGTATTACCAATGCCGAAAATCGAATCAACGACTACCCGCACCAATTCTCTGGTGGGATGCGGCAACGGATCGTCATTGCCATTGCCCTGATCAATTACCCGGAGATCCTGATCGCTGATGAACCAACCACTGCATTGGATGTCACGATTCAAGCCCAAATTTTGGACTTGATGCGTGAACTGCAAAATAAAATCTCGACGTCAATCATTTTCATCACCCATGACCTTGGTGTCGTGGCTGGGATGGCTGACCGGGTGGCTGTCATGTATGCCGGTAAAATCGTAGAATACGGAACGGTTGATGAAATCTTTTACAACCCAAAGCACCCGTATACTTGGGGGCTATTAAGTTCAATGCCGACGTTGGAAACCAACGGCGACGAGCTGCCCTCCATTCCGGGAACACCGCCTGATTTGCTTGACCCACCGACCGGTGATGCGTTTGCCCCACGGAACTCGTACGCCTTAAAGATCGATACTGAAAAGGAACCACCGTTTTTCAAGGTTTCGGATACACACTACGCCGCAACTTGGCTATTGCATCCGGACGCACCCAAAGTAACGCCTCCGGTCCAAATCGTGGCCCGGCAAAAACAATTTGCAGAAATGCAGAAAAAGTTAGCTGCTGAGAAGCTTTCGCACCCAGTAGAGGAAGAGGAGGAAAGACAATAATGGACTACCATAATGCCAAAAAAGTATTGGAAGTCAGCCATCTGAAGCAATACTTTAACGTTGGTAAAAAGGACGAAGTTAAAGCCGTTGACGACATTTCCTTTGATATCTACGAAGGTGAGACCTTTGGGTTGGTTGGTGAATCTGGTTCTGGGAAGACCACTGCCGGACGGGCCATCATTCACCTGTACACGCCAACAAGCGGCTCCATTAAATTTCATGGCGATGAAGTTGTCGGCATGAAAGATAAGACAAAAATGAAGCAGTTCCGTCGTGATATGCAGATGATCTTCCAAGATCCGTATGCTTCCCTGAACCCGCGGATGAAAGTTCGTGACATCATTGCTGAAGGTATCGACATCAACCACTTAGCAAAGAGTAAGGAAGACCGTGATAAACGGGTTGCGGAACTGCTGGAAACGGTTGGGTTAAACCGTGATCATGGGTCACGTTATCCGCATGAATTCTCAGGTGGTCAACGGCAACGGATCGGGATCGCACGGGCGCTTGCTGTGGAGCCAAAGTTCATCATTGCTGACGAACCGATCTCCGCATTGGATGTGTCCATCCAGGCCCAAGTCGTTAACCTGTTGAAGCAGTTGCAAAAGGAACGTCACCTGACGTACCTCTTTATCGCCCATGACCTCTCAATGGTGAAGTACATCAGTGACCGGATCGGCGTGCTGCATTACGGTCGGATGCTGGAAGTCGGAACTTCCGACGAAGTATACAACCACCCGTTACACGACTACACGCGCAGCCTGTTATCTGCTGTGCCGATCCCTGATCCGGAATACGAACGGACGCGAACCCAAATCGGTTACGATCCCAAGTACGAGCAGGGTGACAAGGCACGTAAGCTGGTCGAGATTGCTGAACACCACTGGGTTCAGGCCAGTCCAGATGAAATTCCAATGTATCAAGAACGTGCTAAAAAAGAAGGACTTAAGGTTCTTTAAATGAATATGTTGCACGCTGAAAGGCAGCCAGATTTTCTGGCTGCCTTTTTGTGATTTGCGTCAAATTTGTGGATAAGACAGTGGATCACTTTCCTTGCAAGATGAGATCATGCTGAATGGCATCACCCGTAGTGATTTTGATAATCTATAGCACGTTGCTAACGCCTATGGACCAGCAATAGGCGTTAGCAGATTATTTCTCCAGAGCCATCAAATATCAGGGACAGGTTCATTAATTGGGTAGGTGCCTAATATATATTGGCGGACTGTTATAGAAAGCGGATGGCGCAATTAGACGCAAGCATGCAATGATCCCTCAACCCAAAATAAAAAAGATGCCAAGCAAGCATCTTTTAGAGTTGACGTGTGGCGCCTATAACGGGTCGCTGGTGTTATTAAAATAATCCACATGAAACTTACCATCCGTGATGGTAAGTTTCGTGACAGAGCCGTTTTCGGTGGTTACTGCTGGGTCAAGGGTGTCACTGTAACGCGAAACGATGCTGCGAATCGTGGTGCCGTGAGAAGCAACCAAGACCTTATCGCCATCGTGTTGGGCAGCAATCAATCGGTTGAAGCCGGCGTCCAAGCGTGCCCAGAACTGCGCATTGTTCTCTGCGTCATGGTAGGGATCCTTTTCAGCAATCAAATCTTTGACCGTTTCAATTGAGTAACCGGCAATCATTTTGCTGAAGGTGTCGTAACCGTCTGGACCGCCAATCACATGCCAAGCTTGCAGGTCGTCGTTACCTTCGAAATAGCCAAAATTCTCTTCACGAAACGCAGTGTCGATGGTGGCTTCACTGACGGAGCCGGGGTTGACGGCTAAAATATACTTGGCCGTGTTCTGTGCCCGTGGTGCATCGCTAGTGTAGGCGTCGTCAAAGGGAATAGCTTTCAACCGCTCACCCGCGTGTTTGGCGTCCGCAATTCCCTTGTCGGTCAGTGGGGCGTCCACCCAGCCTTGAATCCGGTGATATTTGTTCAAATAAGTTTGCCCGTGACGGACGAAATAGACAGAAAAGGTTGTCATTCAAATGCTCCTTTGCGAGGTATCAAGATTCAGTCACTAATAGTGTAGCATAGTTTGCTAGTTCAGTTTGCCAAGCTCCCGTCGAATTCGCGGTGCGTCCTGTTTATTGCTGGTAAATAAGATGTGATCGTTTAATTTCAGCGGTGTGTCGCCACTAGGTCTGATGAAACGCTGCTCACGGTAGATCTGGGTGATTGTAATGTCATCAATGAACGGTAAGTTGCGAACCTGGATGTCAGCGTACTTGCGGTTCAACAGGCTCACTTCATAAACCGCCGATTCAGTCGAGCTCAACAATTCGATGGTTGAGGGGCTTTGGATAAGTGCCCGCAGCATACTGATGTTGACCTCTGGTGTGCTGTAGACTTCAACGCCCATTTTAATCAGCGTTTCTCTGCGGTCATCAAGAATATTAGCGTCTTCAAACCGGGCAATGACCCGCGGGACGCCGTATTGTTTGGCGGCTTTTGCCAGACGGTAGTTTTCCTTGGCGTTGCTCTGACCAAGGATGATGATGTCAGTGTCAAACACGCCCTGCTCCACCAGGTCGTTAGCGTTTAAATTTTCCAGAAGCACGACGTTAGTTTCACTGTTAAACGCGCGGTAGTTGGCTTGCCGGTCGGTGTACATCTGAATTTGGTACCAGCCTTTGGCCAGTTGCTGGGCGACGGGGACGGTCAGTAAATTGGTGCCGATAAAGTGGACCTCGGTTTTTTTCAGGTCCTCCTCTTCATCAGAGTAGCGGCGGTTAAACAACAATGGCCCGATGACACAGGTCAAAATTGCCGCCAGTAGAAAGGCGCCAGATTGCTGACTAGTGAGCTTGTTGAGGTGCTGTGCGACTTGCAGGGTTGCCAAAACAACCGTCAGTGTCGTGCTGGTCATGGCGGTGCCGGCAAAGGCATTCGCGTTTTTAAAACGAAGTCGTAAGATTGGGTACACCAGAGCCTTAGCAACGAAATAGGCGATTAAGAAGGCCGGAATTAAAATCAGTGTCTGCTTATTTTGCAGCAACGTTTTCAGATTCAGTCCCACGCCGCTCATGATGAAGAAGATTGGAATGAAAAAGCCGTAACCGATGGAATCCAAACGTACTTTAGTTTCTTCGTGGGGTTCCAGTAATTTCAGCACGATGCCGGCAAGGAACGCACCCAGAATACCCTCTGCACCGACAGACTCCGCAACGGTGACAAGCGCCACGATGAGAAAGAACGCTAGCCGAACGTCAAGTTGGGTGGTCGACTTGTTGATTTTGTCGAAAAATTTAAAGAACGCCTTGAACCGCCAGAACAGCAGGGCGGCGACCAACAGAATCAGCAGCAACAGCCACAGTGACTTGGAATGGGGACTGTAAATCGACGCGTAGAAGGTCAGCCCCAACATAGGCACGACCTCCCCGAGGGCAGAGATAAGCAATATCGTTTGTCCAAAGGGTTTGCTGAGCAATTCTTTTTCCTTGAGTGCGGCGATGACGATGCCAAGTGAAATCGTCATGAAGATGATGGCCGCCAACCACATGTCGCTGAAGAGCCCTGTAATCTGAAAAATGAGTCCCAGCAGGATGGACATTAAAACGATACTGGCATAACTCAGGAAAGCCAGGGTAACAGCGGAGTACCGCGGCGCGCCGACCGCCTGCTTTTGCTGCAACGGTGACAGGTCGGTTCGTTTGCGGCTGAACAGACTGAAATCAATTTCCAGACCGCTTAAGAACAACAGCACGATGACCCCGACGTTTTTCAACAGTGTCAGTGTCTCACTGGTGTGGATAAGATTGAACAGACTGGGACCTAAGATGACCCCGACAATAATCTCGATGACCGCCGTTGGCAGCAACGTCAGTTTAAACCGTGCCATCACCAGCGGAATAATCAGGGCTGCTAACAGAATAATGACGAGCGAAATTTGATTCATAGGACACCTCACAATGGTGGCTCAAAACAGCGAGCCGAATAGTATGTAACGGGTTAAGCCGACAGTGTTGGCCCAGCTTGTTTAAAAATAGACTAATTACAACACACGCTAGGCGATAAGTGGTAAAATTGACTATCGAAATTTATGGATGGAGGGGTCATTATGGCTGCGTCAATTAAGCAACAAGAACAAGCTCACCTTGATGATGTTGTATCTAAGATCAAGGTGGCCCAAACCAAGGCACAAACGTCGATTGAACAAGCAGAAGCTGATGAGAAGGGCATTCGCGATAACTTCCAAAATGACCTTCGGCTGAAAACGGATTCCTATACCGGCATGATGGAGACCGCGCTGTCGGTTCGCCAACAACAACAGTTATTAGGTGAACGGCAGAACAGTTGGCAACACGCCACGAATGAATTAACAACGTTAAAAAAATTGGAAAAAACGCCGTACTTTGCGCGCATCGATTTCCACGAGGCTGGCGAACCCAAAACGGAGACCATTTACATTGGTCTGGCCTCCTTTTCAGACGAACCGGATCGGTTTCTAGTATACGATTGGCGGGCCCCGATTTCTAGTGTTTACTACGATGGCGGTTTAGGTGACGTGACGTACCTGACACCGGATGGCGAACAGACGGTGGATGTTAAATTGAAGCGGCAGTTCCAAATTGAAGACGCCAAGATCAAGACTGTTTTTGACACGGAAGAAGCTGTTGGCGACCAAATGTTGTTGGACGCGTTGAGCGAAAAATCCGACACCAAGATGAAGTCCATCGTGACCACCATCCAAAAGGAACAAAACCAGATCATCCGGGATACAAAATCGGACCTGTTATTCGTCCAGGGTGCTGCGGGTTCCGGTAAGACAGCAGCTGTGTTGCAACGGGTCGCTTACCTGCTATACCGGTACCGGGGGAAACTAACGTCCGGTCAGGTGGTGCTATTCTCGCCAAACCAACTGTTTAACGACTATATCGACCAAGTGCTGCCGGAATTGGGCGAGCATAACATGGTCCAGATGACTTATTACCAGTATGCTGGCCGCCGGATTCCGAAGATGGCAGTTGAAACGCTGTCAGAGCGTTTCAGTGAAGATTATACGGCAGCTGAAAAACGCATTGATACGTTAAAGGGCGGACTGTCCTTCTTTGACGCGGTGACGGCCTATGCAAACCACCTTGAAAAAGAAGATATGATCTTTAGAAACATCAACTTTAAGGGCAAGCCGTTCTTTACTAAAGAAAAAATTCATGATATTTATTACAGCTTTAATGAAAATTACCGCTTAGGCAACCGGTTGGACGGGACGCAAGAACGGCTCATCAAGATGCTGAATCGTCGCATCAGTTCTGAGATGCGGACCAAGTGGGTCGAAGAAGCCGTTCAGGACCTGAGTAAAGAGGAAATGGACAAGTTATTTGGCGACCAGCCGCGCGAATTCGAGTCAGCGGACAAAGAGTTTCAATTTCTGGCCCGAAAAATTGTCATGAAGGCCTTTCAACCGATTCGGCAGGCCATTGTCCGTAACCGGTTTTTGAGCATTAACGCGCAGTTCGTTCACATGCTGCGCAGTATGCCTTACATCATCGACCTTGCCAAGTACGATATCAGTAAGGACGACTGGAAGGCCAGTGTTGCGCGAGCCGTTGACCGAATCAAGAAGGGCAAAATGACGCTGAGCAACGTTTCTGCCTATCTGTACCTGTTTGATAAAATGACGGGCAAGAAGGGCGAACGCGATATTCGCTACGTCTTCATTGATGAAGTTCAAGACTATACGCCGTTTCAACTGGCATTCTTGAAGTTCAGTTTCCCACGAGCCCGGTTTACACTGCTTGGCGATTTGAATCAGGCTATTTTTACCAAGGAAAACAGCCACACGCTGCTAAGCGAGCTCAGTACGATGTTTGATCCAGAAAAGACCCGCGTTGTGCAATTGACGCAATCCTACCGGTCGACCCAGCAGATTACCGACTTTACCCGGCACATTCTGGTGAATGGGGAAGCGGTGACCGCCTTTGATCGGGAGGGCCAGTTGCCGAACGTGACCCTGGCGGCGGATGAACAGGGCGAGCTGCAGGCACTGATCAAACAGGTTGACCAAAACAACCAGGACAAAGAAACGACCGCCATTATCGGCAAGACGTTGAAACAGTGTCGGGCTTTAGCCAAACAGCTCAAGGAAGCAGGCGTGCGTGCAACGTTGATTCAGTCCGAAAATCAACGGTTGGCATCAGGCGTGATCATCGTGCCGTCGTTCCTCGCAAAGGGGCTTGAATTTGACGCAGTTATTGTCTGGGAAGCTTCTGATGAAAACTATTTTGAAGAAGACGACCGGCAGTTGCTGTACACCATCTGTTCCCGTGCGATGCACCGATTGACAGTGCTGGCGGATGGCAAATTGTCACGACTGTTGGAAACTGTTCCGGCGGAGGAATATATATTGAATAAGTAATGGTGTTGAGGTGCGAAGTGATGTGTCGAAAACGATGCGTTGCTTGGCGCCTTTTTTAGTTGGTGTGCGTGGCACTGCTGATGATTGGACACAGTCCACAGCGGGTCTTTAAGGCTTGTGAAATACTATTTTTGAGACAATCAGCAACTAACCCTACGCGGATGGTAGCGCTTAATGTATAATGGTGACAATTGTATTTCGACTGATAAGGTGAGGCAGACAGGCAAATGACTGATTTGATAAACTACGATGTATTTGAAAAGCCCCAGTGGCGCGATTTTTACCAAGCGGCCTCCGTGCCGTTGACTCAGGCCAGCTTGAAGCAGGTCCAAGCGTTTAACGACCGGATTTCGCTGCAGGACGTGCAGGACGTTTATATTCCGTTGATCCACCTGCTGTCCCTGAAGATTAAGGACTTTGACCGCTGGCAGGACGTGAAGTCTGATTTTCTGCACAAAAAACCCCGGCACGTCCCCTTCATTATCGGAATTGCCGGCAGTGTTGCCGTGGGAAAGAGTACCACGGCGCGGTTGCTTGAAGTGTTGATGAACCACTTTTTCCCAACGCAACGGGTTGAATTGGTGACTACCGATGGGTTTCTTTATTCCACTGCTGAATTGAAAAAACGGGGCATCTTGGATCGTAAGGGTTTCCCTGAAAGTTACGATATGAAAACACTAATTGCTTTTCTAAATAAGGTGAAGGCTGGCGTGAGCGACATCACCGTGCCGGTGTATTCACACAAGGTCTACGATATTATTCCAGATCAGGTGCAGCACATAATCAAACCAGATATTTTGATTGTTGAAGGAATCAACACGCTGCAGCTGCCAAGCACGGAACAGGTGTATGTATCTGATTTTACGGATTTTTCAATCTATGTGGATGCAAAACCCGAACTAATTGAGAAATGGTTCCTGGAACGTTTTGATGCATTATTGAAGCTTGCGTTACAGGATTCCGATAACTACTACTATGAATACGCTACCGGGAATCACGAGGACGCAATTAAGGCTGCCAAACAGACTTGGTCCAGCATTGATCTGCCTAACTTACAAGAGTTCATTTTACCGACACGAAATCGGGCAGACCTCATTATTCATAAGGGTCCGCACCATATCATCGACCAAATTTTAATGCGGAAATATTAGTTAGTAAAACCCGAACAATTAAAAACTATTAATTTTGATTGACCGGCTTTAGGGTTTTCGGGTATGATAGGGGCATATGATTTAATTAGAAAGACAATAACTAAGGGGTGAATCGTTTGGCAAAGGTGGATTTATCGTCCTTTGATAAGATTATTGTGCTGGACTTTGGTAGCCAGTACAACCAACTCATTACGCGCCGAATTCGTGATCTGGGCATCTACTCAGAATTGATGGCTCACACGATCACGGCTGACGAAGTAAAGGCTATCAACCCAAAGGGAATTATCTTTTCCGGTGGGCCAAATAGTGTTTATGCAAAAGATGCACTGCGCGTTGACCCGGAGATCTTCAAGTTAGGCATTCCTATCTTGGGTATCTGTTACGGGATGCAGCTAATGGCTTATACGCTGAATGGGAAAGTTGACTCTGACAACGGTCAGTATGGCCGAGCTGCTATTACGGTGACCAGCGACGATGCAACATTGTTCGCCGGGACACCGAAGGAGCAAAACGTCTGGATGAGCCATGGCGACTTGGTCACCCAAGTCCCAGAAGGCTTCACCAGCGTTGCCACGAGTCCTGAGTGCCCGATTTCTGCCATGCAGGACACGGCGCGCAACTTTTACGGCATTCAATTTCACGCTGAAGTCCGGAACACGGACTACGGTAATGAAATTTTGAAGCACTTTGCATTTGACGTTTGTCATGCCGAGGCTAACTGGTCAATGGATGATTTCATTGACCTGCAAATCGAGCATATCCGGCAAACCGTTGGCGACAAGAAGGTTCTCTTAGGACTGTCCGGCGGGGTTGATTCCTCCGTTGTTGGGGTGTTGCTCCATAAAGCTATCGGTAATCAGCTGACCAGTATCTTTGTTGATCATGGTCTGTTGCGGAAGGGCGAAGTCGAACAAGTCATGGCGAGCCTGAAAGGTAAATTTGGTCTGAACATTATTCAGGTTGATGCGCACGAGCGTTTCTTAACCAAATTGGCGGGTGTCAGCGACCCTGAAAAGAAGCGGAAAATCATCGGCAACGAATTCATCCAAGTGTTTAACGATGAAGCAACCAAGCTTGATGGTATCGACTTCTTAGCTCAAGGCACTCTCTACACCGACGTTATTGAAAGTGGGACTGATACGGCGCAAACCATCAAGTCACACCATAACGTAGGCGGATTACCAGACGACATGCAGTTCCAGTTGATCGAACCATTGCGGTCACTCTTCAAAGATGAAGCACGTGAACTGGGTGAAAAACTCGGCATGCCTTCTGACCTCGTCTGGCGTCAACCATTCCCTGGTCCTGGTTTAGGGATTCGGGTGATTGGCGAAATCACACAAGAAAAACTTGAAATCGTCCGCGAAAGTGACTACATTCTTCGTGACGAAATTAAAAAAGCCGGTTTAGACCGCGACATCTGGCAGTACTTCACTGTATTACCAGGTATCCGGTCAGTGGGTGTCATGGGTGATGGTCGAACATACGACTACACCGTTGGTATCCGGGCCGTCACTTCAATCGATGGGATGACCGCGGACTTCACACACATTCCGTGGGATGTGCTGAGCCACATTTCAACACGGATCGTAAACGAATGTGACCACGTTAACCGTATCGTGTATGACGTGACGAGCAAGCCGCCTTCGACTATTGAGTGGGAATAGCGCGTTGCTATTATCTGCTCGGTAAATAATGAAAATTAACCGCCGCATTTTTTAATTGTGGCGGTTTTCGTTTGGTCATTTTTAGTAAGACGTATTACGATTATGACTCATTTTCAAAATGATAACCGGTGAGCCCTTAAAACACTGTGAACCAAGCTTTGGTGGAAAGTGTTTTTATGGTACGATATGAGCATGAAACAACAGGGACGAACGCCATACAAGCAAACTATGCTCATTAGGGATGAAACCGCTTAATAAGTGAACGCCTTGTCATGATATACTAGTCATATCTAAACACGAAACTAGGGAGTAAATTATGTTGGAAAAAAACAGCGCGTTTGATAAACAAATTAACGATTATTGGCAACAATACAAAATATCGGACATCTACCTCGGCTTTACAGACATGTACGATGAAGATGAACTGAAAACGATTTTCGACAATTTCATGAAGGGTCTGCTGACGCTTGGTGGAACCAATAAGAAAAAATGGCAGGTTGATAACTATGAGATGGCCATGGAATTGGTCTTTTCAGATATCAGTGACCAGTTTGGCGATTCTGACAAAAAGGCGCTGACCCGGGAATTTCAGGATGTTTTGGAGCCGCTGGAAGGCGTTGCAATTTACGCCTTTGATGATGCCGGCAATAGCAAACAGGGGCCTGACTTTGATGCGATGCTGGTTGAGGTCGAAGATGATTTTAAAATCGGTGCTGCCTATTATCCTGAGTACTACACGGACCCTGACGCGGATGATAAGCCGCCGTACAAAAAGCCACTGGACGCGACACAAAAGCGGACACTGGCAAACATCAAGAGTGACCTAGCGAACTGGTTGGCTGATTTCAAAGAAAGCGACGAATGGCGGATGCTAAACGATGCCGTCTCGTTCGATGACGCTGACTGGTACATTCATATCTTAGTAGAACAGCTTTACACCCAGTATCATATCGCACCGAAGGATTGGGGAGTAGAGATGGTTAGGGCTGTGATGACGGACTACTTTGTCAGCAACGTGGGGATGACAGCTGATAAGTACAAGGACGTTGCCCCGTCGTTACTGACCTTCGTTGGGTTTATGAAGTCCCATGGGTTGATTGATTCAGACCAGGCGAATTTGATTCTCAAGGGCATTCAGGACATCAATGATACGATGATTGCTCGGGCTCAGGATCCCCAAAATTACTCTGAATCTAAAAAAATGATTTTGGCCATGCAGGAAGCAAAGATCGACATGAAGGACCAGGATGCCGTCAATGCCTTTATGGCCCGAAGTAACGAGAACACCCAGGCTGAGCGGGCCTCTAAGGGACTGACTTATGATCAAACGCTTGTTAGTCAGCCTAAGGAGGACTATTTGACCATGAAGCATGTGGCAGAACGAGACGGCCACAAGTTTAGCAAGTCAGTCGCAACCAAGGTGCATGATGATATGGCTCGGACTGCTTGGTATTTGTGGAGCCAGCCGGCACAGCAGCATTTGCACGATCGCCTGAATGAAGCAACCTTTGTAAACGCGCTCGTATTATTTGCGGATGAGGTTTATGCACAAACGGTGGCCACGCCGAAACGCTGGAATGGAGAGAATGTCCAAACGATATTGGCTGGTCGCAAACAAGAAATATCGCGTGTTAGTTACCAACAACTCGTAACGAGTTTAGAAGTGCTGGTGTCTTACCTTGTTGAGCAAGGAAAGTTTACGAAAGGGAATGCAGCTGCGGTGCAAGCAGTGTTGGATGCTGAACATGAGGACCTGCAATATGGTAAGGTTGTCTCAATGCAACAGGCTAAGAAACTGTTAGGCAAGAAGAAAAAACGCAATAAAAGACGTAAGTAATGAGTTCACGCTGATTGAACCCTCAACATCGTTTGATTGAGGATTTTTTCTGTTAAAAATGGTGTAATAAGTACCGCGTTCTAGGTGAGTCAATAAAGAATATGCCAAACTAGGGCTACGGAAAACGAATCATGAACGAAATTGAGATGGGAGTCAAAATGGCAAAACATAAGCAAAACCCAGAAAAACAGTATTTATCCTTTCGAAATCAATATGCGCAAACCGAAAATTTTCAGCAACTGGCGACCATTTTTAAAGACGATGAAATGAATGCCATTTTAGGCACCTTCACGTTTACTTTGTTTGAAAATGCTGGCATGAATCCGAAACAGTGGACAGTGGCCGATATCGAAGAAGCGATGGGCGCAGTTTTTTATGCATTCTCGACGCACATGACTCAAGCCTCCCATGATGAGTTGCAGGGTGCATGGCGCGATATGTATATTCCGCTGAACGATTTTGTGATCTTTCTTGTAAACACCGTTGCGACGACGCTGAAACATTCTGAGATTACTGATATGTTACAACGGGTGGAAGTGGCGTATGGTGTTGGTGAGCAGGGTTATGGCGACCAGAACGAGCCGGTCGATTTCGATATCATCAAAGCACCAGAATATGGTGATGACTATACAGCTGATGAAGTATTCGATAAGCGATTTTTTGGCCCTGGGGTGACAACTGAATGGCATGACTATATTGCGGCAGACATCGACAAATACGTTACGGCTTGGGTGTCCACGTTCTTTGATAGTCAGGAATGGCAGTCAGTTTCAAAGATGACCACTCAAGAAAATGCTTCGCGGTACATCAAGGAGATGACGAGGGCAGCCTACGATGAATACCATCGGACACCCAAAAATTGGACGATAGCAGTGATCAAA
Organism: Secundilactobacillus collinoides DSM 20515 = JCM 1123; assembly: GCF_001435975.1. Lineage (GTDB taxonomy): Bacteria > Bacillota > Bacilli > Lactobacillales > Lactobacillaceae > Secundilactobacillus > Secundilactobacillus collinoides. Next base: position 58,533 of record NZ_AYYR01000001.1, read on the forward strand.
GCAGTGTTAACTGACCATTTTGTGCACCAGTTCATCATTCAACCGGCCCAATACCAAGAAATTGGGCCGGTATTAGAGGCCTTCTTCAGCTTTGCAAAACGGGCGGGCTATCTGCGTTCAGTCAATGCCGATCGGACAATTAAAGCGATTAAAGAAGTTGAAGAGACCATGGTAGTGGCCGGACAAAACCGTCAAAAATATTCGGAAACAAAAAAAATGTGGTTGGATGCAGCATCGGCCGGAATCGACAAACGGGATCGGAAAGAAACGGAAGCCTTCATTGGTGCTTGGGTCGAAAACCAACAGGCAAGACGTGCCGGTGAGAGCCGCTCCTATGAACGTGATTTGGTCTATTTTAATGACGGAGATTATTTGACTATGCCTCACGATCAATCAACGGGGCAGCTACATTGGACTAAAGCGGTGGCAACGCGTACTCATGGCGACTTATCAAGATATGCTTGGTACCTTTGGAGCTTACCAGAAAATCAAGATCTTCATGAGCAGATTAATGAAGCTGATTTCGTTGACTTTATTACTTTTTTTGGTGATGCCATGTACGCACAGTTCTTGGAAACACCAAAACGGTGGCAACCTGATGACGTGCGTATTATCTGGTCAGGCTATGACCCAACCAGTGATCCAGAAAGTTTTGCCTTGTTACGAGAAAGTCTAAAACGCTTGGTCACTTACTTGGACACGGAAGGAAAATTGGCCAAACAACTTGGTCCTGAAATTAAGGCTGTATTTGATGGGGCGCAACTAAAACCGAAGAAAAAAAGTAATGTGGTGTCGCTAGCAGATGCGAAAAAGAGATTAGATAAGAAATAGCCTGATAGTGAATTTGTGACAAAAAAAGACTGGAATCCTAAGCGGAATCCAGTCTTTTTTGACGAATAAAAGTTAAGCGCGTTTTAATTTGAACCGTAAACTAGGTTCGGTGAACCACAACATCAGAAAGTTGATCATGAGCAGGCAGGCTGTCGAGATAAACACGGTGTTGTAACCGAACAACCCAGCCAAGGTGCCACCAAGCAGGGAACCAAGCATGTTACCTAAAGCTTGGAATGATTGGTTCCAGGAGAAAATTGCTGAGGTGGCTGTCGCTGGTGAATTTTTGGTCAACAGGGTCTGAATCGTCGGGAACAGGGCGCCGTCAGAAATGCCGATCAGGAATCGTAATACACCTAAGATCCAGATGCTTGTTACAAATCCTTGGGGCAGATACATGATCATCGCGAACAAATAGCCGCCCATCAATATTTTACTGGAGCCATTGACGTCGCCGTAAGCGCCAAGTCGGGGGGCAGCCAGAATGTTTGAGATACCGGGCAAGGCGGCGATGATACCGGCCACAAACGCAATCGGCCCGCTGTTATGCATCAGTTGTTTAACGTATAAACTGATAATCGGCGCAATCGAAGTGTTTCCTAGTTGCACGAACATGGTCGACAGCAGCAGGACAATGATTAACCGCGGATTCTGAAATTGACCAAGCAAACCGCCAATACCGTGTTGTTTGGCCTGCTTTTCCTTAGTTACGGGCACAAAGTATTCCTTCACCAGAGTTGCAGATAAGATACCGGCGACAGCTAATAGGGCTGACGTGATGAAGAACGTATTTCTGATGGAGAAAATTTCCGCCAAAGCGCCGCCGATGATGGGTCCCATTAACATACCAGAGGTTGACCCAGTGACAAGTGTTCCCAGCGCTTTTCCGCTATGATTTCGGGGTGTCTGTGAAGCGATAAGTGCTTGGGCGTTGGAAATAAACCCTGAGAAGAGCCCCTGTAAGGCTCGTAAAGCAATCAATTCCCAGACGTTAGTGACCAGACCCATCAGAAACATGGCGACTGCCATTCCAAACGATGCCCGAATTAGCATCACTTTCCGACCCTTTCGATCAGCGAGAGCGCCCCACATTGGCGACACAATAGCAGTCACAAGAAAGGTCGCCGCGTAAACGACCCCGCTGTAAAAAGATACCTGTGCATTAGTGAAATGACCCAGTTCACTCACGTACAGTGACATGAAAGGCATGATCTCACTAAAGGCGATTCCGGCAATAAATGTACAGCCCCAGAGAACGTATAAATTACGTTTCCAAGGGCTTTGTTCACGATGAGCTTCATCCATGATGCAAGTTATTCTCCCTTGTTGAATTTTTTATCCAGTGTGACGCATTGTGTGCCACGGTTTTTAAGAAACTTAGCCAGTTGGATGAAAGGGCATGACACGCGAAATATCAGTAACCAGTCTTAGAATTGCAAAACAGTACAATGTTTTTACGTTTCTATTCAAGTAACTGTGAGGGTGAAAGCTTTTTCTTAAATTAACCATTGTAAATTTAATTTACAAAGAGTAATAATAGACTTGTTACATAAAAAAAGCAAGTGAGTGAGAATATGGTACAGAAGAGAAATTTGTCAATTAGTAAAATAACAACAGCTGCTAAACAGCTTGTTAACGAGGATGGTGCTGAGCAATTAAGCTTTAGTCGCGTGGCAGATGTGTTAGGCGTTCGCCCGCAGGCCATGTACGCTTATTTCCCCGGTAAGGAACAGCTAAAGGTGGCCCTGATCATCGACTTTTTGGATGAACTGACAGCAAATATTGAAAAAAAACTAGTCGGTGTCGCAGGTGAGCAGGCGTTGACCATTTTTGGCGAGCGGCTCCACACTTTGCTGTTAGCACAACCTGAAATGACTAGGTTGGCTTTTGGCGGCATCAATTATCGGCATCAAGAAGTGGCTAACGAGCACCTCCGAGAATTAATTAATCTATTAGAGCAGCTCATTGCACCATACACTGCCAACCATACCGAGATGCTAAATGAAGCACGCTTGTTTCGGGCACTGGTTTTTGGCTACGTGCAAAATGAACTTTGGGGCTTGTTTCAATTTTCACCAGTGCCGGCGCAGGACAGTTTTGAAGCTGCGTTAAAGCAGGTGATCGGGACGATTACTAGCGATTCATGATAAGGCGCATATACGCGTCTTGGGCGTGCGTCACTTCGAAATTGAATCGCCAAATCTTCGGCCGTTGGTGACATTTAAAAAAGCGCATTGCTGATGATGACTGGCGGTAAGTCAGCATCATGAGCAGTGCGTTTTTTTGGCATCATCAGATGAAAAGTAAATTGTTAGTATTTTAACAGTTGGATTTAGAATTGTGGGTTACTTAAGGAGTTTGATTATGAACTAAAGGGTCGGTATACTTATTGCTGTAAATACGAAAATGGAGGACAGTAGATCGTGAAAAGTAATGATCCCAACAGTATTACCGATCGTCTGCATCATCTAGTTGCTCGAGAAATGGAGCTGGTCCATGACAGGTTCAGAAATTTAGGCCTTAACAACCAGCAAGCCCGGCTGTTAAAGTATGTGAGTGAACATCCAGGAACGATTCAAAAAGATGTCGCGCAGTACTTAAACCGTCAGAATGCCACTGTAACGAATATGTTGAAAGTGTTGGAAAAACAAGGGTATGTCAGTCGACGGATTCCGGATGACAACGAACGCCAAAAACAGTTGTACCTCGAGGCAAAGGGGGAAGAACTGATTGCCTCCATCAACGCAGTGTTCGCAGCTTTGGAAACAGAAGTGCGCGATGCGATTCCTGAAAATGAACGGGAATCATTGGTAAAAAATTTAAATCGAATTCAATCGCGTTTGGACAAATTATCGCTTAATGAGGAGAATGACAGAAACCGTTAGCAAATTGTGCGGTTGAGTCAAGGGGCCAATCTGCGAATAAACAGCTTAAATATGCTACGTGAGTGATTTCGGCTTAGTCAGCCACAACAAAACTGTCGTTTCCGACTATAAAAGAGACCTCAACTATATCCCAAATTTCGGGGTATTAGTTGGGGTCTCATGTATTCTTTCAGAAAAAACTTTTTTCTAAACAAATTTGCCAAGAAAAACGACAGTTAGCAGTCATTTTGTGGTTGCTGGTGGTAAAATAATGGGGGCGTGAGATTTTTTCACGATGCAAATAGGATGATTACGATGAGGACTAACGGTATTACACTAACGTCGTTTATTGGACGACTGGGAAGTAATACGTTTTAGTGTGTCCCAATACTGAGAATTAATTGAGTAATACCTTATAATTTTATGAGTTTTAACTAGGGAATGTGGTTTACAGCTGATGGGTTTGCTATATTAACTAAGGAAACTGTTAGCCAACAGAAAGGCGGTATATGTAGATGAAAAGAATGTCGTGGTTGTTGTCCCTGGTTGGACTGAGCATCATTCTAAGTGGTTGTTCAAGTCGTGTGGCCGTTAAGGTTCCGACGCGTTCAGCAAAGGGTTTTGTGGCTACGACAGCTTATCATCACCACACAATTGAGCAAACTGAGTTGCACAAATTTGTTCACGATAAGCTGGTTACTTCTGAGGGTATCTATACAAATTATTTAGCTTCCGACAAGCAGCAGTCTCAGGCCACAGGCCACGAAATGCTGCTAGAATCTTCTGGGTTATGGCTGACTTATTTAGCGCAAACAAAACAAAATAAGGCCTTTCGGCGTAGTTATCAACAGACGGTCGCGACATTTGGTCAGGGTGACCAGCTCAGCTATCGATATGATCCGACGACCAAAAAACGATCTAATGTGAACGCCACATTAGATGATTTTCGGGTGATTCGGGCATTGGAGGTGTATGCGATTAACACAAAGAGTCATGTTTACGCTAAAAAAGCAGCGACGCGATTTGCAAAACTTCAAAAACACGTTTTGGCCAAGGGACGGTTAGTTGATTTTTATGATGTCAACGCGCACCAAGCAAGTACCACCAGCTCGTTAGCCTATTACGACCTGTTGACGCTGCGCTACTTTGAGTCTGTATCCAAAACACAGCGCCACTATTACGCAAAACAATTAGAACTTGTTCAGGCCGGGTATTTGGGCAATGCTTTCCCGTTGTATGCGTCAAGCTATGATTGGCAAAGTGGTGAATACAGCAGTAAGAATCTAAACACATCCGAGGCCTTAGAAGTGCTCTTGCATCTGGCCGAGGTTGGTCAGGTTAAACAGCAATCCGTTGACTGGCTCGCTGAACAAGTCAGTGCGCATAAACTGTATAACAGTTATACGATCGATGGCAACGTAGTCAACCAGGATCAGTCGTCTGCTAATTATGCGCTTGCTGCGCTGATCTTTGCTACTGTTCACAATCGTGCGATGTACCAAACAGCGATGAAGGCGGTATGGGCTTCACAGGTCGTTAATCAAAAATCGCCAATTTTTGGTTCTTTGGGAGATGCTGCAACAGGACAGACGTATTCATTTAATAATCTAACCGCACTTGTTGCGACAACATATTGAGGGACGATAACTTGAGAAAAGGGCTGACTTTAAAATTGAATCGCATCAGTCGCGTGTTTTCACCCGGCGTATTCGCTTGCCTGTTTGCTGCGCTGGTAACAATACCGTTATTGTTTTTGACGCCCATTCATGGGTTAGCAGATAACGGAGATTTTTACCGAGCCATGCTGAGCAATGGCATTTATCGGCTCCCCTCGCAACATAGCCAGTATCTGAACTTTGTCGTCCAAAAATTTGGCCTGATGCGCTATTTTAATGAAAACAACGTTGCGGTGTTTTCGTCACAATCATTAGTCGTCAAGGCTGCGGTTGTCTTGAATAAACTTCTTTACAGTCGGCATGTGTTTGATCTTCGTTTTCTGGCCGCAATCTATGAGGTGTTTTTCCTCGGCGCAGTTTATCTCTTGACGAAGTCTTTGGTTTACCCATACCGGCGGTTACGAAGTTACGTGATTGCTGCTCTGGTAGTTTTCGTGTTTGCAGATGGTACGCTGACGCTATATTTTAATTCGTTTTTTGCTGAGCCAGGTATGCTTATTGCGGTTATGTATGGCTTTGCGGCCATAATGGCTATTGTGCATCGGTGTTATCAGCATAATTGGCCGATGGTCCTGTTGTTTATCGTCAGCACGGTCTTCTTGATTACCAATAAGCAGCAGAATGCGCCGTTAGCATTAAGTTTTATCGTCGCAGGCGCGGGATTGCTTTTTTTGGCGAAGTCTAAAAGCCACCGGATTGCAATTTTGATGGGGTTCGTATTGATTGTCGGCGCTGGCGGTGTGACCTATAAGATGATAAATACAGAGTTTAGTGAAGTCAATCAGTACCAAGCTTTGACGCATGGGGTGCTGTTAGAGACCGGTGACCCGAGCCAAAAGATAGCGAAGCAACACCTTAATGAAGCATACGCTTTAATGCGAAGTGAGAATTATTATCCTAAGACATTCACGGCGGTCAAACCTAGTGATTCATATATCAAGCAGCACTTGCTGAAAAAATATGGGACCGGCTGGCTGATTCGCTACTATGCCGCGCACCCCAAACAGTTTGGCCAATTACTTGATCTGGCGGCCAAGGATGTGATGCAGACTCGGGTCACCGCAGTCGGCAACTATGCACGCGGTTCGGGTAAACCGGCTGGTGCGCAATCATACTTCTTTACGGGATACAGCACCTTGATGACCAATTACTTCCCTCACAAATATGCTTTTGATTGTTTATTAGCGCTGGCATTTATTGGTATTTACAGTGTGAGTGCTTGGCTTGATTTAAAAGCCAAACGCCCAGGGGGCATTATCCGTTTTTTCTTGATCACCGGCCTCATGACCATTTGCGTGTTTGTCCCGATTATTTCAATTATTGGTGATGGGGACGCTGATTTGGCGAAACATTTATTCATGGTGCCAGTTTGTTATAACCTTACCTTTTTATGTTTTATTTCAGATGTCCTTAATAAACGATTATGGCTGACCGGTGACGAAAAGGAGGAAGAAGATGACACATAAACATTGGCAACACTGGTTACTGTCTGTGACTCTCCTTCTGTCTTCGATATTGCTGGTTATGGTGCCAATGAATCATGTGCAGGCAAGCGTACAACGTGTTTTGCTGGTTTATGATGCACAGAATACAAGTGCACGTGGTAACCAAAAAATTGATATCTTACAACGGACGCTGACCGCACTTAATCTGCGGGTTAAAACGGTTGCCCAGACTGATTATCAAGCTGGGATGATCAAGCAAGGCCACTACACGGGCGTTATCACCATGGTTAACTGGTCAGCCGTTGGGATTACCAACAAAACGTTCATCCGTGACCGTGACGCATACAGAGGAATCAAACTCCATATTGGCGATGGTTTGACGGCAAAGGAGGCTTCGGAACTCGGTGCGACAAAAATGGTTCTTTATCAACAACAGATGGCATTGAAAACAGCTAAAACAAGCAAATCGTTACCGTTTAAACAGGCGATCACAGTTCTGACGCACCAGTCGTCCGACGCGGTAATGTATGGCCGACTGGTCACTCCAGACGGTAATGTGGACTATGCATATGGCACAGTTAATCATCACGATGCTTACCTGCCCTTTTTTAATACGAGCGGCATTGGATTGGCAACGAGTCAGCAGCTATTGGCCCACTTGTTTACCAAACAAACAACGAATCGCCCGTTACTGACTATTAGGAAGGTCACACCGTACAGCAACCTTACCCGGCTTGTCAGTCTCAGTCGATATTTAAGACAACAACATATTCCGTTTGCCATCAGTGCAGTCTCGGTTACGGATAATTCAGAATTGGCCGCATATCGGACGTACACTAAGGCGCTTCGCGAAGTGGAATTAAATGGCGGTGTTGTCTTTTTGCAAACACCACAGGTAGGCGGAGCTTCTGCTAGTGATGGCACTTTATTAGATCGGCTGATGACGGGAGAACTGGTTGACCTTGCAAATCAAGCCGTTTTTCCAGTTGGCATCAGCAGCGAAGGGTACTGGAATCAGGACGCCGTACTCCGAAAAAATGCCCTGCAGAAATCTTCAAGCTGGCTCCTTTTGGCTAATAAGACACCGACATACCTCAAACAAGATAACGATGCGGTTGTGGCGCAACGAGCGTTTGCGGCAACTCCGTTAAAAACTATGTCAGCCAAAATGGTTTCTGATTTTGCAGTTCCAACTGCGCTGACTATCTCATTGCCTACGAGCAAGTCGCAATTGAGGCATGTTGAGCGCACAATCGTTCATGCTGGGTTCGAATGGGCTAATCTGCAGACAAATGGATATCGGAGTACGATTCGCACTGGAACAACAGAGCTGGTCTATCATGACGGTAAATATTATTTAAATGGTCACCAGCAACGAGTCACTCGCAAGGTTGCGTCACCCTATAAAACCCCGAAACCAGTGGCAACTCAACCGCTTTTCAAGGGCTTTTTCAAATTCCAGGGTCAGTTTTTAACCGTCTTTTTTGGTGTTGTTTTAATTGCTTTAGTTGTGTTCATTATTATTGGCAGACGGATTTACTGGCGCCGATTAAGGCGTAAATAAGGAGGCAGAACATGTCAATACTCGATATTTTATTAATGGTCGCGGTCATCTCCATTTGGAGTATTCTTGTGATCAACCTGCTATTGACGTTGGCGGGCTATACCTGGTATCTGCGCCATGTGAAGCGCGACGAACCAAAACTTCCTGATGACCCGCCATTCGTTTCGATTCTTGTGCCGGCGCACAATGAAGAGATTGTCATCGTTAAAACAGTTTTATCGCTGCTCAGTTTTGATTATCCGCATGATCGATATGAAGTTATCATCATAAATGATAATTCAACTGATCATTCTGCTCAAAAATTAGCCGCTCTGCAGGAGGATTTTGGTACCGCACGGTTGAAGATTATTAATACGGATAGTGTGACCGGTGGCAAAGGCAAATCGAACGCACTCAACATTGGATTGAAACAGGCACGCGGATCAATCATTTCGGTTTATGATGCTGATAATACCCCGGAGGCACAGGCACTACGCATTTTAGTAGCTGAATTATTGGCAAATGATCGTCAAGCCGCCGTGATTGGCAAATTTCGAACGCGCAATAAAAATGCGACCTTGCTGACGCGCTTTATTAACATTGAAACCTTATCGTTTCAGTGGATGGCACAGGCCGGGCGGCAACAGTTGTTTCACCTCTGTACAATTCCGGGCACTAACTATGTCATTCGCCGGGATATTTTGGAAAAGGTCGGGCAATGGGACGTCAAGGCACTAGCTGAAGATACCGAAATCAGTTTTCGAATTTATCGGTTGGGTTACCGAATTGGCTTTCAACCACTGGCAGTGACCTGGGAACAGGAACCGCAGACGATCGATGTGTGGTTTCATCAGCGGACGCGCTGGGTCAAAGGCAACATTTACGTCATTTTGAAGAACGGTAAGCTCTTGTTCAAAAAGGAGGGCCGACCAATTCGGTTTGATCTACTGTATTATTTAGCTGTTTATTTTATGTTAATGTTGTCGCTGGTTCTTTCAGATACCGTGTTCGTCCTGTCGGTGGCTGGTATTGTTCACTCGAATCTTCAGGGCTTCAGTAATGGGTTATGGCTGTTTGCAGTGGTCATGTTCATTGCCAGCACGTTTCTCACAATTACCACTGAACGTGGGGAACTGACAATAAGCAATTTGTTTTTGATTGTTTTGATGTATTTATTCTATAGTCAAATGTGGCTCGCAGTTGCCGCGTACGGAATGGTGGGGTATATTCGTGAACAAGTTTTTCATCAACAAGCAAAATGGTACAAAACGAAGCGGTATCAATAACTGGTTAATTTTCCTCAGTGTTGTGCTGGTTGGGTTTGGGACGTTCTTAACACCGCGTGTGATTCACGCTGCAGCAACTCAAACCTACACGGATCAGTTTCAAAACAGCACAACGACATTGTCAGGCACATCAGTAACAGCCTCAATGTATTTTTCAAAGGAGTCCTATTGGAATGTCAAAAAGGCCACCTTTAACTTAAGTTATCAGGCATCCCAATTGACGAACAAGCAGACATCTGACATTACTGTCACTGTGAACGGGGTGAAATGTACCTCATTTAGGCCGCAGACTGGAGATGGCACGCAAACCAAGGAAATTTCTATTCCAACGAAGCTGCTGGCAGCGGATAATCAACTCACCGTTACCGGGCAGATTGAGACGCAAAAGAAGAACCAAGTTGTTCAGGCAACGCAAACACCCGCAAACTGGTTGACAATAACAGACGCTTCAAATGTTAGTTTTTCTTACAAATTGAATCAGGCTGATACCACGATTTCAGCGTTTTATACGCACTTCATTGGGGACGATACTGTTAATCAGCAACGCGCTGTTTTAGCAACGGCGGACACCCCTACTAACGCAGATTTAACTGCAAGCATGTTGGCATTGTCCGGCACATCCCGCACTATTTCTGCTCAAGCTAACCAGGTGCAGATTGAACGCTGGTCCAAAGTTCAGGCTGATGATGGAGACTATGTCATAATGGTTGCGACCTACCAGGAGTTACCTGCCATCTTCAAAAAAGTGATCACCGAAGATCAAGTTACCAAACACGCTGTCATTAAGGCGGTGACTGATAAGGGACGACACTATCTGATTGTGACCGCGAACAATGATCGATTGTTGAAACGAGCAGGCCGTTTCGTTGCTAATCAGGAATTGATGACAGAAAGTCAGCAGGAAAGCATTTCGCTTTCAGATCAAACGGCAATCGACTCCGCCAGTGCAGATTTGAATCGCGAGACGTATCAACTAACTGATCAAGCGGTGCAGTTCACTGGCACGGGCCACCATGAAGGCGACTACTATGTGAGTTTGCCGAATGACCGAACAAATGCTGATGGGTCAACGGTTTCACTTAAACTAAAATACAGCGATAACTTGGATTTCAAGCGGTCCTTAGTGACGGTTTCTGTTAATGACACGTTGACGGGGAGTCATCGATTGGTTCGTGGTCGTATCAATGGTGACCGGTTGACCTTTAAACTACCGCGGGGGACTGCGCTGAGTAATAGTTTGGACGTTAAGGTGGCCTTTGATTTGGCACTTAATGGCGCAAATCAAACAGCTGACAGCGATTCTCCGTGGGTCACCATTGAACCAACCTCAAAGATGACCGTTAAATCGCAGCAAAGCAATGATCTGCTGCTGACTAATTATCCGACCCTGTTTATCAAAAATGAAACCTATAATCACTTAGCTGTTGTCGTTCCTAAAACACTCAATGACCAGGACTTTAAAACACTCAGCAATTTGTTTAACCTCATTGGCAGTTACGCGAAGTTAAATACGGGCAGCATTCAGTTTTACCAGCATCCCAGTAAGACCGTGTTAAAGAACAGTAACGTGATTGCAATTGGAACGCCAAAACAAAATCCATTGATCAAGCAGCTGAATTCAAAATTATACTTTAAATATGCTCGGTCGTGGGAGACGTTTAAATCAAATGAAAAATTAAGTCTGACCAGCAGTTATGGGCACACCATCGGTACAGATCAGTTACTGCGGTCACCCTATAATGCTAAACGTGGTCTTCTTGTGGTGACTGGGGCCACTTCACAAGCAACCTATCTTGCTTCAACGCAGTTAAACACTGCTTCAACAATTCAGCAATACACCGGTGATGCCATCGTTGTGGACACGGATAATCAGCATACGGGTTATCGGTTCAAAAAGAATAAGGCGATCGACCGTGCACTGACTGTGAAACGGAATTTGAACCAGAATACCCAGTTGCTCATTTATTTAGGCGCCGCGTTGATTGTCATCATAGCGATTGGAGCAGCTATTATTCTGGTCATGAAAAAACAGGGGCTGCTAAAAAGAGGAGGTCGTTCGAATGACAAATAAGCATCAAAATGCCAATCTCTATATTGATGTTTGCTGGTTGCTATTTTTGGCAGCCTTTGCTGGCACTGCGATTCTCATGGCGTTGTCCGGCCATTTGATTCTCAATACGATTTATCTCTTTTGTACAATTGTGTTATTACTGATGACCTATTTTTGGGGACTGTTGACCGGGCTAGTTGCCAATTTCTTGTTCATTGCCATTCAAATTATCATTGTGCTCTACCAATACTTGGCGAAAACGCAGGACATTCCCTGGCCGCTGATGTTTTGGATGGTTCAACCGTTGATGCTCAGTGTCATTTTGTATTTTCTGACCATTAACCAGACTTATCTTCAGCAACAAAGTCGTGATCTGCAAACTGCGTTGATTGAACGAGGTGCATTTGATGCGCAAACAAATTTACGAACGCGTGTTGCTTACCAGGAAGATGCCCAGGTTTTCATCGAAACAAATCGTCGGTTTCAGCTGCCTGTATCCACGTTGATAATAAAGATTCGTTACTACAATGACCTGCGTCGCATGATGACAGCCGAGCAGCTGACGGAACTTTTACAGCTGGCTTCATCCACCATTAAAAAAATAACGCGTGATAATGATATTACCTATCTTTTGGACCGGGATGATCCGACTTGGGCGATCCTTATCTATGCAAATACGGATGGTGCACGAGTTGCCACTAGTCGAATCAAAGAGGGGTTTGACAAAGCCTTTCGCGATAATCCCGATTTGACAAACGTTGCTCTCGCACTAGTCGTTGGGGTCGCAACGTGGGATCCGGAGACTATGAAAACGCCCTCTGATTTTATGGAGGCTGGTCTTAAGGAGACACAGTATGATGTTTCGTAATGCGTTTGATTTTTGATTATGAACGGCATGATTGGCAACCATATTCTATAAATAACAGTGAAAGGGCCAGACAGCCCTTTTTTTGTTGTGTTTGTTTTGCTAAAATGAAAGCGAATACATCTTTGAACGGAGGGATTTTATGACGGAAATGAAAGCGTCACAGGCGTTAGTGAAAGAACTTGAAAATTGGGGCATTGACCATGTTTATGGTATTCCAGCAGATTCGATTATTGATGGGTTCGCTCCCGAACAAGCTTCGGTTAACTACATTCAAGTACGTCACGAAGAGGTGGGCGCCTTAGCTGCGGCTGCGGAGACTAAGCTCACCGGAAAAATCGGCGTGGCCTTAGCTTCAGTCGGTCCAGGCGCAGTCCACCTGCTATACGGCATGGTTGATGCTAAGATGGATCGCACGCCAATGCTGCTGATTATGAGCACCGTTGCCACCAGTATGATTAACACGCGCTTCATTCAGGACATGGATGAAAACGAGTTATTTGCGAGTTTAGACACTTTTCACGAACAGGTAAGCAACCCGCAACAGATTCCCAGCACAATTCGCCGAGCCATCACCGCGGCTTATGAGACGCAATCGCCATCCGTTGTGATTATCCCAGATAACCTTGCCAGCAAGATGATCGACTATACGGCAATGCCGGTACAGCACGCCGCTAAACCGAAGGCTAGCGGTACCAGTGAGCAGGTCTATGAAACAATCAATCTCATCAAGGGCGCCCAACGCCCAGTAATGGTCGTAGGAACTGGCATTAAGGACGCGAAGGCCGCGGTCGTTGGCGTTTCAAAGCGATTTGGTCTGCCAGTTATCTCTTCGGCACCTGCTTCCGGCATGGTACCAAGCAATTTTGAAAACTTTATGGGGTCACAAGGGCGAATGGGAACGCAGCCGGCCTATGAAGTTTTGCACGCTGCTGACCTTGTACTGATGGTCGGTAGTTCAAACCCCTTTGTTAGATTTCTGAGTAAGGATGTGACTTTCATTCAGGTCAATGAGCGCGCTGCTGGTCTCGGTCGTGAAGCACCAGCAACGCAATTGATCTTGGCCGATGCTGGTACTTATCTGCAGCAATTGATTGAAGCACAACCAGACCGGTTACAGGAAACGGCTTTTTTGAAAGCAAGCCAAAAATCACGGGCTAACTGGCTTCATTATTTAGATGCACGGGCAGCAGAACGACCCGATGGCCTGCTCACTGCTGAGGGCGTGTTGAAGGCAGTCGGTACGTTAGCTGACGCCGACACGATCTATGGCTTGGATATTGGGAACAATACCGTGTGGTCGACACGGATGCTGCCATTTGACCAAAATCAAAAAATGACGATGTCCGCTTGGTTTGGTGCGATGGGTTACGCCGTTTCAGCGGGGATTGCTGCTAAGATTGCCCAACCAAACCGCCGCGTCATCACAGTGTCTGGTGACGGTGGGTTTTCAATGATCGTGCAGGATATTTTGACGCAGGTGCAATATCAGCTTCCAATCATTAACGTAGTGATTGAAAACGGCGGTTTTGGATTTATTCGTCAGGAAAAAGCCAATAGCGGTCAGACCGATTATGCGTTAAAATTTAAGAATGCAAACTGGGCTGGTGTTGCCGACAATATGGGTGCCATTGGGTTACGCGTCACGGATGACGAGTCGCTGAAGGCGGCCATTCAAAAGGTCAATGACCTGATTGCGGCGGGCAACAAGACACCTATCGTGATCGATGCAATCGTGTCGGATCAGCCACCGTTGGAAACTGGCCGGATGGCAGTAGATCCAAAGGTGGATACAGAAACTGACATCAAGGCCTTCCGGGATCAGTACAACTTCCCGGCGGACAAGTACCCAGCCCTGAGCACTTTGATCGACCAACAATAGTGAAATGGAGTGGCAGTATGGAGTTTAAATGGCAAGTGAAGACGGCGGGGTTATCCGCCAAACGATTTTTGGCACGGCAGGGTGTGAGTCACCGGATGTTTACCCAGATCAACCATAGCAATGGCAAAATTCTAGTAAACGGGAAGGTTGTTGCACCGGCAACTAAATTGGCGGTTAACGCTGAATTAACCCTGATTATGCCAGCTGAACCGGCGGACCCGAACGTTCCCGTTAGCCATGAACCGCTCACTGTCATTTTTGAGGATGAGAATTTCTTGGTGGTGGCCAAACCCGCTGGTCTAACCGTGGTACCGGGCCCCAGCAATCGCACTGATACACTGGTGAACCGGGTAAAGGGCCATCTGGTTGACAGCCAAGAAACCAATTTAGTGCCCCATGTTATCACGAGGCTGGATTGGGACACCAGCGGCCTTGTCCTGTTAGCGAAGCACCGGTTAGCCAATTCGTGGATGAACCAGGCGTTAGCGGACCACACACTGGTGAAACGATACTTGGCATTGGTTGGCGGACAGCTGCCAGATGACCACGGCATCATTGACGCACCGCTCAGACGCGCGGACGAGGGGTTTAACCAAATCGTTGCTGAAGACGGCAAGCCGGCCAAGACTGAATACTGGGTTCGACAGCGGTTCAGTGGTTACACCCTGGTTGAGGTGCTATTGCACACCGGCCGCACGCATCAGATTCGTGCTCATTTTCAATCCATTGGTCACCCATTACTGGGGGATGCGCTCTATGGTGGTGATCAGCAGGAGATGACGCGCCAAGCACTCCATGCGTTTCAGTTAGGATACGATGATCCGATGACCCATGTACACCAGCAGTTCGCGTTGCCGCTTCCAGAAGATATGCAACGGTTAATAAAATAGCCTCATATAAACATGTTAGTGGACCCTACCAATTAATTGATTGGCAGAGCCAACTGACATGTTTTTTGTTAGTTCAATGAGTAACAACCACTGAAAATGAGACTTTTCTCTCACTTCTAAAAAGAAAGTGCAAAAGGGTTGTAATTTAATTTAAATCCGGTATAGTACGGGTTATAAAAGATAAGGAGTGAATGATAGATGACAGGTAATGACGAGTCACAGCAGGCAATTGAAAAGATTTTGAACCAAATGGAGGAAAATCTTTCAGAATTGTCGTGGTTTGACTGTGACTTAAAAGATGACCAGTTTAAGGCGCACATGGCAGAGATTCGTAAGTCTTTGCGACTCGCTAAACGGTCATACATTGATCATAAACTGGTGACTGAATAGTTTGTTGCTTGGTAATTCTGTTTGTTTCTTGACTATAGAACGCGCGTACTCAAAATGAATGTGGTCGGCTGGCCGATACACATTGTGCCACAATGAAAACGGGACAATAGGCGATTTTGCTCCCGGAGTATAAAAGACCCCCACAAAAAACCACAAATTGGTTTTTAGTGGGGGCCTTTTATATAGCCGGGAGAAGTTGATTGTTGCCCGTCTAGACTTGATAATCAATACGCGCAAATTGAACCATTTCAGGATTGTTTAGAGTAAAGGCGACTTTTGCCACAGCCTATTTTCTTTTGCGACAAGAGTGGTTTAAACTAGGACTAGACTATAAAGCGTAGGTATTCATTAGAAAGAGGGGAATCCAATGAGTGATGAGCGAATGACGGCCAATTGTCTGGTCGATGGCGATACATTTTTCCTTGATGAGGGGATGTATTTATCTGAATTGTCGACCACCATGCGCAACCGGGTCAAAAATGATTATCCAAAAGCGAAGGTGACCGACTTTATTTGTAATCGGCACTTGTTAAAGTACCGTTTGGCCAACGTTGATGCAATGATCAATGCTGACTTGAAACAGAGCCAAAAAATCAACCGAAAATTGACCCGAGCACTGCAAAGTGATGATTATGAAATTACTGATGTGAATGAATCACTGTCAAACAGTCTGACAACGGGTCAGAAAGTATCGGACGCCGTCGCTCATTTCGGCGGGAGCTGGGGCTTTATTTTCATTTTTGCGATGGTCCTGCTGACATGGATGCTCGTTAACGGGCTTCAAGTTTTGGGGATTCACTTTGACCCGTACCCGTACATTCTGTTAAATCTATGTTTGAGCTGTATTTCGGCGTTGCAAGCCCCCATCATCATGATGAGCCAGAACCGCTCGGCCGACCGGGACCGGATGGACGCTGAAAACGACTACCACGTTAATCAGAAATCGGAGCATGAGCTGCGGATCCTGCACGCCAAGCTGGATCATCTAACACAAAATCAAATTCCGCACACGCTTGAAATTGAACGGATGCAGATCGAAATCCTAGGAGAAATTCGTGGCGAACTAAATGAGTTGCGTGACAGGCAGGAAAAAATGGCTGAACGTGGCAGTGAAAAATAGCCAGTAGGACGGTGGACTTTTAAGTCCGGGTGGTTTGCCATTGCATTTTGTGCGGAGGCACGGTGCGAAACGTTTGTGGTGAACTCATTGAATTGACGATGTGTTGTTTTCGAGTGCGTTACTGGCGGGCGCATACATCTGTGACAAAACTGTGAACGATAGACATTTTTCGGCGCATTTTCCGAACCGAATATGAACAGGGCGCTTTTCCGTCTTAATTTAACTGATTGACCATCGTTTTTGACAAGCTGTCAGATTTCCGGTATCCTCTTACATAACCATGAATGGAGGATTATTGTGATAATCATACGTGAGGCGCAGCCCGCTGATGCAGGTCAGATAGCGCCCTTAATTAATTTGATTTTTGATGAGATGCAGTTAGAAGAGTTGGACGACGTTCCCGAACCTGACTTAGAGAAGGTCATCACGATGGCGTACCGGACAAGAAGTTATTTGTCCAGTGACGCAACCACCGTGGTGGCCGAGGCCAATGGTCAAGTTGTGGGCGTCGCGTTCGGGTATCCCGGAGAAAATGAAGCGCGCGTCGACGAGGTGTTGAAACGCCTCTCAAATAAATCAGCGGCGTTTAAGCATCCCTTTGAGGCTGAATCTGAAACGGATGGCGATGAATGGTATCTGGATTCTATTGCTGTTTCACCACTGTTTCAGGGCCACGGGGTCGGCAGCCAGCTATTGAAGGCGCTGCCTGCTTACGCTAACCGTGATGGTGAGTCTGTCATGGGACTTATTGTCGACTTCGATAACCCAGGTGCGATGAAGCTATACGAGCGCGCGGGTTTCGAAGTTGTTGGTCGCCGAGTAATCGGTGATCATCAGTACTACCACATGCAAAGAGGCATCAAAACGCCTTTGTTTGCATAATTAATATTGCTAAAACAACGCCCAGCCGCAATTGTGCCCGGGCGTTTTTAAGTTGCTTGCGCTACCGTGGCGCATTAAATCAATCGTGGCTTGAAATATTGTTGCAATTGCCAAATAAACGTGTTATTCTCAATTATGCTGTATTTGCATCAAAAGAGGAGTGATGTGAGATGACGGATATTTTACGTGAGATTGGCATGATTTCCCGCGCGTTAGATTCGATTGCCAATATTGAGTTTAAACCCTATGACCTGACAAAGGGGCAGTTTCTATACTTGGTTCGAGTCTGTGAACAACCCGGAATCATTCAAGAGCGGTTGGGCGAGCTGATCAAGGTTGATCGGTCCACAGTGATTCGGGCGGTGCAAAAACTGCAACGTAATGGCCTAGTTGAAAAACGTCCTGATCAAGAAAACAAGAAGATTCGCCGTTTATATCCAACTGAAAAGGGGCGGCAACTCTATCCATTGCTCAAACGGGAAGATGACTTTTCTAACCAGCGGGCGTTACAGGGATTTTCGACCACGGAACGCCACCGGTTGGCGGTTATGTTGCAGAGAATGGCAACAAATGTGAACGATGACTGGCACAGCGTCAAAAAGGGGCACCAGCGTGACTACTAACAGAAAAAAGGGGCACAAATAATGACAACAACTTTAACACCAATTACTATCAATGAGCTGTCTCAGCTGCAAGCCTTGAGTATTGAGACCTACACCAACACGTTTGGAGCAGCGAACACACCGGAAATTTTGCAAGCTTATCTGGACGAGGCGTATAACACAAAACAACTCACTGTGGAATTAACCGATCCTGATTCGACCTTTTATTTTTTGATTCAGGATGGGCAGTTGGCCGGGTACCTTAAACTAAACGTGAATGACGGTCAATCCGAGCCGATGGGACCAGATTATTTGGAGGTTGAGCGTATTTATTTGAAGCCGAGCTTCCAACACCTTGGTTTGGGGAAAACGATGATTACTTTTGCTGAAAAACAAGCTATCCAAGCGCATAAATCCAAAGTATGGTTGGGTGTTTGGGAGCACAATGAAAATGCCAAGGCTTTCTATCACCGGCTTGGATTTGAGAAAGTCGGCGCGCATACCTTTTACATGGGTGATGATCCGCAGACGGACTTTATGATGAGTAAGGCATTAACCGAAGACTAAAAAGCCCAGCTAACGGTTTGTTAGCTGGACGTGGTCAAATCCAATTATTTAATCATCAAATGTTTTAAGCTTGCCCTTAAAGTCAGCAATACTTTGGTAGCCCTTGGCGTCCATGATGGCGCTCAGTTCTTTCGACAGCCGCTTGAAGATGCGCGTGCCTTCAAAACCAAACTGAGTCCCAACTTGAACCATGGAAGCGCCACAGAGAATATGTTCAAAGACGTCAGTCCCGTTCATGACACCACCAGTACCGATGATGGCAATCTCTGGTTTCAGCCGTAAGCTCAACCCCCGGACGTTAGCTAGAGCAGTTGGCTTGATGAACGTCCCACCGATGCCGCCAAAGCCGCCCTTTGGCTTAATGGCAACGCGTTCGGCATTTGGATCAATGACCAGCCCGTTACCGACACTGTTGATCGAGTTAACGAAGGTCAGGGGGAATTCATTTAAAATTTTGGCGATTTGGTCAAAGTGCACGAGGTCAAAGTAAGGTGGTAATTTAACCCCAAGTGGCTTGTCGTAAAAATCAAAGACTTGAACTAAAATCTCGTGAACCCGGTCAAAGTCATATCCAACTTGTGGTTTGCCGGGCACATTCGGACAGGAAAGGTTCAGTTCAACGAACCCGTTGAATTCTGAATCTTCAACCTTGTGCAACATAGTTAAGTTATCTTCAAGTGTCGTGCCCGCAACGGACAGGAGGTTGGTCTTATCAGGTCGCTTTGCTTGATCCTGTAAGACGAAGTTCAAGTAGTAATCTAGGCCGTGGTTTGGTAAGCCCATAGAGTTAATACAGCCGCCGGGCAGACTCTTCATCCGTGGTTCAGGGTTTCCTTCGCGCACGTTTGGCGTTGCGCTTTTCGTCACGTAAGCACCAGCAGGTGACGCAATAATTTGGTTCAAATCATTGTCGTCGGCACAACGCACACCCGCGGCGTTCATCATGCAGTTACTAAAGGTTCTACCAGCAATCGTTGTTGATAAATCTGTCATCAAAAGTCAGCTCCCAGTCTGAATTTATTTTGGTTATTTAGTTCCTTGCTACTGTAACCGGAAAACGGCATTTCGTCAACTAGAAGTTTGTCCAGTAGTGCGCAAGCATTCGGTAAAAGGCCCAACAAGTCGTGACCAGACTGGGATTTGCTGGTAAACTAAAATAAAGATTCAATTCGGAGGTGAGTCACTTGGACCACAAACGACCCTATTTACAATTAGGCGACCCGCGTTTAGCAAACATGATGCTTTACTTAACAACGCCAGTCACCCTGCAAAATCACGTTGATTACCACTTCCTCGGTTCGGAACTCAAACAGATTCGGCCGGGTTTTTGGACGATGCCAGCGTATTTGAACGATTACGATACCATGAGTCTGTTTTTCTTGTTCACGGCGGATGACAACGGCGAAATGGCTGTGATGATGGCTTCTGGCGAGTGGCAGGATGGACATTTGGGGATGTCGGCCCCGATGAAAACGGGCGCCGGGTTAAATAAGCTGTACCACCATCGCCGCAAAAATGCGGTCAAAGCGTTTAATTATTTGTTAGCGCTGACCATGAACGGTAAGGCGGAATGGCGGCAATTGCCGGATTAAGGAGGGGCCGATGCGTTCAAAAACTTTTAATTGGCCGCTTTTTTTATCACCCTTCATTTCTCGGGTGGGGGATTCACTCTACTTGTTTGGACTGAATTGGTTTGTCGTCAAAGCAAGCGGCAGCACGGCGTTGCTTGGTATCGTTCAGGCGGTCGGCGGGCTCACACTGTTATGCGGCGACTTGTTTTGCGGTGTCCTGATCGATAACTATAATCGTAAACGCATTTTAGTGGTCTCAGAATTTATTTGTCTGCTGGCTTGCTTTAGTTTTGCGATGATCATTGACCCGGAGAACCCGGCTGCCTGGCAATTGATTGGGCTGACCGTTATGCTGGATGTCGGCGTGGCGTTCAGTTTTCCGGCGGCGAAGGCCATCGTGCCGGAAATATTAGCTTCCAGTGCGTTGCAACGATTTAACGCGTTTTCGAATACCTCGCTGAATTTGGCGGATATCGTGACCCCGTTGTTGGGTGGTCTGTTGCTGACCCTGAAGTGGATCGACTTTCGAACGTTTTTGTTGATAAACGGCATGTCCTTCACCCTGTCATTTTTGTTGTTAGTCGGCTTGCGGTACCATGCACCAGCAAAGCGTCAAACGCACCTCGGCTTCAAGGCTAGTCTGATGTCTGGCTTTAAATACGTTGGGGCACACCAAACACTAGTGGAAAATGTTTTTTTGAGCGGTTTTGCTAACGTGTTGTTCGCGGCAGTTCGCCTGGTGCTGCCCTTTGTGGTCAACCACTTTTACCAAGCGGATCCGCAAAAATACAGTTTCTTACTGACCGGTTTGGCGCTGGGTGGCATACTGGGCGGATTGCGCTTGACACTGGTAAAGCGCCCGACAAGACGTAACGACAACTACCGGGACCTCGTACTAGCAGCTGTCGGGCTTGTGGTTGCCGGACTGGTTCGCCAGTACTGGGTGTTATTGCTGTTCGCGTTCGTGTACGGGTTCGCAATGGCGTCCTTCAATATCCGGGCGTTTACCATGACACAGGATGCCACAGAAAATGAGTATTTGGGACGGATCTTCGGCATTTGGTTTATCGCGCTGGATGGTTTTCAACCGCTGGGGTCGTTTGTTTTTGGCTTTTTAACGGACACCACGCAAAACGCCACGTTCTTAGTGATCGGTGTTGTCTTACTCATTGGCCTATTGCTGATAAGACTGGGTATCAACCATGTCTTGCCATCGACACGTGATTGACAATGGGCACACAGCCCGTTATAATTTGAATAAATTAAACCTTTTAACTTGGTCCCGTGAGGCTGAGAAGGGGCCGTTCGTACAAAAAGAAACACATGGAAACGACACCTCTATACCTGCGGGTATGGGGGTGTCGTTTCGTGTATTGGTATCCTCGACCAAGTAAGGGATGAGGGAAAGGACGTTTGTGTTATGCCAAAGGACCAGGAAAAACGGTACCGTAATCCAGATGCAGTGTTGGACATCTGGGAACGGCCATCGTTTGGACAGTGGATCGGGTTATCAATTCAGCACTTATTTTCAATGTTTGGCTCCACTGTCCTGGTGCCAATTTTAGTTGGGTTAAACCCAGGAATCGCGCTTTTTAGTTCCGGTGTCGGCACCCTGATGTACATTTTGATCACTAAGGGGAAGATTCCGGCTTACATGGGGTCGAGTTTTTCGTTTATCGTGGTCATGCAAAGCCTGATGAAGGCTGCCGGCTATCCTTCGATTGCGCAAGGGACGCTGGCAGTTGGGGTGGTTTACCTCATTGTCAGCATTATTGTTGGCCTCATTGGGTCTGACTGGATCGACAAGGCGTTGCCACCGATCGTTGTTGGCCCAATCATCATGGTCATTGGACTGTCACTAGCCAGTACGGCTGCTTCTGACGCCACACTAGTGAATGGCAAATACAGTTTGACTTCGTTTGGAATTGCGATTGCCACTTTACTGATCACCATCTTTTTCAACATGTTTTTAAAGGGCTTCTTGGGCCTGATCCCCATTCTGCTGGGAATCGTCTGCGGTTACATTATTGCCGTCTTCGCGGGGGTCGTTGATTTTGGCCCCGTTTTACGGGCAGCCTGGTTTCAAATGCCGGCCTTTCAGATTCCTGGTGTTACGTACCAGCTGACCTGGCACTTGGATGCGATTTTGAGCATGGCGCCGATTGCCTTTGTCACAATGACTGAACACATGGGCCACATCATGGTACTCAATAAGTTGACCCACCGGAACTTCTTTAAGGATCCGGGCCTGAACCACACGCTTGCTGGTGACGGGACTGCTTCAATCATTGCCAGTCTGGTTGGTGGTCCGCCAATTACCAGTTATGGTGAAAACATTGGTGTTCTGGCCATCACCCGGGTGCATTCCGTTTACATGCTGGGCGGCGCCGCCTTCTTCGCCGTCGTCTTCTCTTTCATTGGGAAACTGAGTGCGCTGATTGAAAGTATTCCCTCACCGGTTATCGGTGGGGTCAGCTTCCTGTTGTTCGGGGTCATTGCCTCAAGCGGGATGCGGGTCTTAGTTGATAACCACGTTGATTTTAATGAAAAACGTAATTTAATGATTGCGGCGACCATCTTAGTCATCGGGATCGGGAACGCCAGCCTGAAGATTTTTGGGTTGACCTTCTCAGGTTTGTCAGTGGTCACCGTTCTTGGTATTGCGATGAATTTAATTCTGCCGCGTCACGCGTTAAACGAATAGGAGGGCCTCACTTATGGCCAGCAAAAATGGCATGGGGAAGGTCTCTTCAATTCCCATGGAAAGTCGGCACATGTCCTACTGGGATATGTTTGCCACCTGGGTTGGGGCTAACGCCAATAACGGGACCTGGTATGTCGGCGGCGTCATTGCCGCCTGCGGTTTAGTGACCGCGTCAACCACGCTCGTCATTTCTGGTATCATTTCTTACTTGCTTTTGGCAGCTGCCGGTTTTATGGGTTACAAGACGGGGCTGACATCAATGACGCTGACCCGGGCATCCTTCGGGTTACGGGGCAGTTTGCTGCCCTCCGCCATCAACCTTGTTCAATTCATTGGCTGGGCATCGGTGAACACCTTTATTGCAGCCACTTCAATGAGCTTTTTGTTTCATGATCTCTTTGGTTGGCCAGTCTACGGTAAACCGGGTGGGGAGTTAGGCGTCATTGTTGGGATTGCTGTCATGAGTGTTTTTCATCTGCTAAGCGTTTCTGTTGGGCAGCGTTCTGTTCAGTTGATTGAACGGGTCGGCATCATCCTCGTGTTTGTTTTTGTTATCTGGGAGACCATTGTTGTGTTTAAAACAGTGTCGTTTCATCAGATTCTTAATTGGCAGGCACCAAAATCTTTACGGATGACACCGGGAGCAGCCATTGATGTCTTGGCGGCCTTTAACTTAGCTTGGGTCACCGCAGCAAGTGACTTTTCACGTTTTACCGGTGTGAGACGAAACGCCACGCAAGCGTCGTTTCTTGGCGCCAACCTTGGGCTGTACTGGTTTGCCTTTATCGGTGTCATTGCCACCATTGGGACGGCCATCACACTGGGGCATTTTGATCCGAACAATTCAGATCCCAGCACGATTGCCAGTAAGCTAGGGCTCGGGTTTCTGGCCATGGTCGTGATTATTTTGACCAGTACCACGGCGAACGCAGTGAACTTGATGTCCGCGGGCTCTGCGTTGACGAACATGACGCGAAGATTGAGCTTGAAAGTCAGTCTGTGGGTCGTCACCCTGATTGCAACTGCGGTCACGTTCTTGCCGTTGTTTGTGGCGTCCTTCCTCGACATCTTTACCGTGTTTTTGGACGGAATCGGGATGGTCTTGGGACCAGAGATCGGCATCTTTTTAGTGGATTACTTCTGGCTGCACCATCAGGACTACCAAGTCGACCAGTTTGCAAAAATCAACGGCAGATACTGGTACCGCGGTGGTGTGAACTGGATCGCCATCATAACGTGGGTGCTGTCCGTTGGCTGTTATATGGGCTTAAAGCACGTGCCCGTCGTCGCAAATACGATTGGTGCGACCTTCGTGGTTATCGTCATCAGTATGGTGCTGTACGGCGCATTGATGAAATTCACGAAATCCACGCCAAAATAATTGTTTTCTTTGTATCTAAAATGGTATTCTAATGGTGATAACGGGATATTAAACCGACCAGTGACTTAAAAATTGTTACGTTGATCGTTTTTGATTAGTAACCGTCGTATAGTCGCTAAACATTGACTGAGTAACATCACGCCTATGGATGGCGCTTCAATGCGCTTTGAGTGTTTAACAATAGTTAAACCAGTAATCGTACAAAATGACGAGTAATTTGGAACATCGAGTGATTGATTTCCTAATTGCTGATCGGGTTCCGTTATCGGCGATGGGCTTGTGCTCATCGCTCTTTTTATGGCTCGTTTGCAAACAGCACACTGCGCCATTCTCTAACGACGGCTCGTGAAGAACTGGATGATAGTCTAAAGGCCGTGTAGGAAGGGCGTTAGCAGTACTGGTACGGATTGTTATACATTATCTAGGTAGACGGTAACCTAGTGGGATAGCATGAAGTTGGTTTATCACCAGTTGACACTAGCACACATTGGGTTGCGGATAAGTGTAGGAATGGCAGTGCGGTAGATAATTTTCAAACTAGGACTAACGATTTTTCAATATTTATTGTGTATGGACAGTTTGCAGAATGCGGCGAAAGCCTAGGACAAGCCTTTGCTTGATAACTTCAAAAGGGACTGTGTCAAAAGACCGATTTAGCCTTTAACAGTTCTGACTTGATCATCGTAGCCCGTTTTCTTGATGTAATCTAAATTTGCAACAAACGGCAGTTTTCGAACATACAGGACATATAAAAGGCCCCCACAAAACCCAATTAGGGATTTGCGGGGGTCTCTTAAATTTCAGGGGCAAAATTGCTTTTGCTCTGGTCTTATTGTTTAAGGTTAAATTTAAGCGTTGTGGCCTGCTAGAACGGCAGTCTTAGTGAGCCGTTCGTAAGCAAAGTCATGAACGTCCGTGAGGTCATCGGCGTTGACTTCGATCGTGCCGGTTTTAATGAAACCGGATTTTTCAATAATATGTTGCATGCCCAAGTTATCGGGGTGGGTATCAATACGGATGCCCTTGATAGAATCAAAGGTGTCGACTTCTTCAAAAATGGCGTTGAAGAGTTTGCCGGCAAGACCGTGGCCACGGTGGTTTGCTGAAACGGCAACCCGGTGAATTGCGACGTAGCTGTCATTGTCTGTCAGCCACTGCCCGTCAATTTTTTGGTAACTGTCATCAGGACCGGGGATCACGGCCGCAGCTCCTAACACTTCATAGTCTTCCACCAAAATCATGGTGTGACCATTTTGAATATCGTCAACGAGGACCTTGGTATCGGGGTAAAGCCCCTGCCATTGATCGATGTGTTGAGCCGCCAGATGGCGTTTGCCATCCTGGATGATGGATTCAATTTGGGGTAAGTCTTTCATTTCTGCGCGACGTAAGTACATTTCGCAATCCCTCCTTTGTAACTTTCACAAGATTTTAGTATCTTAACGCCATTTTCACTCGTTGTCCACCAAAAATTGACTTATTTTTTCTAATAATTTAATTAAGAAAATTCTAATTTTAAAAACGTTGGTATATCACATTTGAAAGCGGTTGGCAAAACCAAATTATCATTTTTAAAAAGTTCGGTATAGGCTGATATCAAGGGTCTCGTTAGCTCACCAGCAAGATAATAATCTTACAAGAATAAGTTGTTATTCAGAATAATTTAACGACTAAACTGTTTGATGAAATAAACACTTAATCGTTGTTAACAATTGCAGCCTTAGCCGATAATGACCACGAGTGTCTGATTTGTGAAACCGGTCTTTCTAGTTGATATAAAACAACACTAATTGAGTAGTATGCCGGTTGAATTTGGGATACCTAACAATTGGATCTTGAATTCTTAAAAGATTATTTAAAAACAGGCGTAAGCATGCGATAATAGGGGGTAACGGAGGCGATGACTTATGGGGGAAAAGAAGACAATGTCAGGGCAAAAATTTTTAACGGTTACCCTGTTAAACGCAGCAATTACAGTTGTTGAAATCGTGGGCGGCGTTTTATCCGGCAGCCTTTCCTTACTGTCTGATGCCTTCCATAATTTGGGCGACACGTTTTCTATCGCCATCGGATACTTTGCGCACCGGATCAGTCAACGCTGCGAAGACGAACATAATACATATGGGTATGGCCGCGCCCAAATCTTGGCTGCATTGTTGAACGCTTTGCTGCTGGTCGTTGTGGCAATCTTTCTGGTTGCCGAAGCGGTCAGACGTTTGTTTCAACCGGAACACATCAATGGCGACTTAATGATGATTGTGGCCGTTGTCGGCCTTGTAGCTAACCTTATTTCTGCCGTCTTAATGCATGGCGGGTCGAAACATAATATGAACATGAAGGCGACCTATTTACATCTGTTAAGTGACACGTTGTCATCTTTTGGGGTTATATTCGGCGGATTGATGATTGCGTGGTACAATGTTACTATGATTGACCCGATTATTACCATCTTGGTTGCGCTATATATCTCGGTAGAATCTTGGCCCATTGTGCGTCATGCCGTTTCAATTTTGATGCAGGGTGCGCCGAAGCTTGACTATGAGGCCATTAAAGAGGACCTCATGAAAATCGATGGGATTACCAGTGTGCACCACATTCATGCGTGGATGATCGACGAAAATCGGATTGTTTTTTCCGCACACGTCAATATGAGGGATATGAAATTAAGCGAAGCTGAAATGATTTATCGCCGAATTGAGCGTGTCCTAACCACCAAATACCACATCTCTCACGTCACAATTCAGGCGGAAGATGTTCGGGGCAAGGACGCGGAACTGATTTCACTAAACGAAGATACTGCGGAGAAACCGTAAGTCGCTTTTGTGGTAAATAAGGAGTAAAGATTATGACACCAATGAAAGAGGACTATCTCAAAATTATCTTTGAACTTGGTGGTGCAGGCGCTAAGGTGTCAAATAAGCAAATTGCCATTAGTTTAAACATTGCTGCGGGTTCGGTAACTGAAATGGTGAGCAAAATGGCCGAAGAAGGCTATGTGATCCACGAACCTTACGCTGGGATTTCCTTGACTGAAGAGGGTCGGCGATTGGCAGTGATGCTGGTCCGTAACCACCGATTGTGGGAGACCTTCTTAGTAAATCGGCTGGGTTACACGCTGCCAGAAATTGATGAAGAGGCAGAAAAGCTTGAACACGTCACCAGCCCCAAACTCGCCAACGCGCTGGATGATGCGCTGGGACGGCCAAAGCGCTGCCCACATGGCGGTATCATTCCCGACCGTGACGGGAACTATGATGAAGACAGTCACCTCGTTTTAAACGATGTCGAGGATGGTAAAACAGTTGTGGTGGAGCGGTTCATTGATAACCACGACCTGTTGACCTACCTGGGCGACATTAAGTTGGATATCGGCGATAAGTTGACCGTAAGGAAGCACGACCCGTTTGAGGGGCCTGTGCTGGTTGAAAATTTGACTGACAAACAGAATCTAACAATTGGGTATAAAGCGGCCCACTACATCTTTGTAAGATAGCAACATACCGGTGCGGACTCCTAAACGAGGCTGACCGGTTTTTTTGTGGGCGTTTTTAAACCTGAAAACGGATTTTTGACGTAACTAGGGGTAAGAACTGATATAATTTAAAGCAATAATGAGAAGTTAAGGGAGGCGTACTGCTATGGCAAGTGACCGCGGTCAATTAGTACTGAAAACGGCTTTGCAGGCTGGCCGCATTATGATTCAAAATGGGTCGGAAGTGGCTCGCGTGGACGACACGCTCACACGAATTGCGCAAAATGCTGGTTATCCGGATAGTAAGGTCTACGTGACCATTACTGGAATCATGATGGCACTTTCCAGCGAGGGAAATGCGCAGGTAGAACCCATTAAAAACCGCACGATCGACTTGGAGATGGTCACCCGAGTCAACGACCTGTCAAGAAAATTTGCGGCGCAGGATATTACACTGACCGAATTTAACGACGATCTAGACGACCTTGAGGCGCACCCGAACGCGTTCCCGGTGTGGCTCCAATTGGTTGCCGCGGGTTTTGTGAGTGCTACACTGGAAATCGTATTTCGCGGGAACTACCATGATGCACTCGTGACGTTTTTAATTGGAATGTTGGGCTACGCCGTATTCTTTGGCGTGAACCGACTTGCCAGAGTGCGCTTTTTGAGTGAGTTCCTCGCTGCCATCGTCATCGGCGTGTTAGCTATTGAAACGGTCAAGTGGGGCTGGGGCAACAGCACTGACGACATCATTGTCGGGAGTGTCATGCCGCTTGTACCGGGAGTGCCGTTGACCAACGCCGTTCGTGATATTTTATCCGGTGACCTCGTGAGCGGTATCGCCCGGGGGATGGAAGCTGTGATGAGTGCGGTTGCTATCGGAAGCGGGATCGCCGTGATCCTGCAATTAATGTGAGGTGGATGAGATGTTAACACTAATAATTGACCTCGTCCTCACCTATATTTCGACAGTGGCCTTTGGTATTATTCTCAACATTCCGCGTCGCGCGTTGAATACCAGTGGCTGGATCGGGTTACTAAGTTTTCTGGCTTATAAACTATATTTGATGGCTGGCGGCGGTATTGTCGGGGGCAATTTCCTCGGGGCGTTACTGATCGGGATTTTAAGTATGCAGGCGGCTCGGTGGCTGAAAATGCCGGTTATTAACTTTAATATTCCGAGTCTAGTGCCTTTCGTGCCGGGAGGACAGGCCTATCAGATGGTAAAAAACTTTGCCTTGGGTAATTCTGGTGTTGCGCTGCAGTACCTCTTGGAAGTTGCAGAAATAGCAGGTGCCATAGCGTTTGGTTTCCTGCTGGCTGAATTGGTCAACCGCCTGCAAGCCAGAATTATGGTCAGATTCTCGAGTAAGTGGCGACATGAAAGGCATCGGAATCCCAAGTTGTAGTGTATGGCACTCAACTTAGCTGATAGCGATGCAAATGCATATCGAAGCACTTAATGACCGGCAATAATGTGGAAAAATTTTCTATTGCAAGTTGATTTTTAATTACAGACAAAAAGCAGCACCAAGTTTTTCCCGCTTTGGGATTCGAACTTGGTGCTGCTTTACTGACTGGTCGTTATGGTAGTTGCTTTAGTTTTATTGTTTTCAGTTGAGGCTTTAGCGGCGATGTTGACTGAATGAGTGCTCTGTAAAGTAAGAAATCGCTGTTTTGCGGTGTTGAGTGAAAGTTAGGCCCGGACTTTTGTGGATTATTCGACTTTTTCTTGGTTGCGATGTGGTTAATTTTTACGTAGCCGAAACGCGTTCCGCAAGGCTGAGGGCTTCTGCATAAGGCACTTCGACCCAAAAAGTCAGGCCCGGACTTTTCGGGTCGAAGTGCCTTATGCTCCGCCCTCAAAACGCCTTGCTTCACTCTCTACACCGTATGCCCTATCACAAAACTAATCCCCAAAATAACCAGCACTAGGGTCGTGATCACAACATACAGCCGGTCGTGCTCCTTTGCAAACGCATAGATTGAAACGACCACCCGTAAAATTGGTGTGAGGATCAGACAAAATAACCCCAGCATCATGACTGCGTACGGTTTTAACTGGGCGATGCCACGCAGAATGCCGCTAATTGTCGTTGGATGAACGTTTTTCGCATATCCCGTTTGACCCCCTTTAATAATCAGCAATAGCAGTCCCAGTGCCATGATAATAGCGGCGATACTGACCCCGATTTGGAGGATGTGGCCGATAATAGCTTCAATATGATTCATTTCCGTTGTGGTCGATGTCTCGTTTTGGTGTTTAGTCATGGTTAGCCCCCAAATCCTTTGTAGATCATCTGCAGGCCGATTAACAAAATGACCGGAATGAAAAGCATACGGATGACCCGTGACGGCAATACTTGCATGATGCGTGTGCCCAGGACGGCGCCGACAAGGATGCCCAGCGCAAGCGGCACTGCGATATTTGGTAAAATTGCCCCGTTGAAGAAGTACACCGTTGCGCTGGCCGCTGCTGTCACGCCCATCATGAGGTTGCTGGTAGCGGACGATGGTTTGAGCGGCATCTTCATGAAGGTGTCCATCGCGGTAACTTTGAAGGCACCTGAACCGATACCAAGCAAGCCGCTGGCTAAACCGGCACCCAGCATCACGACAAACCCTTGCGGCACGTTGGCAACTTGGTAATCAATCTGTTTAAACGTTGCCTTGTCAAAGTAGGTCCCGTTAAGTTTCAACTTTGTCGCAATTGTATCGTCTTGGACATTCTGTTCGACTTCATCGCCGCGTCGCAATTTGCGAAACATGTTCCAGCCTGAAAATAGGAGCAGTGCGCCAAATAGATAATACAGGTATTTAGGATTCAAAATTCCCGTGAGCAATGCGCCTGAGATGCCACCAATCGTGGTCGCAATTTCAAGAAACATGGCAACACGTAAATTCAGCACATCGTCGTGCAGATAGGCAATCGTCGATCCGGAGCTGGTGGCAATCACAGCGATGATACTGGCACCAATGGCGTATTTGATATCAAGACCCATTGCCAGTGTTAAAACGGGAGTGACGACAATGCCGCCGCCTAGACCCAGAATGGCGCCAACAATCCCGGCAGCCAGTCCAACACCCATCATTAATAGGATATTCAGTCCCATAACCTCACCTCATCATATGTATTAAAAACAAATTAGAAAAATGACACTGCAATTAACATACCATAAACGAAAAATGTTAAGCAAATCTTTCTTTTATAAAGATTGCCGATTTTGTAAAGGTTAGGTAACGATTTTATGCTATACTCGATTTTGCAGTGTTTGGCTGTGGTGAATAATCATTGGAGGAAACATCATTATGATCATCGAACAAGAACGGGATCGGCCTTTTCGTTTGCTGATCAGTGGGGCTTTTCTAGTGTTTTTGATGAAGGTTGTCATGGACCATTCAGGCCCGTTGCAATTTATGGATGACATCCTAATATCAGCAGTACAAAAGCATACCACTGGGACAAAGGACGTTTTATATAAACTCATTTCCACCCTGGCTAGTCCGACCATGGATATTATTTGGGTGTTAGTGATCGGCTTTTTGTTGTGGGGATTCAAGTATAAAATTCCTGCATTGTGGGCGCTAGGGACGCTAATTGGCGGTGACGTTGTGGCGTTCATCGTCAAACACATTGTGCAGCGTCAACGGCCCATTGGTCACTTGGCTGCGGATACCGGGTATAGTTTTCCGAGTGGTCACGTGTTTGGCACCTTTTTATTGGTTGCCATTCTGTGGATCATTGCGGTACCGCTTTTAGCAACTATGTGGCACCGGGTACTCGTCCGTATGCTGATGATCATCTGGCTTGGCTTGGTTGCCC
The DNA here is from genome assembly GCF_001435975.1 of Secundilactobacillus collinoides DSM 20515 = JCM 1123. GTDB lineage: Bacteria > Bacillota > Bacilli > Lactobacillales > Lactobacillaceae > Secundilactobacillus > Secundilactobacillus collinoides. The sequence goes on from NZ_AYYR01000001.1 coordinate 90,377, forward strand.
TGTCACGTGTGTATCTCGGTGCGCACTATCCAACCGACACCATCGGCGCAATGCTATTAGGCTATGCCTGGTTGCAAATTGCTGAATGGCTGTACTTATGGTTGGCACCAAAATTAAAGAACTGGCGGTTGACACACCATTCTGTGCTTTAACCATTGCCGTATAAAAAAGCTGAAGCCCGGATTGGACCTCAGCTTTTTGGGTGTCTGGCGGTCAAGAAAGTGGACGACCAAGCTTGTATCGAGTACATTTAAGGTGATTCAAAACTAATGGCAGGGAAGTGTGTCCATTGAATAAGAAATTAACAAAATCAGACCAACGTATTTTTGCTGGGGTCCTCGGCGGCATCGCCGACTATTTTGATTGGAATCCGTCGTGGGTCCGTATCGGATATGTGGTGCTAAGCGTGTTTACTGGCGGCATCGGCGGACTGCCGGTCTATCTGGCGGCTGCCCTGATCATTCCGGATCGCTGACCCTTGATCAGACTGGCTCAAAGTATCGTTCAGCCACTCGTTTGCAAGCGTTAGCCAGTGGGCAACATGCGGCTGATCTGCGTCCCTTTTCCAAGCCGTTAAGTGGTTCGCTAAGGCCATTCCGTGGGGACCATGATGAAACACGTGCAGCTCATATGGAACCTGATGTTCTGCCAAAGCAGCGGCGTAGGCTAGGCTGTTTTTTGCTGGCACGAGCGGATCGTCCGCGGTTACCCAGATAAACGTTGGCGGGTTTTGCTCAGAAACGTGCTGGTCAGCTGCAACCGTTTCGGGTGCAGCCGTCCAGATAGCTAAAGTGGCCTCGTCGGTTGGAAAACCAAGCAGGGGACTGATGACTGGGTAGCCTAGAATGACCGCTTGCGGTTGCAAGTCGGTACCGGTACTGCCCGCCTGAGTTCTTAGCTGATCCGTCTGCCAGTAATCGCTGTATAAACTGACGATATGACCGCCGACTGAAAAACCGGCGAGCACAATCGTGGTTGGGTCGATGTGCCACTCCTCAGCGTGATTGCGGATGAGGGCAACTGCCCGGGCTAGGTCGACCACTGGTGCGGGTAACAGCGGCGTTTTTTCACCGATGAAGTGGTAGCGCAGATAAAATGATTGGTACCCCAGATTAGCAAATGCCAGCGCGAGGGTCTCGGCTTGCTGCTCTGGAATATGGGTGTACGAACCGCCTGGAACGACGATCACTGCTGGATAATTTTCGTGAGCGCTGGTATCATCGGCGCTTCTGATGTACCCTTTTAGATAGGCCTTGGCATCGTCTGCCAGGGTCTCTTTAATGATTTTCATGTTGTCATCACCTATAATTAATTGAGTTTAGAAATCAATTTTACCTCAATTGTCAAGTTAAGTGCAACACTAATGGCCTATTCTTATAATTGGTCTAG
>NZ_AYYR01000010.1 GCF_001435975.1 Secundilactobacillus collinoides DSM 20515 = JCM 1123
TACTAGTTTTTTGATAGAGAAATAATTATACCACTCAATGTTCAAACAGGGTACACTCTATATGGATAAAAAGTCTTTTAAATAAAATTAACGACAAACTAATCCTTATGTTTTCCTAGAGGAAGTCTCATCTCTTAAATTATTTTTACAATCTCTCCCTCTAACTTAAAAAGGAAAGCTAGCATACATCATGCTAGCTTTCCTTTTTAACTGCTTATTTATTAATGAACACAGGATCACCATTCACTATATTATTAACATTTTCAGTTCAGCTTTTCTTGAATATTAAATATAGTTTCTGCATAATATGAACCGTATGGTAATTCACCAGTTAAAATATATCTGCTTCCTCGTTTTTCTAAATGAACTATAATATCCATTCCTGAATTTTTTTCGAAGGCAAATTACACGAATTATACTGACACTGATTTTGTTTCTATATAGATACCAAATCCGCTGACAAATACGGCATCGATTATATCATTATGAGTTCTCAAGTTAACCATAATTCTTGATGGTCTATTGAGATTATATCCTTGTTCAAAAATATAGTTCGATTTCTTTTCAATATACTTGGTAGATTGTAAAATTAATCCGAACGCTGTTCAGACAAAAAAAGTAAAAAAAACCAGAGTAATCTCTTACAATGGTAGTAGCTAATTCCAACCAATATAAGGAATGATTACTTTGGGTATCTCTACTTTATCACGTTTTCAACGTGGCACACTAGGACAACTGGTCAGTGAAGGGCATAAAACTCATCAAGAAATGGTTGACGCCTTAGGTGTCGCCAAATCTACCATTAGCTATGAGTTAGCCCGGGTTAAACCCTATGATCCCGAATTAGCGCAACGAGACGCAGATCGCAAAAGACGGGCTTGCGGTCGCCATTCAATTTTAACAGCTTCATTGACGATTTTAATTACCAACCACTTACGACTAATCTGGTCACCCGAAGCTATTGCGACTGCTTTTAACTTGGGGACTGCTTCAATTTATAATTGGCTTAATCATGGCTGGTTATCCTTCAAATTGGCTGATCTATCCAATCAAAATGTCCGACAGCGCCGAGCTAACTAGCATCGTGGCACATTTAAAAGTGATACTTTCATTGAACAACGACCAAAACTGTCAATCAGCGATTAGCTTTTGGTCATTGGAAAGTCGATACGGTACTTTCTAGCCGAGGTCAGTTACGAGCATGTTTGACCAATTTTGTAGAACGTAAAACCTGGCTTCTATGGGCTATCAAAGCCCCTAATCGCACCACCAAGACCTTAAATGATACCTTTGGAAAGTTTATGGGGACCTTCGGTCCCCAAGTGAAATCTATAACCGTTGATCATGGTAAGGAGTTTGCCAATTATCAATCCATAGAACAAGACTATCGGATTAAAGTTTATTTTTGTCACCCCATATTCACCATGGGAACGGGGTTCCAATGAATATTTCAATCGACGGTTACGTTGGTTTTTTTCCGAAAAAGACTAACTTTGACCAGGTAACGACTGATGAAATCCTGGCAGCACTTGAACTCATTAATCAACGACCATTAAAAAATCCATCATCACCAGACTGCCATTGAAAGTTTCCGGGTTTGTTCGGATTAAACTTGTAATTTGCCTTAAGAAAACAAGCTAATACTAAAATAGTTAATGGGTAACTTAAAACATTGAATAAAAATAAGGTCATAATACCATTAATTTTTAGCAGTAAAACACTTAGCCCTGGACTAATAACATTGATACATGCAGTTCCAAAAGAAAATAGAGCAACATTATGTTGCAATTGGTCATTAGCACTATGTCTCCTAATCGTTAAAGGCATGGCTGGAATTTGAAAAGCTCTGAAAATCCCACTAATAAATAAAGTTAGGTAGAGCAAAGCTAATTTGTACTGCAAGTTTTGAATCAAGAGCCCTGTTATCAACCATAGAAAAGTATTTCCTGAATTAGTCACTAGCAAAACTTGTTCAGGGGGAAAAATTCTTTCAAATTTATCAACTAATTTTGAACAAAATAGCGCTGGTAAATACAATGCAACAATACCTAAAGAAATATTCAAAGTCTGTTGTGTTTTTTCATATATCCAAATTCCAATACCAAAGGATAAAGTTGTGTTTCCTAAAAAAGATAGCGTCTGCGTAAGGCAAAGCCTATTTATAAAAGTTTGATATCGCACGATAAGTCTCCTAAATTGATTTTTGGCTTATTAAATGCGAATAACTAACAAGATACCATACCAATTATTCACATTTGGTATGGCCATTTACCGCCATTGCTAATAAAACTGCCATTAAGGTTCCTCCATTCTATTTAAAAGGTCTTACAGTCTTATTTTTACCTTAAAGTACTTTATATTACCTATCGATTTTTCAAGGAGAAAGATCTTACTGTTAATTCGGTAATATTTGGATATCTCTAATAATCTTTTGAAATTTCTCAGTTATGCCGACTGGTGATTCAGGATTAGGTACGCTTAGCCAATCTTGAATAATCTCAGTAATACCACCAAGCATAAACTGCATCAGTAACCTTATTTCATTATCATTGGTCACCTGATGCCATGAAAAACTCAATGACAGGTAGGTACTAACTAACTCACTTTGTACTTGTTCGAATACTAAGTTAAATAAGTGTTGATCAATAAGTGTTTTCACTATTTTGCGACGCTGATACCAGAATTCAAATAATCCCTGGATAATTTTAAAAAAGTCAGGCTGTTCTATTTGTTTAATAGTTGCTATATATTGGTTAAAGGAGTCTAAGCCGTAATCAGCTAGTACCGCTTCTTTAGAATGAAAAGCTCGATAAAAGGTTCTTTTAGAAACTTGAGCTTCCCGACTAATCTCACTAATTGTTATTTGATTAAAATTCTTGGTATTCAAAAGCATCAGCAAGCTCTGAATCATTTTTTGTTTATTGATTTCCGTGACATTCCGGGCATTAGTATTCATTAGTTGTCATCCATCCTCTAATAATTGCAATTAATTAATGAAATAGCTATAATATTCTATGGTCACCAATGTGACCATAGAATATTATAGTCTAATTCATTAGGAGATGCTAGTTTGGAAAATGATCCCTTAAATTTTGAACAAAAACACTTAGATTCGGTCATAAAAAGAATTAGTCATATTGTTCAGAGATTACATGATAAGTACAAGGATGATCAGAACAAAGTAGAAACATCTGAAAATATAAATAATAAAATTCAATCGTTGAAAGATATAGCATCTAAGCCATATTTTGTCCGTTTAGATTTTTTAGAAGATGGGGAAAAGAAGCCAGAAACTATTTATATTGGCAAACAAACGGTGATTGATAAGAATGATTTTCTCGTATACGACTGGCGCGCTCCAATTTCTTCTATTTATTACAGTGGAGACTTGGGCGAAACTTACTATAAAACGCCAATTGGCAAGCAGAAAGTAGATGTTAAGTTAAAGCGCCAGTTTGAGATTAACGATCAAAAAATAATTAATATGTATGATGCAGGTGATACAATTGGAGATCAATTATTGTTAGCCACATTATCGCAAAGCTCATCACACAAAATGAACAATATTGTTGCTACTATTCAAAGCGAGCAAAATAAAGTTATTCGTAATGATACAGATGCGGTTTTATCTGTTCAGGGTATTGCGGGCTCAGGAAAGACCGCTGTTTTATTACAACGGGTTGCCTGGTTACTCTATCAATATCGTTCAACTGTCAATTCAAAACAAATTCTGATTTTGTCACCTAATGAACTCTTTAGTAACTATATTAACAATGTCTTACCAGATCTAGGTGAGCCGAATGCACTGCAATTGACTTTTAATAAATTGTTTAAGATGAGTGCATGGGTTAGAGATTACCACATTGAAGATCTAGCAGAACAGGTAACTAGCCCCAATAGTAATGTTTTTTTAAGAAGCAGCAAATGTTTTGATCTTTTAGAACGGTATTGTAGCTTATTGAATGGACAAGACTGCTGTTTTAAGAGTATCAAAGATGGTACAAAGTCAATTGTTACAGGTAACCAGTTAAAGAGGATTTTTTATTCTTTTAATGAAAACTACAAGTTGTTTAATCGCTTTGCGGCTACACAGGAACAAGCTCAAAAAAGATTGAAACGATATTTGAACAAAATAAAACGTCAAAAATGGGTTGAAGAAGAGATTAGTGCTATTCCTCCACAAACCCTAGGTTTCGTAGAACGCCAACAGAATTTTTCATCAATTAATGCTGAACAGGAATATTGGAGACAGCATATTGTTGAAAAAAAATATCATGAACAAATTAAACAGATTAATTCTGGGGCATTTGTAGATATAGTTGCCATCGCCATCAGTTTTTTGAAAAGTTTATTGAAATCAAAACAGATAATTGATGATAAAAATTTACCTAAGGAAATTGACTTAGCCGTTAAAAAATTAAATTGCAAAATAATTGATCCCAACTTAAGCGCTATTCTACTATATATTCAACAACAAATTAGTCATGAAATTGCTGATAAAAACATTAAGTTCGTTTTAATTGATGAAATTCAAGATTATACACCCGTTCAGATTGGAACCATCAAAACTATCTATCCCAAGGCTAAGTTTACATTTCTTGGCGATGCTAACCAAAATATCTTTGAAAATAACTATAATATTTTTGATGATATCAGCTACATTTTTAAAGAAAATCAGGTTAAAATGACAATTTTGAATCGTTCCTATCGTTCAAGTGCTCCAATCACTGCCTTTACAAGTAAGCTGTTGCCCCAAAATAAATTTAATAATAATATTCAGGCCATTAATCGTAACGGACTGAAGCCACAGTTAATTACTGTCAAACACTCCCAAAATATGATAGATGCACTTATTAAAATTGTTAGGCAAAATATAGATATGCAAACTGCGATTATTTGTAAGTCATTGGCAGAAAGTCAATCTTTGTTTAAAAAACTGCAGGAACAGGTTGATCAGGTAACATTAATTGACTCTGAATCTCAAGAAACGGGTGACAAATTAATAGTTATTCCAGCCTATTTAGCAAAGGGCTTAGAATTTGATGCCGTTATTGCATGGAATACTTCTAAAAATAATTTTCCGGGCGAAAAGCAACGATTATTATTGTATACAATCTGTTCACGAGCCATGCATCGCCTATTCTTGTTGACAAAATCAGATGTGTCTCCATTAATTGCAGCTGTTCCGCATGATTTACTCGATAGAAAATAATTATGATTGTGAGGTATCCTATGTGTCAACTAGCTACAGATAAACTAAATTGTATCTTCTCCTTAAGAAATATTGTATTAAACATCGGTGAATTATCTGACGCTACCAGTGTTTCCCAAACTCGTATTCGATACTGGACAAGCAAAAATTATCTAAAAAGCACTCACCCCAATCATAGTAACCAAAAATATCCTTTAATGAGTGTTTTTAAAGTTCGTTTGATTTCTTATTATCTTAAATTGGGATATACGTTGCGCTTTTCAACTATAAAAGCTGATGAACAAATAAAAGCTAATGAATTGGGAAATATATTCAAATAGGTGAAGTTGGGAGCTATAAGGTTACTTTTCATTCAGCAAAAGATATTTAACGAGGCTAAAGATAAAATAGTGACTGTAAAAATCTATAAAGCGTCCCCCTTGAGTTGGATTTATTCCAACTCAAGGGGGACGCTTTATATCAATACACCCTTAACTTCTTTTCTGATAAGTTCCAGTATATCAGAAATTTAAAATTACTAGCTATATGGGATCATATTAGGAAATTATATGCTGACAACCAGGACGAATGCTTCTTAGTAGCCCGTTACGCTTATATATGATATTTTTAATTAAGAAAGCGGTACCAAAGAAAGGAGAACCTTATGACATATACATTGCCAGAACTTCCCTATGCTTATGATTCTTTAGAACCTTATATTGATAAAGAAACAATGAAGAGACACCACGATAAACATCATCAAACTTATATCAATAAATTGAACGCAGGATTAAAGGACAACGAGCAATTAGCAAGCATGCCAATTGAACAGCTGTTACAGAATTTAAGTGATTTACCTGAAAACGTTCAAACCATCGTCCGTAACAATGGTGGGGGACATTATAACCATTCTATTTTTTGGAAGATGCTTACGCCAAACTTTGATTCTCAACCTTCAGAAGTATTACTTGCGTCAATTAACGAAGCTTTTGGTTCTTATGATCAATTTAAACAAGCATTTACTGACGCGGCGCTTTCTATATTTGGATCAGGATGGACTTGGTTAGTTAAGGGCAACGATGATTTACTTAATATTGTGACCACTAAAAATCAAGACTCTCCGCAAGCAAATCAGCAACTTCCCTTATTGGGATTAGATGTTTGGGAACATGCTTATTATCTTAAATATCAAAATCGTCGTCCAGAATATGTCGATGCTTTTTGGCACATTGTTAATTGGGACGAGGTCAGTAAACGAATGTCTGATTGATAAACCATTAACTGCAATGGTAAAATCTAAGACTCAGAACTAGTCTCAACATTTTATTTATATAGAAAGCAATCAATTAAGGCTCTGGGGAACCTCACAAAAACAATAATAAAGGGCAGAGTGACTAAGTTTTAAATAGTTGCTCCGTCTCTTTTTAATGCCAGATTGCGAATCTCTTGTAGGAAGAGAAGACCATAAACGATTAAGTTGGAAAACGCCTTATGAAGTGTTTTATCAGCAGGTGTTGCACTTAATTTGGCAATTCGCCAGTAATAAAAATTCCCTCGTATGTCTATTACGAAGGAATCGAAAGAAGGTGGCCCTTTAAGGCCAATTAAATTATAACACTTTCCTATAAGTAAAAAAATTATTAGGCACTCCTTAATAAAAAATTGTGCATTACCACTAATACACCAGTGCTACAATCCAGAGTACCACCCAAGCAATCGCACATATTGCCCCAATAAATCCCCAGTTGGCAAAGATGGATACCAGGAATATCCAGAAGCAAGCCTTACGTACAGTTTTCAAGTCGGAGTATGACAGTTGGGACTTACCAGCTTCTTTCCTTCTATCTAACCTCTGTACCCGGGTATCATGATGGTACCAACGGCTAATCGCCACAATTTTAAAAATATCATTGATATACAAAAGGACGTGAGTGCTACCAAGACTAAAGTAGAGGATATTGAGGAAAAGCTTAATCAGGTGGACTCCCTTGATGAGAAGGCTGAAAAAAGCTTAGCTAAGTCCGTGGAAAATGGTCATCGGATTAACCGGTTAACCAGCATTCAAAACTGGCTGATTGGCATTCTAATATCCGGGATTGGGGTCCCCATTCTTATATATATTATCGAGAAATTTATCTAAATAAGTTCAAATTTGCGACAAGTGTGTTAAAATGAAGACAGAAAAGGAGCAGTGCTCGATACACCACTCCTTGTACATGGCCGCTTTAAGAACGGTGGTTTAATTAAACAAAACGACTCTAGTCGTCTCGTAACTCGCCAAAGTTATAACGGGGCGGCTTTTTTATTTGTCCTTTTTGTTGGACAAGACAGCCACTAACATGCCGAAAGCAATCATTAGTGACAACGCCTGGAAGACGCTCATTGGCTGTGAAACCTCTCTTAAGATTTTTCCATATTTCCATGGACCTCACCTCACGGGAAAAAGACAGCCACCGCCCATAAAACTTCCATGAATTAATTTTACCACAGCGATTGGATAAAATCTAAAATCATATGCACTTTTCTCTGCTATTGCCAATTGCTTATTCGAATGCTATGATAAGAATATTCTTTCCCAGGAATACATCCTAAAAGCCATCTAAGAAGATACCCTCATAATACCTTCTTGGATGACTTTTTTGTATACCAATTTTCACTTTACATATCCCAAAAATTAAGTGCAATAACGCTAGCATTTCCCCAACTGAAAAATTACCATCTAAATAACAGAACAAAGGATAATGTAACTAGCAAAAAGATTACGAAAGAAACTAGTGCTCCTAACAAAATGCTAAAGACAAAATTGATGTTTTTTTGTGCCAATTTAACTGATAAATAATTTGCGAACATAAAAAAATCCAATCCAATTAGGCTCCCCCCCAAGACGCACGGCCTACCACAATAAAAGCAATGGATACTAACAATACAATTATCATAACGTATGGAATCTTTTTCATTGTTGATAAGCTATATTGATTAGCCAAGGCTACCGTCCAACGCGAGTTAGATTGCATTTAGATCAATCCCCCTTAGCTGTAAATATTCTTCCAGCTTTAAAATGAGATACATTGGCATCAATATTCTTATCGCCGAGCGACAGACAAGGCTTCTCTGAACCACACATTTGCTATTTTTAAGCTAGACCAATTTCTACTTTACATAATCAGCATATTAACACCCGTTGACAAAGAGCCGATAAATGCCATTTTAAAGGAAACTGGTCTTTTGGATTTCCAACTTCGCTTACTGTAAATCAACACTTTTGTGTCAAAATCCTGATTGATCCAGTGTATATAATTCAAGTTTTTCATGCAGATTAAAAACCAAAAGGGAGCTGGTTCTAGACACCATGCTGTAAAAATATGGAGCAGAGTTCAATTAACGAAAAATTATTAAAACACCAACTAATTAGAATAGAAACGGTGGTTTCACAATTACGGTGTTTATTGATACCTAGTTAATATTAACTCCACCCCATCTCCATTGTATTATCTGGCAATATGATCTTTCCTTCATCTAAATCCCTGAAGGACTGGTCTAGAATAATGAAAGATTTTTTTAATTGTGGTTCTGTAATGACCAACGGTGGTTGGAACCGGAGAATGTTCGTTTTCAAACTGATTATGATAACCCCCAGTTCGAAGGCACGGTAAATAATTTTTTTTGTAGCATCAGCATCTGCTTCACCCGTCTCTTGGTTAACGATGTCAATACCACCGTTTAATCCATACATTCGAATATCACCAATGAATGGAAATTTTTTTCGTTCGTCAAGGAAAAATTTTTCAGCAACTTTTCCTAGTTTGGCGCTACGTTCAATCAAATGTTCATCTTCGATAACGTCAATTGTTGCCATTGCAGCTGCCGTTGTAATTGGGTTACCAGCAGTTGTAAACAAATGCCCTGGTGAATTTAATGAATCCATGATGTTCTTACGACCAATCACAGCACTTAGAGGCATTCCTGATGCCAATGATTTACCAACTGACATTAGATCAGGATCTAAGCCAAAATTGTCAATTGACCACCATTTACCAGTTCTACCCATTCCCTGGTTAACCTCATCAACTGCAAATAAAATTCCGTTGTCGTGAGCAAATTTGTAAATTTTTTCCATAAATTTTTGTGGTGTCTTAACTATTCCACTATCTCCTTGAATCGGTTCAATAAGAATGGCAGCTGTTTCTTCAGCAGGTAAATACGTTTCAAATGGCAATTTGAAGTCTGAAAATATTCTGTCAACAAACTCATCATCAGTTTCATTTTTAAGTTTTCTTTTAGTGTCAGGAAACGGTACTTTAACTACACTAGGAAGCATTGGTCCTATCTTTCTACTCATATTTAGACTGACTGATGAGAGTGTTTGTGATCCATATGTGGATCCGTGATAAGCTCCGGTGAAGCTCACAATGTTTGGGCGACCAGTATAAGCTCGGGAGAACTTAATAATTGCATCGTTAGCATCTGACCCTGAATTCCCCCAAGACAATGCTTTGGGACCGCTTATTGGTGCTAAAGCTGCCAACCTTGGAGCTAAATTGGCTTCATTTTCGGTTGCAAAATAAGCAGATGTATACTGTATCAAACTGGCTGCTTGGTCCTGAATAGCCTTTACGATATGAGGGTGGGCGTGACCCGTGTTAGTAGACGATGCACTAGCAAGCAAGTCAATGTAATCATTGCCATCAACATCAGTGACTACGGCCCCACTACCTGAGCGAATCACGATATTGTAGTATTTCACCCGAGAAGCTTGAGAAAAGAATTGTGATTCTTTTTTTAATAAGCGTTCGTTATCATTCATCAGTGAATCCTCCTATTTCTTATTCAAGTAAGAGTGATGCATACCGTATGATAAGTAAACAAAAAGTCCAATGATAAACCACACTAATGCATACAACTTGGCATCAATATCTAAACCACAGAAAACAAGTAGAGCGCCAAGAAATGCTAAAGCAGGCATTACTGGATACAAGGGCATCTTAAAAGAAGGTTCTGGAATATCCTTGCCTTCTCGGGGACGTAATTTATAGATTCCGAGAGAAACAAACATGAACGCAATCAGTGTACCAGCCGAAATCAGTTGTGAAAGAAAGGCAAATGGGAATACTGATCCAACTAGAACAGCAACAATTGTTAAAAAGACAAGTGCATGATTTGGTAAATTATTCTTAGTTAATTGCCCCAACCACTTTGGTAGCATACCGTCCCGACCAAAGGAGTAAATTAATCGTGAACCTGCCAACATCATTCCAATGAGCGCAGTAAACATTCCAATTACAGCAATTCCCTGGACGATCGTCGCAATAATTTGGTGACCTGATTGGCGCAAAGCCCAACCAACTGGTTCAGCATTATTAGCATATTCAGAATACTTGAACATTCCAACAAGAACGAGGGAAACCCCTATAAACAATGCAACTGCGATAACCAATGATCCTAAGATACCACGTGGCATAGTATGTTGTGGATCCTTTGCTTCAGCGGAGTTAGCAGCAACAGAGTCAAAACCAATGTAGGAAAGAAAGATCATTGAAACCCCTGCATAGATACCTTGCCAGCCACCAAATTGATTACCACTCGGACTTACATGATGAACTGGTATAAAAGGAATATAGTTTGAGACGTGAATAGCAGTTGCACCAATCACGATGAATGTCAGTACAGCAATCACTTTTAAGGTAACCAAAAAATTCTGTATGCGAGCAGCCGTTGAAACTCCACGGAATAGCAAAAGGCCGACAAGAACTATTACAATCACCGCAGTGATATCTATCACTCCACCGTTAGTTCCAAATGGATTAGCCAATGCCTTAGGATAGTTAATTCCCAAAGGTTGAATCAGTCCTCTGAAGTTAGCAGACAGTCCAGATCCAACAAAGGCTACCGCAATAAAGTATTCAGCAAGGAGTGCCCAGCCGGCAATCCAGCCGAATCCTTCGCCAAATACAACGTTTATCCATGAATATGCTGAACCAGCAAAAGGCATTGCTGCAGACATTTCAGCATATGCAAAGGCAACCAAACCAGCAACTACAGCAGCCACTAGGAAAGAAATGGCAACGGCTGGGCCAGCATGTTGGGCCGCAACAACTCCTGGTAATGTGAAAATTGAAGTGGACACAATGGTTCCAACACCCAGAGCAAGGATATCCTTAACGCCTAACACACGTGACATGTGAGAATCCTTGTCCTGATAGACGTTTGGATTCTCCTTACGTACAAAGTTACTAAAAAAACTCATTTAATCCCTCCTGATAACAGCCTGATTAGACGTGTACTAGAACACCAAAGATTATATATTGATGAGTAAACAATAACAAAATAATTAAATTTAAGCAACGTTCAACTTTTTGGTGAATTTGTAGCTTGTAAAATTAATCCGAACGTTGTTCGGATAAAAAAGATCAGCTTCCCTTAAAATGTGTTTTTGGTAAATACCATTTTAAGGGAAGCTGGTCTTTTTGGGCTCTTTGTCAACGGGTGTTGATAGGGAGGGTTATGTGGAACTTCGTTCACTTGCGAAAGAGGTTCCTTTTCTTTACTCTGATTTTAAATTCAATTTGAATACGAAAAACATAGTTTTTCCAATTCCGGTATCCGTATGCTATCCCCTTAATCTGTTTAATCTTTTGATTGACACCTTCAATGGGACCGTTGGAAAGTGTACTACTGGTCATATTTTGGATGAGCTTTCTGTTTTTAATAAACGTTAGTCGTAAAGAGGTGCGGACCAACGTTCTCAACCTCATCAAGCGTCGCAGTAAAAGCTGCATAGTCTCGGTTGCGAAAAGCTTCGACGAGTTTATTAGCGGTAAAGTAAGTATTTTCAAACTCATGACTGAGATTTAAACCAGACCAGATAAGTTGTTCTTGAGCCGGTCTGTTTCGTAAATGTGAAAACTATTATAGTTGGCTTTTATCAAGAGCTTCATAGTTAATAAGGTACAAGCGCCAATACGGTTTTAGCACCCGGTATTCGGGGGTATCTGGGTGATACTTTTTCATTAACTGGACACGAGTTTGCCTCAAGGCTCGTAAGGTCATTTGAACCAAATGAAAGTTGTCGATGATTAACTTGGCGTTAGAAAACAGATAACGAATAATAGTTTGGTATTGTGCATTGATATCCATTACAACTTGGGTAACCTGTTCACGATTTTTCAGTGAATAATGGTTTAGGAAAAATCGTTTAATTTCATTAGTCTGTCGGCCAGGTAAAATGGTGATAATATCATGTTTTTTCCCATCAATTGTAATAAAACTCATTTGATTAGAAGTTGAACGAAATTCATCGATGTATAAGGTTTTCGGAAGACCGTCATACGCTGGCATGGTCTGCTTACCGAGCGCTAAAATGCGACGACTAACGAAGTTAGTCGAAACATTATACTTATCCGCAATACTTCTCATCGTTCGATCTTCAATTAAAGCCTTGTCGATAGCATGGCGCGTATTTTCAGAGATTTGATGTTGTCTTCTAACGACTGGTGTTTGGACGATACTTGTTTTACCACACGCCTTGCAGCGAAAACGTTGTTTGTTAAGAATCAAAATAACGGTGCGCTCACTAACGTTTGGCAGTCTAACATACGCTGTTTTATGACCATTACAAACGACCTGTCGTTGAGCACAATACGGACAAACATTAAGCTTGTAGGAAAGAGTTCCATAAACTCTAAGCGCATCGCGCTTAGTATCACTAACATGCAAATGAACTATGTTTTCATCTTTAATTTGAAGTAAAAGTCTAGTAGACTGATCTTGGGACATACTGTTCACTCGCTTTCAATTGGTTTTCGTCGACTTGATTGTAGCATAGGGCAGTATGCCTTTTTTTGTTTCACAAAAAAAGGCGCCGATCGATTTTATCCATCAACACCGAATATCATAGATCCTAAAGAGGCTGTGACATAAGTCTCCACAAATAAGACGGTCCAGTGAGAATCTTCGGATTCTCACTGGACCGTCTTTTGATATAATGGAAAATAAAAAAGGCATCGGTCACACCCGATACCCACAGATTATCCCCGAAAGGACATCTAAATATGCAAGATTATTATAACATGAATCAAACCACTTTGAGTATCGCTTTAGACTATCTTCCTGAAGAAAACCATCCGGCAAGATACATCAATCAATTCGTGGAAAGCTTGAAACTGACCTATACATACCAATTTGGCCGGCCCCGGGAATACGATCTAGGAGCTCTACTAAAATTGGTTCTTTTGGCATACAGTTATGGTATTTTTAGCAGTCGTCAGATTGAAAGATTCGCGCGTGAAAATAAACCAGCCGGATGGCTGGTCAGCAACCAAGTTCTTTCGTATCGAACCATTTGTCGTTTTAGAATTTCCGATGAACTTGCGAAATTGACCGAAGCAGGGTTAACGCAACTGACCACTTTTCTTCGTCAAAATAAGCTGATTGATGACGCCTCATTCATTGATGGTACTAAGATTCTAGCCGATGCGAACAAGTATAGCTTCGTTTGGAAAAAGAATACGATTCGGTTCGATGAAATGAACCGTGAAAAGCTGGTTGAACTGTTAGGCGAGCTACATGAAGCAAGAATCATCGGTGAAGTTCCGGCTGGGTCGAACTTAACACCAGAGCTTTTGGATATGATGATCAGTAAGGTTGAGGACCATTTAGTGGTTTTAGAGCAGAAAGTGGCGGAGACCGAAAAGGTCTCGCCAAATTCAGCAAAACAAAAACGTCGCACGTTCCGAGCAAAGAAACGGAAACTAGTTGAACGACGGGATAAGATGCGGGAGCATCAGGACCAACAGTCAATCTATGGTCAACGAAACAGCTATTCCAAGACCGATCATGACGCCACCTTTATGCGGGTCAAGGAAGATCCGATGCAAAATGGTCAATTGAAACCAGCGTACAATCTTCAGATTGCCACAAGCGGTCAGTTCATCACGGGTTACCAACTCTTTCAAAACCCAACAGATACACGCACACTACAGCCATTCATCAAACATTTACAGCAACACAGAACGTTAGGCACTACTATCGTGGCAGATGCTGGGTACGGCTCAGAAAGTAACTACCGTTTTCTAGAAGACAGCTTGCCTGAACATACGGCCCTAATACCTTATGGGACAATGATCAAAGAGAATAGTCGGAAGTGGAAAAGCGATGACCGTAAGGTCATGAACTGGGACTACTATGAAGCCGATGATTACTATGTTGATAGTAAAGGCGTACGGTTCAACTTTAAGGCGTATCGGGAAAGGACTGATAAGTATGGGTTTATACGTGATTTTAAAGAGTACGTCGCTGAAAAACTAGATGAGAATCAGAATGTGATTTCCGAAGCCCTCACGCCAAAAGGAAGCCTACGAAGAATCCAAGTTAACAGCGCTTGGGAATACTTTAAAGCCAAGCAACGCGACCTTCTATCAACCTCCCAAACGGCGGCCATCTACGTCCAACGAAAAATAGACGTGGAGCCAATTTTTGGGAAAATGAAGGCCTCTTTAAGGTTCCATCGATTCTCGGTTCGCGGCCTAGACAGGGTCCGTAAGGAAGCCGGGATCGTGATTATGGCCTTGAATATCCGGAAACTGGTTACACTGGTAGCCAAATCCAAGAGCAAAAGAATAGTTATGTCACAGCCTCTATTTATTTTAACACACCAAAAAATAACTTCTTTTATTCATCATCAATACTGAACAATAGTTTGTACAAAGAGATTATTTCTTCTAATTCTTTGCGTGATACATGATCGACAATCTCTTTGTCCGTGATGTGCCTTGCCCGCAAATCTAAAGCTATTGTTTGATCTAACAATACTTTCCCATAAACTGATTGACTACTAGTCAATCGATGATACATCGGGAAACTACGCTCGGTACTGCTAATTGGGGCTACAATCGTCATATTACTTGTCTGACAGACTAAATCATTACTTAGAGCAATGGCCGGCCGCCTATTCATCTGTTCATGACCACGACTTGGATTAAAGTTAACATAAAATATATCACCTTGGCTTACCACTGAAGTTCATTACCTTCTGACTTTCCCCAATCAAGTTCGTGATCCCGTTTTCCGTCATCTTGCCAGTCCTTGAATAGTTCGTGAATATTGGTTGGTTTCTTTTTTATTGGTGTTAAAACAATTGATCCATTGTCAATGCTTATTGTCATATCTTGGTTATCATCTAATTTCAGTTGTTTAATAATTTGGCTAGGAATTCTAGCAGCTTTTGAGTTTCCCCACTTTGCCAAGCGTGTTTGTTCTTTAATAAGTTCCATATTTTTCCCTCCTAAATTATTATCCAAAGCCAAGTATATCCCATGTAGATACAAAATGCAACTAGTATTACTTGAGGTCATTTACATGCAACAAGTGGTCTTACCAATTAAAAATTAAAATGTTCTTAGAGAGGTTCAAGATACATTACTCAATAATTTTAAAAAAGTATAGTGGTAGATTGTAAAATTGATCCGAACAAAGTTCGAACCAAAGAAGACCAGCTTACCTTAAAATGGTATTTACCACAAAACCATTCTTAAGGAGCTGATCTTTTGTCTAGTATAACCTATTTGGAGCGAGTAAAATTGAAACTTTTTGTTGTCTAAGTCTATCACAGGTGGTCATAGCCCATTACTTAAACCGGTAACCAGCAACAATTTCATAAGAATTAGCACGCTGTCAGCTCTATAAGTCTAATTTAGCAAAAAAATCGGATTAAACTTGCAATCTGCCAATCATCATTTTCCCTAGACTGCGTATAAATTACTAATTAAGCTTAATTGTATATGAACGACAAACTGGTTTTTATTAGTCCTGACTATCTCTTTCAATATTTGTTTCGAGAAGTTTTCGGAAATTATGCTTGATTAGCACTGATAAAAACTTAATATAGTGCACTAACACGTAGATGACTACAATAACTGCAATAATTTGTTCCACCTCAGCTATATTAATAAGGTATGATTTTATTTTCAGATGATTCAATAAAACTGTTAACCCAGTTGCTGATATAACAAGTGGAAAAGTGAAGGCGGCAAAGCTAGGATAAAACTTTAAAATGGAGTGCTCTGATAGGATATAAATCCTAGCCATCGTTAAAATCGTGATAAAATACAAAAATTGAGCGAAAACACCCAATAGTATTGCAAAAATATTGTTGATTTGAGAAAAACTATTTAAGTATCCAGTTAAACACAGAGAAGCAGGTGCAGCTATGATAGTTAATAGTGGTAGAGCCCCCTCTAATATAACGTGATGTCGAAATAGTCTCAATGCCACAATTGGAAAAACAATAATATATAAGCCCAGTGCAATAAAGAAAAAGAATTGACCAACTGGAATAATAAAGAGTTTGGCACTAACCGGAATTACCCCTATACCTACAAACATCACAAACCAGCTAGGATAGACATCTTTTAAATCAAATTTGTTATTGATCAGGTTGACATAACAAAAAGTAACCATAATTGCAATATGACATACAATCGCCAAAATCCATAAGATAAGTCCAAAATGTGGGAAGCCCCACCTACTCCAATACATTGAAATAAGCATTAATGACATCGTAAATGTTGGTAAAGTTCCTGATGATAAAGGGTTTAATACCTCTTTGTATGCACTTGGAAAGGCTAAAATGAGCTTTGTTAATACAATGAACATTAAAGCCATTCCCATAACACCCAAAATATTGCCCAAAAATGAAAAATTCAGCATAATTAATAGATTTCCTAATGCCTCCATACCAAGAATCAATCCACACATTGCCATCGGAATCTTATTCAATACTCGCAATTTATTGCCTCCTAATAGTTAAAAGCTACGAGATTAGTATAAATTTGTTTTCAAAATAAATAAAATTGATTATTTTTATTGATATAATAAAAATAATTTATAACAAACTGGAGGTCTATCCTTTGAACCCTTACCTTAATACCTTTATCTATGTATATGAAACAAGAAGTTTTTCACTAGCTGCTCAGGAGTTGTTTGTTACTCAGCCAGCCGTATCGATTAAAATTCAGCAACTTGAGAGACAAGTAGGACAACCCCTTTTTGTTCGAACCAATCATCGAACAATTACCCCTACTAGTGCTGGAAATTTGTTATATGAAAAATCTTTAGAAATTAGGAAGATCTGGAATGAAACACAGGATAAATTAAATCATATTGCCAATCCACAGCGGCATCTGTTACGTATTGGATTCTCTCAAACAACCTCCCAAATTTTTGCTTCCAGATTCATAGACCAGATTCAAACAGTGCTACCACTCATTGATTGGCAAGTTATCGTTGGAAATTCCAACTATATTGCAGAGCAACTATCTCATAAGTGTTTAGATATCGGCCTCATTGAGAAGCCAATTTCAATAAATCCAATTGTAATAAAGAGGAAGAAAATAGGGATTGACCAATTGGTGCGTATTGGGGAAAAAACAGGAACTTGGCTTCAGCGTGAGTCTGGCTCAGGTGTTGGGCATTATACAACACAATTTTTCCAAGAATATGCTGTTATTCCCAAAAAGGTAATCCAAGTTAACAGAAATGGATTAATTATGAAACTAGTTAATCAAGGAGTTGGTGAAACAATTATGTCCCAAAGAGTTATTCCCAGAGAGCTAGCCTACTCACCATTAAGTGCACATTTTCAGCGAAATCTTTACAGTTTAATAACTAGTGATTTGGAGGTTAATATTGCAAACACAGTTAATCACCTGTTATTCAAAATTAACGCTAGTTGGCATAACGCATAATTTGTAAAATCCATTTCAGTGATATGATAATCCTGGAGGTTCATTGAATAAAATAGTCAATTAAAATTTTAGTTATTTTCCTGGATTCAAGTTCGATAATAGCTTTATTCGCCATCAAACAAGTTATTAGTTTAATAAATAAAGTTGTCTATAACCCTTTTGACAAGCGTTTAAAAAACATTATGATATTTCGTAGTATTGACAGGACTCTTTTGTAGTTTATAATACTACGTATATAGTTATTGAAACTACATGGAGAAGAAATGAAAAAAATTGGACTATTAGTCGATTCTGCATCAGATATTCCTACAGAAATTAAAAATAAAGTTAATGTTGAAGTTGTTCCCGTGGTTGTAACGGTAAATGATAAAGAGTACCTAGATCGTGAGACTATTCAACCTCAGGAAGTTTATCAATTAATTGAAGAAGGTCATATTCCTAAGACTGCTAGTGCAACTCTGGGAATGGTATCAAAATGTATCGAAAATTTGAAACAGCGAGGCTATAAAAAAATCATTGCAATTACAATCTCTAGCGGCTTATCAGTTACAAATAAGGCGTTTAAAATAGCTGCTGAAGATGTTAGTGACATGATGATAACAGTTATTGATTCCAAAAGTATCGGCATTGGTAGTGGATTGCTTGCAGCATACGCTGAAGAGCTAATTAATGATAATTATGAATACCAAGAAATCACTAAGCGAGTTCAAGAGTCCGTGCTAAAAAGTAAAATCTATTTTTATATTTCAACATTAAAATATCTTAGAATTGGCAAAGTAGCTGGGATTGTGGGGTCAGTTTTAAATATTAAACCAGTCATATCGTGCGACTCAGATGGCATATATTACCCAGTAGCAAAAACTCGTTCCGAAAAAAAAGCAATTTCAAAGTTATTAAAGCTGGCTGGCGAAGCTGCTTCAACAAGCAAAAATTTTAGGATTGCCATCGCTCAGGGCAATGACAAGGCAGTTTCAAATCATGTACTAGCCGAACTTAGAAATAGCTTTCCAAAACATGCCATTTATACTGGTGATGTTTCCCCGGCATTATGTGTACACACAGGCCCAGAACTAATTGGAATCGCAGTTCAGATTGATTAACATTTTTTCGTTAGGAGGATGGCTCAGTTGACCTTCACTAAAAATGAATTTCCAAGATTACCGTTATGGAGTGAATTACCAAGTTTTAGTTTGCATTTAGATCAATTACTAGACATCACCAATTCTTTTGTTGGCGAATTGTCAAATTAAGTGCAACGCCTGCTGATAGAATACTCCATAAGGCGTTTTCCAGCTTAAGCATTTACGGGGCCGAGTATTAATTTTTTGTGCAAATGTGGCAATGGCTTTATTTGAGAATTGGCTTAAACCTTGTCCCTTCGGCATGTATTCACGTAATAAGCCATTAATATTTTCATTAGAGCCTCGCTGCCAAGGCACATGCGCATCTGGAAAATAGAATAGGACCGGCCGGTCCTTAGTAATTTCAGCATGTTTGGCAAACTCCGAACCACGGTCAGGGGTCATGGTCTTAAATATCTTATTAGGTAATGTATCCATCAGCTGCCCCATAGCTTGATTAACTGATAATGCTCGCTTATGATCAGACTTTTTAGTTAATAAGTAGCGTGTTTTACGATCAACCATGGTTACTAAGCAAGGACCGTCTGATTTTCCAACGACTGTATCAACTTCCCAATGTCCAACCTCAGCTCGCTGCTGGGCTTCCAGAGGCCGTTCGTGAATTGTATGCGGAATTGGAATTTGACCACGATGTTCACCATACGTTTGGGTATAACGTGACTTACCGCGGTGGCGCAATTTTCATAAACTAAGCGATTAGAAATTTCCTCTGGCGACCATTGAAGGTCAAGAAAAAGGTGACCAACTAGTGCCTTGGCTTTAGCGTTAGCCAAGGCGCTAGTTCCGACCACAACGAGTTTTGTTTTGATGATAACGTTTTTGGGCGATAGAAGGTCGATAGCCGACTGTTGTTGTGTGTCGACGCAATTCACGTGAAATCGTGCTCGGGGCCCGTTTAATAAGTTGAGCAATCCGGCGGATTGAAAAGCTCAGTTCATGATAAAAAAATATTAGTTCACGCTCATTTATGGTAAGATGATGATAGGAACTCATGATAGGTTGCCTCCTAGAATAATGTTGGTCTCGCAACTGCATTATACTGAAGAACTTATCATGAGTTCTTTAGTGTTTCACTTAAATTGTAAATTTGCCACTAAAAAAACTAGATGTCAAACGGCCGTTTCAAGAAAGGTCAGCAAATACTGTGCTAAGAAAAGACGGAGGACTAATATGTTGTAGATTCTCCGTCTTTTTAAATACCTCATTGCGAGTCTTTTGCAGATAACATGGACGTTTGACGCCAATTAATAGTAGTAAATTTTCTAATTCGTAGATTCCTAAAATTTAATTAATCGGAATAATGTAATTGCGTATCAATCATTTATTGCATAACTAGGCCACCATCTACACATATACATTGGCCAGTTACATTATTAGCTAAGTTTGACGCTAGAAACGTTGCGGTTCCAGCAATATCTGTTGGAATTGTTAGCCTACCAGTTGGGGTCATTCTAATGATTTTTTCACGGACATCATTTTGGGTGTCTGTACTAGAATCAGTTGGGTAGGTTAGTCCCGGCGCAATAGCATTTACTTGAACGCCTAAATGACCAACTTCTGCGGCCAATGATCGCGTGTAGCCAATTAGGGCTGCCTTAGCAGTTACGTAATCGTGATAAGGAATTAATGGAAATTTAACCAAATTGCTCGAAATATTAATGAT
Source organism: Secundilactobacillus collinoides DSM 20515 = JCM 1123 (assembly GCF_001435975.1). GTDB lineage: Bacteria > Bacillota > Bacilli > Lactobacillales > Lactobacillaceae > Secundilactobacillus > Secundilactobacillus collinoides. Next base: position 20,737 of record NZ_AYYR01000010.1, read on the forward strand.
ACGGCCCCAATTTTGTAAAGTCATCAACGGCAAAGCCTCGTGGCATATATTAAACGTCCCCTTCACACTACCATCCAACTGGTCTTGATAATTTGACCAACCAATCAATTCGGCCGTCTTTCTGGTTTTAGGGTTGAACGAATAATGTTTAAGTGCATTATTTACTACAATATCTAATCCATTAAACTCATCTTTAATAGTTGCCATCATACTATGCACATTTTCTAAATCACATACATCAGCTTGAATCGCGACTGCTTGTCCGCCTGCGCACCTTATTTTTTCAACTAGATCATTGGCTGCAACAGTGTTTATCAAATAGTTAATAATAACGAATGCACCTTCAGCAGCAAATTTTTCAGCAGTTGCTGCACCGATTCCCCGACTACTACCAGTAATTAATGCAACTTTATTTTGTAATAACAAAAGATAACCTCTCCTTATTCCACATCTGGATCATATTTTTCAGACATTTGCTCTGCATTAGGCTCGACATCGATAAAGTGCAGTAAATCTAGTAAATTAAAATGACCGTCATGATGCCATCCGGGTTTGGCCCTAGTTATTTCCCCTAGTGCACTAACTCGATTTATACCAATTTCTCCCAATTGATTAGCCAATGTGAATAAACGTGTTGGGCTGACAGCCATGGCACAACTTTGCAAATAAGCTTGATAAGGTTTTAAATATTGATTAACATCTTCAAGATGATCAATTTGAAAAACGTGAACAAATCGATTCAATGGTGAACTGGAAAAGCCGGGGGAAGCATGATAAACCACAGTCCAGTCGGTATTTTGTGTACTAGTAAAAACTTGTACGCTCACGCCATTAATGTTTTCTAATTGGTACTTAGTTCGTTCACGATTAATTGCCGATGACTGCTCTATTGTTAATGATGCTCGTTTTCGCTTAGTTTGATAATTTGCAAGTTCTGCTGCAATCATCTTTGCCACCATAATAGGTGTAATAACCCCGTGGTTTTCAACAAAGATCGCCTGTGTTGATAAACAGCTTTGTTGATCATAAATAGCAACATCTTCCACTGCTTGTTTAATAGTTTGTGTATAGAGATCTGCCGTAAGAGCTTCCTTACCAATCATCGAAAAACTGATTTTATATCCGTAATGCAGAAATATTTTACTCATAGGGACCAATGGTCGGATACTCTGCACCGTTTTATTGGAACCATAAACAATGGTTGCCTCGGTATTTTCAGTTGCTATTCGCTCTAAAGATACTGTTCCACCATGCCACGGTATGATCGCCATACAATTAGCCAATTGCGGATCAATTTCAGCGATTGTTTGTGTAAATAAAACGGGAAATAATGGCTCAGAAAAGGATGTTTTTCCTAAGCTGGCTGACTTAACTAGGGTTGTCATAATCAAAGACCAAATTTGTAGTCCTGGAATATTCCCAGAAAAAACTTGAAAGGTTGCTTCTGGGCCAAATGCTTTTACCATACTGCCACTTCTCTGAGGATGAAAATCATCTAATATTTCAGATTGTGGTAATTCATTTTCAATAAATCGAAATAATTCTTTTTTCCTAAATAATCGTATGAAGCGTTTAATTTCTAATTTAATAGTTTCAGCATCGTAGTCTGTAATAACTGGTAATAATTTTAATGCAAGTTGTCTTTGCGGATATGAAGGATCTGTCCACCGGGTAATTGCTTGGTCGATAATTGTGATAACGTTAGAAATGGGGAGTTGGGATAGATATTCAAGTCTATTTTGTTTAATTTCTAAAATTATATTTTTAATATCAGAAGTTTTAAGGATCGGATACCGCAACTGATATGTTTCATTATCTAAATGATAGACTTTCTTGTCAAAGTCTTTAAATCGAATATTGGCGGGTACGTTAAATATATCAAACACTTTGGTTGTGGGATTTTTATGATGTGCTTTATTAATTATGATATGCCTCCATTACTGATTAACACTTAACAACTGATCAATTGCTATTGAACACCCTTTCGATTCTGCTCCACCAATGCGGCCTAATAATTCAAAGCTTTCGCCATGCTTTATGCCTAAATCTTCCGTTAAAATTGCTAAACAGGAATGCCAATTAGCTAGATCATAGTAAGCAACGATTCCCTTTTGACCATCTGGTACTGGTTGAAGTGTATTGGGGTTTAATATTCGCACGCGCACCCAAGCTGGAAATTTTTTGTAATAAGAAATTTGTTGTCGATGATAAACATCATATAAAGTTTCGTCGTAACATTGTGACGATATTTCTGTCATGCCATACATATTTATATATTGATTTCTATCAATATTGAATGCATTCTTGATTGATTGAAATAACTTCTGTTCAGTAATCGTGCGAGACAGTCCTTTAAAACCACCCGTATCAAATAGGCGACTACCTGCTGGTAAATTAAATTGTAATTCATGCTTTTTTAAAAAATCTAACAAATGGACATAAGAGAAACTGGCTCCTAGTAACATGACAGGGCGCTGTTCTTTTTCCGCCTGTTTTAAGCTCTTAATCACTTTATAAAATTCAATACCAGTTTTATTAACAAAAGTTTGACTGTTAGTATCACCAAAAAATTGAATGGCTTTACTAACATATCGAGACAAAGACGAGTTTGGATTAATCGTTTCATCTGGGAACAGTCCCAAAATTGTTATTTCATCACGATCGGGTAGAACATACTGCTTAAATGGAAATTTCATTGAAGCGTCCCAAATGTCAAAGTTCGGATGGTAATTATGGCTTCGATGATTTGGATCAGTTGTTCCACTAGATAAGAAAACTGCCTCTCCATCATAAATTTTTGTGGTTGCTAACGTCAGTTGCTTGTATCCTTGAATTGGCATTAAGGGTATATCTTGCCATTTTTTAATTACTAGCGGTGTTTTACGTTGACTTTGAGCATACCTTTTAAAGGGTAAGTTATTATGAAATTGATAATCAAATAAATCAAGTGCAACACGGTTAAATAGTTTGTCTTGTTTTTTTATATCACCCGAAAAGCTTACTTTATGATCCAAAATATATTTCAAAATCTCTTGTTGCATTATCTGTGTTTCTTTAACCATTAAACTGCGCTCCTCTCTTAAAAAGACCAGGAATAACAATCAAACAGCTGTGCAAGGTAACAGCTGTTATCGCACCAATCAAAATCGTATTTGAAAGCATTGGTCGTATAGCCATTGGAAATCCATCAGCGTAATTAGGAACCGAAATGGCCAAAACAATTGATAAGCCAATAATAAAATTATTAGTATTATTACCAGAAGCTTTCTTTAAGATTGCCAATCCAGATGTTACTAACGTTGCAGCAGCTGGTAAGAACATACCACCAATAACAGGTGCTGGAGTCATTGAAAGAAAAGTACCAAGCTTTGGTACAAATCCAAGTATGAATAATAACCCACCGGCAACAATAATAGGTTTCCTTGAGTGTACGCCTGTTAATTTCATGACACCGATGTTTTGAGCAAAGGCAGTTGTTGGGAAACCACCAATAAATGCTGATAAAATTGATCCAGACGCCTCGCCCATAATTCCATTGCGAATTCTTTTCTCATCTAACTTAGTATTCGTTACAGATGACGATGCCTCATAAACACCTAGTGCCTCAATAACAGCACTACAATAGGCAATAAAGAAGGTTAAAAATACTGGTAAATTAAACTCAAAGCCACCATATGGCATCAGGTGGGGTAAACCAAATAATGGTTTATTACCAATCGGTGATAGGTCAACCATGCCTAATATAATTGCTAAAGCATCACCAATAGCTAGGGCAATTAAGAAGGAAAATGTCTTCCATACCCCTTTCCCAAAAAGAGACATAAAAAGTACCAAGATAGCTGTTATGCTGGCAACTAATAATGTATTCGGAGAAGCAAAACCCTTTTCACCAGGATTTCCCCCAAAAAATTCTGATAGTGTAAATTCGGATAATGAAATACCAACAAGAAAAATAATGGTTCCTGTGATCGCTGGAGTAAGGCTTTTGATCATTTTGGTTAATCCACCTGTAATGGATAATAAGAGGACTATTAACGCACTGATTAAAATAGAAAAACTTGCTGTTGGCAGCATACCTGTTTTCCCCGAACTAATCATTAAGGCATCAAAAGATGCTGAAGGCCCTTGGATAATGGGTAACCTAACTAACTTAGTTGCTTGAATAATGGTTACCAATCCTGAAACAATAAAAATGGCATTAACTAAATTGGACGACCATGATAATGATAGTCCTGCAGCAGATGCAACAAAAATTGGGTCTAACCAGACATTAGCAACAAATATATGCTGAATTCCGACTAATAAAGTTTGGCTCCAACTAGACACTTTTCCAACTTTTTCTTGACTCATAAAAACACTCCTTGGATAATTTTTATTAAGTTAACTGTAAAATTACCCTAAAAAAGGAGGTTGAATTGTAAGAATTCAACCTCCTTTTAGAGAACACAAAAATATCCTCGATAGGCTGCAATTCCTACACTGGTACTAACCAGATCAGGTCCAAAGGGTTAAGCGTTAAAAAACACTAATCTCAGCTCAAGGCTCCCCCTGCAGTTAATTTAATTACTTAAATTATAGTATCTTATTAGCTTTTAATCAATGCTAGTTAATCTGAAGAAAGATTTGCCAACTCACTTTTTAGGCTAATTAAACGCAAAATAAGTATCCTAAAGATTAATTGCATCAGTATCACTAAACTGAAAGTCCAACTAGTGCTATGAAATCTGCTTGGCTCAAATAATTCCCAGATCTCACCCGCCTGGACATGCTGGGTGGATACATCTGTTCATCCAAAATGACGAACGTGTGCTCAGACAACGCTTATTTAACGGCTATACCAACCGATTTTTAATATTGATCACTGTCTGCACCGCTACACCGGTTTCAGCCGCAATCGCTCGATAGCTAATTGGGGCACCGGTTGCTTTATTGCTTAACTGGTCAACGATACGACGGTAGATAAACCGTTTTTGTGGGTTAGGTGCATCTGCGGCGTAAGCGGGCCGCGTCCCCCGATACTTCCCATTGGCTTTGGCAATTTCAATTCCTTGACGCTGGCGCTCACGAATTTTCTTCCGTTCCGTTTGGGCCATATAAGCTAGCAGCTTGGTTAACAGGTCAAACATAAATTTATCCATATCTGAATCGCCAGTGCGCATAGACAGAAATGGCGCATCTAAGACTTCCATTTTAACTTGTTTGTCCCTGATCTGCTTGATGATATCACTAGCATCATCATAGTTACGACTCAAACGATCCAAGGACGCAATGACCAGCGTATCGCCCTGCCGAACATACGCAATTGCTGCCTGCAATTCTGGTCGATTCTCAGTTGATTTTCCCGATTGCTTTTCTTCGAATATTTTTTCACACTTAGCTTTTTTAAGTGATTTGATTTGACGCGCTAAATTCTGATCAGTTGAACTAACTCGGGCATACCCAATTTTCATCACTACTTCTCCTCTCGGAATTTCACCCTACACTATCGGTAACAGATTAGACACTCAAATTGGACATTTTTAACAGATTCAGGAATCGCTGACGGTGCCCGATAGAATCTCAGTTTTTTCCTATATTCTTAGTATAACGTTTGTTGTCCATTTAGGGTACACTTCATAAAAGTCCAGACTTTATCAAAAAGAGCCTAACAGTGGCAATAATTACTCGCTTCATAGTCACTAATATCTAATTTGGTGCCAAATTAAGGACCCCATAAAGATAAT
>NZ_AYYR01000076.1 GCF_001435975.1 Secundilactobacillus collinoides DSM 20515 = JCM 1123
GGATCGGCTTTGCATTCGCCAAAAAAGAGTTGTTTAGTGCCATCATGCTTTAAAACCCGTTGTAAGTGATGATTTTCTAACTGATCTAAGCTAAGCTGTCCCGATAAATAAGCTAGTCCTTGTTGATGCTCTTGGGGACTGAACACCTGTGGTGGATTTGCTTGCCACTGTTCAATTGTTTCAGCCTGACATGGCTTTAAAACAGGATCATAGTACATCACGGCTGTATAGGCTTGTTCCTGTTTAATCA
>NZ_AYYR01000077.1 GCF_001435975.1 Secundilactobacillus collinoides DSM 20515 = JCM 1123
AATCTGCAAACACTGCAAAAAGAAACGACACCACCGGTACCCTTTACCGAAGGTACCCTGATTACGGCCATGAAGACCGCCGGCAAAACGCTTGATGATGAAGAAGCCCAAGCGATTCTTAAAGATGTGCAAGGCATTGGGACAAGTGCAACCCGGGCCAATGTGCTGGAAGTGTTAAAGAAACGCGGCTATCTCGTCACTGAAAAGAACAAGCTACACGTCAGTGAAGCCGGAATTACTTTATGTAAAGCGGTTGAACTCGAACCCTTGCTAACTAGTCCAGAGATGACGGCTAAATGGGAGCAAGCGTTACAGCAAATCAGT
>NZ_AYYR01000078.1:0-25581 GCF_001435975.1 Secundilactobacillus collinoides DSM 20515 = JCM 1123
CCAAAAAAGCCAATAACCACACGCCTTTGGCGTGATTATTAGCTTTCAAGTTTCAGCTTATCAGTATGTTTCGCAACTGTTGCGAAAAGATTTCTGCTACCCTGTTCTTCCTCTCCCTCAATGAAAAACATAATGGTTTGAGGCGGCATACCTTCAATGCTATTGAGATACTGTTCAACGCCTTGAATCGAAGCCATTAGCTGGCCCCGATTATCGCCAGCACCACGAGCATATAATTTACCGTTTCGGCGTGTTAATTTGAAGGGATCACTATCCCACTTATTTAAATCTCCAGGATCCATCACATCGTAATGACCATAAAACATGATGGCGTCCTTTTTAATTCCCTTTACTGTAGCCAATATGATTGGATTACCATCGTTCTCCGCCTTAACAATAGTCACTTCTGCATTGAGGTGACTCCTCAAAAATTGCTTTAGAAATTGGACTGACTCTTGAATACCCTCACCAGAATCACTCACACCTTTGCAAGCAATTAAATCAGATAAATTGCTAATGGCTTTAGAAATTTCAATCTTATCTCCTGTTGCTTCACTCACATCGCAACACCTCTCATGTAAATTAGAATTAAATTTCAAACTACTAAGAATTTGATGAGAAAAGTGTATTGCATTTTTTACCATTAGTGAAATACAATATATCATATGGAACATATCATTTTAGATATGGAGGGCAATTATGCGACTACTTCAATTACGTTATTTTCTTAAAATTGCACAAAACAAAAACATCTCGAAAACCGCCAGGGAATTGCATGTTTCGCAGCCTTCCCTTAGCCGAACTATGAAAGAACTTGAAGAAGAATTAGGTATTGAATTGTTTATCAGAAAGGGACACACAATTACATTAAGTCAGGCAGGTATTCTGTTTGAACGCCAAGTCAATCTATCAGTAAACCAGCTTGATACCGCTGTTCAATCTGTCTCACACATGTCAGGTTCCATTTCGCAACGAATCACCTTAAAATTTGAAACTTCTTCGGCTTTACTTCCTGGATTATTACAACGGCTCCACACCAAATATCCAAATCTGCACATCGATCTGGAACAACACGGTGTCGAAGCAGGCGGGTTGGACAATTACGATTTTTCGTTTTCAACCTTACCGTTAAACAAGTACGATTCAGTCCGTTTACTACATGAAGAGGTTTACATTGCCGTAAATAGCGCTTTACCATATCAAAATGGTGATACTATTATTATTAATGATTTGAAAAAATATCCAATTATAATGGGTAGTCCTAGTCCCCTTAGGACTGAAATAGAAAACAAATTAAGAGAACAGGGGTTTTATTTCCATCCTATTTTTGAATCAGGAGACCGTGAAACGATTCATGGATTAGTCGAAAACAATGCTGGTATTTGCTTCTGGCCAGCCTATTCTTGGCCGGACACGAGTGTGTCAAATGTGAATAAGTTGCACTTAGCCCCTCACCCACTAATGCGTGATATTTACTTGAATTTTATTCGCCCCAAAAAATCTGAAAAGTATCTCCAAGAAATCACCAATACAATCCTGCAGTATTTTCATGATATTCAGTTGATCAAATAGTTTTTGATGTCTTTCAATTAACTTATTTTCTAATATTCCAACGCTAAAACAGGCCTAGAAATTTCCACTTCTAGGCCTGTCCATCTTTATTTCGTATTAATTTTTACACCCGCAACTGCCTCAACTTCTCCCGCACCTTCCGCCGCCACTGATACACCGTCTGCCGAGAAACGCCACGCTTCTCCGCAATCTCAGTCGGCGTCATCTGATGCACAACCGCATCGATCAGGTAGTCCCGTTCCACGCCAGAACAGCGTGCCAGCCAGCAATCCAGCATCGACCGGTCCACAATGTCCGTCTCCGTTGTCAGCACGGCCAGCTCCTCACCCACCTGTTCCCAGTCGGGTGCGTCATCCGTCACATTGTCTCTTCTCTGCCGCCGCATCCGTTCATTCAGCGCCCTGCGGTACAACGCCACGTGCGCGTATGCTAAAAACGATTTGGGCGCCGACCAGGGATTGCCCGTGTACTTCTGAAAGATATCTGAGAACCACAGCCAGCAGTCCTGAACGTAATCGTCGTAATCATCATCACTCGGCCGCATACCTAATTTCTTCAACGCGCTATATACAATTAGCACGTGGTCACCAGTAGCTAAAAATTCAAATGCTTGTTCATGTTTCGTGATCATACTATGAACCCCTTTTTTTAGGTGATCCACAGGCGCCTATGGTCCTTGTATGCGTACCAAGGCGTGGCAGTTATTAAAAATTGCGATTATCAATCGGCAAGTTAAACATGAATCGACACATTCTCATCAGCGAACATTGAAATAATACAAAAACACCTAACCGTCTCATTTTGCGAAGGTTAGGTGTTTTTGAATTTATTAAAACGTCAAATTACTGTTCAAATAAAACGACACTATCAATATTTTTGTCTTTTTATTTATTATATTGCAGTCTTACAGCCAGCTAAGCCCATCATGAATCCTATGCGTTGGCCTCATCGATTGGTAACGGCACGTTATACTGCTTACTGATTGCTTGCAATTCAGCTAACGTTTCACCGTCGATATTGATTCCAGCCTTTAAATTGTCGTCGTAGTTTTGGTACTCGCGGTCGCCGGGAATCATAATCTTCGTCCCTGGGACATGCTTCAAGTGCCGGATTCGGTCAAACATCGCACTTGCGTTAGCCTTCAGTGTTTCCAGGTCACCGAAAAGTGCTGGGTTGATCGTCATAAAGAACTGACTGAAGTCATGCGGTGCCTTGTTTGTATCAGCCGACAACGACCCCTGTGCCAGAATACCCGTCAACAGTTCGATGATCAGTGAATTGCCAAACCCTTTGTAGTTGGAGTTGACTTCCTTATTACCGCCAAGAGTCAGGACACCGCCACCTGGCCGGTCATCGGAAAACGCAATGGTGGCTAAATTATCTTCTACCGTCTTGGCATCATGCAGCACGTTGCGATTTTCATCAACGGCCCAGTCCCCAGGAATCTGTTCGCCCTTCTTCGCTAGCACTTGAATCTTGCCGCTCGACACCGTCGCCGTTGCACCATCGAAAACAAACGGGTGCGGGTCAGCCGGGAAAGTGAATGCCAACGCATTTGACCCGAGAAAGGCCTCCAGCGAATTCGTCGGCACCACTAACGGCCGCGTATTGGTCGTTGAAATACCGATCAGCCCCTCTTTGCTGGCCATCCGTGAGTAGTAGCCAGCAGTACCGAAATGGTTTGAATTTCTAATGACCGCTAACGCTACTCCGCCTGCTTTGGCCTTTTCAATGAGCTTGCGCATCGCAAACGCCGAGGCAATCTGCCCCATACTTTTATCAGCATCAATGAGTAAACTCGTCGGTGTCTCGTTTAATATTTTGGGCTGGTTCTTCGGTTCCAGCGTGTGGTCTTCAATCATCTTGGAATACCACTGCAGCCGCTGGATCCCATGTGACGAAATACCGCGCAGATCCGCGTCCACTAAGGTATCTGCCAATAATTGCCCATCCTGTTCATTGAAGCCCTGGACCTTAAACACTGATTCTAGAAATTCCCGTTCTGTATCAACACTAATTCGCATCGCTATCTCCTCGTTTCTTTAAACTAAAAAACGCCCCAATACAGAAATTCTGTATCAGGGCGATTTGATTAACCGCGGTACCACCTAATTTGGCAAAGTTTAGATTGCCAGCTTACACCGTTTTAAAACGGCGGCAGTGCTAACGGCTGCCAACCGCCGGCATAGCGTTAACCTGCCGGACCATTCCGAGTTCATCTTCGCCGGCAGCAACGTGTGTTCTTGCACCGGGTGAACACTCGCTGTGGGGTTGCTGCTGGTTACTCTTCTCTTAGAGGCGTATGACTATTCTTTGACTTTGATATTAGTTCATAACCATTAGCCTGTCAAACACGAAGAATACCATAATAGTTATGCACCAAGCGACCTCAATGAAAAGACACGGTTGATGGTTGGTCTTAGTCTGGAAAACGTGAATCTCGTTGTGCTATACCATAATTTCTGTTCACGACTATACTGTTACCTATGATCAGGCACTATGACGACAATAGTCCTGTTATAAAAAAACACTATTGCCCCATTATGCTTTTAAAATTAACGCCTTAAAGTCTGATTACTAACACGATAATGGAAATATCATTTCATTATCAAATTGTTAGCAGAGGAAAACCTATCCACCAACCACCTTATCGTAAGCTTCAATCATAGCTACTCGCTGGAATACTCGCCGCCACGGCAGCGTTTTCCTTCGGTCTGGCACTTACTGCAACTCACCCCGCCACTGTCTCAGCCGCTACCAACTCACTTTCTAAAGCCTTGCGCGTTACTTGGTACGCTGACGAAGGTGACTCATGAATTTTTCGGGCGCAATTTTACACCCACAGTCCAAACACTGTTTGGGGTGGCGCCGAACCAGAATCAAGGCCCGTTTTGTATCTACCAATAAGTACTTTCACAAAAAAAGCAATCCTTGCAGAGGTCCATACGCTTGGTAAGGTTTATAACGGTCACAAGCAATTCACACTTTCAAAAAAGCACAAATCAGGTTATTACACCGTTGGGGACTATGACGATGAGGAAAAACACCTAGTCAAGCTGCACTTTAAACCCGCAACATACAAGCACCATAAGGTTCTAAAAGAATTTAACAACAAGCAAGTGAGATACATGTTCACCAGCATTGCTGTTGCTTGGACAATATAACATTTCAAGCAATTAATACAGACAAAAAAAGGCAATGCGTCTGAAACTACCGTAAACGGCATCAGGCGCATTGCCTTTTTCGGTGTGCTTAGTGAGCTACACAAAGACCTCATCCATATCATATTTTCAGACACCTAGAGAATCGAATGCAATTTAATATCAAACTACTTTATTATTTAAACGGGCACTGAAACTGAGTGATTTAAAACGAAGAACATATCATTCTGTACCCTCCAGATCCGCCATGCTGCGACCAGTTTCAGCCATCTGGCGATGGAAAAGGCCACCATTCCAGTAAAACTGTTGTTTCTATATATGTAATCAATTCAAACCCAACCAAACAAAAAGCCACAGCGCCTCAACGCTGTCGCACTGGTTTCAAGCTCGTCTAAGAATCCACGTCAAACTTCCGGCATCCTCGAGTAATCGCCCTGCTGTATCTCTCGCAACGCCAGTGACAACACCTTCTCCTCCACCTGCTGGGACAAGGACATCATCACCCGCATCGCCCAATTATACGTCACCCGCTGATCGACGTCCTGAACATCTGACACCGGCGATACCGTTACACGAATGGCCTCATGCCCCAATTTTCCTAACCGAAGCTTCTGGCCATAACTCTGCAAAAAGCTCACCAATCGCGAACAGTCACGAATCCTTCTTTTGATTATCTCATCCGATACCGCCCACAATAATGGTACACAGCCTTCCCTTGTCAGCATTGTGCCATCCTGACGATAATCCCAGTTCATTTCATCAGACTGCCAGTGCACCCACGAATTGTTGCTCCTCACTCTTGGCGTCACCGGCACCAGACACAAATCGCCCGCCACATATGGTAAATTACGATGCAATCCCAATGCGGGCGCAATCAACTTACGAATATGCGCATCTAATTTCAACAGCCGCTGATCCTCTATCAGTGTCATTAGCCTTTGAATACTCTGTATCAATTTAAACACTCGGTTATCCTGCATAATCACAATTGTTCGATACGGTTGCTCACCCGCCACCCAATACTGGCTCACATTCACCAGCGCAAACACGTTCGCCCACGCCACTCTTGCTGGTTCTGACTCCACCGCGACAACATCTTCCGTCCGCAAATCCGCAACAGCCAAGTAACCCGTTTGTTGGACCTGCTTATTATACTCATCAGTAACGCCGCTCAATCGAAGATATCCGTTTGACACGTAACCTATCCTTTCTGTAAATGACCTCAGTTAGTCAACCCAATTTTCTAAAGAATGCCACACAATCCCGCTACTGAAACAACATCATCTTGGCGACCATATTTCTCGGTGAGTTGGGCAATGTGATTTTGAGTAATTGTCTCAACCACCGGCTGCACGTCGATCAGCTCTTGAGGCTTACCCGGCGGCACTATCTGTGCAACTATCGCTTCGATAAACTCCGCAACCAGCAGGCACTTTTTTAAACGTCGTCTCAAACGCAGCCTTGTCATCGACCACCGTTGCGGGACACTCCGCCAACATCCGATGTTCAAGTACTCGTCCTCATAAGCCACATCAAGCTCCTGATTCATCCAACGGATCCAAGAGGTATTATTCCCGTTAATTTCGTCCATCGGTATCAGCCAGTAATCACCGCAAACGTACGGTACCTGCTTATTGATTCCCAGTGCCGGGCAAATATCTCTCCTAAGGTGGTCACGGTCCAATACAAATGTATGACCTAGTTTATTCAACAACCGATTAGCTGTGGAACGCACTGCAAAAATATGATTATCAAGTGTGATCACCGCAGTTCGGTACGGTTCTGGTTCATTAAAATTCACCAAGGCAAAAACGTTCTTAAAGTCTAGCTGCTTCGGACAATAATTGCGCTTGTCCGCGATGTCTTCCAATTTTAAACTTGTTACATCAAGATACCCTGCTCTATTGACCTTCTGTTGTGCCGCCGTCGTGAGTCCCTTTAAGGTTAAGGGGCTGGGATAGTGGTTAATCATTATTTCCTCCTCATTGGAATGATTCGCTAGGTCTATACCAAATTTCTAGAGATAAGATAACATGGATCTGCTTATTTTGTAAACCCTAAGTTTGGAAATGAAATATATGTTTTTGGGATTGTCTAACTTTATCTTTCATATCAATGTTTGAAAATATTTTGAAAGCCTTTATTCATCTGTTTTTTCGTAATATATTTTATAAACGGCTGTTTAAAAAGGTGCTTATTACTAATGATAATAATAAAATATTAAATTTAGTATAAGAGATTGGTATACCGTGTCAGTAAACAATAAAGGCACCATGAATTCCTCAAACCTCGAGAAGTTCATGGTGTCTTTTTCTTTTGGGTATTAATTTTGTATGATTAAGCACGCCTATATCCCAGCGATTAATCGTAAGCAGTAGATAACCGACCGTATTCAAATCAACTCTAAAATGATTTACGATTACCTCATCAAATAAAATTGGTGAGGTAATTTTTTATGACTGAAAAACCTGATATTGTTCAAATTCGCATGGGTCAAACGCCACAGTCGCAACCAACGGTTACGACGAAAGCAATGCACATCAAAGTCGGCACCAACAAATCTGTCATTATCTACAATCACATTAACGGTTATATTTTAGATGCATTCCTAAAGGCGGTGTTTAGCGATGATAATCGACCAAAATAAGCTTCATCAGATTTTTCTGGTCTGCGGAAAAACAGATTTAAGAAAGGGAATTGATGGGCTAGCTGGTGTCGTCCAAGATCAATTTGATTTGGACCCATATAACAGCGCGTTATATTTGTTCTGCGGGAGTCGTAAAGACCGATTCAAAGCACTGTACTGGGATGGTGACGGATTCCTGTTATTATACAAACGAATCGAGAATGGCCGACTCCAATGGCCAGTTAATCAAGACGCTATTCGTAAGTTAAATCCCAAACAGTTACTTCAACTTTTAAGTGGGTGGTCGTTGGAGTCGACCATTCATCAAGTGACCCCACCAGGTCACAAAAAATAGCTTTTAAACCCATTTAGCAAGTGGTAAACTCTTTTCAATAACTTATATACGTAAAGGTGGTGAATACGATGACTAAACACGCAAAAAATATTGAGGCCGAACTAATTCGGCAAAACACTGAGTTAAAACAAGAAGTACATGAACTAAAACAGACGATTCAACTGTTAGAAGAACAAGTGGCGTTTTTGACCAAAAAGATCTACGGTCAAAGTTCTGAAAGAATCAATTCAGATCAATTATCATTATTCGGCCAAAGTAGTGTTTTGACCGAACCAGAGCAAACTGGGGACCAAAGCGAAGAGACCTACCAAGTAATGACTAAGATCAGGCAAAAAAAGAAGACGCGCCAACAACGAGCCCTTAAACAGGGCGGTTTTAATGTTTCAGAGGGCACTTTAGCAAACTGGATCATCAAGACTAGTCAACTGATAGAACCATTGTATAGTCTGATCCACCGAGAATTAATTGCCCGTCATCACCTCCAAGGTGATGAAACGCCAATCCAAGTTATTAATGAGCCTGGTCGAGCAGCAAAGTCAAGATATTACATGTGGGTTGCCACCACCCCTTTGAAACTAACCAATCGGATTGTGTACTATGCTTATAGCCAGACCAGAGCTGGTTCATTCGCGCAGAAACAACTCTATAGCACGTATCAAGGCGTGTTACAATGCGACGGATATGCGGGCTATAACCTGCTTGGTGATCAGGCAATCCAGCGCGTCGGCTGTTGGGCGCACGTCCGGCGAAAGTTCAAAGATGCGTTTGATGCCGATAAACAGTACGCTGAAACACCCTTGCGATTGATCAACAGCATGTTTCGACTGGAGAAGACCTGGCAACACTTTTCGCCTCGAGTACGCCGGCGACGTCGGCGTAGTAAAATAAGACCGCTTTTAAAACGGTTCTGGCAGTGGGTCGATCATTATGACGGGCTAGATAAGTCCCGACTAGGTAAAGCCGTGACTTACGCAGCTGATCAACGCATGTATCTGAGCCGAATCGTGAACGATGGAACCATGGACTAGAGCAACAACACCGCTGAACGAACGATGAAGAGTTTAGTGATTGGTCGAAAGAACTGGCTGTTCAGTACTAGCCCAGAAGGTGCTAGATCAACAGCAATTTGGATGACAATTGTCGAGAGTGCCAAGGCCAATCACATTGATCCGACGAAATATATCGAATATATTCTACTCGGAGTTGCGCAGCTACCAACTTTCCCAAAAAAGGAACAGTTAGCAGCTTATTTACCATAGAATTTCAAAGAATCCGATCTTGAGGCAATCAAAAGAGTGCAAGCTGGAGTACTAATTCCTGAAAAGAACGAAGAAAAGAACGCGTCATAGTAAGAAGCCTGGTATGTCTCAAAGAACGAGACATACCAGGCTTCTTTTTTATATTTGTGATGAAATCGCAGTATTCAATACGGTCAGTTATCTACTGCTTACATCTGACCAACTTCTTTAACCGGATTGCCCTGATCTAAGAGTAAACAAAAACGCATCTGACATAAAGTCAAATGCGCTCAGAGACCCCCAGCAATATCAGCTGAAAGGTTCAAATTTTCATCAAGATTAATTGATAAAAAGAATTAACGTGTATTCAAAACGTTTTTCTTAGACAATTAATTAATTGTCTAAGGCACCAGTAGCAGTTCCAGTTGTTGTTGTGCCTGTAGGTGCTGTAGTAGCGGTCTTAGTAGCCGTGTAAACAGCTTGTACAGATTCAGATGCATCGTAGGTACCAGCACTAGCAGATTGTGGTGTGTAAACATATTCGTACCAAGTTGTAGTACCACTTGCATTGGTATCTTGGAACTTTGGAGAATACAAAGTCTTCAAAGTTGAATTACCATTCAAGTATGCCAAAGCATCAGCTGCAGTGTAGGTAGCACCCTCAGCACCAGTAAATGGAGTAAATGCAGTCGTTGGAGTCACAATAACATTTTCAGCGTCACTAGGCTTAGTAACTGATGCGTCACTAGTAGTAGTCGCTTTAACAGGAGTTACACTGCCTGATTGAGCAATGTAAACAGTTGTGTTCATACTTACTTGGTCGCTCTTAGTCGCATAAAGGGTCACAGTGCCACCAATAGTAGCTGCCTTTAAAGCTGCCTGGTTAACATTGTCAGATGTCTTAAGTTTGTAACCAGCAGCAGTGGCTGCGTCATCAGCCTTCGTAGAAAGTGCTGAATCACTACTCAAATCAACAGCAGTGCCTTCCCCAGTAGCAGTCGTAGGTGTGTAGTTAAATGAGGCAACAGAGGTACCATCAGTAGTAGTGATGTTAATCTTCACTTGTGTACTTGCATTGAAGTCACTTGGTGAAGTAACAGCAGAAGCAGCAACCCATTGACCAACTAAATCAGTAGCACCAGGTGCAGTAGCAATCTTGTAGAAAGTGTCGCCTGCACGGTTAGTAACAGCATCACTAAATGTGAATTGAGTGTCTTTATAAGCTGAAGTTGAAGTTAAAGTAACACCATTAACTTTGGCGCGACCAATCTTGTATTCTGCCCATGCTGGTTGTGCATAGAAAGCAGTATTTGAAGTAGTGCTTACAGCAGAACTCTTCAGAGTGTAAACAGCACTTGAACTAGGAGCAGTTGCAGTCTTAGTGGTGTCGTATGAAGCTACACCGCCGGCAAACTTAGAAGTTGACTTGCCACCATAAACCCAGCCACGGTATGAACCATCAAATGATACAACCTTGTAATAAACTGAGCCTCGGTTAGTAGTTGCAACACGGTAAGCACGGAAGTTAGCTGAGCCATTAGTAGACTTGTTTAACTTCTTAGCTGTAGTGGTTGGAGCAACAATCTTAGCGCCCTTAACAGTACCGGCCTTAGTATAAATAGCATTAGTACCGGTTAAGTTAACGTTACGATCAGTAGCTGCAGTTGTTAAGGTAGTGTTTGTCTTAACAGTTGCGTATGACTTTGCACTAGCAGTTGTAGTTGCGGCAGCGCCGGCAGCGACAAATGATAATGCAGCTAAGCCCAAATAAAGAGATTTCTTTAAACTTGCTTGCATGTGATATTCCTCCAAACATATAGTTATGTAACTCATCAAGCATAAACAGTATACACAATATTGCCGAAAATGTTAAGTATTTATATACAATCGACAATGTCGTGAGGGTTCCTCAAATGACCCTGAGAAAAGTATAACGTAAGGGCTTGTGGTAAATCAAGCATAAGTCACGATTGTATTCATCGTGTCATATATTCACAATTCTGCAACATATTGAAATATAAGCTCTACGCCCCGTCGTTACAGCAATTCATCAAGGTACAACGCTACTATAACGCGATTATTTGTCATGTTCCAATGTTATGCTCTTTTATTTTGAAAGCGTTAAAAAGATTAAGAACACATCTCTTTAGTAAGTGAATTTAACGTTTTTTTATTGAACTTATGTACTTCGCTAATTAATTTTTGTTGCAAATTCGAAAATAATTTTTTCACTTGCATATTCATTTAGTCCGGTTGGACTTCATTCAGTATGAATTTGTCTTGTTGGATCATTATGATATTGTGCTTTATTTCGAGGGTTATAGTTAGCGATTATTATTTCGAAAATAACGTCGAAATTAAGCCCCGGATCCAGTTCAAAGTCAAATTCGTAGAATTTGCTCCGGCTCTTTCTCTTGCTGTTTCTTGGATTTTCTATTCTGCTCCCCTTTTCTCTTGCCTAATCGGGCTGCAGAAGGCAGGGGGCTACTACACAAGAGACTCTGACGATAAAAACCAGGCCCGGGTTTTCATCGTCAGAGTCTCTTGTGCTCCGCCCCCTAAACGCCTTCTTCCGCACCTTGCCAAAAAAAGACGCCCCTACCGGAAATCGTAGTTGCGCCGCGCTGTTTGGATCAGCTGCAAGTTAAAAGCTGATTGTGATTGTTTTAAGTGATTTCTTATTATGAAAAGGCTCATCGCCACCACAATCGGAAAATCAATTTATAGGACAGTTCTATTATACCCATTATTTATGAAAATACTAGTTGTGGTGGCTAACAATTTTGAAAAAAATAATCCTATTTCGGTTTTGAGTTATTCAACGTCTTGTACGGCTAGTGTTGCCTTTGATTGCGTTATTTTTGATATTAGAGGCTTGCCGGTTTCTCGTATGGCGTTCGTATCGTCGTTATAAGTGATGCCCTTTTGTAATTTGTCATCCTTCTTTTTGGCTGCTTATCCTGGTTTGTTTTCAGGATCACCCCAATAAACCGTGGCCTTTTTGGTTCTGCACCATTGTCACCATTTCTGGCTGGTGAAACGGTATCGGCGCGTTTTATTGCTGTTGTTGGTATTGCTACCTGATTATTGCGCATTTATATAGTAGGATTGTGTTCGAAATTTCTTGTTGCTGGTTGTTTGTTTCCTGTTTATGGCTTAGTTTGGTTGCTCCATGATTGATTTGGTATCAGCTAGCTTCAGCCTTCTTTTGCGCACTGCAGGTGGTGTTATTTTTTCTGTTTCTTACAGCGCTGTGAGGTATCTTGGCCAGCTGACCTGCGTCTCTCTTTGAGTATCAGGCACACTTTTCACCCTTCGCCAGGGGCGCACCCTATCACATCCGCCCCGCACCCTCCCGCCACCGGGACAGTGCCTTTATGCTGGATATCATTTTCCCTTGGGCTTGCGCCTCGTCTTTTCTTCCTCGCTGAGGCCAGTTTTACCAACCATTATGAATTGGTTTGCCAGTATCTGTGCTATACTTGCCATAATGTTAGAACGATTCACAAATTTCATTAGTAAATGAATATTTTTCAAGTAAAGGAACTGATCAGAATGCTGCCATTCGCTTACCAAGTCTTCAGCACCGTCGTTTCGGAAGGGACCTTCCAGAAGGCGGCCTTAAAATTAAACGTGACCCCCTCAGCCATCAGCCACTCAGTGACCCAGCTCGAATCCGACCTGGGCTTTCCCGTCTTCGTTCGTTCCCGGGCCGGCGCCGAGCTGACACCCAATGGTGAGCTAATCTTACCCATCATCCAAGAGATTCTCAACAACGTCGCCCGCCTGCAACAGGAGGCCGACAACATCAACGGACTGAACTCCGGCCTCATCCGCATCGGCGCCTTTTCATCCGTCTGCATCAACTGGCTGCCACCCATCATTCAGGCGTTCAAGCGCCATTACCCGCGCATTGACATCTCGGTCAGCCAAGCCGGTTTCGACCAGATCGTCCGCGACGTTAAAAACGGCACCCTGGACATCGGCTTCGTTGTCCTGCCCGTTCACGAGGACCGGTTGATTGTCGACAGTCTCATTCAAGATGAAATCTACTGTGTGGCACCCAAGGGCTTCGTCCCCGCCAACCGCCACTCAGTGACCAAGGACGACCTCGCCGACTTCGACTTCATCCTGCAACCCGGCGACTACGACCGGGACACCAAAGCCACGCTGGATTACTACGGCATTCAGCCCAACCTGATCCACTTCTCCATTGATGACCAGTCGATTGTTGCCATGGTGGAAGCCGGCCTCGGCCTGGGTATTCTCCCCGAACTAGCGCTGCAGAAAATCATCGGTGACGTCGTCGTCTACCCCTTCGAACACACCTTCTATCGTTCCATCGGGCTGGTCACCTCATCCGTGCAGGCCAAGACCCCCTCGACCCAGCACATGCTGACGCAGATTCACGACTACATCGGTGAAATGTACCCCGAAGCGTTGCTTGTCCGAAATGAAACAAAATAGTAACTTTGCTGTAATTCTTCCTGTTATCAATTGGTGCTATACTTTTCATTAGAAATTTATCGGGTTCTAATGAGGAGGTTTTGGGCGTTGCGCTGGTCAATCTTTATGTTATTTATTGCGGTGGCAATCGTATGCGGTATTTGTACGGTTATCTTCTATCGCCGGGAAAATTCGGAACGCTGGGAAGCTTACCTGTTCGGCGTGATGTCCGGGAGTTCGTTCCTACTGGCTTGTTTGCAGGTGGGGATGCGGATTGTTGAGAAGATTTTGGGGTAGCGCGCTCTAGAAGCAGAAAAGGAGCAACTCTCCACAAAAGATTAGACATTGGCACGAATACTTCTTTGACTATAGTTTTTGATGACTCAGTTACACTGACAAGGAGTGATTCGTGTTTATTTTTCAATATTATTAGCTTTCAACCATTAGTAAAACAAAAAAAGACTGCTGTAATTTCGGCAGTCTTCATTTTTATTTTCTGAGAATTGGTGCTTCAGCTTGCCCTGGTGCGGTTGCACCACCACCATAACCAAACTGCATGCCAGCTGGTGCTTTCTCAATAGATCCGTCTAGTCCCACGGAAGTAGTCGATGTATCTAAGGGCGATCGCGATGATGTCGATGATGTTGTGGCTTTCTTCAAATACCCCTTCCAGAGCCAGCCAATAGTTTTACCCTTGGTAGTACTGATACGGTAATAAATAGCCTTTACACCATCACGACGTGTAACATGAGCTGCGTACGTGGCATATAATTTAGTTGAGCTCTTTTTCACAGTTTTTTTTACGTTAGTCAAGTATGATGAAGTATACATCTTGCCTGATTTTGAAGAGTTATATGTGTAATAAGCATTCTTGATGTTTTGATAATAACGGATCTTTGCTGCTTTTGAACTCGCCTGAGCACTATCGTTCGTTGCAACAACTCCAAAAAATGCACTGGACAACATCATGGCAGTAGCAGCTATCGTTGCCAAGCGACGCTCATTGTGGGTAGTATTCGTATTCTCCATATAAAAACTTCCTTTGTGTAGAGTAGTTTTGTTCCCTTGATTGAATATGTGAATTATCACATCATGATATTGACTATCGATTAAAGAACCACTCTCTAATCTTTTTGATCTAATAGTAAGTGATGTTAGGATATTCTATATCTAATGCTCATGATTACATTTTAATCCTTTATTTTGAAATTGGAACGATAAAAACACATAATTATCTTATTTTATAATAACTAATTTTGTTATAGAATTTTATTATATAATGATTGTATTTGTCCAAAACAAACCATGCTGATTGTATTTTTTCAGAAAACAGTAAATTTTTAAATTAATTCTCGTACAGTTTTTGAAGTATTCTAATTAGAAACTGAAATCACATAGTGCTCTGCATTCTCGTAGTGCTCTGCATTCTCGGTATATTAAACGCTTATATTTCCATTTCAATTATTTATACCAAAAAAAGCGCCCAGCCAGAAAAACTAGCTGAGGCGCTTTTTACTGTCTATTCGATGACCTGGTAATCACTGCCGACCAGCTCAAAACAAATTTCATTGTCATCGATCCGGTCATGTCCCAAGAACGTTCCGCCCACATGGTAGCGGATACCGTCTTCGGTAAAGACTTCCACCGGCATTCCGTTTTCGTGATTGATGGCGTTGATCATTTCTGATCCGTATGGTAGGACGACTTCGATTTGGATCTGTTTTGGCATTTTAACGTAGGCGATTTCTTTGCCGTTTAGGGTGCGCTTGCCGACTTCTTCTTTGATGAAGGTGAGTTGGGAGGTTGGCTTGAAGCCGTAGACTAGGGCTTTGCCGATTTTGA
Organism: Secundilactobacillus collinoides DSM 20515 = JCM 1123; assembly: GCF_001435975.1. Lineage (GTDB taxonomy): Bacteria > Bacillota > Bacilli > Lactobacillales > Lactobacillaceae > Secundilactobacillus > Secundilactobacillus collinoides. The sequence continues at coordinate 15,241 of NZ_AYYR01000078.1, forward strand.
TTGCTTGGATTTTGGACATGGATTTTGTCTCCTGTTTGGGTTTTATTTGCTGGTTTCTAGTTTAGGGGATAATTTGGGTTTGGGCAACTGGGGGATTGGTTTATTGTTCTTATTTTTTTGTGCGGGCGGATTTGCTTTTGCACTCGCTCTTTGCTCTTATGTATTTTAAAGACCCCAGCTGCATTGCTCGCCTATTTTACCTAGCCTAAACGTGCTACACGGGGCAAGGAGTTGCGCCTAGTTGACTTCGTCCAGTAAAGCCAGGTTCGGGCTTTACTGGACAAAGCCCACTAGGCTCCACTCCTTAACCGCCCCTGGTTTTGCACTCTACAAAAAAAGAGAGCCTCTCGACTCCCTTCCACATGTTTGGGGACTACTTGTTACTGAAATAAATACAGGGGAAGTATTTCAGTACGCAATGAAGTTAGCATTACAACGACGTATCGTTATAACTGGGACCATTATACCCAGAATGATTATTGAAAGCTATTATTGTTACTTTGATTTTTGAAGCTTTTTTTGTGGTCAGTTGCTGGACGCCCGCACGACAACTTCCACGCTGGTTGTTACTGACCGGTTGTTGCGCATCGTTGCCACGGTATAGGTGCCGGCATTGTATGGCTGGCAGCACGGCATCTTAAGCTCGTCTTGCACCGCGCCGTGAATCGGTTCGTTGTTGAAGTACCACTGGTAGCCCTGGTCATATTCCGAAGTGCTTCGGACCTTGAGAAACAATGGTGAGTTGACCGGCACCTGATGCAGCGGCTGGTTCGCTAGAATAACCGGCAGCCGGGGACTAATCGCCAAGGTGGTGGTCGCGGTTGCCTTCAGCTGACCCCGCTCACTTTCCCGGACCACCTCGCACCGAAACTGCACCCCGTCCAATCCCAGCGGCACGTTCGTCAATTTGATTTCCGCGTGTGTCTGCGTGAACAACGCCTGCTCGCCCATGAACCACTGAAACTGGTCACCGGGATCCGTTGGCCGGACGTCGACGGTGAGCGTCAAATTACCGCATTCCTGTCCGCGGCCGCCGTGAATCGTGGTCGTTTCAATGGGGGTCAGGTTCAATAATTTGGCCATCTTTTGTGCGAACCGCGGTGACTGCGTCGCAAATTTGCACGTCATCCGTGCTGGGTGGTCAGAATTGACACTAGAGCGGTTTTCCATTGTGATCACTCCTTTGATTGTCGTGGGTGGTCTTTCTTACTTCTATTATACCTGACGCGGACCTGGCGTTCGACTGAGATGCTTTTGCATGTTAACGCGGTGCGCTTTACTTCATTAAAGCAATGGCGTCTTGTCGCTGCCCCCTACTGCTTTTTTGTCTCAGCCTTTTGTGAGTTAGCAGTATCCGTCATACCAAAAAAGGCGCTCCCATAATCAGGAGCGCCTTTCGCTATCGAACCGGCCATAAAGACAGCGCGAAGATTGCGAGTTCAATATGGTGGAGCTGCTGGGCGGCTGCTAATATCAGCAGGCACAGCAATCGTTTTTGATACAGATGTGTCATCCCAAGTCCCCCTTGCCGTTATGCAGCTTTTCAGAAAATGAACGGGGGCCGCGGGGCTAGGCCTTGAAAGTATTAAACTTCGAAGACGTGGCGGTTCACAGTGTCAACGTAGGCAGCGCTTGCCACGTTCAGGTAGAGTTGTACACCCTGCTTGGCAAACATGTCCAAGGTCGTCACGGTTGTCATCGCCTTCTTGATGGTACTTTCGTCAAGGTCGGGCACGGCCTTGTTGAAGCTGAAGGTGTGTAATTTTTCATCTTCACCCTTGAATACCAATTGCAGTACAGTTTTTGCTGAATCCTTAGCCATAAGTCTTGTCCTCCTATTATAAGATGATGTCTGAAACGTCATCAGTCGTCGTTACGATCGCGTGGTCAAATTTGTTGCCAGTCAATGTTTCTACAACTCCGGCAAAGCCCTTGATCTGGGTGTCAGAAGGGGCTTCAATCAGGTTGCTGAAAGATTGGCGGATCAACTTATCGTCAGCAGTTCGCATCATTAAAGTGAGCGTTGTTTTAGTCCATGTCGTGTTCATAGTTGTTTCTCCTCTTATGGGTTTTATTTGGTAAGTTGTTGGCCAACGCCTTACACTTATACAAACAAAATTGCCCACAAAAGTGTCAACCAAATTTTAAATTTCTCGGAAAAACTTTTCTTAATGGCGAAAATTCGGTATTATAGGGGTATTGGTTGTAATTTTATAGGAGGCTATATTTAATGGCTGAGCGTCTAGTATACCCGGCAGTGTTTGATCCAACTGTCGAACTGAACAGAATCCAAATCACCGTCCCCGATGTGCCAGAGGTCAAAGTCCTCGGTATCGACGAAGATGACGCCGTAATGAAGGCGGCCCACGCAATTGGCGAAGCCCTGGCGAAGACCACCGAGATCCCCGTGCCATCCGCACCCAGCGAAATCGCGTTGTACGGTCAGCAGCGGTTAAGTTTTATCGTGCTTGATTTGGACGAGTACCGCAAACAAAGTAAGAAATAAAAAAAGATCATTGCTGCCGCTTTTGGGCAGGGATGATCTTTTTTAGTTTCGACTTTAACTCGTTTGGGTGACCGGTGGGCGGTGCCGGATGTGCTTTTGTGCTGGGAATTCCAGTTTTGTTTCGCATTTTGGTGTTGCACTTCATACTGCCGGTCAGGTTTGACACTCAGCAAATACCGTGTTATATTATTTCTATCGTGCACGACAGAAATAATAGGAGGCCACGCAATGAACGACGATATCCAACTGACGAGCTTACTCTGCTTCTCGGTTTACAACATGAACCGGCTCTTCAACAGATTCTATCAGCAGGCACTAGCGCCGTTTGGGCTGACCTACGCGCAGTACCTGGTCCTGATGTCCCTGTGGGAACGCGACAATCAAACACTTCACGAGCTGGGCGATGAGCTGAAACTCAACAGCAACACCCTCACCCCGTTGTTGAAGCGCTTGGAAAATAACGGCTGGCTGACCCGGGTCCACCCGGAAAACGACCGCCGGCAATTGATTGTCTCCTTGAGCGACAAGGGTCGGTCGGAGAAGGATGCCATTTTTCAGGCACTGGCCGACTGCATTGCAAAATACAAACTGTCACCAGAACAATACAAACAAGCCCTCACGCTGAACAACGACCTGATCCAGGCGTTTGAAGACGGGTTGGCGGTTAAAGACTAATGCGTTATTCGGGATTGCCCACTCGGCCATCCCGTTCATTTGCACCGATTAGTCGTGCACGATTAAATTAATCTATTTGGAGGTCTCACTATGGACTATGACGTTATTTTCATCGGCAGCGGGCACGCCACCTGGCATGCCGCTGTACCATTGAAACAAGCTGGCAAGAACGTGGCCATCATGGAAGAAGACACGGTTGCCGGCACCTGCACCAACTACGGCTGTGACGCAAAAATCTTGCTGGACGGCCCGTTTGAACTGAGCGAACAACTGAAACAGTATCGGGGCAAAGGTGTCAACGACAGCGTGAAGATCGACTGGTCACAGCTGATGGCCTACAAGCACGACATTATCGACCCGCTGAGCGTCCAGATGACCGGCCTCTTTGCACAGATGGGCATCGACCTGATCATGGGTCACGCCGCCTTGACTGACGGGCATACCGTTGTCGTCAACGACAAATCGTATACCGCCGATGCCATTGTATTAGGCACCGGTGAACGCCCGGCCAAACTGCCGATCGACGGTGCCGAGTTCCTGCACGATTCCCGTGAGTTCCTCGATCTGGAAGCCATGCCAGCTCGCATCACCTTTATCGGCGCTGGTATTATCTCACTGGAATTTGCTGCCATGGCTGCCGCGCTGGGCAGTGACGTCCACATCGTTGAATATGGCCAACGGGCGCTCGCAGCGTTTAATAAAGACCACGTCGACCAGCTGGTGACCAAGCTCACCGCAGCGGGCGTGACCTTCCACTTTGGCGAAGGGCTGGCCAGCGTTGCGCAAGTCGGCGACCACTTCCAAGCCGTGACTGACAGCGGCCTGACCATCGACACCGACTACGTGCTGGGTGCAACTGGCCGGGTGCCAAATGTCGAAAACCTTGGTTTGGAAGCCGTTGGTATTGCCTACAACCGTCACGGTATCGAAGTCGACGACCACCTGCGGACCAGCGTAACATCCGTCTACGCCAGCGGGGACGTCATCGATAAAAAGATTGCCCGCCTGACCCCCACCGCAACGTTTGAATCCAACTACATCGCCGGCCAGATTCTCGGCAGTCCGGCACCCATCGACTACCCAGTGATTCCCGCCGTTGTCTTCACTATGCCGCGCTTAGCCCAAGTCGGGGTGACTGTGGCTCAAGCAGAAGCTGATACCGCTACCTACCACGTTCAGGATATCGCTTACGGCCAGCGCTTAGCCTTCCAGTACAAGAACGAACTGGATGCCGATTTGAAGGCCGTCTTCGACCAGGACAACTACCTGGTCGGCGCCGAAATCATCGGCAACGACGCCCCCGACCTGATCAACCTGCTGACGCTGATCATCAACGGCCACATGTCCGCCAACGACCTCGGCAAGCAGGTCTTCGCCTTCCCAAGTTCATCCGTCGGCATTATCGACCTGCTCCAATTAGCCTTGCACCGCGATTAATCATGTTCTAAACTAACCATAACGTACCCCAATTTGAAAGGAGTCTTCACCATGTCAAAGTCAAAACAAGAAGTCGTCGGAATGCTGCAGGCCTACGTCACCGCAGTAACTGCCAACGCCATTAACCACCAGTTTCAAGCCCAAGTTTTCGGTAACCAGGGCTTTCGGAAACTACAGAAGAAGTATGACCGCCACGCCACCGAGGAACTGGATTTCGTCACCAAAGCCATCGACCGAATGCTTGACCTCGGCGGTGACGTGAAGCAGGAAGCTGCCCCTGAGCAGCCCGTCATCACCGACTTTCTGACCTATCTAAAAGCCGACGCAGACAAGCAAACCGCTGGCATGCAGGTCCTTGAGCAGCAAGTCAACCACGACAACTTCGACGTGACCACCTACGACCTTTTGAAAGACTACTACATCGATGAAGACGAAGACCTCAACTGGGATCTGCAGACGCTGGACCTTATCGATCAGATTGGGATTCAGAATTATTTGACTAAGCAGTTGTAGAAAGATGATGTTCATGTGTGTTTACCGTTGCGTTCTTTAGTTTGGAGACGTCCGAAATCGGGTTTCCTTGAGCTAACCGTTACATCTCACAATATGGGATTGTTGGTGTTGGGGACTGATCTTTCTTTCCGTTGCATTCTGCAATTTGGCACGGCATCGTAGTGGCTCGCGAATGAGCTAACTCGATTTCTGCTGCGCAGCTCTCGAGTGGATCTCATTCGTCTCGCATGGTAGTAACCGACCCAAGTACGGTCGCTAACTACCATCGACACCACGACGCCGTGCCAAATTGCGCCATTCCACTCACTTTGTGCTGGCTTTATTTACTGGATAAGAATCGACATGCAGTCAATGCTAGTTCCTAGGGAATCCGCCCTCGAATGCTTAATAGGCGATAATCAGCGATGCTTGTTCCTTTGCTTAGTGATGACTGCAACCAGCCTACAGTTGTCAATCGTCGGCCAGATGATGATGTTTTAAATTTTTGAGGATTGGCCCTGACGTTAAACGCAACTTAGTCACTCGGTTGTGAGGCACACGTTTCTGAGCGTTATGGTTTGTCTACAAATTTTACGAATTAACAAAACGTTGTTCGACAATTAACTCGAAACAACGTTTTTTATTTCCAATGATGCGTTTCTTGATGTACCGTGGTCAGTCCTCGGTCGCGAGTACACAGCAACGACCCGCACCATTCAAAAACTAAAAGAAGCCCAGGCCATCAGACCTGAGCTTCTTGTTAACTCGCCTGCCGGTCATCCTGGTCGACAATTTTCCAACCATCCAGCAGCTTGTCACTATTTATATATTGCTCCACGACCCATTTTGGCCGCTTCGTTATCTGGGTAACAGTTTGGAGACTGTTCGTCCGGTGAACAATATGTTCGTCTGGTTTAGTGACAACAAAACGCTTAGCCACTATCAATTTCCCCTTTCAAAAATCGAAGGAAACACACAACTCGATATCTTTCCGGTACATTTGGTAGTTTACCACTTATTTTCAAATATGACAGTAGTTTGCCAGAGATTTTCATCTGTTTACATCATCTTTACATTTTTGTGACAGACTTAATTTTTTCATAATTTCCGCGCCACGAAGCCGTTTTCAGCAACTTAAAGGACTGCCCCACGATAAAAATTGGGTCAGTCCTTTAATGATTTTTAACTTATACGGTCTCGTTTACCGTATCGATCAGATGCTGAAAAATCTTTAAAAACTCAGGGTGCGTTTCAAACATCATTTCCGGGTGGAATTGTACGCCGAAGATGCGCTTATCTGCGGATTCAATGGCTTCCACGATACCGTCATCACTCTTTGCAACGGCGGTCAGGTTATCACCAAGTTCATGAATGGCTTGGTGATGGAACGTGTTGACCAAGAAGCGCTCGCCAAACAGTGTATTGAGCCACGAACCAGCCGTGGTGGTCACGTGTTGCGTGGGAATCTCCCAGGAAGTCGGTGCCTGATTGTGCTTGCCATTGACGCCGGCCTGCACGTAAATATCCTGATAGAGCGTTCCATTCAAGGCAACGTTAATAATCTGTTCACCGCGGCAAATCCCAAGAATCGGCTTCCCGGCAGCAACCGCTGCCTTTACCAGCGCAATCTCAAACTGGTCACGGTAAATATCGGTCTCAGCAACCTGCTGAATGGGTTCATCCCCGTAAACAACGGGCGTAACCCCCTGCCCGCCAGTCAGCAGCAGCCCATCAACCGCGTCAATGTAAGCAGCGGCCTCATCCGGTAGCCCAAGCGGCAAAATAAACGGCTGAGCCCCACTCTGCCGAAGTCCATCAACATACCCAATCTGAACATAGTCAACATAGTTAGTGTCAAACCGCGGATTAGGATGAATAAGATGGTTACTGGCAATTCCAATTTTAACTGTCATATGGTGCTCCTTTCTGTTTTGAAGCGCGTAGAAGAATAATTTGTGTCTCTTTCATTAGAACAGTGCGGTTCTGATCAATATGATGAATACATGAACAACACCTAGTACAAATAAACTAGTCCACTGTGATCAAACGACACGCGGCCAGTTAACTCAACAGCCACAACAAACGTTGCAAATTCTACTAGCAAAGTGTTGACCACTCAACGCTAATACTGAGGGATTCGCTGACACTCATTGACGTGCAGTCGAGGGCGGACTTCTCCGCAAACTGGCATTAACACTCATTCGATGCTTGGCAAAATGAAGCAGTGGGCTGAAAGTGAGTGGAATGGAGTGCCAAATCACGGAATGCAACGTAATAAACCGCTACGCAATTCAACGCAATGCACCGAAAAACAATCCCAAACTATTTCCAACTCACATACTCATACTTTTGATACCCGATCAAAGGATAACTCAACCCTTTAAGGTCACTGGAAACAAGGTGCACAGAAGCGTACTGATAGAGAGGCGTAACCCCTTGTTCAGTGTTCAAAATCTTAGCAGCCTTCTGCTGAAGTTTGACCCGTTGCGAAGCGGTTTGATTCTTGGTGTCGTTGATTTGATCGATGACTTTTTGATACTTAGCGTTGGTCCAGTTGGTGAAGTTAATTTCGCCGCCCTTAGCCGCAATGTTGAGGTAATCGATTGGGTCAGGGAAGTCAGTGGACCAGCCAAGAGTCCCAAATTGATAATTGTGGTTAGAGAACGCGGTGATTTCTTGTTCCAAAGGAATCGACTTGATGGTGATCTTGAGGCCAGGCAAAACTTTCTGGGCTTGAGCTTGAATGTATTCGCCGACGGACTTGTAAGCATCCGTATCAGCAGTCAACAACTGGATGGTGATCTTCTTTTTGCCCAATTCCTGCTGAGCGAGTTTGAAGTAGTACTTCGCCTTGGTCGAATTATAGGCGAGGCCGTTGCCGACTTGCGTGTTGAAGTCCTTGCCGTTGCTACCCTTGACTTCACCAGAAGGCACGATCGACTTAGCTGCCTGCGACCCGTCTTTCAGCACGTCGCTGGCCAACGTTTTCCGGTTCAAGGAATAGCTGATGGCGCGGCGCAAATTAGTATTCTTGGCGGTCGTGTTGTAGTTGTTCCAGGTCAGGAAGGCTTGTTCCCCGTATTTAGAAACAACGAGGTCCTTCTTGTACTGCTTCTTGACCATTGAAACGTAACTCCCGGACAGTTGGGTTTCTTGAACTTCCTTGCTCTGGAAGAGCCGCAAACCGGTCTGCGGTGTCTTCACAACTTGGAAGTGGATCTTATTTATCTTGACGTGACCGGCTCCGTAGTAGTCCTTGTTCTTAACCAGGTTCCAGGTATCCTTTGAAGAGTTCCAATTTTTGATGACGTAAGCCCCGTTAGACGCAGCGTACTTGGAACTCGTTCCGTACTTGGTGCCCCACTTGCTTAAATCTTTGCGGTTCACTGGGAACAGTTGGGTGGCTAAAACGTAGTTATAATAGGGCACCTTGTGGCTCAAAGTGATTTGCAGTTTGTACTTGCCCAGTGCTTTAACACCGAGTTTGTCTGGGTTCAGTTTACCCGAGGCTACGCCGCTATAGTTCACGAGGTCCTCTAAATGGTTCGCCCGCTGGGATTTTGTCTTTGGTTCGACTTGCCGCCGGAACGAGGCTACGAAGTCCTGGGCAGTCACGGCTGACCCGTCGCTCCATTTTGTTTTCTTTAAATTAAAGGTGTAGACTTTCCCGTTATCAGTCGGTTTGACGATCTTTTTGGCGACTGAAGCGACGATCTTGCCCTTGTTATTTTGCTTGTACAGGCCTTCCACCGTCTGGGTGACGGCTAAATCACTGCCGACATCGGTGACCCGGTTTGGATCGACCGTTTCCACGTTGGCCTGAGCCGTCGTGTTCAACACCTTATTTGACGTCTTACTTGAACTGCTGCCACAGCCTGCTAACACCAACGCGATAGCGACTGCGGGCACGGATAACGCAACAATGCGTTTTTTCATGAGACACATCCCCTTCTTCTGACACACAACCAAATTCACCTAACCAAACAAAAAAATCGCCCCGCTACCAGTTTGCACCAGTAACGGGACGAAAGCCTTTCGCGATACCACCCGAGTTTGCAGCCAATTCCTACCGACTGCCTCATCAACTTCATGTAAAGTTGCGACCGGTAACGTGGTCCAACGTCCGTTCAGCTCCCACCAAACGCAGGCTCTGGGCTCATTTTCGGCAGTTTTCCCGTGACGTCCTCCCATCACTGGACGCTCGCTAAACACGGTCAGACTGCTTACTCTTCCCTTCATTGCCGTTTAATTAAGTTGGCTCAATAATACTCACCAAATTTTCATTTGTCAATGTTGAATCAGGCCCACACTTACCCGTTTTAAAGATTAGGGGAAACGCAATCCCGCTATTTTCAGCCATTTGACGACGAAATATGACATTCGTGCGCAATTGCACCGGTTTGCGCCGCGGTTGCTGAACATCTGACTGTCATTTTTCAGAATTAATGGTCATTTTGATTATTTTTAATGTAAATCACACACTTCCTACCAAACTGTAGCGCTTTCGCGATATAATAGAGTTAAATATTTCTCACGGGAGGGACCAACATGAACGCCCAATCCAACAAAATTCAAGCCGATGCTGATGGTAACTTATTTCTGGCAATCCCCGCTGACCTGGTCGCTAAATTGAAGCTCGCAAAGGACGAAGAAGTGGACATCGCGCCAACCGCTATGGGGTTTGAAGTACGCAAGATCAACGACATTGATGACAACTTCTGGGACCCATTTTCTGAAACCGTCAACGAATATCAAAAAGCCCTTGAACTGCTCAAAGGCGACGCGAAAACCGACAAAGACGCGCCTTCTGCAAAATAATTCAAAAAAATGTGCCACAGTATTAACAGGTATGATATAATTGTTATTGCTGTGATGGCGGTATTGGTGAAGTTTGGTTAACACACCGGATTGTGGTTCCGGCATGCGTGGGTTCGAGTCCCACATACCGCCCTACATATAGTTATGTTACGCGACAGTCACTCTTTGGTGGCTGTTTTTTTGTGCATTCAAAGTGGTTTACGCCTTGCCTACTGGCTATTGTATTGAACGATTTGGCACTCCGTTATAGTGGCTCGCGATGAACCCCGTTCGATTGTCACTGTGCCTTTTCACTTTCGCACATTTATCTCAGGTATTCGCTGGTTCTGACCGTTACATTGCGCGATTTGGCACGGTACCGTAGTGGCTCGCGATGAAGCTAATTAATTTTCCCACCTTCGGCGTTAAAATTA
>NZ_AYYR01000078.1:25591-28881 GCF_001435975.1 Secundilactobacillus collinoides DSM 20515 = JCM 1123
AGCGAGCTCCACTTCTACATTGTGGAAACGTGCTCCATTCCACTGACTGACTGCCTGCTGCATCAATTAGGTTAAGTATCGAACGACAGTTAAAACTAGTTCGAAGATTATCCGCCCTCGACTGCAGGTCAACCATTGTCAGCGAGTCTCTCGGTGTTTGTTGAATAGTCTGTGAATCGTCAACAACTTTCTGTGTGGTTACTGAACAGTCTGTGGATTCCAGTCCGCTTGTGTCGGCTGACTAGTAACCAGGGCTTAGTTGAAACCAGTAACGCGTTGACAGGTGCATGCTTTCTAAGTCATCGTCTTAAAACAAGTGGGCTTTCTTTCAAAACCATTAGCCACCAATTCTAATCAAGCAATTAGATTTGGCACGCTATTTTTCTCTCTACGCGGTATAATAAGCTTACAATTTACTATTATTTGGGGAGAATGTGATTAAGGATGCGAAAAATTCGTAAGATTGTCATGACCGTTTTACTGTCGTCCGGCATAGTACTGGGTGGGATTAGCTTCAAAGCTGTCACCCAGCAGAACGATGCTCAGGCGGCTACCACTAAAGTTATCAATTGGCGGAAGCCTTCGCAAAATAAGGCCTACCCTAGTTTTAAGGCCCACAAAGGGACCTGGCTCTACGTCAGTACCAAGCGCCAAAAAGTATACTTCCACTACAAGAATAAGATCACTTATATCATGAACTGTTCCACTGGCAAGACTAATACACCAACGCCTAAGGGAACCTACCATATTCAAGCAGAACACGGCAAGTCATTTTCCGGCGCCGCTGGGGGTGCACGCTACTGGGTCTCTTGGAAGGGTCACGGTGTTTACCTGTTCCATAGTGTGCCGATCAACAGTAAGGGCCAATACATCATCTCTGAAGCCAAAAAATTGGGGCACAAAGCCTCACACGGCTGTATCCGGTTAGCGGTTCCCGATGCTAAGTGGCTGTATGTGCACGTGCCGGTTGGGACTAAGGTTGTGATCCACTAATCGGTTGTTGCGGCATTATAGTCTGTAATTTTGAGAAAATTGCAACCTCCAGGGGCAGTATTGCAATTTCTTCATTAGAAATGGTATTGTGACCGAATCAAATTTATATGCATACTCACTACCGTCGGCTATACGCGGTCGATGAAATTAAAAAAACGAGCCGAAGTTTACTTCAGCTCGTTTTTGCGTCGTTCTTTTCGTGATTTTTGATGTGCCAACGCCTGTTCAAGCGTGGGTTCTCTGCGTTTTAACAACCAAGTATAGGCGTAGCTTGAAATGCCGGAAACAGCCCAAACGTACCAGTCATACTTGCTGCCGAGCTTGGCAAAGCTAAATAGATCTTCGCGCACTTCCTGCCCTAGCTCTGATACCAACTCTGAATAACTGAATTCGCCGGCCTGGAAGACGCCGACCGCAAAGCCAATTAGGAAAACGGCTACCCAGCCCACAACGTACCGCCAATTTTTCTTCAGCAACACCTCAGGCCGTTGGTAGCGGTCCAAGTCACCCGTCACCTTAATTTCGGTACCGGACGCTTGAAACCAGGCGATGCCGACCGCGACCACAGCCAGTACGACCAGCAGGCCAATGCTTGACAGGCGCCAATCCATTGTTATTAAAAACATCAATAGTGAATACGCCGGAATGATAACCTGCTCCATCCGACTCGTTTTCTCGAATTCAAATGCTTTGCGGGTCACGCGATAGATGCCCCAAAGCAAAATTAAGTACATGACAATCCCCATAATATACCCTCTTTAGCTATCCATTTTCCCTCGTCTGAATGATGGTGACACGGTGTTCACAATTTGCGCACAGAATATTAGCAAAATCTTTACCGTTTAGACAGAAAATCTTACGAAATACGTGCTATTCTTTAACCATCAACGAATCACCGATAAGTTTACCTCTTTGGAAAACGCAAAGCCAGCAGTATTAAACTTGTCCCCTATGTAACGTACTCTAATGGAAACGAGGGATGTCGCATGATGATCATTCTCAGTGTTTTAAAGTTTATTGGAATCGCCTTTACTGTCCTGCTCCTCATCGATATCAGCGTGATTGGGATGGTCTTCTTGTTACGGAAGATCATCACCCGCAACCAATACGCGCACCAATATCTGCTGGCTCTTCAAGGTGGCCGTTCAATTCAAAAGTACCAAGAGAAGCAAAAATAGTATGACCCAATTAAGTAAACCCTTTCTGACGCCGCTAATTTATTAGCGACGTTTTTTTGTGTTGTTTGGGATTGATGGTCTGGGATTGACGTTGGATTTCGCTGCGTTGCGCCGGTCGGCCCTGCAGGCTGGTGTGGGTCGCTCCGGCGCTAACGTTTGGTTGCCCGTCAAGACGGTCAACCAAAGTGGATCTCCTCCGTCTCCCGTATTAGTAACCGAGCAAAGGACGCTCGCTAACTAATACCGACACACCTGCCTGCAATGCCGAACGGCTCCACTCCGCTGATATTTGCTGATAGCTCTACAAAACTATTGTATCGATATTGCAAATCATCACAAAACTGTTTCTATATAATTGCGTTCATCGGCCAGTAATGATTATGGTCAATTATTTATTAGTGGCTAATATGTAGTCCTGACTAATCAGCTACAAATCAGTGTTGTGCTGACAAAGAATAGGAGCAAAAAACCGAATGTGCATGAATTGTTTGGCGCCCATCCGTTACGTAACTGAGCGTCACATAACGGAGAACACGCCATGTTTCAACAACCATGGAACAAGCTTTTCTATCATGCGGAAATAAGCAGTCGAGGGCGGATTCTCTTCGAACTAGTTTTAACTGTCATTCGATACTTAACCTGATTGAAGAAGCTGGCAGACAGTCAGTGGAATGGAGCGATTTGGCACGGAGTTATGGTGTCGATGACACCAGAGTGCGGAGCAAGCCGGTTAACTCCCGGAGTGTAAAGCGGCTATGTCGGAAATTCCGGTCCTGAATTTCTGGCATAGCTGCCTTACATAGTAGGGAGTTGGCTTGCGGAGCACGTTTCCACAATGTAGAAGTGGAGCTCGCCTACTAACATGCGAGACGATGGAGATCCATTAATTTTAACGCCGAAGGTGGGAAAATTAATTAGCTTCATCGCGAGCCACTACGGAACCGTGCCAAATCGCGTAATGCAACGGACAACCTCGCCAAACACCTGAGATAAATCGTGCAATGCAACGGCCAGAACCAGCAAACAAAAAAAGCCCACCAGCAAAAGCCAGTGAGCAAAATAAGGCTGTAAAATTTCTGGTATTGGTGGTCACGCCAATGCCAGTTTTTTATTGTCTTA
>NZ_AYYR01000079.1 GCF_001435975.1 Secundilactobacillus collinoides DSM 20515 = JCM 1123
CCCGAAGTGTCAAATCAAGTGCAACAGTTAATGACCTATTCCAATGATTGGTCTAGTTAGTCAGCTAGACCTGGTAATAGTTCAGCTGGACAATGATAATCTAAGAGCTTTCGAGGACGGTGATTCAAGGTATCTTGAGCGACCTGTAGTTCAATCACATTCACCGGTCCCAAGGATTTACCCTTAGGAAAGAATTCTCTTAGTTGTCCATTTAGGTTCTCATTAGTCCCACGTTCCCACGGCGAATATGGATGAGCAAAGTAGATCTCAGTCTCCTTGACTTGGCTAAGTTCAGCGAACTCACTACCATTATCAAAGGTAATGGTCTTAAAGTATTGCGGGCCATAGTCGGCCAAAGTCTTTTCGAGAGCTTGGCGACAAGTCCTGGCGTGGTAATTAGGTAGTTTCACCAAGATTTCCAAACGACTAACCCGTTCCGTGAGCGTCATTAACGCTGGTTCATTCTCATCGCGTTTGGCCTTAACCAAATCGCCTTCCCAATGGCCAAATTTTTGACGCTGCTGGACAACTGCCGGGCGATCTTCGATCGATCGGCCTAACACCTTCTTATTTAAGCGAGAGTGAGAGCGTCCTGGCTGTTTAATTCGGCGCCGTAGTTTCTTAGGAAGGTCATGGTTGCGTAACGCCAAACAACCTTGATCAATATAACGATAAACGGTGGGCACCGAAGGACACGGGAAACCTGGGCAGGTCTTCTTGAAATGATCAATATAGGTATCGACGTTGTAGACCCGCGGGTTAGCTTTCAGAGCCCTAGTCAAGCTCTTAAAGAAGACAATGGCTTTTTTAAGTAGTCCCTGCGGATGACAATTAGCTCGGTGTTTGCGGTACACGGCTTCGCCGGTTTCCGCAAAGTAGGCTTGATAATAGCGATGACATTGAGAATCAATTTGAGTTGTCGTGCCGCGGGCTAGTTCACGGGTAATGGTACTGGTACTGCGATGAAGTGTTTTTGCGATCGTGTGCGCGGTTTTGTGTTGGCGACTGAGCGCCTCAATTTCACCGCGTTCATCAGCTTGGAGTTGTTGGTAATGACGAGGCATGTTATTCTGGTTTTGGGTCATGAAGACACTCGCTTTCTTAATTAATTTCGACGTTAATAAGAATAGGTCTTCATGGCCTTTCATGTCTAGTCTGAAAGGTCTAGTTGATTAGTGTTGCACTTGAATTTTAAACTGGGC
>NZ_AYYR01000080.1 GCF_001435975.1 Secundilactobacillus collinoides DSM 20515 = JCM 1123
TCGGGCTCATCGCCACCAATGACGATTTCATTAGTGCTGGGTTGAAAATACCCCTTAGCCCCATTTAGCGTCGCTAAAGGCACTTCACTGACTTTAAGGTCGGTTTGCTGGTTTAAATAATCTTTGAACGCGTTATATAAGCTTGTCACATTCTGATGATCGGCTAAATTTTCTT
The DNA here is from genome assembly GCF_001435975.1 of Secundilactobacillus collinoides DSM 20515 = JCM 1123. Lineage (GTDB taxonomy): Bacteria > Bacillota > Bacilli > Lactobacillales > Lactobacillaceae > Secundilactobacillus > Secundilactobacillus collinoides. The sequence goes on from NZ_AYYR01000080.1 coordinate 176, forward strand.
TGACAAAGTCTTTAGCACTTAACACTGGTTCACCGCTAGTTTGTGCCACATCAAAG
>NZ_AYYR01000081.1 GCF_001435975.1 Secundilactobacillus collinoides DSM 20515 = JCM 1123
GTACCTTCGGTAAAGGGTACCGGTGGTGTCGTTTCTTTTTGCAGTGTTTGCAGATTCGCTTGAACTTGGTCGCCTTGGTGAACGATCGGTAGGGTGGCTGCCTCTTGCTGGTCGGTTTTGTGATCATCAAATAAAGCTTGCCAACCTTGCTTAGTTGGGACCTTACCCGTTGCTTTAAAATTGGCGTCACCAACTTGGGTAATAATGGTAGTTTCCTCGTACTCGTACGGATCAGCAAACATGGCTAACGTCGTTCGTAACACCAAATCATAGACTTGTTGTTGTAATTTAGGTAAGGCAGCTAATTGATCTTTCGTCGGCACGACTTTAGTCATAATAATGGCGTAATGTTCTTCAACCTTTTTCCCATTAACATAACGCTTATTCGGCGTGGTATTGGTTAAAGCGACTGGCTTAGAGACTAACCCCAGATACTTCGTCAGATTAGCCACTAAATACTCAAATTCTTCATCAGTGATATAAGCACAATCGGTTCGGGGATAGCTAAGGAACTTAGCTTCGTATAAACTCTGAATGGCCGCTAAGGTTTGGCTGGCACTGGCATGATACCGTTTGTTCATGGCACTTTGGAGACTGGATAGCGAAAACAACTGTGGACTAGCACGCTTTTTAGCCTGCTTTTGGACGCCCTTGATTAAACCGCCCTGTAAGCCCTTCTCAACGTTTTTGTCCTTCATGAATATCATTAGCCCTTTTTTATCTTTAAACTGCTGATAGGGGGCTAATTTCGCGGCGAATTTTTGCTGATTAGCTAAAATTTCCGCATTTAGTTCAAAATAGGGTTTGGGCTTAAATTTTTTGATGAGTTGGTCTCTTTGATAGACCATATACAAGGTTGGCGTCTGCACGCGACCAATCGAGTACACCCCGCGTACTCCGTTTTGTCTTAATAACAAAGTATATAAGGGACTACCATTCATACCAATTAACCAGTCACTAATTTGACGGGTTTGGGCTTCTTTATAAGCCAGATAGTCTTTGTGCCAATCACCAAGATTTTTGAATCCGGTAATAATGGCGTCTTTTTCCAAACTATTCAACCATAGCCGCTTAATAGTCTTCTTTTTAACGTCAATCTGGGCTTGGTTCATGATTGACCACGCAATATTGGAGCCTTCCCGACCGCTATCGGTGGCGACAATAATGATGTCGGCTTTTGCTAACAGGTCTTTAACGATCTTGAATTGCGTTCTTTTACTAGCTGACACTTCAAACTTGTATTTATCGGGAAAGATCGGTAAATTAGATAGGGCCCATTGCTGGTATTTCTGATCGTATTTATCCGGTGTGGCCAGTTCAACTAAATGTCCGAGACCATACGTCACAAGCGTATTATCGGGCAAAACAGGGTCACTAACCGTATAGTAACCCTGTTTTTTTGTGCGCTTTTGAAAGGCTTGGACGTATGAACGGGCTTGACTAGGTTTTTCAGCTAAGATAACAGTGGTCATGTTCGTTCACTCCTTATGATTCAGCTTTTGTTATACCTTGTTCTGCCACTTTTAACCAGGCTTAACGGTGCAATTTTTATTTCGATTACAAGTGCATGCCCCCATCTTCATGCCGATTACGAGTTTGATGTTGCCGTTGCTTTTTCGCCATTTCCCACTCGGTCTCTTTTAAACCGCGTAGTTGCTGCTTTCTTAGATAGTCTGTGTTCTTCGCATATAGAATGGTTATTAAGGCTTCGTCCAAAGCATTCATCAGGTAGTTTTTCGGACTAGTTGGATAATAATTGATGGCCTGATAGGCCTTAATTTGGTCTTGCTTATATTGATCAAACCGCGTTGTTTGTTGTTTCAAACGGGCTTGCACGGTTTCAATTTGTTTGTGATCCAACTTATTGTCTTGCCCACATTCACCGAGAAATAGCTGCCGGGTACCATCATGTTTTAAGACCCGTTGCAGCCGGTGATCCTGAATATCTTTTAATTCAATTTTACCTAACAGGTAATTCAAACCAGCTTGGTGTTGCTGACTAGTAAAGACTACGGGTGGCTGCTGTTGTAATTGACTAAGATCATTGGCGCTTAATGGCTTTAATTCTGGATCATAGTAAACCACGGCAGTGTAGATTTGCTCCTTGTCAATCGTCTCTAGCTTATCGAGATCACTGTCCGGAAAAGCAGTCGTTAGAATGCTGTTGTATTGGGTTTGCACTACGGCTTTAACTTCCCGAATGACCCGTAATTCTTTCACCGCTTTCGAAATAAATTCGAGTTCGTTAGGTTCATAAGGGGCTAACATGCCCCGATCAGTATGCTTCAAATCGTCTAACTGGTGGCCATGTTTGGCTAGCACTGCGGTTAACTGCTTCTCAATTGTCTGGGCTTGCTGATTAACTAACTGCCAGCTGGTATATGGCCGCTTGGTAAACGTCAATAATTGCTGGGTCAGTAAATCGTTTCGAATATCCGTTAGCCGTTCAGTCAATTCACTATCTTTAAAAATGGTTTGTTCGCTATTAGTCTCTTTAATCAGTTCCCGTCGTTCAGCCGCGGTTGTCTGTTCAAAATCAAGTTCCGGATACAGTTTTTTAGTTGCTCGTTCCACCACTTTATTTAACAACTGATTAGCTTGTGCTAGTGATGTCGTTTGCTGGTCAATGGTCAGCAGTTGTTTGGTTACATCTTCACCAACTGCATGTTTAATCAATAAGCTGTTTTTCCAATTAAACAGCATGCGCTGTTTATCATCTAAATGCTCTAAATCGACATAGGTCTTCAATTGCTGACTTAGATGACTAATTGTGTGTTTTTCAGAGAATGATAGTTCGTCAGTTAATGCGTCAAAGTGTTCATAATTTCTAATCTTTTCATCAAGACTATGGTATTTAGCTCGAGCGCTTCTTTGTGCTCTAACTTGTTGATTAAATGCTCTTCTTTCTTGTCGCTGACTATTGATCCCCTCATGTTGAGTTGGTGTTTCATCTATTCCTTGGTCGACAAATGATTTTTCACTAATTCGATCCGGAATATTTTTTTGTGCTAAAGACTGATTAACGCCAATTGCCCAATTGTGACGCCATTCAGTTATTTTTTCCTTTTTATCCCAATCAACCAGCCAAATTTTTCTTTGTTTTGGAAACCCGCTTTTGGTTAAAAGCTGCTTGCCATTTTCATCTTTAATGTACTGAGTTTTTGCCTTCAATCCCCAAGTACCATCTGGGTTAAATGGCCGATTAGTTAACATTACATGAGCATGTGGATTATCTGGGTGATCGCGATGAATTGATACGTCGGCTACCATCCCTTGATCGACAAAATTTTCTTGTACATATTTTGTCAGTAATGCTTTTTGTTCATCTGTACTTAAATCAACTGGTAACGCCACGTTAAACTCTTTGGCATACCGTGAGTTTGATTTACGATCTTTCTTTTCAACTTCATTCCATAACCGCTCCCGATCGTTCGCCCATTCCGGTGCATTTTTGGGGATCAAAATAAAACTATCCGGCATGACCAACCGGTCATAGAAATAGTAGCGACCTTCTTTATTATCAAATAGTTTTTCACCGCTACGATAAGCAGCTCCAGCAATGGCACTACGTCCTTTACCAGCACTAATATTTTGAAAACTCATGTGAAAAATTGCCGTGTTGGCCACCATCTCTCTTTGGGTTTATGGTTTTGATTTTGTTGTCGCCAACGGCGACTTCTAATACAGGTTTTAATGGGGTTAGCACAACATAGAATTTATTCTATGTGTAAGTGCGCATTGATCTCGTTTCACTCGGCCTGCTGATTCCCCTAAATTTACTTATAGTGTATGCCTTCCGCTTCGCTATTTCAACTTTCATACTTTGACTTAACGTTCTCTGTATGATATAGTGTCGGTGATTATTTTTAATACGACTGGAGGAATCATTATGTCTCAAAGTAACTTAGAAAAACAAGAAGCTAAATTAAAAGCCCTTAATCAAAAAATTAAGGACGAAAAAAATAAGATTGAACAACGGCTAGGTAAACAAATCATCAGTCAAGCCAATTTAGATTATGCTAATTTATCTAATGACAATATCAAGTCCTTATCCAAAAAAGTATCCGAGTTTTTAAAGGAAAAGTCCGTAGATCATTAGTCATAGGAGATGGGGAATTCCATGCCTAATCAATATGAAAAACTAATTGAACAACAAGCGCGTTTAAAACAAAAAATTGAGCGGGAAGATTTTAAGTTACGCCAATCTAAGTATTATGAAAATCGACAAGCCCGCAAAGCCCGTTCTCGCCGATTAATTCAAAAAGGGGCTTTATTAGAAAAGTACTTTCAAGCTAATAACCTCTCGGTCGAACAAACCGAAGAACTTTTAAAAACATTTGCTGACTATGTTAACGCCCATAAACCGGATAAATTAAAAAACGATCAACCTAATAACTAGGCCGATCGTTTTTATTTTGGTTCTACAATATCTGTTGTTGGTAATAGATTTTCATCTATTACTGATGACAGATTTTTTATTTATGGCTAGAATAAAAAAGCGGACATTTCCTGTCCGTTCATCCAAGTCAACCACCACGAAGATTTTTCAGAAAGAAGGAAATGCCCTATGTGTCATGATACTACAAAATTATTATTAGGAATAGCTGACGAGAACCTAAAAATTACTGACGGTGAAACTGGAGAAGACGGGGTTATTCGCTTAACTGGCCACTTGGATTACACGCCGAAGGCTTGTCCCAAGTGCGGGATTATCAATGATCAAAAGATTATTAACTACGGCTGGCGCAATACCACTATCAGATTCTCGAAGGTTCTGAGCAACACCGTCATCTTAGCCTTAAAGCGCCGCTATTTCCACTGTAAAGAATGTCACGGCAACTTTCTTGCACAAACAGTGGCAGTTCCGAAACACTGTACAATTTCAAACACCAGCCGCAAAGAATGCCTAGAGAAGCTCGGTGAACCGGTCTCTTTGAAGCACATTGCCAATGAAGTATCGGCATCAGATTCATTTGTGGGCCGCCAGTTAATGCGCGCTGAACGAGACTTTCAAACCAATTGGCACTATTTACCAGAGATCATCTTAATGGATGAGGTGAAGAGTACCAAGAGCGCTACTGGTGCCATGAGCTTTGAGTTCATGAATGGCGAAACCCATGAATTAATCGACTTACTCCCTTATCGAACCATCAATAAACTAGAGAAGTATTTTTACCACTTCGATCAAGCTGCCCGAGAAAACGTCAAAATTATTGTGACTGATATGAATTATACCTACCCCAAGCTTGTGCAGACCGTATTCCCCAATGCCATGGTGGTCATGGACAAGTTTCATATTATCAACGCCCTAAATCGGGCGTTTAACAAAACCAGAATCAAGGTGATGAAGAAGTTTACCCCGTCTTCTCGCGAATTTCACGCCCTTAAGCGCTACTGGAAGCTGTTGTTAGTACCAACTGAACAGCTTAACTTTGAACAATTCAAAAAGTGGACTAATTTTCCTTACTGGATGGCTGCCACCGATGTTGTCCATCAGCTGTTATCGTTGGATTCAGAACTAGAACAAACTTATCAAGTCTTAAACAGCGTCCGGTCAGCTGTCCAACATCAAGATTGGCATAACTACAATGCGGCATTTTGGAATAACAAAACGTATTCTGAAGAAATGAAGAACACGATTAAAACACTTGAAAGCCATCATGATGAGATTCGTAACACCTTTACCACACACTATTCAAATGGTCCTTTGGAAGGTTCTAATAATAAAATCAAGGCGATCAAACGAGCCAGTTTTGGCTATCGCAGCTTCTGGAGGTTTAGAACTCGAGTACTATACGTTTTCAAAATCAAAACAAAAAGAGCCCTAATCACGAAGTGATTAGAACTCGAAATATGGATTCACCAACAACAGTTGACGAAGAGCCTTTATTTTCAGGATTGTTTTTTGGGTTAACTTCTGGATTGTGTTTAGCAGAGTCTTTTAACTGTTTTTGAATTCTTTGTGCTTCCTTTTACTTGATCGCTGTTGAATTATCTTTTGACCCTTACCTCTTCTTTTAGATTTTAGGTCAAGCGTAAAATCTAAAATTTTATTTTGATCTAGCTTACTTAAATGACCGATTTCTTTAAAATTTAGCCCGGCTTTGGGAAAGCGATAAATATTACCAAGATCGACCCAGGAAGATTTCTTCAACCCAGCGGATTGCCAATCTTGAATCGGATAATATTGTTGCTTGATAT
>NZ_AYYR01000011.1 GCF_001435975.1 Secundilactobacillus collinoides DSM 20515 = JCM 1123
AAAATATGCCCTGTGATACCAAGGGATCAGTCTGTCTTCATACTTTCAAGTTTCAGCTGATAAGTTAAAAAACGTCGAATTAGTTTTAGCAGTGGATGGCTCGATCAGTTCTTCAGGTAAACATGTACTACGCCTTGGTTGTCGTGGATTGCTCGGGTTTCATGTGCAGATCCAAACTGGAAGCCATTCTAATCACTCTGGTAATACCGGTAATATTATGAGCAATGCGTTCATTGAATTTCAAAAAATTCTGAATCAAATATATGACTTTGACACAGATAAAGTTCTGCTGCCACATTTTTATGATGGTGTTAAAGAACCAACCACACAACAAATGGATTGGATTGATAAGTTGCCTTTCAATGTCGAAAAAATCAATAAATCTAATGGTTTTAAGATGAAGGCTATGACGAAGCAAGACTATTACGCAAACCTAATGTTCAGGCCGACTTTCAATGTTTCAGGAATCATGAGCGGGTACACAGGTCAGGGAGTTAAGACAATTGTTCCCAATCAACTGACCGCTAAGGTTGATTTCCGATTGGTAGGTGAGCAAAACGTTACGGAAATAGAGAAGGGTATTAAACAACTGTTTAAACCGTATGTAGATTCCGGGTTACTCACATTTACTTTCTACCACCAGATTCCGCCATCGACCAGTGAAATCAATCTAGATACGATTCACCTATTACAAAAATCGGTTAAAAACATTGGTGAAGATTTGGTGGTTGAACCCATTATGCCAGGGGCGGTACCTAACTATGTTTGGACAGAGCTGATTCACAAACCAGTCATTACGTTACCGTTGGCTAACTTTGATCAAAACAACCATTCGTTCAATGAAAATATTAGTGTTAAAGCGTATGAATCAGGCATTAACATTGTATCAGCTACGACTCAAGCATTATCAGAAAGAGGGTAATCCAAATGGAATCGCTGAGTACAGGAGTTAAACATAATTGGAAAGCAGCAACAACGTTTGTCATGCTGTACGTAGGTTATGTTGTTTGCTACATTGATCGTTCGGCTATGAACATCGCGTTGTCGTACATTGGTAAAGATTTGCATCTGAGCACTGTCACATTAGGTGTTGTTTCAAGTGCATTCTTCTTCAGCTATGCGCTAATGCAGATTCCTGGTGGGTGGTTAACAGATAAATTTGGAACTGTCCCAACGGTAACATTCGCTATTGCAATGTGGTCTGTATTTACTGTGATGACCGGTTTGGCTTGGTCATTGGTATCGCTTGTCCTGATTCGTGTCATGTTTGGGATTGGTGAAGGATGCTACCCTTCTGCGTCAATGAAGCAAGTGACCGAATCAACGACATATAAGCAACGTTCACAAGCAACGGCAACGTTAATTTCTTCGAACTACGTTGGAGCCGCGCTTGCTCCTATGCTGGTTTCACCAATGATTGCCTATCTTGGATGGCGAGGTGCATTCCATGTAATGGGCATTATCGGAATTCTCTTTGTGGTGTTTTATCTGTTGTTTGGTCGTCCTAAAAAACAAGCCAAAAAGGAAGAAGAAAAAGCGCAGGGTATCGAGCATAACAAGGTACCGCTCATTAAGATTATTGGCCGTCCGATTGTTTGGCAGTTCTTTGCCGTTGTTTTCGGACTTAGTATTGTCACGAAAGGACTCGATTCTTGGATGCCAACATATCTCTTACAAGTCCGTCATATTGACCTGGCCGGAATTGCTTGGATGGTGCCATTACCATCGATTGCTGCTGGAATTGGGGCAATTGCAACAGGCTTCTTGATGAATTCAGTGTTTAAAGGTAAGGAAAAAATGTTAATTGCAGCATCTTGCCTGTTCTCAACTGTCTTCATGTTTGGTCTTTATGAGTCCAAGAGCCTCAGTGGGGTCATTATTTTTGAAACGTTGGCCTATCTTTGTAAATCGGTTGGTTTTAGCGGTTCATTTGCTTTGTTCGCACAATTAATGATGAAGGACACATACGGCTCCGCTATTGGTGTTGTGAACTTTGGTGGTCAGTTATCTGGGTTCTTAGCGCCGATTGTAATTGGGATTTTAGTATCACTGTTTAAAGGATCATATGCACCGGCGTTCTTATTCTTAGTTATTTCAGCAGCGGCATCATTTATCATGTCACTGACTCTGAGCTCAAAGAAAATTGCGAAGATGAAAGATGAAGTTTCACGTAACCAACAATTAGAGGAAGTAGGTAATTAATATGAAAATTGTCGAAGCAACGCTTAGAAAAGTTGATATCCCATTGCGCGATCCGTTTGAAACCAGTTTTTTACGAATGTACGCAAAGAAAACAACTATTCTTGAACTCAAGGATGAGGACGGTACGTTTGGCTATGGAGAGTTTTCAGCATTCAATTTACCATTCTACAATGAAGAATTTCGAGATGGTGGTTTTGATTTATTATCTGAACTAATTTTGCCTAAAATTGTCGGCAGAGAGATTAAGCATCCGGATGATATGTACGATTTAATTAAGAGTATTCGGCGCAATAATATGGCGAAATCGGCTGTCAACTGCGCGTTATGGGATATTTACTCGAAACAGCAGAATGAACCACTAGCCAAAGCACTTGGTGGAACTAAATCTAAGGTAGAAGTTGGAGTTAGTATCGGTGTTCAAAAATCGCCAGAACAATTAGTTGAGGTTGTTCGAGGTTACTTGAATGACGGCTATAAACGAATTAAGTGCAAAATCAAACCTGGCAAGGATTATGATTATTTGGCGGCTGTGCGCGCTGAATTTCCAACTGTTCAATTAATGGGTGATGCAAACTCGGCATACCGGCCAGACGACTTTGAATTATTGAAGCGACTTGATCCATTAAATTTAATTATGATTGAACAGCCTTTGGAACCTGGTGATCTTTTATATCATGCTAAGTTGCAAAAACAAATTAAAACACCAATCTGTTTAGATGAAAGTGTGACATCGTTGGAGGATACAGATAAGATGATTGAATTAGGGAGTGGTAAAATCATCAATATTAAAGTATCCCGTGTCGGCGGGCTCTCAATTGCTAAGAAAATTCAACAGCGTGCGATGGAGAATGGTATTAAGTGCTGGTGTGGTGGCATGATTGATTCTGGGGTCGCCAGAGCAGAAAATATTGCGATTGCGACACTTCCTGGTTATGTATTAGCCAACGATATTGCACCTTCGATTCGGTACTACGATCGAGATATTATCACTCCAATGGTCCAGATGAATCGTGCTTTTGTTGATGTGCCGGAGGAAGCCGGGATTGGATTCGATATTGATTGGACTAATATGAATGAATTCACTTTGGAGACTAAGAAGATTACTGCTGATACTGAAGTGACTGTTTAGTAAGCTGGAAAAATACATTTATGTGCGAACTTGATATGAGGTCAAGTTCGCTTTTTTGGTTTTGTTTTGAGTAATTATTGTGAGTTTGTATTAAATTAAAAAGATTCCTGCCGTGACAAGGATTTTTATATGAAACTATGTGATAACCCTGTGTGTCTGCTAGTTCCCAACACCAACACCTAAAACTTTCTAATGTTGCCTGTTAACAATTCTGAATAGTTGTTCAGGGCATCGTGTGCCGTTTCTAGTATTCAGAGCCATTATTATTGACCAGAGCCACTTTTTTCTGAGCTTCACTGCGATATGAAATGAGGTACTTGATTTGAGAAGTGGAGAAACGACTTTAGAAGAGCTTTTTGGATTCGGATGTAGGCGGCCAGGTCAGTGGTGTACGGTCTTTGGCATAAGGGTAATTGCCACTCAAATCATACTGATACTTTTAGAATCATAGTTTGTCACCAGCGAGCCGGCGTGAATGTCGGTTCCTTTTATGATATCGGAGGAAGCGATTGCGTGGCCCCTCACTGAACGTGGTGCGGTGCCCTTTTTGATGTAGCTCGGTGAGATCGAGCCTTTGATGAAACTGGCATAGATGTACTAGTAGGCAGCAGTCTTGCCGTTGGTCTTTTTGATGGTGGCTTTTATGTTGGTCGTGAAGGTCGCGTGTTTATTGTTGGCACTATAGTAGGCCTTTTTTGTCAGTGTGGCAGTTGCATGCATCACCCCTGTGCTGATGTGTACTTTGCTTGTGCAGTGATCGGCACGCTCGTGTAGCTAATTGTGATGACCCCAGTAATCAATTTCTTTCCCATTGCAAAACTCGCCTTTAATTAGTGTTGGTTTAGTATATGATGTATTTCCACGTATGAATATTGAAATTTGGGTGTTTGGCGCGTGTTAATCAGAATCGGTTACAACTTGTTGTGTAATTATATTTAATGATTTTAGAGGAAAGATTAGATACAAATTGCGGCTGAAATGATAAAAAAGGTACTAAATAGAAATAACAATGTGAAAAAAATGATTTTTAACCAAATAATTCAATATAAAGTGAAGTGGGAATGCTCATATGGGAAGTTCATTTCAATTCGGAAAGAGTTTGAAAATCCAATCAAATTTTCTTGTAAACACTATTTGATTTATATGCTTTTACTGGCTGTAAAATTTCTGGTATTGGTGATCACGCCAATGCCAGTTTTTTATTGTCTT
>NZ_AYYR01000082.1:0-22022 GCF_001435975.1 Secundilactobacillus collinoides DSM 20515 = JCM 1123
AGAAACAGACTCAACTTTATATTATTTCATCTGTCAACTTGACAGGGCCTAGTGCACTGGGCCTTTTTTATTTTATGATTGGATAACCGTGCCAAACCGTTGCAAACGATACGGTCATCGGTCCGCACCATCTTTTACTATACTAATGTGCTAAACTGGACGTGACTGAATCATGATTTCACTGTTCAAAGGAAGGGTACCCATGCTCAACAAAAAATACCTGCTCACCAAAGAAGACCGCGCCGCCTACTCCGCCGAACTCAACGACGCGCAAAGCGCTTTTCTGCAAAACAACATCTTCCACGCCGCGCAGAGCCTGTTTTTGAACCAAGACTTCGCGGACGGCCACCAGTGGCGCTTGATTGCGCTGAACCACGACCCGGCCCAGCAGTTGCGCTGCGAATGCGGTCGTAAACTCAAAAACCAGTATGTGATCGAAGACGCGGCGACCCATGAAACACATAAACTGGGATCCACCCACTTTGCGATGCACATGGGGATCCCGGACAAGCTGGCCAGTCAGGTGGCCCGGCACGTGCACCGTTTTAACGTGGGACTGGATGAAATTTTATACAAGCACCACCACAATGAATTTCCAGACGATGGTTTTGCGCGTTATATTCAACGGCGCGCAACACGGCGCAGTGAACAAATTCAAGCCTTTCTTGACCTGGGTTTACCACCCTACGATAGCTGGTTGGCCGAATTCCAAGATGACTACAACGCTGAGATCTACGCTGCCAAGGCCGAGAAAGAACGTGCTGAGCGCGTCAAACGACAGGCAAAACAGCAACGCGAATGGGCCGAGCAGGAAAAACAGCTTATGAAAGAGCGACGGGTCTACGCCCAACAAATCAAACAAGAAGAAACCCGCTTTGAAGCAGAAAAACGACAAAAAGAACAGCAGTTAGATACGACTATCAAAGCCCGCCAACTCACCCACAAACAGTGGTTAACCGAGCGATACATGCCTTATCAGCAGTGGTCGCGAAAATACGGCCGAAAACTCATAGAACCATTTGCGACCGGACTGACAAAACGGCCGATAAACGACCCGCACCCCATATTTATCAGCCCCATCGAGTGCGGCTTGATTGCCCTGTACCTGCATGACCATACGCAGGGCGATTTGATCACCGTGACCGACACAGCAACTTGGCTTGCAGAAATTGTTGGTGAAAACGAAACGGCCCAAGCAGCCGCATCACAGCGGTTGTCACAAATCTTAGGGCGCGTGTTTCAGCGGTTAACGACCCGAAAATTGTTAACGACAGCTGGTGAGAAGGATGCGTTCTTCCTAATCAGTGAAGCTTTTGCGGATTTACCAGATTTCAAAGCCTGACACGTGGCAAAATACGGAAGCGATTGTTTCTATTGTCTAGAACTCATCCTGACACCTCCCTCGAAGACCACTCACCACTTTCTATACAGCAAGGCATACAAAAAAGGCACCTATGACATCAAATCTTGAGAACTGATATCATAGGTGGCCTTATTTAGTCTTTAACCAATTTGTAGTACAAGCTCAATTGCGACTATAAGCGCCACGCTCATCGAAGAAATCTAAGCAATTTTACGATGCATTTGCGCATGAGCAGCTGCATTCATCTACATAATCGACACGTTTCCCTCATTCAGATTCACGCCGCGCAAATAAGCAGTCTGGTTATAAACGTCGAGAAAGGCGCCATCCGGTCGCAGAGCGACGATGGAGGTCGACAAATTTTTCAGTCCCAGCAAGTGTTCGTTGCCGGTCAGTGCCTTGATCCCGAGCTGACTGATGCCGCCGTGTGAAAACACCAGCGCGTTGTCATCGGGACCGATTTGGTCGCCGATGGCACGGATGGCCTGTGCAAATCGCTGACGGGCCGCGGTAAAGTTTTCAATGCCGATTGCATCCAGTTCCGGCGTGTTGATCCGTTGGGAAAGCTTGCGAAATAACACGGGCTGTTCCGCGACTAATTCATCCTTGGATTTTCCTTCCCAGTCACCAAACGTCAATTCCGCTAGCCCAGCGGCCGTTTGCAAATCCGGCACTGGCTGGGTAAAGTTGTCCGTGACCAGTTGGGCAGTGTGCACCGCGCGCTTTATGGGGCTGGCGAAAACGGCCTCAAAGCGGTACTGATCCAAGTAGGCCGCGACCTGCTGATACGGGGTCAGATCATCCGTCAACAGATCACTATCCGCATACCGTCCCTGCAGGCGGTTTTCCTTATTCCACTGGGTCTTGCCGTGACGCACAATAAAGATCCGTTTCATGACACCCTCCGTTTAACTAACTGCTATACCTTACCAACCGTGTCAGCACGCAGGCCGCGACGCAGTGTTGCCACCGAAGTGACCTCGTCGTGGGCGATGTTGCCAAGGTTTACTTGTGGGCCGTACTTGAGGATCAGAGCTGTTTGCTGACCCTTCAACGGCGCTTCAAAAATGATGTGGTCGATACCGTCCGGCGTTAAAGCGTCCAGTTCATCGGCCACAATGTTGCCGTTGGCGTCATAGATGCCGATATTCTTACCAGCTTCACGTGCTTCAATAATCACGTAGTTTGACCCGTTCTTTAAGTCTTCATTCATTAATTTGACCCGTTCCGCCGGGGTTAATTCGTGATCGAGTTCAGGGTTCTTCTTCCCCACTTCAGAAATGACATAAAACCCTGCTTGTTTTGCCTTAACGATAAGCTCGCCACGGGTGTGTGCATCAATCGTGGTCGACCCATCACTGACTTCAATACCCTTGAAACCAAGCGTTTTGGCTTCGGCTAAAAAGTCGTCGTACTTCCCGGCAGCTACGGAGACTTCTAACAACGTCCCACCAGGATAAGGAATGATGCCGGCAGCGTCATACTTTGCCGTTTTTGCCTTGATCAAGTCGCTATCCATGGTTGCAGCGGTGCCCCAACCAAATTTTGCAAAGGTCATGTAATCACCCGCTGTGGCAATTAAATCATCCACTTCGTTTAATCCCAAACCCTTATCTAAAACCATTGTCTTGCCTAAGGTCTGAGTCTTATTTTCTAAAAAATCAAATGCTTTCATCCGTGTAGCCTCCGTTGATTTCGTATTAGACGTATTTGTGCATTTTTTAAGTATGTTGACGCAAGGTTAAGTGGGACTTAAAACGGTTCAGTCGCATTATCTAGTTTAAAACAGAGTAGGGATAGTGTTCAAGGCTATTCTTGGGAATATTAGCCTTGGGTGATAAAAAAAGTAAATCACCCAGGAACCCCATCTAAAAAAGGCTTCACAATGACGCAGTGTGAAGTCTTTTGAATTTTTGCATTTAATATTAATTGTCTATCTTAAATGATTGCCAACAAAATAAAGGTTCCAATCCCAACACCGACTTCTGCAAGGAGTAACCCATACACTTTGTCCATCCCCTCGCGACTAACATGCTGTACCTGACTGTAAAGAAAAGCAATGTTTAAAATTGCGCTGCTAAATCCTAACAGGATAAAGATTGCGGCAACCCCTTTAAAACTCATTGCTGAACTGTGCAGTAACAGTGTTAATAACAGTGCCACGGCATTTAAAATTATCGTAACGTTAGTCAGTCCTGCTAATCGGTTTGCGTAACTAAAAATGGTCTCTTGCGAATCCCGGAAAGCGTAGCGCCGCATTGCCCACCCAATCAAAACATAAACGCAGGCAATTAAGAGGATGAGGATCAACACTTCCACGCCAGAAAATGAAGCACCAGCTGAAAAATTACTATCTAATTCGGACGCAAATTCATCAATGACCGTCAACACTTGAGAAATCAGTAGTGTCACCGTGAACGTGACTAGCAGAATGGAAATTGCTAGCGATGTTAACCCGTAATATTGATGCACATAAGGGTCGCTTTCGCTTGGTCGTTTCAAGGATTTCACCCACCAGGCAAAGTAGCCGTCGGAGTACTGCCGAGCTGCTCGCAAAGTATCTTCACCCACCGGCTGTTCAGATTCCGCCTGCGATTGGTCAGTCTGTGACTGAGGACCCTGCTCGTTGCCTGGCGTTGCGTCATTCGTTCCCTGTTCGCTGCTAGTCTCGAAGGCACCTGTCTGTTCACGCTGTGCAACTGTATTTGACGCATTGTCCACTGACGCGCCAGCTGTTAAATCGTAACCGCAATGGACACAAAACTTGCTGTCGCTCTCGATTTGATGTCCGCAGTGCGGACAAAAATGCTGTGCATCACTCATAAAATCTCCCCCTATTCATCATAATCATCAACTTTTTTAGCCGTTGTTGAGCTGACAATTCGTGTATCGTCGCCGTTCTTCTTCACGGTAAAGGTGTACTCGTACACTTGAACGTGCTCGTCATTTTCATTGTCGAAATCATAGGTCAGCTTGAACTGAATGTTTGTATTATCATTGCTGGCCGGGTAGACTGATTCAATCTCAGTACTATAATCGACATCGTCAATGTTGTCATCCTTGTAGTAACCCTTGGCCATCTTTTCGTATTCGCCGTACAGCGAGTTGCTGGAACCGCCCTCGAAGTATTCGGCCATAGATTTCCCGTTATCATCCGTTGCATCACTCATATCACCACTGTTCGACACACCTTCTACCGTTTCAAAGAACCCATCTAAGAAGGTCTGGGCATCGTCCTCAGATAATAAATGCGGGAAGGTGACATCAACTGTCGTCCCATCATCAGAATCGGTGACTTTCGTTCGTTTGGATGTAATACTGCTGTTCGTCAGCGCATACTTGGCTGTCACTTCCATGTTGGAAGAAAATGGAATCTCCTGCACGTCAAGTAAACCGTCACTATCAGCTTTCCCTTGCGACTTGCCATTGATATAGACCGTTGCACTTGGTGCCGTTTGGACCGTAAACGAAATTGTCTTTAACTCGAGATTGTAATAATCGCTGTCACTGTTAATGTGATAGGTACCGCTGTTCGTAATGTTGTGACCATTGACTGTCCCATTGGCAGTGAGTTTATACTGCCCTGGGACTAATGGCCCGAGTTTCTTAGTAAACGACGTACTAGTAGACTTTGCAACTTTCTTCCCGTCCAACTTGATGGTGACATTTTTGTGGTTAGTCGTCACCTCAGGATAGACCGGCTTGACCTGAACCTGCCATTTGGGAAACAGTAATAAGTGGTGCCCAGTCTGTTTGTAAATAAAACGGTCATTGTTAGTCGCACCAACGTTATTCAACTCCGACTTGAAGCTCGCCAGCGATTGGTTGTGACTGCTCATGTATTTAGACAGGGGCAGCAGCGTACTATTGCTGATTTTTAAACTCGGATCAGAACTGGTAAAGTAGCTGCTAAGCCCCTTTTGTGACTGCAACCGGTTCACAATGCGATCCATAGTCGCAGCCTTTGAATAGTAATGATTGCCAAAGAGATACCCGCCAATAAGCAGGACCACAACGACCACGATAGTAACAATTTTCCACCGTGCCATTGGTTTCCGGTTTTGGCGTCGCATGGGGGCCTGAGTTTGTCTAGGAGTGGATTGTGATGGTTTCGGTCGCTGTGAAGCTGCCGATTGTCCCCCATTTTGCTCAGTTACTGATTTTTGTGCCCCTGTCCGCTTTGAAGTGTCTGCATTAGCACCATTATTTGCCGGTTTTGGCCTCTCATCAGATGGGCCTGCATTCGATGAGCTGCCACCAGCTGGCGTGCCGTGCGTCGCAAAATAGGTTGCTAAATCAAAACCACAATTACCGCAAAATTTTTCATCCGCATTAATTGGGTGTCCACAGTGAGGACAAAAAAGCGGTTTACGCGTACTTCCTGATTGATCATCCATAACAAATTACTTCCTTTATTTTTCACGAACGATATAGAATTTAATACCAGTTGTTTTGCTGGCATCCGTTCCCGTGATTTTAGTGTTAGTCAGTTTATAACCACTTGCTGTGCCATTGACCGCTGACAGTCGGCCTCGAATCGTTGCACAATCTTCCTCAATAATCAGCAATTTCCCCTTGAGTTTGCCTTATTCCAGACTCTGAGTTGCCTGAATCGTCTTCAACATCCGTAAGTTTCCCGTTTTTGCGAAAGGTCATTTTACTGGCGTTGCTATTTGTGTCAGCAATTACAGCGGATAATCCATCACTTGGCGGCTCAATCAAGATATATCACAGCCTTTGCCAAACCAGTTGGTGACTGGCTGTACCATGATAAATATGTAAACCCAGTAACAAAACAACGATGATGATCACCGTGCCGCCAATTATTTTCGGTTGCTGACTAGCGTGCCGATACCAAGAAATGTTTTGACCCGCACCGTCCTAACCCCTTTCTAACATTGCGAGCTAGCTATTCGAGCGGCTTGCCTGTCGCGGTTGTGATTGATTACAGGTTTCAAACGCTGGTGCCTGTTGCGCGTCCGGCCTTTTTTCTAGTAGGTCGTTCCCGCAATTTGGACAGAATTTGGTATCCGGCAACATTTTTTGCCCACAATTTGGGCAGAAATTCATACTCATTCCCCCCTAAAAAACACCAGCCCGGGACGCTAGGTCACGGGCTTGGTGTCTTGATAGTATGTGAAACATTAAAAATTGCTTAAGTTAATTCTATCATAATAGGTCTATAAGGTGTAGTCCATTTTTTGATCTCATAATGTCTTCAGTAAAATCGCGTTGTGTCTGATATCATCCAAACTGAATACTCCAATGTTCGCATTTTCGCACAGGACATTTTTAACAAACAAAAAAACGCACAGCCAAAGATAAAAACTCACCTTTCTTGCAGTGCGCAACTTGTTAGATCATGTCATTTTTAATTTTTAAACCATAGGCAGCTCGGCCATTTTTTAATCGAATGCTTTGCTTGAACTTCATACTGACATCAAACATCATTAGAGACTAGTTTAAACGAATTTTACCTGTTGAAATCAGCATTCAAAGCCATCAAGCCGTCCTCACCGAGACCGCACCAGATAAACTATCGCACCAGAAATATCGCTGCCATCCACAGCCGTCATCTGAATATGCGTCAACTTATACCCAACATAGCGATACTGCCCAGCGGTCCCGCTAACGGATACCAACTGTGCCTGCGTTGTCTGCGCTTCGGAGTCCTTCAATAGTAGTGCGTGGCCATCCACTTGCCAGGTACCTTTTTCTGGGTCACTGGCGTAATCGGCGGCTACCTGCTTGAACGTGCCATTTTTATAAAATGTCAGCTTACTGGCTCCGCTATTGTGTTTCGCCATGGCGGAGGGCAGCTCATTTTGCGGGGTTCCAATCAAGAAGTACCAAGGATGCTGCGCCACCAGTTGCCGTTTTACCGCACTATGGTACAAATGTGATCCGGTGCACACTACGATAATTGCGATTACCATCCACAGAATCAGTTTTGCACGCCGGTCAGTATTTCGGTACCACGTCACTGTTTTTTGCCAAATTGGGCTTAGTAATTTGCTTGTTTTCATGTATTTTCCCCTTAACTGCCAACCCCTACATATTGTTGTCATTCGTTGCAATCTGCTAGAGAAATTATAGCATAGTTCTCTGCACCTAAAAATGCCAGCCGTTGCGAAAATCGCATTAAAACGGCCTATTCTGAAGCAAAAGAGCAACGAATTGTTGCTCGCAGTCACCTGCTTAATACGCAAATGGAATATGATAATAAACCTCATTAAATTTCAGAAATGTGTTCAAAACCACTTTACTGCTTGGCTTTAACACCATCAATTCCCTTGATCAATAGCTGTCAACCCTAAATTGCATTTCGATACACGCTAACACAGGTGTATCAATGTAAATTTTTGGAATATCTCTGCATTTCAGTTCTAACGCCGCTTCTTGTCGTTAGCTGGCCTGCTGTCCAGATACTATATGTTGAAATCCAGTCAGAATGAAGATACCATATATAGTATTCACTATGGATTTCAGGAGGTACATGTCATATGCAAATGTTAAAAAATCAAATCCGGGTTCAACTGTCTGCCGACTTCGTTGAATCTGTAAAAAAAACGGTGACCCCCCACTGGGGACCACTTGGCTGGGTCACTTACAAACGGACTTACGCCCGGTATTTGGATGACAAGCAGCGAACGGAGAACTGGGACGAAACGGTCAAGCGGGTCGTTGAAGGCAATATTAACCTTGACCCTCGTCTACATCAGGACGAGCTGGATCCGAAAACCTACGAAGATCTCACGAGCGAAGCGCAACAATTGTTTAAACTTGTTTATGGCCTTTCTGCCACACCCTCCGGCCGAAACCTGTGGATTTCCGGTACCGACTATCAGAAACGCAACGGCGACTCGCTGAACAATTGCTGGTTCATCGGTATACGGCCGCAACCATACGGCGATAGTCACATTGTGCCCGACTATCTCGAACCGGACCAGGACGCTGTGTCAATGCCCTACTCCTTTATGTTTGACCAACTCATGAAGGGCGGTGGGGTCGGTTTCTCCGTTGTACAAGACAATATCAGACAGATTCCCTCTGTCGACCAAGTTGTCAATCTGACCATCCTCGTATCAAAAAGCAGTGCTTCTCACGATGATTCAATCGCTTTAGGTGCTGTGGACAAGGAAGACTGGCTCGCGAGTCACAGTATCACTGACGGGCGCTACTACAAATTACCCGACACCCGTGAAGGCTGGATTCTCGCAAACGCTAACATGATTGACCTGCATTTCTTCGGCACAAATCTTGATCATGAGACCAACTTGATTTTGGACGTGAGCGACATTCGGCCAAAGGGTGCCAAAATTCACGGCTTTGGCGGCACTGCATCTGGCCCCATGCCCCTGATTGAAATGCTGGGCGACATTAACACGCTTCTCAACGACCACGCCGGTAAAAAGCTTTCCTCTGTCGACTGCACCGACATTGGTAACTTGATCGGGAAAACGGTCGTGGCGGGAAATGTCCGCCGGTCCGCTGAATTGGCCTTAGGCTCTGCCAACGATGAAGATTTTATCACCATGAAGCAAGACAAAGATAAACTCTACCACCACCGCTGGGCTTCCAATAACAGTGTCGCTGTCGACAGCTCCAAAACGGATTATGCCGCTGTGGCTGATTCAATCACCCACAACGGTGAACCTGGCATTGTTAACTTGGAACTTTCCAAGAACTTCGGTCGGGCCATCGATGGCCGCCAAGAAGCTATAGACGGTTACGTTGAAGGAACCAACCCCTGCGGTGAAATTTCACTTGCAAACGGCGAACCTTGCAACCTCTTTGAAGTCTTCCCACCAATCGCAACGGAGCAGGGATGGGATTTGAAAAAAGCCTTCAGATTAGGGACACGTTTCTCCAAACGGGTGACCTTCAGTTCCTACGACTGGGAAGTATCTCGCAACGTCATCGAAAAAAATCGCCGAATCGGAATCTCTATGTCTGGAATTCAAGATTGGATCTTAAAGGAATTCGGTCACCGCGTTGTGACTGGGTTCAAGGACGCTACCGATCCCGTCACTGGTGAAACCATCAAACAGCCAATCTATGACCAGAACGCTATCGACCGCGTGGACGGCTTTTATAAAGCGGTTGTCGCCGCTGACAAGGCTTACTCTGAAACCCTTGACTGTGCTCCTTCAATCAAGCATACTACTGTGAAACCGTCTGGGACCGTAGCGAAGTTAGCCGGTGTGTCTGAAGGAATGCACTTCCACTACTCAAACTACCTGATTCAACGCATTCGTTTCCAAGACTCAGACCCTCTGCTGCCTGCATTAAAGGCTTGCGGTTACTTCATGGAACCAGATGTGTACACGAAGAATACCGTTTGCGTAGAGTTCCCAGTTCGAGCAGCCCACGCCGACAGCAAAGAATTCGCTTCGGCCGGTAACGTCTCGATGGCTGAACAATTCGCAACTCAGGCCTTCTTGCAGACGTACTGGTCAGATAACGCCGTTAGCTGTACGGTCACCTTCCAACCGGAAGAGGCTTCGCAGATTAGCCCGCTTATGCGCCAGTACCGTTTCGTAACGAAGTCAACCTCTCTCCTGCCATATGCAGGCGATGCCTTCAAACAAGCGCCAAAGCAACCCATTGCTAAGGACGTTTACGAAAAAAAGCTGGCCGAGATCCACGGCGACGTGGCAACGATGTTCGCAGAACAGAATGACAACCATGATCAAAAGGATGTTGAATTAGTCGGTCAATCTGATTGTGAGGGCGGAGCTTGTCCGATTAGGTAGCGTGTGGAGGCAGACTGGGTCATTAAATACCGACTAGCCTGCGGAAGAAAAGGTTTATTTCAGAAACCTCTCTACTTATATATATAACGTGGACTTCGGCTAAGCATATCAGTCTAACTATGTACTGAAGAACACTGAGAGCCGTTTCAGCCAGGTATAATTGCAACACCAGCAGCCATTTCTGAAAAAAACAATTCTCCGCAATTCAAACACAATAGAACACAAAAACCAAGAGGGCTGAAACCAAAATGATTTCAACCCTTTTGTAATCATTCAAATACAAGCAAAAAACGGAGGCAAACTCATGGTAAAAATTTACACCAAAGTCGGCGACCAAGGTTACACAAAACAGGTCACCGGTAAAATGGTTCCCAAATACGGCCTGCAGATTCAAGCGCTCGGCGCCATTGATAAACTAGATTCTTGGTTAGGCTACGTCATTGCTAACCTGTCACCTAAAACCGCCGAAATGAAATCAGAACTGATGGACGTGCAGCGTAACTTGTATGATTTTCAAGCGGATATTATTGTTAAACGACATCACAACACCACCTTGGAATTAGTGGCGTATTTCGAACGGAAAATCGACAAAATGAATGCCGAATTGCCCGTTATCAAAGTGTTCATCCTTCCTGGAATGTGTTTTTCACTATACTGAGTAAAGATAGCGTAGAAATTTCTAGCCAGTATCACCGCCAACCAATAAGGAGATGATATTACAATAACGAACGAATCCAAAGGCATTCTTCCAATAGATTATAAGCGGTATTAACCGTGTCAGGACACTATTTGAAGTCTGTTTAAATGAGTGCTAACATAAGCTTAACGAATATACGTATAACCAACATTACTTACAAGAAATGTGTTTCTGGCCATTAAGCCACTGGTTGCAACAAGCACCGTCACTTGTCGTTTGTCATTTAGAAAGAAGTCTGAATATGATGATTCGTTTTTTCGGCCAACCTCAGTTCACCACCGCCGACCACACGATCAAAGGCTATGAACTCTTTCTCCGGGAAAGTATTGACCATAAGTGGGTCTTTCCGGATGACTTCAAGGAATTTACAGCTTACGAAACTGCGAATCTGCTGGTGCAAACTATCCGCCCCATGCCTAAAACAATCAAGTCGGTTGCATTCAACCTCGATCCTGATCAATTTGTGGATCCGGCTTACCAAACTTACCTGCCAAAGGTACAAGAACAAATTGCACCGATTCAACTATGTGTTGAATTAACAGAACACCCCTGTGCACCAAAAGTACCAAATGTGCAGTTGGTGAAAGCTGCCCAAGGATTTAAAAACAACCACCTGAGCGTTGTCCTAGATGACGTTGGCACCGGCAACAACACGCCCCCATTTGCTGAACTTCTAGACAGCACCTTAACCGAGTACAAGTTTGCCATTCAAAATTTTCGCAATAAGCGTGAACCGGACGAAATTGTCAAGAAGCTGGCCTACTGGCACAAAATGGCCGATGATGAGGACAAGCGGTTTATCATTGAAGGCTTTGAAAATAAGAATGAACTGAAGTTGCTAAACGAGTATCCCGCTGATTTGATTCAGGGCTACTACCTTGATCGTCCGGGGTTAATGCTGGCAGATGACGCGGTGAAATTGCCGCACCATCGGGCATCATAATAGACGCGTTTCGACATAGTTGCGCAGAAAGCATCATTCAGACACAGGTTTGACAATTCGTCAAAAAGCGCGTGAAATACACCACGTGGTTATCTCCAAAATATAAGAAGCGCCACCTCAAAACCCATTCGGGCTTCAGGGTGGCGTCTTTTATATGTTCAGAAGGCGACATTTTTTGCAAGTTTACGCCAGATAAATTGGCGTCACTAAAAAACAAATTTAGGCCAATGTATAGATATTGTGTCCTTTTGACCAAATCATTAGGCTTTATGTCTGTAATAAAGACCTTACTTGTTACTATTTTTCTTATTTAAAACAGTCTCCCACTTCGGAAAGGCCCGCCGGTACCAACTATGGATCATGACAAAAGCCTTCTGGCCGGTAAGCGTCCCTAAATCCAAGATAGCAGGTAAGAATTGAATCAAATAACGGCTGCGCCCACCTTCAAAGAGCAGCAAGTACATCATGCCGCCAATAATTGAAAGCCTGAAAATTTGGCTTAATTTTCGCTTGTCACGCCATCCAAACGCCACCATGATCAACAACAAGACCCAAGTGACTTGTGCAAAGAACCTAAAATCGCCCAGACGCGTACCGTAAAGATACACAAAGGAACGCAACGTACCGGCAAAGCCCTTTTCATTCGGAACTGGATTGGCACGAATAAAGTGTCCCTCTTTGACCCAGGCAAACGTCCCGTCAGCTGTGTCATTGCGTTGTTTCGCAATTAAAAATTTAGCATAACCAAGTGCACCCATTTTCTTTAACCGCTGGACGAGCATTCTTTTTGAATAATTTGAACGCGCTTTAACCGTAGGAAGCTCAGCCATTTTCAGTGCATCTTTCGGGTTATAGCCGCCATCGCCAGAAACACCCATACTCATAAAATGAATTGCAGGAATTTCACGACCCTTTTGCAAAGTGATATAGGTCTGTTTATTGTTTAATGTGTTAACGGTATAGTAAGTGAAACCTGTGACACAAAAGAATAAAATCATGAGTGCAAAGCCTCGCCAAACCTCATTTGGTGTTAATGGATGCGGGCGATGATGCAGTGTATAGAGCAATTCAACCAAAATGATGGCGATCACGCCAATAATTGCCGAAGGTTTCATAAAGTAAGTCAGAACGGCACAGACCCCAAATAATATTGCACCAAGAATTCTGCTCGGCAAGACTGATGTTGATTTGTTCAGCATCGCAAAGCCAAAGAAATACCCAGAAACTAACGGCAACACCCAAGTATCAGTATAGGGAACAATAATCATTGGAAATAATAATAACCACATCGCGTGAATATATACAGCCGTCGTCATTTGTGCCTTTCGAATGACGTACACGGTCGCAATGTTCAATAACGCAGAAATATCCACTAAAAACAACGACACAAGGTCAAATAGGAGCCATGAAGTCGACCCAGCCAATTTAGCGACCATGTGCTGCGCTAAAAGTAACGGCATGTTGTTGTAGTTTAAGCTAAAATAAGCCACTATATCAGGTGATCTTGTATCCGTTAACGCTTGGTGAACGGCTCCCGCATCAAAACCAATTGCTGGATGGACGTTAAGGGTGAATATCACTTGCCACACGACAACAGCAACAAAAAACAGCACTGAAGTCAAACGCCCGTGGACAACAAATAATGTCCATAGCCCTTTTCGAATATTAGGATAGGTCTGATAGCAAATAACGATAGCCGCGACAATCACCAAAATAACCGTTGTAACCATCGTGGTACCCGCTCCGGTTTTGTCGTTATCACCTAATATTAAGTTGGGGGAAGTAATTGCAAAGAGTAAGGTTGCAAAGATAAAAATAATAAATAGCCCTTGTAAACACCGGTTACCGAATCGGAATAGTTTGGCCATCATGCCACTCCCTTATTCATCATCTCGAACTGAAATACAATATGCACGAGTAGGCGATTCGCTCACTTCAATTCGAATCAGCTTTGCCTGTTCCTCACGCAACGCTGGTGAAATAAGATTAAACAACCAAATTGTGACGTTCTCGACCGTTGGGTTAATTTCCTTGAAGTATGGCAACTGATTCAAAAATTTACCAGCAAAACTGTTTAAGATATCTTTAATCGTATTTTCCAGATCATTAAAGATGATCATGTGGTCGTTCAAACTGTGGATCTCACACGTGATTTCCCAAGTATGGTTATGCTCCTTACCTTCACCATCTTTCCAACGCATCGCGTGGCTGGCATTAACGTAAGATTTAATCTTATAAGTGTGATACTGTTCTTCTTCTGGCAATTTACTTCCCCCGCTTTCGACTAAAGTCACTCCTGATAATGGCTTTAACTTGACCCGCTTCCTGCCCAAATCTCTTCGAATTCCAGACCGATTTCTTATCCGTCATGCTATTTAAAATACCAATATAGCGAATCCAAGAACAGATGAAATTATAAATTGGTAGTGTAAAAGCCACCCACCATTCTCGAGCATAATAATGCCTTTCCTCTGTTGACCCGCGTAATAACTGGAAAACACACATATAATTCAAGAGACTTACCATCGCATACAACAGATAAATAATAACGTAAGACATGCCCATCATAATTGGCGAGTATCGCAAGAACAGCAAGGCAATACTTGCAAACATCCAAATCATTCGTGGAAATAAAAAGGTGTGATCCATCATCATCCGTCGAACTAAAAAGTTTTTAAAGAAATCGGACATCGTGGTTTTATTTGCGTATTCATGAGTAACTTCCATTTCGCCCTTTTGCCAGCGTTGTCGTTGAATATAGAGACTACCTAAGCTTTCAATGGGTACAATATAGAAAATTGATTCCGCACAAATTGCAACTTTCCTGTGTAATTTATCACGAATTTGGAATGTCATATCTGTGTCTTCACCAATTGTACCGGTATTATACAAGAACGTTTTTAGCAACGCTTCTTTTCGAAAAGCCGAAAAGGCACCAGACATAGTAAAAAGTTGATTTTGGTGAGATTCAATACTTCGACCTGATAAGAAAGCTTGGGCGTACTCGAAATATTCATTGTGCTGTAAAAAACTTTTTCCAGGATGCCGCCAATTATCAATCATTTGATGTTGCGGCAATATTGTTCCGGTCAACGCGGCTACTTCAAAATCATTTTCGAACCGGAGCACCATGTTCATCAAGGCGTGTTTTTCAAGCATACCATCGCTATCAATGTTGATAATGTATGTGCCAATCGCATTATAGATAGCCGAGTTCAGGGCCTTAGCCTTCCCCTTTTCAGAATGCATCAACTGCATGTTCATATCCGCAAAACGGTTCTGAGCTCGGTTAAAGACCCCAAAACTGTCATCCGTACTCTGATTATCCGCTAGTATAACCTGTACCAATTCATGTGGGTATGTCGATTCTCGAATCGATTGAATACAAGCAAACAAAGTATCCTCAGAATTGTAGACTGGGACTACAATTGAAATAAATGGCATCTTGTCAGGCATCGCAAGTTTTTTAGGCCGCAGATTTGTTAAAAAGAGCCGAATGCCCTGAATAAAGGCAGGGAGAATTTCGACGACAATTGGAATTAATGCCCAAGTCAGCCAGAATCCCATTTTTAGTATAGTTTGCTGTAACCAATACACCATGGTCTAAGATCCTTTCCGAAAACTGAGCCGTTTACGCCAACGGTCTCGCCACTTAATAAAGTTTCGATACAGACTATGCGAAACTTGCGTGTAAGTAAACACGTTATAATACATTGCAATAACCAGCGTATAGAATACGAGTCGTCCCACAATCGTGTGCGCTAAATAGTACTGTCCACCGCCAAAAAGGTGAACGATAATCACAACGATCGTTAATCGAATCACATTTGCGCCATAAATCCACAAGGTACCCACGACACCGAAAAACACGCGTTCCACGCTATTATACATTGGAAAAAAAGCAACCATCCCAATGTAGGCAGTCGTTTCGATAATCCCTGAACATTCATAATCAATGGTCATCGTGACCGGATAAGTCGGGTTATTGATATTGACCAGACCATACCGAGTCATCACTTCGCACATGCCAGTAACTTCACCAACCCACTTAACACCGTCGATAACTGCATGTGTGAAAAACCAGATCCAGTACGGATCACTCAGAGTAATTAGTATAAAAAAGAGCCCGGCACTCCCAACGATAAAATGAAATGCCGAGAGACCAGCTCTTTTTAATATTGACAAGGCATAAAGCCAAACGACAATACCAATGATTAAATAGATACTCATTTATTACCTCGCCGCTTTTTATTCTTACTACGAGAATTTTTAACAATGGCCGCGCCAGCGATGACGAAACCTGATGCAACAATGACTGCTGGGCCGGTGCTGTCACCGGTATCTTTGACTTTCGTTTGCCAACCATTCGAATTCGTCAAAGTGATATCATTGCCAGACGTACTTGAATCAACATTAAACACAGAAAGCGGAATCGAACACTCGAGCTGCCAGGTCGTGTTCGTAACTGTTGAATTACCCGATTCTTCTTGAATGTTGGTCAAGCCAACATAAGCAGAACCGCTTGTGGAATTGGCACCAGAATCAGCATAGGTATCCACCGATACCTGCTGCGAGTCACCAGCTTTGGTCAGGTTGGGGGTTCCAAAACTAATATAATACGTTTTATCGCCAACCGTTAAGTCATAGCCACTGCCCTGAAACCCATCCGAGGTCGTGAAATATTTTGGCGTCGATTTTACGTAGAAGTACACATTCTTATCGTCTGAAAGCAGACTGACTTCAACACTATTATCACCGTCAATGTCAACGTGAGTTAAAGTCTTATCAGACCAATCGTCGTACTGACCATCAATAGTAATGCCTAAGCTGCCCGATACGTTATTATTATTTGCCAGGGTTGAACTTTGTGAAGCAGAACTGTCAGACTGAGACATCGCTTCACCCGCTGCAGTTTGTGATGAACTGCTATCGGTCGTGGAATCAGTGCTGGTTGACGCTGCTTTACTAATCGTTGTTTTGGCTAGTGTTCCGCCAAAACTCTGAGATTGCGCGTTAGTACCGCCTGAAACGCTGACCACGGTGCCGACAGCCGGACTTAACCCAGCTTTGTCAAGATTTACGGTGGCATCTAATATTTCACCAGAATCGGTAATTGTTCCAGTTCCGACAACTTTTTTCGACGAATTCAAAATATCAGTTGTCCCAACATCACCCGATTTAAGCGTAAATTTACTTGAAACAGCACCACTGGACGATCGATAGCTTACCGTAAAATTCAAAGGAACCGTGAGTTTTGCTGATTTGGTATTAAAATAGACGTATAAATTGTCGCCGTCATTGCTGGCACCAATTTCACCCTTGCCAGACGACAGACTGGTTGTGTTACTTGAGTCCCAACTTGGTTCACTGGCTTTTGCCACTTTTGTATACATAGGACTAGAGACAATCGCCAACACTCCCATACACGCGAGCGCTGCTAACATTATTTTCTTCTTCATAGTCATTCCCCTAACTATAATTAGCGCGACGTGACTTTCTTAAATAAGTCATTAATCTAAATGATGAAAAAACGGTTATTACGTATTTACTCCACCTATTATTATACGCCCATACTGTCGTCCTTGTTAAGTAATAATCAACACATCATGGGATCTTTGTTTTGTCTTTAGTAACAGGTGTCTCAAACTTTTCCAATAACATGGCCTATCCTAGCGTAAGTTGCTCCCTATTGCAAAACAAATAGCGAAATTATGTTGATTATCTTGCACATATTTGGTAAATGCTGGCTAAAAACTATCTCTGCCCGCTGTCGATATCTTTGGCACGTTCTACTACCACATAAAAAAACACTCACCAAGGTTTACTGGGGAATCCAAGGCGGGTGTTCTTATCTCGATAGTAAAGTCAGCCATATCCGGTCGAAGTCAGAGTAGTCCAACACCAGTTGAATACTGGCTCACATCGTCGGCCAGGTGGATGACTGGGTCAGAAACGAACCATCCGCGGTGGCCGGTGAACTGGTTATATAAAGCCAGATAGTCGGCTTTTGTAAAATCGCCAAAGTTACTGAGCACTGTGAATCGGTCGTTGCCCACAATGATGGCAGCACCCTTGGCTAACAGGCCGTTTTGTAGGTAAAATGTCTGTTGTTGGTGGTTGCCGCCAGCAAAATCCTGTCCTGACGGTACCGTGACGAGCAGTTTATCCGTTTGGGTGTAGAATCTGATCTGCTTGAGGATATCAGTACCATACCCGCGGGAACGCAATGCCGGCTGAACAGCCAGATATTGCACCATCGTCATCTTGCCAACGGTAACAAAGTATGCGAAACCGACGAACAGTCCGTGATCGTAGAATGCCAAGAAATGGTTACCCGCCTGCCTACTCCTAGACATTAAGGCGGTGAACGAAATCCGTTCGGAGAGGGCGTATCCCGTTTTGTAAAGTTTCTTGACCTTCCCAACCACCGGAGAATGTTTCGTGATCGGTTGATTGTTGACCATAGTAATCCCCCCTTATATTCTCAAAAAACGTTGCATTGGAAAACATAAGCTTACTATCTGCACTGAATAGTGTACCGAAAAAAGAAAACGGCTTCAAAGATTATTATCTATAATCTGCCAAAACAAATGAAAGTGACATGTGTTAAGTAACTTCAGCCATTGATGAAGCAAGAAAAATTCTTAATTTTTTTAATAAACGGTGCTCAAAATAGACGTTTCTTTGGAATTTGTTCTTTATTTACCAAAAAAATGTTGTTATGCGACATTATTGCGAATTATTAGCGCACATTTTACTGAAACCAGCGCATTTTTCGCCCTGTTTTCTGCAAAATTGTCATATCCATAAATTTCAAATTCAGAAAATGTCTGAAAACCTCGAAAACCAAACAAAATTTGACTTATGGTGAAAAGTGATCACGTGTCCAGCCTCTGCTTCCTGATACTCGTTTCCATTCGGTTGCCAAGAAAGTATTTTTTGAGTTTATCCCCTTGCCTGGGTGAGACAAAAGACAGTTTTTCTCGTTTTTGCCAGATAAATTTGCAGCACTATGGTCACAAATATAGACAAATTGATTTTTTGACCCGGTTTTTTCACTCAAACAAGAATCACCGCTTATTTTTCACTGAAATCGGTTTACCAAAATTTTTTTAATTAATTGCGCTAACCCCCTTATCAAACCAGACTTTTTCTGATATAGTAGGCCGTATTGCTTTTTGAGGATTGGCTCAAAGCTGTGGCGATTTCGCCCACAGCTTTTTTCTACGGTCTGAAATGAAAACAAATCTTCATTGTTACAAAGTTGTCGTGTGATTAAGAAAACTGACTGTCCCAGACATCAGAGACTTGATCGCACATCCTAAAAATCAAATGAAAGCGAAGGACATTTACCCATGCGGGATTTAACCCAAGGAAACCCATTGAAACTCATTCTGATCTTTACACTGCCATTATTTATCGGAAACCTTTTTCAACAGCTATATAATTTTTCAGACGTGCTTATCGTTGGTCAGACCCTTGGTGTTAAACCCCTTGCAGCAGTTGGTTCCACAAGCAGTCTCAACTTCTTGATCATCGGCTTCGCAAACGGGCTGACGGCCGGCTTTGCCATCGTGAGTGCCCAACGCTGGGGCGCACGGGATTTACCCGGCGTTCGTAAGAGCTTTGCGACCAGCATTGTGTTCAGCATTCTGGTCACAATTGTCCTCACTGCATTAAGCCTGATTTTCTTAAACCCAGTTATGCACATGATGAGCATTCCAGCCAACATTTACGGCAATGCCAAGACGTTCATTTCAATCATCTTTGCCGGCATTTTCTCATTCGTGCTGTTCAACATGCTATCAAACGAATTGCGAGCATTAGGCGACTCCCGGACGCCACTGTTCTTCTTGATAATTGGGACCGTGTTAAACGTCATCCTGGAATTGCTGTTCATTCTTGTGTTCCACTGGGGCGTTGCCGGTTCCGGCCTCGCCACCGTTTCTTCACAACTGGTAGCCAGTTTACTTTGTATCGTCTACATTATTAAGCGCGTACCGGTTCTGCACGTTGAGTGGTCCGATTTCAAGGCCGTGCCTTCTGAATTTGCGAACCACGCCCGCTACGGCTTACCGATGGCCTTCCAGACATCAATTATCGCGGTCGGCTCCCTGTTCCTGCAATCCGCACTGAACAGTCTTGGCACTGACGCCGTGGCGGCCACAACCTCTGCGTCCAAGATCGACCAGTTAGCCACGTTACCCATGATGTCGTTTGGCATTACCATGGCCACCTATACTGCCCAAAATCTGGGTGCCGCCCAGTTCGAGCGGATCATTAAGGGTGTCAAACAGGCTTTAATGGCCTCCGTGAGCTTCAGCATTCTGGTCGGTGCGCTCATCATTCTCTACGGCCAAAAGATGGTCATGCTGTTTATTGACAACCAGGACGCCCACGCCCTCGTACTGAGCCAAACCTACTTTAACATCGTCGGTTTCTCCTACTGGATCCTCGCAATTCTATTCATCGTCCGGTACACGCTCCAAGGACTCGGGCAAAGTCTTATGCCAACGCTTGCCGGTGTTGCTGAACTTTGCATGCGGTCATTTGCTGCCTTTATCCTGGTCCACTACTTCCAGTACGCGGGTGCCTGCTTCGCCAGTCCGCTGGCTTGGCTCGGATCAACACTAGTGCTGATCACCTCGTATGTCACCGCCATGCACACGCTGCACAATATGCAACGCATGCAAGAACAGGTCACCGGCAACAACGACCCGCAGTTTACGGAATCGTTTATCCGCAGAGTTGAACAGACGTTTAAAGTCACCGTCAATAAAGCAACGCTGGCTCGGTTGAAGAATCGACCGATTGAACCAGAAGACGAAGGCGTTGAACAAGCTTAACCAATACGTTTCAACACACAAACTGAATCAGACGTTTCAGCCAATTTATCGGCTGGAACGTCTTTTTTCTATCCAAATACTCGGTGCTACTTGGTACGGCATTTTTGCGGTAAACTTATTGTAGAATAATCCACTAAGGAAGTGTGTCACATGCGACCATCTACCAAAACTGTCATTACCGTAACCACGATCCTCCAGACCTTCATCATGGGCACCATTGATGCCTATACCTTCAACACTTTCAACGGCTCCTTCGTCAGCGCGCAAACTGGGAACTTGATCGTGTTCGGCATCGAACTGGCAACTAAAGGCTGGCACACCGCCTACATCCGTGTCCCCGTCATGGTCGGCTTCGTACTGGGTGCCATTTTAGCCCAGGCCTTCCGCCATTTACTCTTAGTTGAGAAGAAACAGTTCGAATTCCAACTGGGCATTAGTGTGGTTTCACTGATTGCCCTTTTGACGATTGGCACTCATCCAATCAACGACTTAGTCATGCTGTTTCTGTTAGGCATGTTTGCAAGCTACCAGTTGACGCTGTTCAACCAGGTGGGTGAAACGAGCGTCAACAACGGCATTATGACTGGCAATTTAAAGAACATGTCCAACCAGTTCTATGAGGCGATTTTTCAGCAGGATCGCACGGCGATGAAACAGTCGCTGAGCTTGCTGGTAGGTATCAGTATGTTCACACTGGGTGTGCTGACAAGCGCTTACGCCATGAAATCGGCCCCAATGATGGTATTTGGAATAGCCGCTGTGATCAACACTGGACTATTAGGGCTTGCCCTGTTCAGTGTGTCCAACCAGCCAATTCGGCGATAACAAAACAGCGCTGTTTGTATAACAGAATGCTAAAAACATTTTCTCAAAACTGTATCGAATAGTTTATAATGTCAACAATATACGCCGTTAACCATTTACCCTTGTAACTATAACTGCTAAAATACACTGTAGAGGTTACCCAAAAACCTCTAAGTACGTCTAGTGAGATTTTTCCATGAAGAATCTCTCCTTATTCCCATCAACGTTATTCCCCTAAATAACGCTGACCAACGCAAAACGGCCCCGCAGTCTTATGACAGCTGTGGGGTCTTTTTTGAGAGTGCGGAGAAAGGCGCTTAAGGGGCGGAGCGTAAGCAACGCTGGCAGAAAATCCCGGGCTTGGATTTTGTGCCAGTGTTGCTTACGCAGGAGCCCCTTGCCTTTCGGAGCACGTTTAGTCGCCAAATTAGCAAAACCACTCAGCAGACCGCAACTTTAGGAAAAGTGAGTCAACCGAGCAGAGAGTGCGGAGAAAGGCGTTTAAGGGGCGGAGCGTAAGTAACGCTGGCAGAAAATCCCGGGCTTGGATTTTGTGTCAGTGTTGCTTACGCAGGAGCCCCTTGCCTTTCGGAGCACGTTTAGTCGCCAAATT
>NZ_AYYR01000082.1:22032-67942 GCF_001435975.1 Secundilactobacillus collinoides DSM 20515 = JCM 1123
CTTACGCAGGAGCCCCTTGCCTTTCGGAGCACGTCTAGGCCCGAAAACAGGAGCACCACAATACAAATACAACTGAACAATCTATAACCCACGAAAAATCAGCTTCACGCCCCCAACACCATAGCAACCGTACCGATTAATTGCCTATATACCAAAAATACCGAAACCAAAATATGTAACCACACCACTAAGGCTTGATATACCCATATCCTTCAGATTCCCGCTTCGCTAACTCAAAAACGCCAGCTGGTACAATCGTCACCCCATCTTGCACGGTAGATGGATCAACCTGATGTGCGGCCATCGCATTGGCACACGCAGCAATCGTCACTCCAGCGTCCATCACTGGAGCCAAGTCGACACCAGAGGCCGTCTCAACACTGATGATTGCTTTTCCATTAACCAAGATCTCAACCTGACCAGTTGTTCCCTGTTTACTTGCTTCCTGCAGATAGTTTGACACGTTACTCAATACTTCTGCCCATTTTTCTGGTTCGTCAATATGAAAAATCACGTTCATGCATATCACACCTTTCGTGTTACCGCTCATGGCAGCACGCTAATTAACCCTAACCTGAAAACCAATCGTTCCTTTTAATAGTACTCGAAGTGCCCCGAGTTGTGCAATCGCTTTCTTCCATTTGAGATCTTTTATATCTAGTAAAACTAAAACGTTTGACTGATACAATTAACGCAAGTCATCTGCCAAAGAGACAAATATTTTATTTTTAAACTGCTTCCAAAGCATCTGGACCGTAATGGGTTCCACAAACAAAGAACACGTGCCGCTCTCTTTCCTACAATACCCAACAATTCATCCACTAAAACGTTTCCAATCCAAAAAGCACCAATTTTCAACTGTTGAAACGCCCGCAATAGTTGTACCATTGTAAATGGACTGTATGGAATACATATTCTAAACCGAAAGAAGCGAACCTCTTGTCTAGACGCAATATTCTCATCGTTACCTGCGCCCTCCTCCTGTCGAACGCCATGAGTGGGCTGGATAACACGATTATTAACACTGCACTGCCCGCAATTATATCTGATCTGCACGGGATCGAGCTCATGGGCTGGATCGTTGCCATTTTTCTTCTGGGAACGGCCGTCAGTACCCCACTTTGGAGCAAATTTGGCGAACACATGGGCAATAAAACAGCGTATCAGCTGGCTGCCATGTTCTTCGTTGTGGGGTCTCTGCTGGAAGGACTTGCGCCAAACATCTGGTTTCTCATTATTGCCAGAGCCATCGCCGGAATTGGAAACGGCGGGGTGGTCTCACTGCCATATATCATTTACGCGCACATGTACGAAAATCCACGCAAACGCATGCAGGTATTAGGCTTTGTCTCAGCAAGTTACAGCATCGCCACTATCGTGGGTCCGCTGGTCGGCGGTTACATTGTCGATACCTTCAGTTGGCACTGGGTCTTCTACATTAACGTCCCAATTGGGATTATCTCCGCATTGCTGGTACAACTGTATTACAAGACCAATCCCAAGTACATCCGCAAATCTGCCGTGGATTACCTCGGCGCAGTTTTGATGACTGTTGCCTTGATCAGCCTGCTCGCAGGTATCGAAATGATTGGCTCCGGCAGCGCAGTTTTGATTGCTGCCTTATTGATTTTCGCACTGATTTTATTTATTGCCCTGATGCGGGTTGAAACACACACCAGCGAACCAATTATTCCCAGCAGTCTGTTTCATAACCGACCGCTGGTTATCGACTTTATCCTTTTTGCATTGATTTGGGGTGCGTTTATCGGTTTTCTGATTTACAGCCCAATGTGGGCTCAGGGTATCCTTGGGACTTCCGCTCTGATTGGTGGTGCCACGCAGATTCCCGGTTCGCTTACTGATCTCATCGGCTCAAATTCGGTCGCGCCAATCCGGCGTCATCTCACGCCGCAACGAGTGGTTGCTCTGGGTATCGTGGCACTGACCATGACATTTGTAATGATGCTTTTATTTGGCATCAATACACCCTATTGGGTCATTTTAATTGCGGCCGCGTTTGAAGGCATGGGTAACGGTATTTGTTTCAATGAATTGCAAGTTAAGGTCCAGCAGGATGCTGACCCGAATGACGTACCGATTGCGACCTCGTTTAGTTTCCTGATTCGGATGCTGAGCCAAACACTGACCGCCGCCATCTTTGGAATCATCATGAACAATGCGCTGCGCAAGGGTGTTGCCCAAGCCGGCGGATCAATTACCATGAAAATGATGAACAAACTTTCTGATGCCACTAACATCAGCAGCCTACCAAGCAAACTACTGCCGCAAATGCGCCAGATTCTTTATAACGGGTTACACAACATTATGGTCGTGGCACTAGTATTGATGTTGCTGTCGCTGGGACTGAATCTGTGGGCACAAAAACTAGAACGCGAAAAATATGCGCGGTTGCGAAAAATCAAAGCCGGTCAGCAACAGGTACAATCTTAAATATTCACTAAAGAGACGCTGACAAGCGCCTTTTTTGATACGTAAAATGCGCCTGTTTACCAATCAAACTCGTAGTAAAAAGCCCTTCAAGCAACCGCTCAAAGGGCAACACACTATTTCAAATGATTTTTCGTCATATAAGCTTCATATTCTTTGGATACGATTTTATCCGGGCTGCCGGCGTCCGAAGTGGTAAACACCCGCCGCAAATGGCTGACCTGTGTCTGTGAAGCCTGATCGATTCCACTTTGGAACGTCTGGACGACCATCACATCCTGTCGGCCAAACTGCGTAAACACACTGGCAATTGTCCCAAGCGCGGGTAAGACCGTTGTCTTCTTACCGGATGTGGCATTTTTTGTATACATTCCCAACCGCCAGTAGAAAATTTTCTCTGTGTTGAGGTGTTGCTGCCCATTATCATCAACATTAATGTGCAACGCGCCGATAATATTAGTCGGCTTTACTTGTGTCTGTTTCGCTTGTTTCTTTTCTCTCATTTTTGCTCCATCACTTTAATCCTAACCACAACCAAGATAACCCCCGGTTAGATTGGTTGTCTCTACTAATTGCGACAAATAATTCTTAACTTGTCCTATTAATTAATAATAGTGAACAGTCAAATATTATCTTACCATGACTTTGCCAGTTTTGTTACTAAATTTGCAACTATTGACCAAATTCGTCCTTAACTGCAAATCAATTACACCTTATAGTTAAATATCATAGGGTTCATGAGCGTCGTGCAATTCTGCCATGGCAGCAATGACGGTATTTCTGAGAAGTTCATCCGTGACAAACGGCTGACGTTTCAATATCTTAAACGATTGATCGTGCACCCGGCCGAGCAGCAGTCGCATGGACCGGTGCTGCGTATGGCCGTTGTGCATAAACCGGTAATCAAACGTCAGCCAGCTTGGAAAGAAGCGGCTGTCAAACGAAGGAACCCGCGCAGAATGCATGATGTCCATGATACCAGCTTCGTTTAGCCGCAATTCAATACGGGACAGCGCAGTACCGGTCTTTTCATGCAGCAAAGCCATTTCAGCAGTATTCAAATAACCATGTCCCCACTGATCATGCATCGTTTCAACGCTTTTCATGTACAGGTAATAAGCCGCCCGAGTGCCCGCTTCCACAACGATTGCATCATGCGTGTTACGAATGGTTTCTTTATGAACATCTTCATTCTTGGTCGAAACACTGAGCTGTTCAGGGTTCGCTAAAAAGTCGTAAT
Source organism: Secundilactobacillus collinoides DSM 20515 = JCM 1123 (assembly GCF_001435975.1). Lineage (GTDB taxonomy): Bacteria > Bacillota > Bacilli > Lactobacillales > Lactobacillaceae > Secundilactobacillus > Secundilactobacillus collinoides. The sequence continues at coordinate 25,721 of NZ_AYYR01000082.1, forward strand.
TAAAATCGACTCGGTGCAGGCGCACACCGGTCAGTAAGGGCAAGACCATTTCGTTAACAAACATGTAAAGCGGTTCATATTTTCGTTGGTCAATATCAGCCACAAAATGGCAGGGATTGAACGCAAGCGTGACTAGATAATGCTGGTCATCTTTAGGTCGGGCTTCAATATACAGCTCCTGAAGCATGTGAAACCACCGCGGTTTTTCAAGGCTATCCAACATGTTCGGCGATTGATAGAAGCGCGGCGCGTCATCAACATCATAGCCGGCCGACTTCATCAATCCAAAAACGTTTTGCGGTTTGAAGAGACATGACCAAACCTTACGTGCCATTTGGTCGCCTCCGGGCACCATCGATGTTTCGTAGACATCGCTGCCGAATGCTTCAATTAAGCCCACCAATTGAGGAACGTGAATCAGTTCCAAGTCCCCCTGCAGCTCAATACGATCATTAAACACTGTTGGCACAAATGTTTTACTAATACCTCGGCGATAGGTGGCTAACAATTCTTGCCAGTACACGGCAACCTGCCGCGAAATGGTCATGTCCAGTTGTGGTGCCCCGACCTGTGTCAGGCGGTTTAAATCATTTGTGACCCCGTCACGAAGATGCGCTAAACCATCATCCATCCGGTCTTCCCCCTCATGATTCGAATTAGATAGTACCTGAAGTACGTTATGTACGTAAACACTTATTTAACACCATTATACAATGTAACCGTCGCCATTATACCTTTTATGGCTCATAAAATTAAGCAATACGTGATTTTTTCACAAAATTTGTTTAAATTGCCATTAATTAATGACTTTTGCAACAAATATAGCCACTCTGTGTTCGAAATTTTAAGGAGTACCCTGCCTGACCGTTATATAATATTCATTATACATGTCGTTTTTTTACCAAGCAATTCCACTGGTTATTTAGGGGATACATTAAGGGGTCAATCTTTATATGGATATTCGAACACAAAAGACGCGGGCACTCATCGCAAATACTTTTCTGTCATTACTGAAAGAAAAGCCGATTGACCGCATCTCCGTGGCCGAGCTGACAAGCCAAGCACACATCAATCGCAGTACATTCTACCGCCACTACACCGATATCTATAATCTAAGGGACACCATCACCACAGAATTCAGCGACGAGATTGTCGCCCATTTTGAAGAACATCTGTCTGAGATGGAAAACGGTGAATATCGCGGTTGGATCACGGAGCTGCTGGACTATGTGTCCGCAAACAAAGAGGTCATTATTTTAACCAACAAAAATACGGCGGACCCAACGCTGGTCAATCAGCTGAGAGCCACCTTCATTGATAAGATCTTCCATTACCAAAATATCAAAGTAACAAGATTCTCAAGAATTATCGCTACGGACTACTGTGTCTCAGGCACACTCAGCCTCGTATATGACTGGATTACGGGCAAACTGAACGTAAGCGAAGGTCAGCTAGTTGAGGATATTGATAAATTTATTGGAGATGTGCAAAAGTAAAGCGTGTGGAAGCAGGCGCTTAAGGGGCGTTGCAACACGCTTAAACTATGTGAATTCAAGACACCAAAACAAAACGGTATCTAAAGAAATGAAAAATAACGTGCTTCGAAAAGCACTCACGAGTGTGCCGACTTTTTCGAAACACGCTTAGCCTCACCAATTTCAAGTCACCAAGGCAAAGCGAATCTTCTACCACTCAAACCAGAACAGTACCCCGTCCAGGCAACAACAAAATAATTGCTTGGCACCAGATCAAGCTGGACCGCAGCCGCGATACCTGCGTTGCTCTCCGAAACCTCGTTCCAATCAAACAAAAAAATAAACCATGCCGGGAAACAATTTCCAAGCATGGTTTATTTTTATGCTTTTCTTACATTCAATTACCCTAAAAATAAGATAACCGGCAGAGAGACCAATTTCGCCGGTTCCAGCGTCTTTCCCGCCCTTACCGGTATTATGTTTATACAGTAAATCAAATCGCTTAGCATGCCATTTTCGACCCCCTAGAGGGTTTTAAATAAACATCTGTGTAAAATATGTAGAGTGTTCATCAACCCGCGGCCTCCAAACCGACTGGATTGCTAAACACTACTCCTATGATGCTGCAATGACCGTTAACCCATTAAGATACCAATGATCTTAATTAGTTGCGTGCCAGTGCTTCAAGCTGTGCGGAAACTGTTGGGTAAGCTAATTCAGCAACTAAATCAGTTAACTCCGCTTCAGTCAGCGTAACCCGATTGAAGACCCAATCGCGCATTAGGCCAGCCACCCCATAAACAACGGCTGTTACTTGCGCTTCATTGCGGTCATCCGCTTCAATACCTGAAATGGTATCGCTTTGCATGATCCGGTCTTGAACCAAGTCGAAGAAGAACCGGTTGCCATCATCAGTTGACAACAGGTACTGTAACCGTTCGCGGTTGTCGTTCAAATAATCGATCATTTCCATGGTCGATACCTTGAAGGCACCCATCGTCAGGTTCGGACCGTCAAACGAAAGCTGCCCATCAAGGTCCCCCTTGACCTGGGTCATAATCTTACGCTTCAGGTCGTACACATCATGATAATGTGCGTAAAACGTACTCCGGTTCACCCCAGCCAAAGACGTTACTTCGCAAACGGTAATTTTGCTGATTGATTTCTCGTTCAGCAACTTCAAGAACGCGCCTTCGATAGCGGCTTGCGTTCTTTCAATACGCTTGTCCATCTTGCCACCTCCTCGTTAGTATGACAAATCTGTAACAATATCCAGCACTTACTGGACATTTGTAATCTTATATTAACAAAAAGTAAATGTCAAAAGAAAGTTACGATTGTTGCATTTTAAACACCTGTTCAATAAAAAAATTCCAAAATTATCAGCTAATTATCTTGTGATGTTATAACGAGTTTATTAGTCATCATAATGGTATAATGTGTCCAATGCCGAGGGAGCAGACCAACGGGGAATAAAGGGGTGTCGTCATGGTAATTGATCGCCGGACCATTCGCACACAAGCTGCGATCGAATCGGGCTTTATTGAGGTGCTCAGCCAAAAACCGTTGAACAAAATCACGGTTTTAGAATTAACCGAGCAAATCAATATTGGTCGGGGTACATTTTACAGTCACTACCAGGATTTATTTGACCTTTACAATAAGATTATGGGTGAAACAACACGCGCATTAAGCCGATTATTTGATGCAAATTATCCAGACAATCCAGCTGATAATTATGATTTTTTCGCCAATCAAATGATTGCTTACGTCGATGAGCATCGCAAACTCTTTGTGAGCCTAATGCACAACGATCTTGGTGGTAAATTTGCGATTCAGTTAAAGGAAATGCTGATGCGCAAAGTCGAGGAACGCCAAGATATTACGGGAACTGATACGCGCGAACACGGCCGCGTATCATTCACATGTTCAGGTGTTATCGGACTCATGATCGATTGGCTGGATGACAAGTTAGCCATTTCAGCTGATGATTTAAGTGATTTGGTGGCGGAGCTGATTGTAAACATGTATGCGTAGCGTGAAAGCGAGGCGTTTAGGGGACGAAACGTCAGCATCTTTTGACAGAAATGCGTCAAGCTTGCACTATTTGCCAAGAGTTGCTGACCTGGTGGTTTCCCCCGCCTCTGGAGCGAATTTGGACTCAAAGGTACTAAAAACGGTGCCAAAGGATCCTGTCAACGCCACAATAAAAACACAACAGTCCGTTGTGTTGCCAATAATCATTATCATACGTATTAGACGTACTTTTAATTTTCTGTTGTATAAGTAAAGACAGTTTTCCTACTCAGTTTGTACTGTGTGGAAACTGTCTTTTTTTGATTGATTTTAATTGAGCGGGTTTTAGTATCGTGGCCGAATTGGTCGTGAAGTGCTGATTCTGTACTTAGCAATAGTTTTTTTTATAAATTCCCTGCTTAATCAGCGCTTTTACTGTCCTCTAGACTAAATCGGCTACCACAGGCATGAGGATCCTGTTGCCGCACACAAAAAAAGTCCGCCAAGCGGGTAGCAACCCCGGGTGCGGACTCTCAAACGGTTGGCGGATAATCAGGCCGCCAGTATTACTTTGCACCGCTAAGCTTAGCGGTTAACCATATTATATAACGACAGGTTACTTACGCAAAGTAAACTGCTTTTCTAATTTATCACGGGAGGAAATGTGTCAAATAGCCCAACAGCATTTGTTTAATTGGCAAGTTCAAGCCGGTTAAATAAATACTGATAATGATGGCTAACAGGGCGGCCATGATGACTAAGCCCCACATGATTTTAACTAACATTTCCACCGACACCTTTCGTTATTTGCTGATTGGATCACCATGATGGAAGACGTTTATAAGGCGCTTTCTATCTGCCCTGATCCGCGATCAAGGTCCAGATACCAGCCGTTATCCAACAGCTGGTGATAGTGTCTGCCAACGGGAACCCATAATTTTGCTTTCAGAATGGACTTGCACTCGTCCCAAAACAGGGTGTCATTGCGTTCGTCCAAAGACAGGTTCAATTTGATGTACTCGCCCTCTTCAGTTTGCGCGATGATGAAGGGGTAAAAAATTTTAACGATTTGCGCTGCGATAATATTTTTAATAGTTGTTTTTTGATCGATTAACATAGAAAGTCACTCCTTTTTGAGTGTCTTAACTATACCGAATCTGATGGTCAGAAAACAGTACTAAAAAAAGAATTTAATCTGAGATTCTTTCAGATTTGCTACGCGGTCGGTTGTTCCATTGTAAATTGCTTGTGAGCAAGACGATACGAGTGGTCGCAGGCTGCCGCCACGTTGGTTTCGTGGGTGACAATGATCACACACTTGTTTTCTTCGTGGGCCAGCTGCTGAAATAGTTCAACAACTTCCTTAGTGTTGGCCTCATCCAGATTCCCAGTCGGTTCGTCAGCGACAACGAGATCCGCGTCGCATCCCATAGCCCGGGCAATGGCAACCCGTTGCTGTTGACCACCAGACAGATGGGTCACATTCTGCCCCATTTGGTCTTCGGTCAGACCAAGTTTTGCCAGTAATTGTTTGGCATATGCCTTATCACCCTGGTGCTTCGAATTCGTGATGGCCATTGCGGTCAGAACGTTGTTCACGGGTGACATGTAGTTAAACAGATTATATGCCTGGAAAACGATGGAGACGCTGTGTTTTCTATAATTGGTCAAGCCCATCTTGCGGATGTCTTTGCCATTGAGTTCGATGCGCCCCGCTTTCGGGGTATCCAAGCCGGCGACTAACGAGAGGAATGTCGTTTTCCCTGAACCGGACTCACCAACGACTGCGTATGATTGACCCGCTTCAAAACTCAGGTTCACGTTGGTAAACAGCGCGTCATCCGGATGGCTATACCAGTAGCCTAAATCTTTAATTGTTAACATTCAAAACGCTCCTTTCATTAGTCCAACAGAATTTTCTTCGGCTGCAGCCGCAAAATATTTCCAGCTGCTAACATCACCGACAACAGCGTGATAACTAAGCCCATGGCGCCTAACTTAACCAACTGAACGGCAGAGAGTTTAACGTCCAGATTGGTCTGCTTAACGGAGGCCGTCCGAGAACTTGTTGCTTGGTTCCCCATTTGACCGCCGCCCATCTTGCCGCTTGGCGCTTGACCGTTACCCTTCATTCCGCCGCCGGGTGCCTGTGTCGTGCTGGTGCTTGAGCTGGTCGAGAGACTGGACGTTTGCTGACTGACAAGCTGATTACCCAGCTTGTTGCCGATAAATTGGCCGCCAATGCCAGCAATGACCAGGCTGACAACCATCACAATACCCATTTCAACAAAGAACTGGCCGATGACCTTCCCGCGACTCTCACCAAGGGCGAGAAGCACACCGATTTCATGTCGGCGTTCGCGAATCTGAAGCATGATGATCAACGCTAGAATGATCGTCCCAGCAATTGCAACGAGCCACACGATCTTATTGGCAAAGGATTCAACGCTCTTCATCGAAGCCTTCACCGTCTGGTAACTAGCATCATCTGTGCTGAGGCTGTACTTGCTGGTATTAATGAGTTTCTTCCCAGCAGCCTTCACTGAACTGACCTTGCTTGGATTCGATACGTTAAAGGTAACAGAATCAGCAGTGTTCTTGTACTTCGACCCCTTTACCGTGTTCGCAAAGGTGTATGACGTGTAAATGGTGTTCGATGGATCACTGACACCAGGCATTGAACTAGAAGCACTTGATTTGGCCTTGTAAATACCGACGATCTTCAAGGTGTAGGTCTTTTTGCTGCTGGTGGTCTTCACCTTAATGGTGTCGCCAACCTTCAGACTGTCCGCTTTGGCCAGTTCCGATTCAATAACGGTGTTGTTTGTATTCTTATCTGAAGTGGTCAAATTTCGGCCGGAAGTAATTTTATCTGTTTTGTCTGTAAAACTGCTTGACGAGGCGGTACTGGTCACCCCATCGACTGTGATATCACCGGTACTTGACGATGATGAGCCGCCCATTCGACCACCCATCTGTGAAGATGCCGTACTGGTGCTGACAGTATCGAAGCCGTCAGCATTCACTGATGTTGATGACGTTGCGTTATAACTCGAAATGTTGCTGAGTTTGGCAATTTTCTTTGCGTCACTTAGTTTTACTGGTGACGTTGTAATGGTTGGTTTGCTGGAGGAACCGCTGGATTGACTCTTTTGCATCTTTTTGAAAGCCGCTGCCCGGTTAGCTGACAAGGTTATCGTCACCCCAACATTTTCCTTTGCTTGTTGGGTTGCCTTATCCGCAGCGCTGTGAATCAGTAGCCCGGCAAACACGAATAACATAATGGCTGACATAACGATCAGCATTAATAGGGAGCGCCCTTTCTTGGCCAGTAAACTCAGCCAGGCGCGTTTGAAAAAGTTCATTCTATAAACTCCTTTAACATGATTTTTGTCGAATACATAATAGCTGGTCGTGTGAGTCACCGGATCCGTTCGTGACTCAACTGAACATGGTATTTTTATACGCTGGCTGACTTAAAGATAACTTAAAGCCGCGGTTAGAATTCACTGATACTTCGGTTGTGTGACCGATTCTTAAGATGGGCATTTTTATAAACCTGCTGTTCTTATGACATTTTTGTCAGTTCTCTGTGACCTGCTTAATTTTGGTTAAGCTCGGTGAAATTTAGTTAAGAATGGTATAAGTGGGGACTTACGGTATCTGGCATGCTGCAGTTAGTGTATTGCTGGACTGTCAGGCGGGACGTTCTTTTTATGCGTGCGACCTTCCTGAAGAAACACGTTGCATTCTGCAATTCGACACGCACTTCCGCTTACTGTGAGCAGAGTTCCTGCAGGAGGCTTTGTCACACAATCAAATCACCCCAGTTTACAGGCTATCCGTTCTCGATTGCGTCATGCTTTCTTGCGACAACCTACGCCTGCTAATCGCTAGTCAAACTGATTGATAGTTGTATTCAACAACTACGCGTGATAGCCATGATTGTGTGCTACAATCACTTATTTAATCTCTTTACGACTTCACTGATTTGACTGGTGCCGTTTTAGTGTACACAAAAAGGTTGCCCTGATTGTCTCAGTCCAACCTTCTTAACTACGTGATACTATTTTTGAATCACCCATTTTACTTAAAATAAGCCGAATAAAACAAATACAGGCCTAATAACATGGCCGCAATTGAAATCACCGTTCTCGTCAATTTCACTGGTACGTGGCGCACCGCAATCGGCCCCATGTAGCCGCCAATGAACATGCCAATTGCTAACGGGATGGCCAGCAGCCAATACACCTTCGTTGTAAAAGCGTAGATAATTAACGACAAAATGTTGGTCGTAAACGACGTGAAATTTTTAATCGCATTGCTGACCACAAATGGTGTGGTCAGTGTCACTGTCAAAATTGACAGCAGGAAAATTCCCGCTGCTGCGCCGAAATAACCTATGTAGATACCGACTAGAAAAATCGCGCCGTTTTTCAATCCTTGCTTGATAAGACCATCGGATTGGGCGGTTTGTTTCTTTACCGCGTGCCTGCCCGATACGAGCATGGCCACGCCCGCGCCAAAAATCAGAAACGGCACGATTTTTTCAAAACTGGCCGACGGTGCGTAGGCCAATATCAGGCAGCCAATCACCCCGCCAGCCATGGCCACGATCGACACGTGCCACATGATGCGGCGATGCCCGTGTAGTTCCTTGCCGGAAGCCATAGTTGATCCGAGTCCGGTAAAGATCAGCGCCGCAGTATTGGTGACGTTAGCACTGACCGGCGGCACACCGATACTGAGCAGCACTGGGTACGAAATCAATGACGCCAAGCCGGCAATCGCACTGATAAAGCCGGCGACGGTGCCAGCAACTAATAGATAAACTGCGATTAACCCTGCATGCACAGCAATTCCCTCTCTTCTCCATATCTTTCTCTTCTTTAAGATTATACAACAACGCGCTGGTGAACTCGTGGGATCGCCATAAAACAACGGGGCAGATTGAACAATAATCCCTGTTAACCGGAAGTCCAGAGCTCAAAAAAGGCACCGCGCGATTTGCGCGATGCCTTTTTATAACGCAATGTTTAGCGTGTTTCCGCCTCATCTCGTGCTTCCGCTGGCACTAAACCCTGAAGTAAGAACTCCACGATTTCATTGGTGGTTTCGTCAACGTCTAACGGTTTACTGCTCATGACGATGTTCGGTATCAAATACCCCAGCAAAACGCCAGAAATCGTCCGAATAATTCGCATGGCATCCCAATCCACCAGTTCACCACGTGCTTGGTAGCAGGAGAAGACCTGGTTGACCGACGTTTCAATCACGAGAACCAGTCGCGATGTCAGCCCCTCAAGCATGCTGGGATTCTTCACGATTTCTTGGATGAAGATTCGCATCTCTTGCCGATTTTCCATGATGTACTTGATACGGTCACGGACGGCATATCGCAGTAGGACTGCAAAATGTTCTTCCGGCTGGCCACTAAGATCCTTTAAGAAGTCAACAATGACCTGTGGCAGAATATCGTTCACGAAGGGGTCCAACACAGCCTTCAACAGCGCATCCTTGGTTTTAAAGTGCTTAAAAACAGTGCCTTCAGCACAACCGGCGAGTTTGGCGATGTCTTGGGTACTCGTGTTCTCGTACCCCTTCTCGGCAAATAATATTAAACTGGCTTTTAAAACACTCTGTTGCTTGATGGACAGTGATGAGTTGTCAATGTTCGCATCAAATAAGGTTTTCACATCTGTGTGGTCCATGGTACGCACCCCGATTTTAGTATTGTTCGTTTAGGATTGGGCAAACGCTGCGGCCTGTGCTTTTGCAGTTGGTGTTGCGTGCGTTTGTGAGTCTTGTTCATCAGCTTGTTTTTTGGCTTGTGCTTCCGCCAGGTTCTTGTTAGCAGTGGCCATCATCAACCGGATCCGGTTCAATTGGTTAACAACTGAGGTGCCGGGATCGTAGTCAATCGCGGTGATGTTTGATCCTGGGAACTGACGACGCAACTCTTTAAGCATTCCCTTACCAACAATGTGGTTTGGCAGGCAGCCGAATGGTTGCATACAAATGATGTTTGGCACACCACTCTTCAACAGTTCAATCATTTCACCGGTCAGGAACCAGCCTTCACCCGTTTGATTCCCGAGTGACAGAATCTTGCTGGCATCGTCGGCCACTTTTTCGATAGCTTCGATACCGTGGAAGCGTTTGGAAGCCTTCAAAGCCTTTTGCATTGGTTGTTCAGCCCACTTGATAAGGTCCAAAGCAAACTTAGCAAACCACTTGGCTTTGATTGACGAGCCTAAATGCTGATACTTGTAAATTTGGTTGTACAACGAGTAGTTCATAAAGCCGACGATATCTGGGACAACGGCTTCAGCACCCTCTTTTTCCAACAAGTGTACCACGTCATTGTTGGCGATAGGTGAATATTTTACAAGAATTTCACCAACCAGCCCGACTTTCGGCTTGACAGCATCACTTTGCGGCACGGTATCAAAGTCTTTGACGATTTGGTTAACGTTTTTCTTAAATTCTTTGAAACTACCCTTTTCGATGGATGGCTGTACCAGCTTAAGCCAGTTTTCATGCATCTTATCGATGATGCCCGGCTCAGTTTCGTAAGGCCGAGTATGGTAGGTCACTTGTTCAAACAAGTCGCCATACAGGAACGCGATGGCAACCCGCCGCAGCAACGGCAAGGTCATCTTGAAGCCGGAGGTGGATTCAACACCCTGATTGCCAAGTGACATTGAAACAACTGGCACTTGTTGGAACCCGGCGTCCTTCAACGCTTTTCTGATCAGCGGAATGTAGTTAGTGGCCCGGCAGCCGCCACCAGTTTGGGTCATCATGACAGCCGTCTTGTTCAGATCGTACTTCCCGGATTGCAGGGCTTCAATCATTTGACCGATCGAAATGATAGCTGGGTAGCAGGCGTCATTGTTAACGAACTTTTGCCCGACATCGACTGATTTGTGGTCGTTCATCGGCAGGTTCACCACGTTGTAGCCAGAGGCTTTAAGCGCAACGTCAACGAGTCCATGTTGATGAACAGGTGACATCATTGGCATCAATAGGGTGTACCCTTCCTTTTGCATTTCTGGTGTAAACTCAACCGGCTTGTCGTTTTCATGGAGCTTCATTGGCAGAATCTTTCTGGTCTGACGTTCCTTAACGGCGGCCTTTAATGACCGGAGACGAATCCGAACGGCACCCATGTTGGTCCCTTCATCGATCTTCAATGAAGTGTACAAACGGTTGTGCTGACTCAAAATCTCTTCGACTTGATCGGAATCAATGGTGTCGATCCCACAACCAAAGGAGTTCAATTGCACGAATTCCAGTTGCGGCATCTTAGCAACCACCCGAGCGGCAGCAAACAGCCGTGAGTGATACATCCACTGGTTAACGACCCGCAGACCCTTAACGTCACCTAAGTGGGCAACAGAGTCTTCAGTGAGTACGTGGAAACCTTCAGCAGTCATCAATTGAGAAATCCCGTGGTTGACTTGGGGATCCAAATGATATGGCCGACCGGCAAGCACAATGCCGTGTTCACCAGTATCGCGCAACATAGCCAGTGTATCCTCGCCACGGTCACGAATCTGTTGCTTGAAGTGTTCCAGTTCAGCGTAACCGGCGTCCAAGGCGTCAGCAATTTCTGCCTTGCTGATACCCCAGTCCTTGAAGGATTCATAAAGGTTTTCAGTCGTTGATTTCTTATCTGCTAGGTTCAAGTATGGTGAAATCAAGTTAACTTTACCACTAGTGATTTCATCCACATTGTTACGAATCACATTTGGATAAGACTGCACAATTGGGCAGTTAAAGTGGTTAGCAGAATCTTTGTTTTCTTCAACCTCGTAAACAACGGCTGGGTAGAAAATCTGCTTATAGCCGCGGTCGATCAACGCTTGGATGTGACCGTGGACTTGTTTTGCCGGGTAGCAGACCGTATCGCTAGGAATGGTCTCCATGCCCTTTTCGTATTGTTCCTGCGTCCCCTTATGTGAGAGTTCGGCCCGGATCTTCAACTTCCGGAAGAACGTCTGCCATAGTGGGTAGTTTTCGTACATATTTAGAACCCGAGGAATCCCGAGTTTGCCGCGAGTTGCGAGCTTGGTCCGAAGTGGTCGGTAGCTGAATAACAGCTTGTACTTTTCAGCGACCAGGTTGACCTTGCCGTTATCCTTAGGCATCCGGTAACCGAGGCCACGTGCTTCACCACGTTCACACCGGTTCCCAGTAACGAATTTCCGGCCATCGTTAAACACAGTGATGGTCAGTGGGCAATTGTTTTCGCAACCACCACAGTGCATGTATTCCTTCTTAAATGACAATTTGTCCATTTGTTCGGGCTTCAACAAGGTGGTAACATCGCCGTCTTTGTAGTTTTCTTCAGCAATCAAAGCGGCACCGTAAGCACCCATCAGACCAGCAATGTTAGGCCGAACGACCTCGGTGCCAGCAATCTTTTCAAAAGCCCGCAAAACGGCTTCGTTGTAGAATGTCCCACCCTGACAAACGATATGGTGGCCCATGTCTTCAACACGGCGCATTTTAATAACCTTAAACAGGGCGTTTTTAATAATGGAAACTGACAGACCAGCGGCAATGTCGCCAATCGTGGCGCCTTCCTTTTGAACCTGCTTGACCTTAGAGTTCATGAAGACCGTGCAACGTGAACCCAAGTCAGACGGGTTCTTTGCCAACAAGGCAGCCTGGGCAAAATCACGAATATCATACTTCAGTGATGTTGCGAAGGTTTCGAGGAAGGACCCGCAACCTGATGAACAAGCCTCGTTCAGTTTAATGGTTGAAAGCGCATCGTTTTTAATGGTCATGGCTTTCATATCCTGACCACCGATATCTAAAATAAAGTCCACTTTTGGATCAAAGTAGTGCGCGGCCCGATAATGTGCGACGGTTTCCACTTCACCAACGTCAACTTCAAGGGCGTTTTTGATCAAATGTTCGCCATAGCCGGTAACCGCGGTCTTGCCGATAGTGATTCCTTCGGGCATCTTTGAATCCATGTCTCTCAGAATCTGCTTCGTCTTTTCCAGCGGATCACCATCGTTACTATCATAGTATGTGTACAGCAACTTATTGTCATCGGAAATCAGTGCCACCTTGGTGGTCGTTGACCCGGCATCGATGCCAAGAAAAGCCGTTCCACGATAGGAATCAAGGTCGCGGGTCTCGACTTGAGCTTGGGCATGCCGTTTCCGGAATTCTTGCAGTTCGTTATCGTCCTTGAACAAGGGCTCCAATGAGGAGCTTGGGTGCATACCGGAATCGTCACCGTTTTCCAACTTATCGATCAAATTATCCAAGTTGGTCTGCGGCTGATCGACAGCGTACAAGCAGGCACCCTTAGCCACAAACAGTTGTGGATCTTCGGGAAAAATAACCTCTTCCGGTGTCAGCTTCAGGGTGTCGATAAAACGCACCCGCAGTTGGTCCATAAAGTACAGTGGACCGCCTAAGAAGGCCACGTTACCCTTGATTTTGTGACCAGCAGCCAGGCCAGAAATGGTTTGGTTGACAACGGCTTGGAAAATGCTGGCTGCGATGTCTTCCTTGCGAGCACCATCATTGATCAGCGGTTGAACGTCAGTCTTAGCGAAAACACCACACCGACTCGCAATTGGATAAATTGTCTTGGCGTCTTTTGCGAGTGTGTTCAAACCGCTCGCATCCGTTTTTAGCAGTGTGGCCATTTGGTCGATAAAGGCCCCGGTCCCACCGGCACAGCTCCCGTTCATCCGTTGCTCCAAAGAAGCGCCGAAGAACGTGATCTTGGCATCTTCACCACCAAGTTCAATCGAGACATCGGTTTCTGGAATCAGTGTCTCAACGGTCTTTGTGCAGGCAATCACTTCTTGTACGAATTTCAGTTCAAGTAAATTTGCTAAACCAATTCCACCAGACCCGGTAATCGTAAACGAAATCGGTGTCTGAGAATCTATTTCAGCAATGGCTTCCTTCATAATTTTTTCAGTTGCGGCTTTAACGTCAGAATAGTGACGCTCGTACCGAGAAAAATGGGTTTTGTGCTGGTCATCCATGATAACCAGCTTGACAGTGGTCGACCCCACATCGATCCCACCATAGTAATGTTGTGCTGACATTCGATTCACCTCTTAAGTAAAAGTCTCATTTGGTTACATCTCAAGCTGCGCTCTGCAATGCTGCGATTCATTTCAAATCAGGTACAACGCGAATTCTCCCCCGCGCAGCAGCATTGCAACCAGCCATTACGTTGTGTCTTTTTGACTAGTGTAGTGAGCACTCACTTTGTAGTTTAACAGGGTTATTTCCGCTTTTAAATAGTATGTGAAAAGATTCCTTTTATATCATAATGGTATTCGTGTGATATAAAACTGTTGGTTATATTCCATAACTTAAATTGCTTGAAAATATCGTTGTGGTGAATATTTTTAAAGAAATACCGCATATTTTACGATAAATCCGATTATTATTGGGTTATTTCTGAGAATAGTCGACAAAAAACAAAAAAAACCGCTGATAAAATTAATTTACCAACGGTTGTTCATTTTTTGTGGTTTATACAAAAATTATAGTGTGGTGCGCTGTCACTTTATCAATTGAAAGCCAAAAAACATACCTGACATCCCTGTGAAAATAAACTCTTAGCTGGCGACGATGACTGGATTGGCCTTGCGTTTTTTTAATTGTGCGCTTCAAAATAAAACTTTTTCACAGTTTTGACGAAACCACTTGTTGATATATAAGTCGCCCTCGCGACTCTTTTTACTAGATGACCTTCCAGATTCAGTGCAGGCGGCGTTATTTACATAGTGACGCTAAGCTGCATTCTCGATTCTTTCAAACGCTACTTTCGATATGTGACAGACGTGGAGAAGGCATTTAGGAGAATATCAAGAATCATCCCCCCAACAAAATATAAACGACCCTCTTTAAATCTCCACAATTAAGATTTTCGGAAGATCCGCTTATATTTTGGGAACAAAACTGTATTTGATTCCTCGCACAATTTCCGTATGGTTAGTCAAGCATTTAATTTTCATGAGTCTTGCTAGACGACGGATTGAAACGAACGCCACAACCAAAGCCCGTCTCTGGTCCAGTCTTTAATTAGTTTACTCCAAGTTTTCCACAATAATTAAGAAAGCTAACTTTCTTTGCCACATTGCGAAAACAAGTTTCTCAAACCCAAAAGTTTACACAAAAACGGGCTATGCTACAAATAAAAGCTAAAAGCGCCACTGGCAAAAATCCAAGGTACGATTTTTAGCTAGTGGCGCTTATTTGGTCCAGTTGCCTGCTTGTTACAAGTTCTGACTAGATAGCCTTGACGCTAAGTTAATTTTTCCTTAATAGCCGTCTTTTGGCCAGTCTCTTTTTAATACGAAGTTACTGATTACTAGTTATCGCCATGCTTACGTTTCAACCTGAATCCAAATAGCCCAGTCAAAGCTGCAAGAATCGCAAGTCCAGAGACTTCAGCTGTGCTTGCACTCTGGTCAGACTCATTGGTCTGCGGTAACTTCGTCGTTGCCGATTCGCCATTGTTCTGGTTAGTTGACTGGCCATCATTGCCAGTTAGATCAACTTTAGAATTTCCGGTGACAATCGGTTCAGAAGTTGACCCCGACGCTGTATCAGCACTGGTACCCGTGCTTAAATCAGATGGTGCAGCTGTATTATTAGCAGCCGTGGTGCTTGTTGCCGTGGTGCCGGACGATGAACCAGTCGTCGAGCCGTTACCCGTCCCCGTAGACTGACTGCTGCTTTGTGACCCAGTGGTTGTGCTCGTCGCAGTCGATGTGCTGGTAGCACTGCTGTCTGATCCAGAACCTGTCGTGTCAGTTGAGGAGCCGGTGGAGTCCCCAGTCGATGTCTCGGTTGAGGTCCCGGTTGAGGCCCCGGTTGAGGTCCCAGTCGATGGCCCGGTTGAGGTCCCAGTCGATGGCCCGGTTGAGGTCCCAGTCGATGTCCCAGTCGATGTCCCGGTTGAGGCCCCGGTTGATGTCCCGGTTGAGGTCCCAGTCGACCCACTATTGCCAGTTGTGGCATCATTCTTTGTGTAGTAGTAAATAACCGTGTTTTCAGTGCCGAATGTCCCTGTGGCGTTGCTTGGTGTCGCCGTCAGGGTATACCCGCTGACAGTAGCGGCTTCGGTCGAATACTTATCACCATAGAGCCCACCAACAGTGACATCCGGAGAAATTGAAGTTGTGGTGCCCTCAAGATAATAGTGCACAGTGTAGGTGACGTAATCTGGGATTGTAGCTGGAGCCGTCAAAACGTAATATGTTGATCCTGTGACCTGGTCTCCATCAGCTAATTCATTTTCAACCATAGTGATTTCAGTCGGATCAGTAATTGTCTCACCAGTTGTCTCATCATAGTATCCTACAACGATGTCATTGTTTGGTGCGGTGCTTCCAACTGTTAGGTCATCGATGTCATACAGACTGTATGACGATCCAGTGGTCCCGGTATACGTCCCGACTTCTTGACCCATGACATAATTGCCCTCTGAGTCTGTCGTGGCGAGATACCAAGTATCAGTTAAATTATGCACAGCCGTTAACGTCATTGTGTTGGTTGTATTACCGCCAACCGCTGTAGAATCGTTACCGGCCAAAGTGCCGCTGCTGTAAAATTGGACAGCCGTTGTGTACTGCCACGTATCATTTGTCGTCACACCAGAAAGCGTTGAAGACGATACCGTCAGCGGGTACGAAATCGTTACAGTTTCACCAGAAGTGATCGGTAAATTAGTGACTGTAAAGCTGGCTGCTTCTGTTGGATCGGTGGTTGTTTCGCCATCCGCAGTATAGTAAGTGATTGTTGCAGTGGTGATTGTGCCACCATCGTTGTCAGTGATTGTTGGCGCCCCAGTTAATGAAATCACCTGGGTGCCATCAGGATCTAAGGTGACCGTCGTTGAACTATCCGTGACACCTGAGCCAGTCCCGTTGTATAGTTCAGTTTCACCAGTTGCGGTATCATTGTCCGCGTTAATAGTCCCGGTTGAGGTCTGGGCAGTATCATCAGCCGACCCTGTAACAAAATCGTTGCTGGTCAGCGTGTCGCTTGTCGCAACCGTCCCAAGGATCTGATCTTCCGTATTTGTTACGTTATAGAGATTACCAGCAGCATAATCCTGTTCGACACTCCCCAAACTAGTCAGAGTGGTACCGTTAACATCAATCAGTGCGGCACTCGGTTCAACAAAAATCGTATCACTAGAGTCGATATCGGTACCAGCCGGTGCATCTGCATCAACAATCAGTGGCACCGTAATTTGACTTATCTTAAGATAATTGTCTAACCCTGAGATGGCAATCACTTCACGACCGTCGTAGTCCGATAAGTGGGTAATTGTAATCTTGTCGGCGCTAGTTGCAACACCGCCGCCAGGATTGGCAGTCATTAAAGCATCGATAATATCGGCATCACTTGCAAACGTGGTGTCTGCTGGTGCAATCACAACCACCGTTAATGGATTGGCTTCTTCAAACGCTTCGGCAGCCGCACCTGAATCAGAAAGCATCACGCCTGCATTTGTGGTTGATAGGTTTGTGTATGACGCAAAGTCAACATCAAGTGATCCGGAAAGCACATTAACGTTCAAATCATCACCTGTTGAACCGCCCGCAGTGTAAACTGCATCGCCTGATGGTGTCGAGTTATTCACTACCGCAACACCCTTGTTGCTGTACCCCCGGGAAGTTGTCTGCGATGTCCCATCAACGACAGTCCCATCTGATTCAATATTACTGGTCGTACTCGTTGCCGTAATAGTCGTTGGATCCGTTGTTCCATAGGTGGTAATTGCGATTGTCAAAGGTTTAATGGCGTTTGATGAAGCATTTAGATCTGTGTTGGCTGAATTTTCTCGTAACTCAACACTGACTACAGGATCGCTCGCACTGCCTAAACTAGTCGTGTAGGTTGACGTTCCTGACGTGTAATCCAAGGTCTGCGTGGCGCCGCTCGCAGTCGTAAAGATTAACGAAACATCCGTATCTAAGCCCATTGCAGCCAGATTCGAATCAGTCAATCCTGAAACCGTTTTAACGCCAATTGCCGTGTCACTGTTGCTGCTGGCCAGAGAGAATATCGCATCAAAAGTACCACCATAAGTGTGGTTGGAAGTGTCTTCAACTTGCCAAGTATACTGTTCACTGCCAGTGTCACCACTATCAGTAAACGTTGTTAAATCGGTATTTGCAGTTGAAATGTAGCTAATTTTACTGCTGGATGATACAGCCACCTCTTCGTACTCGAGGGAATCGCCGTCATCATTTGTCGTGTCATCAGTGACTGTCAATGTTGACCCATCAACGACCCAAGTCATTGAAATTGTCGGTGAAGCATAGACTGTTGCTTCCGTTGGCGTTGTGACAGCTGAAAGCGAAACGTTTAAGTTACCTTTCAGTTGTTGCAATGCGGCCATCGTCATTCCTGCTGGATACGTCACAGTAATTGTGTTGTCCGTGTAACTGACCGTAAAACCTGAATCGGTCAAACTGTTATCCAGTGTGGCTGAATCAATTTTTACTGTATCCGGAACGGTGATTTCCAACTCGGTACCAGAATCAGTCGTTGTCACATTTGATCCATTGGGAATGTTCGTATAGTCTCCAGGGTAGACGTTTTGTGAAATTGCGAGTGTCCAGGTCATATCACTGATGACTGTGCCGTCACTAATTAATCCAGGAGTTGTGGACGCATCCCCAGAGGTGAACAAGTGGTTAGAAATACTTGAGGCTTGCCCGACACCTGTCGTCGTCGCATATGATTTTTTGACAGTCAGATTATCAGACGTTTCACTAATGGTCGCGCCAGCAGCATTTGTGACCGTCATGGTGATTGGAACAGTATCCTCGGCGTTACCTGTTGCCAACGTGTTCGTTGCATCACCGTTATTATCACCATTAAACCCGAAATAAACATCAAATGTTGCGCTCGAATAAGTGCTGGTAAAGGTGATAGTGACGACAGTTTCAGTTGTACCGTTAACCGTGACCGTTGATTCAGATTCCGTGGCCCCTGATAAGTCACTCCAGCCTGTGCTTTCAAATGAATTCGCGCCAACAATAATCGTCAGAGTTTGCCCAGCCGTAAAGGCCCCGGTAATTTTTACATCAACCGCGGTACTGTTACTGTTACTGCTAATGGTGTCGCTGTTATAAGTCACTGTCCCGCCTGCATCATCACCGCCGCCATTAATTGAGACGGTCAGGTCAGCAGCACCGGTAGTCGTCGCTGCAGTGTATGTTGCGTCGACTCTACTGTAAAACTGAGCGCTGGGGTTAGTTGTCGTGGGGTCATTCAAATTATCATCTGGTGTGGTAATTGCTGTGTCGCCATCGATATCACTTGAAATATCAGTCGAATTGTCCGAATTACCGTTATTTGTACTACCTGTGCCGTCAGTTGTCCCACCGGCAGCATCATTAACATTGTCAGTACTCGTATTTGCATCGGTGCCGGTTCCGCTCTCGTTGCTCGAACTAGAAGCATTAGCCGTATCAGACGACTGTGATGCCGCACTGCTTTCATTGCTATCGCTGGCACTGTTTGCGTCCGAATTTTCTGTGTCGCTTGCACTCGTGGCACTCGAACCGTTATCGGCCGTGGTAGTTGAAGTGGCAGCGCTGCTGTCAGAAGAGGCTAAGCTACTGTCAGAAGAAACTGAGCTAGATGAACCTGAATTGGTTGTACCAGATTCTGTAGCGTTGCTCGATGGACTGTCACTCGCAGCTGTTTCAGTAGTGTTCTCCGCGCTAGAAGTATCAGTACTCGTTGAGTCGTCACTGGAACTGGTAGCGTTTGCATTACTACTGGAATCACTGGCAGCCGAAGACGAACTGCTATCTGTTGTTGAACTGCTGGCCTTTAAGGCAACGCTGCTGGAACTCGAAGATGCAGCTGTATCGCTTGAAGACGAAGAAGTTGCTGTATTATCCGCAAAAACATGCTGTGTCGTATTTAAAGTTGCAGTAACCCCAAACGTTACTGTAGCGATCCCCGCAATCAACCATGTCTTACCTGCCTTGTAGAGTTTGTAGTGTTCCTTACGGTCACCCATACCCTGCTGTAACTGACGCCGTTGCTTATTAAATTTTTCCATAGAAATGCTCCTCCAAAACCTATGCATTTTCATCAGTCTGATTTATATTTTTTACCAGTTAAATTCCCCAAGATAACCCTCACAATCTATGGTGTCATCAGACATAAGCCATAAATAATCATTTAATAATGACAAATGATTGTGTGAAGAAAAATAATATAAACCATCTCGTGTATATCGTTAAATATAGCAACATCAGTTCTAATATTCAAGCATTTACACGTTAAAAAATAATAATATTTATCATTATTGTGCAATACTGTCGCATATAATATCATTTTTGTTAAAATTGTTGGATAAAAGGATATTATTTAAAATAAATGGTCATTTTATTACAATAGTTTAAGAACGTATAAACTAAATCATTATTTTATAAATGAAAACTTGTTATAAAAAAATCAGTCGGCCTTATTATTTAAAGGCTGACTGACCAAATCATATTTTATTTTTAAATACATTTCTGCCATATATAATATTTTTTGCCTTAGTAGACGGTACAATCGTTTTCACGTTCGCCAAAATCAATTTGATAGTTCAACGACGAATTTTCGAAAATGGGGTGCGGTTTCTCATACAAATAACCTTGTCGTAACGGGATCTTAATGGCGTCAAGAATCTGTTCATCATGCGCGGTCTCAATCCCTTCGACAACTAACCGCAAATCGTACAGATCAGCGACATCCTTCCATTCCCGTAACTTGACCGGGATGAGCGGTTGGCGACCTTCATGACGAAAATTCTGCATCGCAAACTTAATTTCAGTCGTAAACGCAAGTAATGGTTTGATTTGATTGAGCTGATTGTCACCGGTTCCAACATCGTCCAAACTCAGTTGAACACCACCACTAGCCAGCAATTCTGCCGACCGCAAAATGTCGGTGCGCGCATGCGGCGCCAGCAAAATCTGCTCAGTCAATTCCGCAACCAATTGCGTTTTCTGGTTTTCTTGATGGAACAAAATCAATGCCCGGATAATATGAATATCCGTGAACTGTGCCCGATTTAAATTGATTGCAATCGTCACCGACGCCCCTAACGTCTGAATTGCCCCTTGTAAAAGGTCTAATTGCGTATCAATAGAAATATTTTCAAAATTCTCCGGTAGCCGCCAATGACCATCCTGATCTTGGCGAATCAATGTTTCAAAACCAACAACCGTTTGAGTGTATCGGTTGACTTGCGGTTGAACAAAATAACGATACATGTGTAAACCTCCCCTCGTTATTTTTGTTGCCTGTCTGCTCGTCTGTGCCCCTTAACACAGATAAACGGTCTTACATTAAAGCATCACCAGATTATGTAAATATGGTCCCATCTGGCGGCGAGTCAGCTGTAAACTGCCGCTGACCCACTGTACCATCACACCGGTTGCTGCATACACGAGGTAGGAGAGTTTGGCGATTGACACCGTGTTGATCGGATACTGCTTAGCAATTCGCTTCAACGAGCGCGTGGCTTTATCCGCCAATGCGGTAATCAATTGGCTTCCCTCCGTTGTTTTGCAAGCGAGGCAAAGTAATTCACGGTGCGTATCACTATAGGCCAGGAGCCGTGAGATCGTTGTTTTCACACTGATTACCCCGGTTTTTTCAACTGGCTGTGCGGTCTGAATCAACGACTGCTTGATGTCGGCAAAAATAATATCATTCAACTGACAAACACTCACAAACCGCGCGTGAAATGCTTCAATCGGCACTTCAGCTACCGTCGCGACTTCCATCGGCGTGATCTGTTCTAACGAATGGTCCGCCAAAAGTGTCAGCAATGCCAACTCAAGTGTTAACGTGGTACAATCCTGATCATCAGTCATGACACTATCGCTCCCTTCAAAATGATTAAGCACCTATACTAATCAAACATTAGCATGAGTTACTGTTGCTTTACGAGGCCCCCTAATGGGCTCGTCAACATGTAAAAACATACCTGATATACGTCAATGTGTGAATATGTTTGTACAACAACATCTTATCGAATTCGTCCGTATGTATCAAGGTACAAAATCATCGACAAATGTGTATTCTGCAACGTATTTTTTAAAAAATGTTGCACGTAAATTTGACCCTTTGTCTTGCAACAACCCCACTGATAGTTGATAAGTAAACGTTTGCACACATACAACACCCGAATCGGCTGATCCGCGTGTGATTATGGCTGATCTGGGTGAAACCGAACCGCAGAGAGCAGTGCTGTTAAGAGTTGATCTTGGTCAAGTCGAATCTGACCGTATAACCAGTGGTACAAAATACCAGCCATCCCATGAACGCTCATAATGATTTGGACGTTTGCCGCCGTATCCGATTGGCTGATGTGAGCGCGCAGCCGCCAAAGTGTGATACCGCTTTGAATCACGCTTAACAATTGGAAGTTGCCTTCCTGTGTCTGAAAAAAAAGGCGCAGCAGTTCCTGATTCTCATATAAATAGGTAATCATCGCAGTCAACGATGTCTTTAACCCTAACTGTGTCACATCAGAATCATGTTCCATTCGCATTGCAATACTTGATTTGATTCCGTCCATCACCCGGTCCTTTAAATCATAGACACTGGTAAAATGCGTGTAAAATGTGTTGCGGCTGATCTGCGCCTTGTTGGCAATCTCTCGCACGGTTATTTTTTCAATCGGCGTATCACAAAGCAGACTTAAAAAAGCCACTTCAATTGCCCGTTTTGTTTTTTCCCTTTGAATTGTCAATAGATGTTCCCCCCTGGAACGTTTTCTTCACATACAGCAACAAATCTCCCCAGATTGTTGTCATTGTGTGGCGATTATTAAATCCGTTTCAATGCTGTTATGACATCTTCATCATTAGTAATGTTGCCTATACATTACCATAGTTTGGGGGGTTGGTCTTTAAATTTTGTCATTCTATTACGTATTTTAAGCACTTTTTTTATTGTGTATGGCGCTGGGGAATAATGGTAGCGGATTCTTTGTGAAATGACTAAAAAAACTAAGCGAATTGTTAGTTCGCTTAGTTTTTTAAGCTGCCTTTATTGGCACCAGGTCGTGAGAAACACAGTCTTATTCTTAAAAACCTCAACAGTTGTTGGTTTCCTTCTGCTATGGTGGTTAACACAGTGCTTATTGTTTTAACACGCTATTAAGGTCGTTAGATTTCTGTGAGCCGCTGTTTTATGCCTGGGCACCTTAGCAAATTTTACCTGTTCTCGAGATTAAACCTTTTTATCATTTTCAATGCTTGGCTGAATAGCTAGATTCCCGTGGGTCACTGTTTTAGATGTGAGAACCCCAGTTATTTTTAGTCTGCATCCGTCCTCGCCACTGAACGTGTTACTTACCCACCGCAATGCTCACTACTTAAACGCAATTTCCGGCATTTGGCACAATTTCCTAAATAAATCCTGTTCGGTAATGTCGAGCATGCCGCTTGCCCAGTCTTGCCAGATGCCGATAATGCCGTGGATTCGGTACGTCATTTCCGAAATGTAACGCTTATCATCGCCTGGTAAATTGTCGATCTGCATCCTGACATCAATGCAGTCATGGGCATAGTCATAAATTAAGCTGCGACCATCGTTTGACCGCACCAAATATGAGTAGGCACGCTTATGACTTGCAACATAAGTAACAATCTTTTCAATTTCTGTCGCAAATTTCCGTCGTCCCGCTTCGTCATCCATTGCTGGTACCGCAGGGATCTTATCCATTCTGATATGGCCGATATACTCTGAAAAAACAAGTTCACGCAGTGCCGAAATACTTTTAAAATGGCGATAAAACGTGGCCCGGTTCACATTGGCATTCTGTGATACCCGCGAAATAGTCACCTTATTGATATCCTGTTTTTCTGCCAAAGTCAGCAAAAAAGCTTCTTTAATAACCTCTTCACTTTTAATCACTCGCCGATCAAGTCCCATCACTTTGTTCCTCCGATAACATTAAATACTTGTTTCGCCATACTTCCCGAAACCGTTTTTAATCCAGATTTAAATCTTTTAGTACTATAACAATCAACTACTCACAATCGTTTACCCTCTGTTAGGCACTTCTACTTAGTTTTCCGTTAACTTATTCTTGCACATGACTATCAGTTAAAATCAGATATATTTGGTAATAATTGCTAAAAAGCCGTCATAACAAATCACTTATGACAAATTGTCACGTTTGAAACACGTTATATCCGAACATTTTCGCGTTGACGTCATAAAATATCACGTTATAACATACACCAATTAAGCTTGTGAAGATAGGTCTTCCGTGAAAATAAATATAATAAATTTGTTTACGAAACATAATAATCACTAATGTGTTGCTTTATTATCATAACGTTTTAATATATCCGGATAAATATCAACGTTATGAAATTCATTGACAAATAGTAATTGTGTCAACCCCTGCTGTGCCGAATGAACAGTTCCTTTAAATATAGATTTGCAACATACTGTCCTATTTCGTCCCTCAATTATACCATTTTTAACATTAAATACTGTAGTAAATAAGCCCCCCAATTCCCGCTGTTAACAGCATTGTATCCGTTTTTTTATTATTTCTTAACCAACACAAAAAAGCCGAGCGCACTCGACTTTTATGGTTTCAAGAAAGCTTCTATATAATGGTTAATATAATGGTTAATGGCTCAATGGCGCTTTCGATTAATGACGCTTTCTGCTGGCTGATCGTTGTAATCGCATGGCATTCAGAATTGCAATGAGCGTCACGCCAACATCGGCGAAAACGGCTTCCCACATGCCAGCAACTCCTAACGCCCCCGCAATTAGGAAGATGCCCTTGATGGTTAGTGCGAAAATGATATTTTCCCAAACTATCTGTTTGGTGTGTTTGGCGATAGCTATCGCTGTTGTTATTTTTGAGGGCTGGTCGTCCATGATGACCACATCAGCCGCTTCAATGGCAGCATCGGAACCCAGGCCACCCATAGCGATACCGACATCTGCTCTAGCTAAAACTGGCGTGTCATTGATACCATCTCCAACAAAGGCAACCTTTCCCGCCTTATTGTGTGCCTCGGCCGTCAGCCGATCCACAATGGCGACTTTTTGTTCCGGCATAAGTCCGCCGGCAACGTTATCAATACCAATTTCAGCACCAATAGCTTTAGCCACAGGCTCACTATCACCGGTCAGCATCCAGGTTTCAATCGATCCATGTTTATTCAGTGCCGCAACCGCCTGTCTTGCATCCGCTTTAGGACAATCCGCTACCGTGATTGCACCGGCATATTCTCCGTCCAATGCAACGTAAACCACTGTGTCAGAAGTAGTTAATTGCGGTAATTTGATTTTGTTAGCCAAAAGGGCCTTCTCATTACCAGCCACGACCGTCACGCCATTGATCACTGCTTCGATTCCGTGTCCGGCAGTTTCAGCCGTTCGGGTCACGTGGTAATCTGTCTGAGCAATTGGAAAAGCCCGAATGATCGACTGGGCAATGGGGTGCGTCGATTGCTGTTCAGCGGCTGCCGCGTACCCCGTCAGTTTTGTTTCGCTGACGCCTCCTGCAGGCAAGACTTGGTTGACCTCGAACTGTCCCTTGGTCAGGGTACCCGTTTTATCAAACGCCACAACAGAGACCTGGTTCAACACTTCTAGAAAGTTACTCCCTTTCACTAGGATACCGTTTCGAGAAGCGGCGCTGATACCGCCAAAGAAACTTAGGGGAACAGAGATGACTAACGCGCACGGACAACTAATGACAAGAAACACCAAGGCGCGATTGATCCAAGTCAACCACTCACCCAACCCTAGCAGTGGTGGTATAATAGCCAACATGACGGCTAACGCAACGACCACCGGTGTGTATATTTTCGCAAATCGTTTGATAAACCGTTCAGTGGTCGTTTTTTTACTGCTAGCGTTTTGAACCAGATCCAAAATTCGCGCAATCGTTGAATTTTCATATCGTTTTGTCACCCGAACATCAACTGTGGTACTCTGATTGATGGACCCGCTCAAAATGGCATCGCCGCGCTTTAATTCACGTGGTATTGACTCACCAGTCAAGGCAGAAGTGTCCACCAGCGTGCTAGTGGTAAGCAACTCACCATCCAGCGGCACACGCTCACCGGCGCGAACCACAATGATGTCACCAGGCACCACGGCCTCGGGTTTGACAACAGTAGTGGTACATCCCCGGTGGACAGTCGCAGTGGTTGCTTTCACCTTAAGGAGCGATGAAATTGAGTTCTTCGAACGGCTGATAGCAGCGTCTTCGAACAGCTCACCAATCTCAAAGAATAGCATGACTGCCACCGCTTCAGGATACTGCTGTAACAGTAGTGCCCCCACCGTGGCCACGGTCATCAAAAAATTTTCATCAAACAGTTCACCGGCACCGATATTCTTCACTGAATTGAGCAGGACACGGTGACCGATCACTAAGTAAGCCAGCACAAAGCTCGCGATTTTAAGCGGCGAAGCAGGCAAAAGGATCGCAACGATCATTAAGGCAATGGCTGCCAAAATCGTTGTGACTCGTCGTTTATCCTTAAACAAACTACGAATTATTGGGTTGTTTTGAGTAGATACTAAACTATTTTTCATCAAACTCACCTCATTCATATTTATGTATGCGCATATGTTAATATGTATTATAAAGCCTTTTCATTCAAATTACAACCCATCACGGAGGTTATCTATTACTATGGAAGATGCACAACATTTAGAACTCGTTAACCACCTCAAGGATCACCTAGTCCCGACCGCCGAACTTGAGGATTTGGTGAGCCTGTTTAAATCTCTGGGCGACTTGACGCGCCTTCGAATCATCCTCGCTCTGGCTCAAACCACCTTAAGTGTGTCGGAACTGACGGACATTCTCGGCATGAGCCAATCCACGATTTCCCATCAGTTGGGTCTGCTAAAACAAATGAACCTCGTCAAGGGTACCCGCGCTGGTAAAAACATCCACTACCGGCTGGCTGATGATCACATTTTGACGATCGTTGGGACGGTCAAAGCCCACGTGGAAGAACAAAAAAAGTAACGCGCGTGGCGTACTCGTTGCTAACAAAGCGTGTTTTTGACTCTATCTCCTTTGCTAATCAAAAAGTGGAACAAACCGTTTAAAAATCTGCACAAAAACGGACTATTTTATAAAATAGTCCGTTTTTGTGCAGATTTTTGATTTGTGACGCTCTTTTCTGCTCAACCATCCGTATTTTTGAAGTTGCGGTGCCTTATAGCAAATGATTCTTTGAAATTAGTCGTCTGTATATCGATTTGGTTATCCGACAGTCATCGGCTGTAAGTTGAAAACTGATTCAGATTCCGCCACTACCACTCTCATTCAGTCAAATTCTTAATCATTTTGGGCACAACCTTTGCTAATTCTTTGGGATTCCTTCGCAAAATAGTAATATTTTCTTGTCATAATAAAGAAAATCAAAAAACTCACGAAGGAAGAAGGTCTTTTCATGCTGAAAACAATGACGATTCCCGCATTACCAGTTGAAAACCTTATTATTTGGCGCCAGCTTTTCCGCCAGTTTAGCAACGCCCCGTTACCCCGTAACTGGGACTCTGCCAAAGACTATTTGTTAAACCAAGGTACCGTGGCCGAAATCATTGAATGTGACTCACAAGCCGAGGCGCAAGTTGCAGTAGTTGAAGATAACGAACGCATGGCCCTCTGGCGGCAAGAACCAGACGCATTTCAGCTTTTCGGCGTGAAAGACGTTCGCAGATACATTTTGGTCATTCAATAAGCGTCATGATTAACACAAAAACGTGCCTGACAAAATTTTCCGAGTGATTTTGTCAGGCACGCTTTTTTTGCGCGATTTGTTTGTGAATTTTTTTGCTGATTTGAACTTAGTTTCTTATTAGAAAAATGTGGACTGAACGCCGTTACAGCACTGTGACAATTCCGAAATGCTGCGAGATCGCCGCCCAACTTTGAATACAGGGCATACTTTACTCAACTGGGACCACCTGCGCTATCACAGCCACGCTCGAATACTCTTCCAACTACTGTCATTAACGATCATCCGCGGTGTTAAGTTCAGATTCTGTCTCGTGGTCACAATACCGTTATTCAACGTATAGATCACCTTCAACGTGGGCTGGGCCATCAAAAAGTTTTCGACCTGTGACGTACCACTGCCATACGGGTACGTAAAAATATCCGAGGTGTGACCCGTTTTTTCAAGCATCATCTCTTCACTAGTGGCAAAATCCTGCTTAAACTTCGTGTAATTTCGCCGCAGGTTGAACGCCGGCGTGCCGTGTTCGAGATAATGCATGTTATTGGTGTGCACACCCAGTTCCATTCGGCTCCCAGACTCACGCTTTAATTTTAAGATTTGTGACCAAGTCGCCAGTTGTTCACCACCAAAATAGCGACCGGTGTTGCCCGTAATAATTGACGCCGTAAACGGATAGTGGTGTTTTTTCATTACTGGGGCAGCGTTCTCGACCAGCGTCCGGTCAATATCATCAAATGTCAACACAACGTATTTGCCGTGAACTGTTTTATGTTTTTTCAGCATCGTGACCATTTGAGATGTCGAAATTACCTTAACGTGGTGTTTGGCCAGATAATCCATTTGCTGTTTAAACTGCGAGAGATTCTCGTTATAGGCGTGCAGCTGGTTATTAGGTGTCAGATCCTCGACCGTTTTCACAGCGGTATTGTCGTTCAGTACCCGGTGATAACAGAGCACCATAATGCCGTTTTTAAGGCGTTTGTCTGAATCGGCTAACGCAAAATTTTCTCGATTTCCCAGTTCAAACTTAAGGTTCTTTTGAACGGTGACGCTGAGCAGAATCAAAAATGCGGCGATAAAAATGCCTAAAAGCCATTTACGCGTTGTTTTTGTCATCAGTTGCCGCCTTTCGTTTTAACCGCCGAATGTGGATGATACCATATAGTGAAATCAGAACACCTATCACGAGAATCAATGTCCCTAATGACCGATAAATTCGAAATGAGAGGTTAAAGAGCGAGTAGTTCACAACCAGTGCGTCCGAATAAATGCCGAAAATAAAACAAACATTAACGATGACCAGATACAGTGCCACGACCCATAGTGCAGTGAGAAAGACAGCGCGCCGGATTCTGGATGCCAAGGACGTTTTTTTTCGAATGATCAATTTTTCTTTATCCATGCACTACACCCCCCGATCCGGGCTGGACCAGACACCTTTTCGTTGCGGGTCAAGGAAAAATGACCCCAGCGCTGTGATGCAGCTGACGAGATTGACGACCCAGTAGAAAATAAAGTACAACGGCAGCAACAACAGATCCTGCCAATCCACGTATCCTTGCCGTTGCGATGAGGTGAAACCGATAATGAACTGAATAATACTGATAATGGTCAGCACAAATAAAATACCGCCGTCTAGAATCAGTGCTTGAGCAAGTAATATTGTTAGGAAATACAATAGAACTGAAAAGGCACAGCATAGTGCCCAGACATTACTAATAATCATGTCGACAAGGAGCCACTGTTCGGCAAGCTTACCGGTAAAGATCAGTTGCCGATTGTGCACCAGGACCTCCAGCCCACCTCGAGCCCAGCGCCGACGCTGACGAATCAGGGCACGGATGTGTTCCGGCACAAGAATCCAAGAGACCGCTTGAGGACAGTAAATGACGTGCCAGTCCTTCGTGTAGAGTTTCCAAGTCATGTCAATATCTTCTGTCAGTGCTTCGACCGTCCATTTGTTGACGGATTCAACGGCACTTCTGCGATAGACCACGATCACACCGGAAACGGTCGTAATGTGTCCCGTAATAAAAGCTTGCCCGCGTTTGATAATATCGATGATGCCGATATATTCGAGTAGTTGGAGGCGTCCCAACAGCGTGGTTCGGTTGCGTACGACTGGCCGGCCAGCGACGGCGCCAGCTTTTGGATCATTGTAGAAGCGCAGCATCATATGGCTGAGCGCGTCTTGGTCAACATAAGCGTCAGAATCCAGGCACAGCAAATAGTCGCCGGCGGCCTGTTTAAGACCAATGTTCAGCGCGTTCGCTTTTCCGCCGTTGTCCACTATTGGTACGACCTTGATGACGAACTGGTCTTGATAGTGCCGCTGCAACTGGTACATGACCTTTAAAGTAGCGTCATCACTGCCATCATCAATGAGGATCAGTTCAAAATGACGATAAGTGAGATCAGCGACCGATGCCACAACTTCATACAGTGTTTCCTCTTCGTTATGACTAGGAATCAGCACGGATACCAATGGCAGATCCGCATCCGATGCCGGTTGTTTCAGTGGCATCTGGTGCTGCTGAATCCCAAAGAAAATCGACCCCATGATCCAGATAATTGAAACGATCAGTGGATATAAAATAACAAACATACTCAGTAAAAACATAAAAGTCTCCCCTGTTGAATCCAAAAGTAACGTGACACTAAATGCGATGCTGATCAACTCAGGTGCATCTAGGCTGGGCATCCAAGCCAATCAGCTAATGATTTGATGCTGGTACAATGTGCTTTCAAAAAGTAACTATTATATGAAATTAATGGCACTTTTTGCACGAACTTTGCCATTGTAATGGAGGTCGTGAGTACCGTCAACCGGAAAAATAGGATGTTTTCCGTCAAGTGATGAAGCAAAGCCTAACACAATCACTTTCATGACTAATTTATTGAGTGTTTACGAATTGTCTTAGTTTCTCAGACAGTTGATTTATGGGCTTTTTAAAATATTTCCCGGGAAATATTGGCACTGGGTGGAATTGAAAAGGAAAACCTCGTTTCAAATGCAAGGAATTTTCAATTGATTACATTATTTACATAATTATTGAAAATGTGTAGCAGTTCTTCCCAAAATTGCATTTTCCACACCGTAACTAGTCGTCAATCCACGCCTATCCGATTGCGATTTTTTAGTACAACTGTTCAATAATAGTCAATGTTTAAATTTGCGTTCTGAAGCACTTCTTCAACAAAAAAAGGAGACTCCCGCAGAAGTCCCCTCGATACCTTACATCTACGCGTAAACATGCAAATGAGGTTCAATTATTTTGCTAATTTTTCCATCTGTTGCCACTGGCTATCCGTAAAGTAGTCTTTTTCATCCTTCATTTCACTCATATAGGATCGACGACTTGCTTTTGGCAGCTGTTTGTATGTTTTCATAATGGAATTGAACGTCTTGTCACTCATCTTCGGCTGCAAGGCAGCTTCAACATCACTTTCAGAAATCGTGTTAGCCGTTGAAGGCACCTTCACGTTCTGCTTGGTGCTGGCCGTTTTCAACGTCGTGATGACATTGATATGCTTGATACCGGAAGTGCTATCCCCGCCGGTAAGCTTTACCGTTTCTTCATCGGATTTCGTGTTGTAGCCCAAAATCACCTTAAACTTCTTCAAATAGGTTTTAAAATCGCTAATGTCATCCTTAGAAACTGTATTTTGCTTGTAGGCCTTCTTGCTTTTAACAACCTTATTGTACGAGTCAGCTAACGTGGTCACATCCTTTGCAGTTACCCGGTGCGTAATCACGTTGCCGTTCTTTTTGAACGAGTCAGTGTCGAACTTATTAAAGTCGGCGATCCAAGCCTTTCGAACCGCTTTTGTAAAGGCAATGTCCTGCTTTGAATCAGTGTTGAGATTATAGTTGTAATCTGTGTCACTCACTGCCAGGTACTTCCCCTTCAATTTGTTCAAGGCCGATTTGTCGTAGGTGACACTGCTGCCTGAAGTGGCTTCACTTGCGACCGCCGTTGCGACCAAATTACCACTGATGTAAGCCTTATTGTTGGCGATAATGACCGCCCCCGCAATCTTTTGATACTTACCGTTAATAGAAAGTTGGTTTTTCTTTTGGTTCAGCAGCATGGTCATGCTAGCCTTACCAGTGCCAAGAACTGACTTCAACGCTTTTTGCGAGGATGCATCCGTTAAGGTCATATCCTTGACCTGCATGGATAACTGCGTCTTCGTATGCGTTCCAGTATCTTTAAAGTAGGCTTCCGTAAACGTACTCCGAGCAGATTTTCCGCATCCGCTTAATCCCGCTAATGCCAATAGCATTACGCCGGCTCCCAAAATCCTAATCTGCCAGTGATGTTGATGATGTTGCATAACTGGTTCCCCCTAATAATAATATAATTGAATCCATATCTATTTTCGCACATTTGCTCAATATTTCGTTATCAAAAAATGAAAACGTGGCCGGAATATTGGTTAAAAAATATAGAAAAAACACAAATCAGATCCTTTAGTTGTTCCAATTGATTGATAACTAACGTCTAATATCTTTTTTTAAAAACGAAAGCTCAATTGCATAGGTCATCATCCCGTTCATCTATCATGCGATTAATTTAGAACTATTCCATATTGATATAGTAGCTGACCATTCAAAAAAATAATCAACATTGTGTTTATTGTTAGGATAAACACGATTCTAACAGTATTTACTTTTGTATTTCACCAGGCCACCCATTGACATTTAATTAGTGTGATGGGAGAATAAGCGACAAATATGACGTATTCGGCTACCATCCGTATAACATTTTTATATGTACGTCAAACTAAGGAGGAATCATATGATTAAACAGCTTTGGCAACTAGGTCACACACAGCGCTGGCGGACCTACGTCCAGGTGATTGGTCAATGGCTGGCTGAAATGCTGATCGTGACTTTGTTATGCCTTTTCACTTATCAGGTGGCAACTGAAAGCTGGTTACCTGTGTTGCTCACCCTTCTGGGGATACAACTGATCATTGTGATTATTTACACTTTTGCCGTTTCAGATCACTTGAGTAATCGGTGGGCACAGGCTGCCAGCACGGAGCTTCAGGACCGGTTTTTTCAATATTATCTAACGGATAATCGTGTTGACACCGGACAGACGATGAAAGTGATCCATCAAGACCTAGCCACAATCAAAGGCTTGGCCGTGTTCTACAACACCATCATTCCAACCACTTTGCAACTGATCCTTACTGGTATCGTGATGGTTGTTACCGTTTTGTACATACATCCTCTGACTGTCTTGATTCCATTACTTGGCATCGTTGTCCTTGGCGCCGGGATGGGACTTTTGGAAGGTCTGGGCAACAAAAAAAACCTCGCCTACATTGATAGTTTCAACCATATGGGCGAACGCTTCTTGGACGACTTTGCTGGTATGAAAACGCTGATTATGTATGGCCGGCAGAAGCGCTATGCCCGAAACTTTGCTCAAGATTCGGAAACCTTTCGGCAAAAGACAATGGGTGTGCTGGTATATCAACTGCAGACCCTGACCATTATGGATTTTTGTCTCTATGGTGCGCTTGGCTGGTTCGTGATTGCCCAAGGCATTGCTGTTCATCAACAAGCCCTGACCCTACCGGAAGCAACGTTGATCAGTACGCTGGTCAGCATTTGGCTCATTGATTTTCGAAAATTCGGGTATTTTATCCACATTTTCATGTCGTTGCTGCCAAAGGTAAAACACCTTTTTGATTTGACCCAAAATACGCCCAATACCGTGTCAGTCAAAACTACGGGCAGCAAATTAACCCCCGAAACGATACGCTTCAGAGGTGACCTCGGCTATGATGGCCCCCTCGTGAGTCACGTGGATCTGACGCTTAAAATGGGCACGATTACTGGGCTTGCAGGTCCTAGCGGCAGTGGTAAAAGTACGTTAGCCGCCGTTTTAATGAAACAGTTGGCGCCGCTTGCTGGCACCGTCACCGTTGATGACGTGGACCTTGCAACGATTGACCAGCGCGATTGGTGGGCTTCGGCCGCTTATCTGGGACCGACCACTGTGTTGTTTGACGGCACGATTGCGGATAACATTCTGCTCAGTAACCCCGCCGCCCAAAATTGGGAATCACAGTTAGCCGATCGTCATCTTTGTCAGTTCGTTCGAGATCTGCCAGATGGGTATCACACCCAGGTTGGTGAAAACGGTAATCGGCTGTCGCAAGGTCAGCGGCAACAAATTGTCCTCGCCCGCGCCATCATTGCTGACAAGTCCGTTTATGTGTTCGATGAGATCACGGCCAACGTTGATGTGGCCAACGCCGAATTGATGCTGCAGGCTATCACCCAGCTAGCCAAAGCCAAAATTGTTTTACTGATCACCCACCGTTTGGATGACATCGAACAATTACCTCTGGTTAATTTGATTGACGACAATCAGTTACTTGCAGGTACGCCGGCCGAACTGACACAAAAAGTCCCGGCGTTCAAAGCGCTGTTAGACCAGCAAAGTGCCCTATTAAAGGAGGTGCGTGCCTAATGTTAACGCGTTTATTAAAAAATGCTGGTGCCTTGAATGCGACTCTGGTTGTCAGTATTCTGGCTGGGATCTTAGCCACCTTTTTTCAGTTAAGCATCTTAGGTATGGGCTACTACGCGATCGCCACTGGGTTTCAAACAACGCCGTGGTTACTGCTCTTTTTAGCAGCACTCGTAGGTGGCTTTTGCCGTTTCGGTGAACAGTACCTCGGTCACCTGGTTGCCTTCAAGCTCCTATCGCGTTTCCGAAACAAGGTCTACGACAAATTGATGGTGCTTGCGCCAGCTAAGCTCGACAATAAACACAGCAGCGACTTGTTAAAGTTAGTTGCGCAAGACATTTCCCAAATTGAAATTTTCTACGCGCACACCCTATCTCCAGTGGTCATTGCTGCCGTGGTCTCGGTGATTCAAGTCATTGTGCTGGCATTCGTGTCACCATGGTTGGCCTTGATTGCGCTCATTGCCTACGCCGTAATGGGGATTTGGATGCCATTACACCATGCCAAACGCATGAAGACCCCAACTGCTGCTCTCAGCAAAGCAGATACGTTGCATCAGCGGCTAGCCGCGGAAACCGTTGCCGGTAAATTCGAATTGCAGCAATATCAGGCAAGCGACCCGCAACTGGCAAAACTAAATGCAGCGACCAGCGACTACTGGTTAGTCAGTCGGGATAAATCCAGTAAACAAGACCGCCAAGCGCTGGTGATGCAGTTGGTCTTGGTTATCAGTCTCGCTGTATTCGGAATCGTCGCAGTCAGCCAAAATGTGTCACTGATGTGGGTCCTTCTATTCCCATTCAGTTTTAGCCGAGTACTGGCCTTAGCCTCCCTGCCCGGTTCCTTATCTGGCGGACTGTTGGCTGCCAAGAAATTTTTCGCATTACTTGATGAGGAACCGACCGTGGTCAACCCAGAGAATGGTGCCACGCTCACCGAACTCACCAACGCCAACCTGAATCAGGTCGCATTTGCTTACCCGCAGCGCCCTGATGACCAGGTGCTGGATAGCGTTTCAATGACCCTGACCCAGGGTGAACGGATCGGCATCATCGGAACCAGCGGCGAAGGCAAAAGCACCATCGTAAAGCTGCTAATGCGCTGGTATGACGCCAACGCTGGTCAATTAGCCGTCAATCATACAGCCGTTAGTGCCATCGATTTAGACAGTTTACGCGGTACCATGAACTACATGTCTCAAACTCCGCAACTCTTTGATGGCACTATTCGCGAAAATTTAACTTTGCGCGACGAAACGATCAGTGATGACACCCTCTGGAACGGTTGGCTTGGGTCCAACTGACCGACGTCATTAAGCAACTGCCAGACCAGTTAGCCACCCCTATTTCAACCGCGCATGACAGCCTGTCCGCCGGCGAACTGCAACGTTTGGAGTTAGCCCGTGCCCTTGCTCACCCATCGAGTTTGCTCATTTTGGATGAACCAACAAGTAATCTCGATGTCCGCAACGAAGCGTTGATCCTCGCCGCTGTTAAACAGCATTATACCGGTTCAGTGATCATCGTAACCCATCGTGAATCAACGTTAGCCATCTGTGACCGGGTCTTGCGGTTGTCGCATGGTCGACTGAAACCTGTTTCTTATGGTGACAAGGCGGTCTCTGGGTAATCAATTTGATGTTTCAGAGATTGACAATGCCCAGTTAAAAAAGTCGTAGTCAGCAGCCGTACTGGATTGTTGATTGCGGCTTTTTTGTGCCATAAATATTACTTTGTCGCAACTTCTGGCGTGGACAAGATTCACGTGTGCTGTAATGAGAGGACCAATAAATACACGATTGACTGCAGAATGACACTTGGTTGTGGCCTTTACTTGTATGAGTGTTCTTGCACTTTTGGGCGTATTGTCCAGAGTGGTGCTTGCAACTCGGTTTTAGGCGTCATTGCCTAACTGAGTTTCGCAAGGCAGGGGTTGCTGCATAAGGGACTCTGAGCCAAAAAGTCAGGCCCGGACTTGTTCTTTTAGATTGTCCAGAGTGGTGCTTGCAATGCGGTTTTAGGTATCATTGCCTAAACGAGTTTCGCAAGGCAGGGGGCTGCTGCATAAGGGACTCTGAGCCAAAAAGTCAGGCCCGGACTTTTTGGCTCAGAGTCCCTTATGCTCCGCCCCCTTAACGCCTTGCTTCACTCTCTCTTAACCAATTCCTAAAAACTCCCACAAACCCCGCTGCTCACCAATCATTCGGTCACCGAACTATTAGGAAATACCCGACAAAAGTTTAACTTAAGTCGCGTTTAAGCTTTCTTTCTTAGCCTAATAAGTGCTTGTTAAATCGGATCGCCTGTCAGGGCGGTCCGTTTAGGGGAAAAACTGAAACGGAAGGTGACACTACTTGACTAACGCAAAACCAACTCCTATCACGAAATCGCAGCACAAACCTCACTTATACGAGATCGACCTCATGCGACTGCTCTTTATCTGCGGTGTGTTATTAAACCACACCATTAACGAATTTACCGGGTCGATGGCCTCCAGCACCGCCCTGCCCTACTACATGGTCGAATCAATTCGGCTGATATTTCATTTCACGCGAATGGGTTTCCTATTCATGAGCGGCCTAGTGCTCATGTTGAACTACTATCATCGAAACGACTGGGGCACCTTCATGAAGAAGCGCTATAAGGGCAGCATCTGGCCCTACCTCATTTGGAATTTTATCTTCTTAAGTATTACCACTTTGATGGGCAGTTCCGGTTTCAATCTGCATGACTTTAGTATGTCATACCTCAGTTACGTCATTCATGGTAATCAGTCATACATGTACTTCATGCTGATTATCATGCAGTTGTACCTGTTATTCCCAGGTATCGTCTGGTTATTTCGCAAACTGGAAGGCCATCACAATCAAATTTTGGCCGTCAGCTTCCTTGTTCAGCTGGCCATGATGTTCTTTATCAAGTTCTACATGCGAAACGTGGATACTTCCACTTGGCTCTACTGGTTCAAATCTTACAGTATCAACGTGTTTGTTTACCAGTTCTACTTTATCGCCGGCGCCTACACAAGTCTCTATCACGAAAACGTGTACGCATTTGTGAAACGACACATCCGGCCGATTGCTATCGTGACGGCCACGCTCTCCCTTGGGACGATTGTCTATTTCCGCATTTGGAATGAGAAGATTCTCGGTCTCAGTGAAGGCTTATCTGATACCCCGCACCAACCGTATATGTTCCTCTACGACACCTGCATGATCGTGGTTATCTTTTACGTTGGAAAACGCTACGCTTCTTGGCGGCAAAAGGGCATGCCGGGTTGGCTTGACCGGATGATCCAACGGTTCGCCAAAGTTAGTTTCGGAATGTACCTCAACCAAATTGTCGGCCTCACACTGCTGAAAATTGGTTTGAGCCACCTCGCCGTTTCTGACTTAACGTTGATGCTGCTGATTCCAGTCGGTTACCTGTTCGTGCTCGGCTACTCGTTTACGTTGGCCTGGTTCTGTTATAAGATCTGGCCACTGGGCATATTTGTTGGTCGGCCGCAAAAAATCAACCCATTTAAACGACGGCGTACTGAAGCCCTTGTTTTGAATGAAAAAACCTCACGCAGTAAATAATAAGATTAAGTGAACAGCACAATCGAAATCATCGGCTGCGCTGTTTGATATCTTCCCTGTCACCATGTGGTCTTCGCATTTCACACCTGTTTATCATTTTAGCCGACTATTAACGCAAAAAGAGCCTTTAATTATGAGGAAAAGAGGAAAAGATTTACTTCGTTTTTCATTAAAGTGTTAAAAAGACTATTTTTTGTGCATCATTTTTCGTATAATGTGCGTAGCGAAAACTATTTTTCTATTGTGTTTCATTTTCGTGTTCACAGCTGTGACGAAACAGGCGTCATGGTCAATGAGCATGTAATCGTTTTATACAGCTTAAGGCTTTCTTTACTAAATATTGGACGAGGTTCCCGTATTCCTTTCACAAGTGTGTTTTAATACAGCATCTCGGCTCGTTTTTGTGGTGAAACTTTAAGCTCGGTTTAAGTTAGCTATTCTAGCATTCATATCACCTAATGGATTAGCGTCCAACGTTTCAGCAGTGGCCAGCCACTGTTGATCCTAGTTAAAAACGCGGTCGACACGCTATTCTCCTGACAGGAACAATTGCCTAGACAAAACAGTACATTTCACAATCAATAAGGAGTTCTTGCAATGACAAAATTAACCACCATCCTCACCGATCAACTGGAAAATAATTTGAACGAAAACCTGTTTAAAGACGAAAACATGCAGCAATGGTTCACCGGCCAAGACATCAAAGACGATGTTACTGCCCTCCAAAAGGCCTTTACGGACAACAAAATTGGCCACGGCGATCAAATCTTGGTCTGCATGCCAAACTCGGCTGTTTTTCCAGCAATCAACCAAGCTGCATGGAATTTGGGCATCATCATTCACCCCATCTCACCATCAACGCCAATCGCAAAATTGCAAGAAGACCGTGCCAAGCGTCGCTACCCTGGCATGTTATTAATGCCAGAACTTGCTAAAACCTGGACCGGCTCAGAATGGCGGACAGAGTTGTTGAACCTACACACCAGCCCAGAACTCCATTTTGTGCTGGATGAAGACCAACTCTCAAAACGTGACGCTGCTGACATGACCCCTGTTACGGACGATGACCTTGGGTTGATCATGAACACCTCAGGAACTACCGGCGAACCAAAGCGGGTCGGTCTGACCCAATCGATGCTGCTAAACGCCGCACAACACGATGCTGTCAGCAACCACATGGACGAGCACGACATTGCCATGGTCACCATGCCAATGTTCCACATCAACGCCCAAGTCATTACAACTTTGGCAACTCGGGTATCCGGCGGGAAGGTTCTTGTTACCGAAAAATTCTCTGCCAGTCGTTTCTGGAAACAAATTCACGATAACGGTGTGACATGGGTTTCAGTTGTGCCAACCATCGTATCATTCCTATTATTAAATGAAAAAGCAAACGCAGCTTACGAAGAACTTAAAGACGGGATCAACTTGCGTTACGTCCGTTCGAGCTCATTTGCACTTCCTGAAGAACGTAAGGAACTGTTCGAAAAACGGTTTGATACTCAAATCGTTGAAGGATACGGCATGACTGAATCCGCAAGTCAATGTACTATCAATCCTTTCGACGCCCCTAAGATCGGCTCAGCTGGTAAAGCATTTGGGACTGACGTTGCCATCTTAGTTGATGACAAAATCACTCACGATGCAAACGTCAAAGGTGAAATCGTCATCCGTGGCGACCATGTTATTTCGAGTTATATGGATCCAAAACGCGATGCCTTTAAAGATGGCTGGTTCCTGACTGGTGGCCTTGGCTACTTCGATGAAGATGCCTACCTCTTCGTTAAGGGCCGCAAGAAGGAAATCATCTCTCGTGGTGGTGAAAAGGTTGCTCCAGCAGCTGTGGAAAACACCTTGAGCGAACTTGATTTCATCGAACAATTAGCCGTTATCGGTATGCCTGACGACCTCTATGGTGAAGAAGTGACCGCCGTTCTCGTCAGCACCACACCCGGCTTAAACGAAGCTGACCAGCGTCAAGCAATCTTCGATTACGCTAAGGACCACTTAGCTAAGTTCGAAGCCCCTACTCGCGTTGAATTTGTCCGTGAATTCCCACGGAATATCACTGGCAAAGTCCTGCGTCCAAAATTGCGGGATCAATTGTTAATGGCCGGTGAACAAAACGAAGCCTAATTCCTAAAGTTATCGACAAAAAACCTCAAGAATGATTTTTGAGGTTTTTTTGTTGTTCAAATTTTCTGTCACAGTTATGCCGCTGATTATTCACGTGTTAGCAGGTGAACAACTTACATGCAACCATGTCAAATCTCGAGATTTTTCAACAAATTAATTCACAAATCCACTCATCTGCGCCAAATTACAGTATAATTTATTTAATGAATTAAGCTCCCTATAAGGTTAGTATCAGATAATTGAATTAACTAATACGCTACATAAGGAAGGAATCACGTGAACATTCAGCAAATGCGTTACGTCCTGGCTGTGGCCGACAACGGTAGTTTTCATTCTGCAGCCAAGGCCCTATTTATCTCGCAACCAACATTATCTAACAGCATTCAAAAATTAGAGACCGAGCTCCAGGTTCAGCTCTTTAAACGCACTCGTCAAGGCACGTTCTTGACGACATCGGGCGCCGCCTTTGTTAATCAGGCGCGCAAAATCGTCACCGATACCGAAAATTTACAGCACTCATTCACAAATAAACCGGTGGCAACGCGTTACTTTTCCGTTTCAGCGCGACACTATGACGGTATCGGAACGGCCATGTGTCGGGTGATGGAACGCTACCCGAACTACCAGTACCTGCGTGCCTATGAAAGTACCATCGCAAAAATCATACAAGATACCGCTCAGGGCAAGAGTGAGATTGGTGTCGTGTTCTTAAATGACGTCAACCAAGCCCACATCATCAGCGCGCTAGGCCAAAATAACCTGATTTATGACACGCTGGGTAATTTTCAATCACAGATCCTGATTCGTCAGGAGCATCCCCTTTCACGCAAACCGGTGATTGAAAAACGCGATCTCAGCCAATACCCGCAAATTCGGTTTACCCAGGATGCAACCTACTCTGAATTTACCGATGACCCGTTCGTTTTACCCGGTTCAGGTCCCATCATCGCGATCAATGACCGGGCCACGATGACAAATATCATTAACCAAACCGATGCATACACGGTTGGTTCCGGGATTCTAGAAACCCCCCAGAAATCTGGGTTGATTGCCCGGGCGCTGAATGATGTGCCAAAGAATCAAATCGTAGTTTTGCGTCAAGCCACCCATGAACTCACCGAGGTGGCGCAATACTTTATTAGCGAGCTGAAAGTTTGTTTGGCGGCCAATTTGGTGGATGTTAATTGATAGTAGGAACTCTTTTCGACTAGGTCGGCAAGAAATCCGGAATTTGAATGAATCGCCCCGATCGCTTGTAGAAACGAACAACAAAAGACGATTGAGCTAAAAAATATAGAGACCCCAACTAAAACCCTGAATCTGGGATTTTAGTTGGGGTCTCTTTAAATGGCCGGAAGTGGCCGTCTATTGCAGGTCTAGGATAGGATAAACCTAAAGCACGGAATATCAAGCTTAAGCACGTTTAGGTAATCCGGGTTTTCAACCCACTTAAATTCCCGTCTTAGCACAAACAGTCATTGTCCTGACACAAGTTTAAAAGCCGAAAAAATGGCGGCGTGGCAAACGATGCAAGCGTCTAACTGATATTGCTGGTGTTAACCGTGCAGTTCTGCCGCCAAACATTATTCCAATATATCCTGACTAATCATTTCCAGAATTTTCTTTCGCTTCGCCAGAAAATCCTTACTGTACCGAATATCGTCGTCATTATCCCTTAAGATATCGGTCGTAAACGGCGCTGGGAAGTCAGCAATGATCCGGCCTGGGTGTTTGGACATCACGACCACCCGACTGCCCAGGAGAAGCGCCTCATCCACGTCATGAGTGATGAAAAAGATGGTGTTGTGCGACTTAGCCCAAATCCGGCGAATTAGGTTTTGCATCTGATTCTTTGTCAGCGCATCTAACGCGCCGAATGGTTCGTCCATCAGCAGAATCTCTGGCTTATTGATCAGCGCACTTGCGATGGCTGCCCGCTGCTTCATCCCGCCAGATAGTTCGAATACTTTTTTATCACCCCAGTCATCCAATTTCACTTCAGCCAGATATTTTTCAACTTCCTCAGCAATGGTTGCCTTGGCCACGTGACGCATACTGAGGCCAAAACCAACGTTTTTCTTCACCGAGTACCATTCGTACAGCGTGGAATTTTGAAAAACAACCCCCCGCTGTGCATCGATACCATTAATCTCGTTGCCATCCAATGACGCCGTGCCACCTGTAGGTTTAATGAAGCCCGCCAGAATTTTCAGCAGCGTACTTTTGCCGCAGCCGCTGGGGCCCATAACACAGACAAACTCACCGGGATAGATGTCCAACGAGACGTCTTTAATGGCTGGTCCATTACCATCCTTACCGCCATAATCCAGCGACACATTGTCGACTGAAATCAGTTCCTTTGTTTTTTCTACCATTTTTTGGTCACCTCATTTAAACGTCAATCACGTTCATGACTATTTCAGTGCTTTCTTAACATAACTGGCATCAATTGCATCAGACATTGTTGAACTTGACGGTACCGAAGAAATGTTCTTTTGTTGCTTGTTGAACACTTCAACGGTCTTTAGAATTTTAGCCAGCTTGCCTGAACTCAGATAAGATTCTTGCACATTACCAGATAACCAGTCGTTCTCAGTAATTTGACTCTTGGCTTCTGATTCAGAAATACCTTCCCAGCTGGCAACGTCCTTGATGGCCTTCTTCGGGTTGTTTTTAACGAGTTTATAAACTTCCCCGATTTAAAATTGAAGTGCAACACTTGATAACTAGACCAATTAGACTAGCT
>NZ_AYYR01000083.1 GCF_001435975.1 Secundilactobacillus collinoides DSM 20515 = JCM 1123
AAAATGTGCATAATCTATCTAATTATTTGATTGTCTCCTTGACAGGAGCCGAGCCCCTAGGCGCCTTGCTCCACTCTCTTGCAACTATGCTATAATAACTGATACGACACTCTAAAAGAAATGAAGGGATATCCATGACGCTTCAAGTCACGAAAGTTGTTGGTGGCTACTCACAAATTCCAGTTTTAAAAGAAGTTACATTTGATATTAAAGACGGCGAACTCGTTGGGCTTATTGGACTCAACGGTGCCGGTAAATCAACCACGATCAATCATATTATTGGGCTGCTGACGCCGTTTAAAGGCCAAATCAAGATCAACGGCGTCACTTTGGCTGAAGATAATGAAGCCTATAAAAAACAAATTGCTTACATTCCTGAAACGCCGATCCTTTATCAGGAACTGACGTTGAAGGAACATCTCGAAATGACCATGATGGCCTATAATTTGGATCAAGCTGCCGCATGGAAACGTGCTGATAGACTGCTGGAAATTTTCCGGCTGGATAACAAACTCGACTGGTTTCCAGCCAACTTTTCCAAGGGGATGAAACAAAAGGTGATGATCGTTTGTGCGTTTATTACTGACGCCCCGCTGTTTATCATCGACGAACCATTCCTTGGATTGGATCCGCTGGCAGTTCATGACCTGCTTGATTTGATTAATGAACAGAAGGCTAAGGGCGCAAGCATTCTGATGTCGACCCACGTGCTGGACACTGCTCAAAAATACTGTGACCGGTTCGTCCTGTTGCACGATGGCCAAGTTAAAACGGAAGGAACGCTGGCAGAATTGCGGAAAGCTCTGCCAGACGCCGGCGAATCACTCGACGATATTTACATGTCGATGACGAAGGCGGACCAACATGACTAACTTATTTAAAAAACGACTTTCCAGTCACCTCAAGGAAATGTTCAAGTATTTGCGGCTGGTGTTTAATGATCACTTTATCTTTGCGCTATTGATCATGATCGGCGGGTTGGGTTACGCGTATTCCAACCTGTTAAAAACATTACACGCTAACGTGTGGTGGTCCCAGCCCATTATTATCTTGGTGATGCTGGTGCTGCTTCAGATCGGGCGGTTGGCAACGTTGCTGGAAGATGCTGACGTTGTGTTTCTGCTTCCTAAGGAACACGCCATGCACAGTTACTTTATCGCCTCAAAACGATACAGTGAAACGCTGGCAGAGATTTGCCAGATCTTTGGACTGTTCATTTTATTGCCATTCATTCAGGCCACGGACCCGCTGTCGGTTGCTGCATTGGCGGGACTGGCCGTTACCCAGATTGTCTTAAAGGATGCCTGGCTGATGGCAAACTTGATGAATCATTACCGATTTAGTCAGCGATGGCTTCACCAGCCAGTCTGGTTTCAGTGGCTGGTGCCGGCAGTGGTTTTGATTATTGGTGTCTATGTCACGCCGCTTGCCAGTGTTGTACTCGCACTCGGTGCTGACGGCATTTTACGGATGTTAGCCTACGGATGGCAGCAACAGGCCTTTGACTGGCGCGCCGCCATCGGTCAGGAAAACAACCGAATGCTTGGTGTCTACCGTTTCTTTAACCTGTTTACTAACGTCCCAATGTTGAAGGGCGTTGCAAAACGTCGAAAATATATGGACGGGCTGTTACGACTCGTGACGATCAAACCTGAAAACACCTACCTGTACCTATACAGCCGCGGCATGGTTCGAAGCGGGGAGTTCAGCGGTCTATATTCACGGTTGACGATTCTTGGAATGATTCTGCTGTACTTTATTCACGGAACCTGGTTGCCAGTGTTGCTGGCAGCGCTGTTTATGTACTTGACCGGCTTCCAGTTGATTCCATTTTTCTGGCAG
This sequence comes from Secundilactobacillus collinoides DSM 20515 = JCM 1123, assembly GCF_001435975.1. Classification (GTDB taxonomy): domain Bacteria; phylum Bacillota; class Bacilli; order Lactobacillales; family Lactobacillaceae; genus Secundilactobacillus; species Secundilactobacillus collinoides. The sequence goes on from NZ_AYYR01000083.1 coordinate 1,843, forward strand.
TTTGATGACATCGTGTTCACCCACCTGTATCCGATTACGACCGAACAGCGAATCGCGAACTTCAAGAAATTATTGCGAACGTTGCTGATTGTGACCGGCGTGTTATTTTTGGTCATGGTAGCGGTGAGTGATTTCCAACTGGAGGTTATTTTAATAACGGCCGTTGTAGAAATTGTTGAAATTTTTGGTATGGTCAGCTATTATTTACCTTTGCGCTTACGAAAAAATCGTTAGTTGACTGGTAACCAATAGTTGCCTAAAATAGATTAAACGAGAACAGTAAACGACGACGGGCTTTTGAGCGCTTCACTTGAACGCTGAAAAGAACCGCCGTTTTAATATGACAAAATTAAAATAATGGAGGCATTATCACTATGCGGGTACGCAAAAAGCCGTGGGCAGAAGGTTATATTCGGGATCACACCGACCTGATCGTCACGGATCCTGAAACACAACTAGGCCACTGGCAAGAACGCTTTGAAAAAAAACAGCCGTTACAGATTGAGATTGGTATCGGTAAGGGGCGGTTCATCGTTGAGATGGCGCGCCAGCATCCTGAAATTAACTTTTTGGGGATCGAGATTCAAGAATCAGTGATCGCCACGGCTTTGCGCCAGCTGGTTGAAAGCGGGCTGACAAACGTTCAACTCGTAGAAACGGACGGGGCTAATGTTGACACGTTGTTTGCAGAAAACGAAGTTGACGCGCTGTTTCTTAATTTCTCCGACCCGTGGCCAAAGACTCGCCACGCCAAGCGACGGTTAACTTCACCAAACTTTTTGGTGCACTATGAGAAAGTTTTAAAGCCCGCTGGTAAGATTCAGTTTAAGACTGATAATCGCGGCTTGTTTGAGTACTCGCTGGGCAGTTTTAATAATTATGGGCTGACCTTTGATGAGGTTTGGCTTGACCTGCACAACAGCGACGGCAACGAAGGCAACGTTGAAACTGAATATGAACAAAAATTTAGTGCCAAGGGGCCCATTTACGAGCTTGTCGCACACTTTCCAATAGCGGAAAACTAAAAAAATCTCATGGGCGACAAAATACCGTCGTGGCATGAGATTTTTTAGTGATTTTAAAGATTAAAGCCGATTTACGCTCAGGACGCTGCCGGTTTTTGCATCGGCCATAAATTCATATTGAACAAGGCTGTCGTCCTCGCGTCTGGTGATACCGCCATAGTAAACTAAGTTCTTAATGGCGAACTGTCGCCGTTCGCTAGGATGTGTACTGATCCATGCACCTTCAATGGGCGCTTCGCGTTGAAACGCGGCCTTGACCTGGTTGAGAATCTCGTCAGAACTCATCATTGTTTGACGGTCGTAAACGTGGCCTAACAGAAAGCCGAGAATGACGCTGAGAATCGATAAAAAGCTGAGTTGTTGCGGTGTTTTTAAGTTCGATGTCATAGGCTGACCTCCAATTACAGTTAGAATAGTGGTGCTTGATTAGCCGGAAGTTTCCGACCCGATAAGGTGCATTGGATGTTTCTATTGAATTATGTCCATCATAACAGGTTTTCAGATGTAAATCATATTCAAGACTCGAAATTTGAGGTATACTTAATACTATTAAAAAGTAAGCAAGGGAGCGATTGGATTGGAACAACTACCAAAGATGACCACTGATGAATTGACGACACGGGTAAGCGATGGGAAATACATGCTCTTTTTCTCTGCTGGCTGGTGCCCAGACTGTGCCTTTATCAAACCAGCAATGCCCGATATTGAAGCTGAATTCAGCGACTACACATTCTTAGCGGTCGACCGTGATGAAAATATTGATCTGTGCGTTGACTTAAACGTACTGGGTATTCCGAGTTTTATTGCTTACGACCATGGCAAAGAAATCGGCCGCTACGTTAACAAGGACCGTAAAACTAAGGAACAAGTTGAAGATTTTGTAAATGCATTGTAATCATGATTCACGGGCGATAAGCGTCTCACTGCTGAGACACTTATCGTTTTTTAATTACCCAAAACGGATCAGTCGCTAATTATAGCAGACTGTTCTTGGCATAGCGCAAGCAGGCGCGATTGATGTTCCTAAAAAGCTGATTTTAGGTACAGTCCAAAGTCATTCTGCGCTATAATGATAGGGCACTGAAAAAACGAAACAGTAATAATTTGCAATTGAAAGGATTCTTCATGTTAATTTCTAGTTATAATCAAAAAGCGCTGGGTGACATTCTCATTGTTTACGTTGCCCCAGACGTAGAGGAACAAGCCGTTGAGACCCGACAAACCATTACCCGGATCTTTGACCCAGAAACCAATGAGACACTGGGGTACAATTTTGCGGACGTGAGTGCCGTTTTAGGGAAGCTTGATGTTAATGGTCAGGTCTTTTTAACGGATGACCAGGTTGACCGTTTAAATGATGCGTTAGCGAACGCCGATTTTGCGCCTAATCTAAAGGCCGACCACGAACCCAAATTTGTGGTGGGGTACGTTAAAACGGCTGATCAGCATCCCGATTCCAATCACCTGTTAGTCACTCAAACAGAGGTTCAAGATGGTCAGGTTTTACAGATCGTCAGCGGTTCACCAAACATGCAGGCCGATATTAAAGTCGTGGTTGCTGAAGTCGGCGCAATGATGCCGGATGGGTTAATTATTTGGCCCGGTAAATTGCGCGGGGTTGAAAGTGATGGTATGATTTCATCAGGACGGGAATTACGAATTCCTAACGCACCCGATCGGCCGGGAGCGTTGATCTTGCCTGATGATTATGAAGTTGGTCAGCCTTTCAATTTTGACAAGGCGCAAACTTTATTTCAATAAGCGTAAGTTCAACTGCTAAGGGGGGCCACGTGCTCCCTTTTATTGTGTCGAAAATCGGGTTATTGATATATGCAATTGATTAAACTGTACCTAGCAAATTTGAATGGATGAACGCTAATGACTCATTATGATGGACCGGCTTTTTATCGCAAGTACCGGTTACCTAAAAAAAATCGCAAACTAAATGCCGCTGCACCGATCCCTGAAGCGGCGCCAATTAAACGGACTTATCACCTGCCGAGCGAAGGTGATGCACAACCAAACCGAATTCGTCATACCGAAATTCGCCAAACCCGGCCATCTATACAAGCGCAAACGCAGTTGCCACCGCGTGAAACGGATGTCGAGATGCGGCGTGAGATCGATGTGCCCAAACCCTCGAAAACTTTGACGTCAACCAACGATTGGCGCACTGACCGGTCTTTTCGGGTAACTTCGGTGCCTAAACAACTCCACCGGCCAGTTTTGGCGCAGGTGCACACGAACTTTAATCACCTCATGGCCACATTTTTTAAAAAACAGGACGACCAGGTCCTGTTATTTGGCACGGCTGAAACGCTGTCGAAGCAGTCAATCACCAGTACCGTAACAACTGCAACTGACCGGCTTCAGTTCGAACATGGTACGCCGACCCCGAGTACGACTGAAGGGACAGCAGGGGCTTCGACTGAAACGAAGACCCCCGTTACGATTCATGATTGGCATTCTGAAGGCGCAGATGATGTGCCTGTTGCAGCTGGTCATAAGGACGGTCATGATGCTAAGATTATGGGGACAGCCACTCCTGAATCTGGAGCTGACCCAATTGTGCCAGCGACAGATTCATCAACAAAAAAAGCTGATAGCAATGAATTAGTCCTTCCTGCAGACGATGCATCTGTTCCAACGGAGACAACCGCTGCCAAAACGCAACCAGTAAACACGGTACAGCCCGAAATAACTGCACCCATGAAAGAAAACGTCGCTGACCAGGAGACGACTGACCAGGACATTGTTTCATCACACACACCGGTTAATGACGGCAATCAGCAGAATAAATCGTTGCAGCATGTTGCCGCACCGGCAGTGTCCGAGACATCGTTCACACAACCAGTGGATGCATCGGGAACTGACGCGCCCCGGCAGAGCCGCCAGCTTTTAGAGACGGATGATGCGAAAAAAATTCCCGACGTGAGTCAAAATTCTGCAGGTGGTCAACCCTTGCAGCCTGCTGGTAATCAGGCGGTTGCACATTCGACCTCGGATTCCCACAAGACTTTTGAACTGACACACTCGTCGAAACAAATCGGCGGTCGCGAAGATCCTAACGACACTGCTACGAATCAGGAAACTGCAACACACGCTGATGACGCACCCGTCCATTCTGATGCAAAGGCAATTTTAGATTCCAGCGACACAACGACTTCTGGTGATAGAACGCAAAATAATGCGCCAGTCATTGAACAGCTGCCTCCAGATAAGACAGATACGACTTTGGATGAAGCAGACGAGGCTGACAGCAATCCGGTTTCGCAATTGCCTGTTTCAGATACTACCGCCGCGAAGAACGTGCCGACAGTAACAGATGAAGCGGATGGGCCGAACACGATTGATAACGCCGGTAAACCGGAGAAACCAGCAGAAACGCAACACGGGTTGGGGCATTCGCTAGGTGACATTTTAAACGAAGAAAACGCCCAACTAAAAGATTTAGCGCTTTTTCAAGACAAACCCGATGTTCAAGGTGACACTGATGCGCAAACACGCGGTTATCACTTTCCGAGTCCGGATCTGCTGACGCCACCGGTCATACCGGATGAAAGCGAGCTGGACGAATGGATCGAACACCAGGGTGAAGTATTGGATGAAACCCTGGCTGCCTTTCACGTGGACGCCCACGTTGTCGACTGGACAATTGGGCCGACGGTAACGCAGTTTCAAGTGCACCTGTCCTTAGGGGTCAAGGTCAACAAAATCACTAACCTGACGGATGACTTGAAATTGGCTCTAGCCGCGAAGGATATTCGAATTGAAGCGCCAATTCCAGGTAAGTCGACGGTCGGTATTGAAATTCCTAACCCCAAGACACGTCCGGTCATGCTGTCGGAAGTTCTCGAATCAGAGGCCTTTAAGACAAGCAAATCACCGTTGACGGTTGCGCTTGGCGTTGACCTGTTCGGCAAACCGCAAGTCACTGACCTGCGGAAGATGCCACACGGGCTGATCGCCGGGGCTACCGGGTCAGGAAAATCAGTTTTCATCAACAGTCTGCTGATCTCTTTGCTGTATAAAGCAACACCAGCCGAACTGCGACTCTTGCTGATCGATCCGAAGGCTGTGGAATTAGCACCTTACGATAAGCTGCCGCATTTGCTTGCACCGGTGATCTCTGATCCGCAAGCCGCTGCAGCTGCGTTGAAGTGGGCGGTCAACGAAATGGACGACCGGTATGACCGCTTGGCAGCCGCTGGTGTGCGGAATATCGAACAGTATAACGAACGGGCTGAACTCACCGAAGAATACAGCCTGAAACTGCCATATATCGTTATTGTGATCGACGAACTGGCTGATTTGATGATGATGGCCTCAAGTGAAGTGCAGGACTACATTGTTCGAATCACACAAAAGGCGCGGGCAGCCGGCATTCATTTGCTGATTGCCACCCAACGGCCAAGTGTCGATATCGTTACCGGGACCATTAAAAATAACATACCGACGCGGGTTGCCTTCATGGTCTCCTCACAAGTTGATTCACGCACCATCATTGATACTTCTGGTGCGGAACGGCTGCTTGGGAAGGGGGACATGCTGTTCCTTGGCAACGGGGCGTCACAACCGGTCCGACTGCAAGGGACCTTTGTGGATGACGAAGTTGACCGTGTCACTGATTTTGTTCGGACGCAGGGCAGCCCACACTATGAATTCGATCCTGATGGGTTACTGGCTAAGGAGCAGAGTCAACAAAACGAAGATGAACTGATGCCGGAAGTTTTGGACTACATTGTTCAGGAACAGACGGTCTCTACCTCCAAACTGCAGCGAGTGTTCTCGATTGGGTATAACCGCGCTGCCAACATGATCGATGCCCTGGAAAATAAGCAATATATTTCCGGTCAAAACGGCTCGAAACCGCGGGATGTTTTTCTGACCGCTAAGCAGTTAACTGAAATGCGGGGACCGCGAACCGATTGACGAGATTGGTTTTCACAGTGAGACTTTATTCGGGTGAGTTTACTAATAAAACGAATCGCGCTATCCTGACTAGATGCTAAACGAACTGTGTGCAAAAGTGCACAGTGTTGGTAAAATAGACGTGGTTATTTTGCTTGAAAGTTACATGACGCTGTCAAGTTTAGACTGAAAAGTTAAGATTCTTGTGAAATAAGACATCTCTTGCGAAATGCCCCTCGAAATTTAGATGACCTGTGCTAAAATAAACGAGTGAATAAAAAATGCGCGGGTTTCCAGCGCAAATTAATATAGAAGTGACGAAAAGAGGATATTGATGGACAACTCGACAACGTATTACTTTGTTGGCATCAAGGGCTCAGGAATGAGCTCGTTAGCACTTATTTTGCATGATAAAGGATTTAAGGTAGCTGGTTCTGATATCACCCAGTACACGTTTACTCAACGCGGTCTGGAACAAGCCGAGATACCCGTCTATCCGTTTGATGAAGCAAATATCCATGAAGGGCTAACGGTTATTGCCGGAAACTCCTTCACGGACGACCATCCTGAAATTAAAAAAGCCCGGGAAATGGGACTGCCCGTTTACCGGTATCACGAATTTTTGGGCAAGCTGATTGAAGGCTACACCAGTATCGGTGTTGCTGGTGCTCACGGTAAGACCAGTACCACCGGCTTGCTGTCACACGTACTATCAGGTATCGCGCCAACCAGTTATCTGATTGGTGATGGGACAGGTAAGGGCACGCCGAACGCCCGCTTCTTTGTTTACGAAGCAGATGAGTACCGGCGTCACTTCCTGGCCACCAAACCTGACTATGCGATCATGACGAACATCGATTTTGATCACCCCGACTACTACAAGGACATCAACGATGTTTTCACGGCATTTCAGTCCTTTGCTGATCAAGTGTCGAAAGGGATTTTTGCCTGGGGCGATGATGAGAATCTGCGCCGGTTGAAGACGGATGTTCCCGTTTACTACTATGGGACTAGTGACAAGGACGATTTCCAAGCACGCGACATCAAACGGACCACGAAGGGCTCGCAATTCGATGTGTACTACCGTGATAAATTCCTGGGCAACTACCACGTGCCGTTATTTGGTGAACACAACGTTTTGAACAGTCTGGCAGTCATCGCTGTGGCTTATTTTGAAGATGTTGATCTGGATGAGATCAAGAAGGAATTGCTGACCTTTAAAGGGGTCAAGCGCCGGTTTGCAGAACGCCAGTTGGCCGACATGACCATCATTGACGATTATGCGCACCATCCTTCAGAAATTCGGGCAACGTTGGACGCCGCACGGCAAAAGTATCCTGACAAGGAAGTTATTGCAGTGTTCCAGCCCCACACCTTTACCCGGGTGATTGCGCTCATGGACGATTTCGCCAAGGCTTTGAACAACGCGGATCACGTTTACCTGACTGACATCTTCAGTTCGGCACGTGAATCCAACGGGAAAGTTTCCAGTGCTGACCTTGCTAAGAAAATTAACAAGGGCGGGGAAATCCTCAAACTCGACAACATGTCGCCGTTGCTTGATTACCACGATGCCGTTGTGGTCTTCATGGGTGCCGGTGACGTTCAAAAGTACGAACGCGCTTACGAAGAATTGTTGAGTCATTTATCACTTAAAGATAACTAAAGTTTTTTATTGATCCCGCTGACTCTGATTTTGAGTTAGTGGGATTTTTTCGTAAATCAGCCAAATGGCCATATTGGACCTGCGAAGCCGAAAGTGGCTGACATATTGAACAAACTAGTCCAGTCACGATGACACTAGTATTTAGTGCGCCGTTCTTGACAATAAAACACAGGTATCATACGGTAAATGCAACAAAAAATAGTTTGGGGGAATTTGCGTGCACCAACCGAGAAGCGGATTAGTGAAAACGTTATTGATCGGCTGCACGATCCTTGTGTTTTCAGGCGTCGTGTTCATTTTATCCAAAGTGTCGTTTTTGTTTACCCCGATTCAGACGTTCTTGTCCACCATTGCGGGGCCGTTTTTAATTGCGGGCTTTCTTTATTATTTATTGCAACCGTTAGTGAAACTGCTGAGGCGGATTCATATCAAGGGACGGGCGGCGTCCATTTTGGCGTTTATTATTCTTCTGGCGCTGATTGGGGCAGCCATCGCCTACGTTGCACCCCGAGCAGTGGTTGAAGTCAAGGAGATCGTTGACCATTTTCCGGCTTATTTGGCCGGTATCCAGACCTGGGTGCACGGTTTCAGTCAAACTGACATTGCCCGCAGTTTAAAATTGAATTCGATTCTGGATAATCTCAAAATCGATAACCAACAAGCGCTAAAGGTCTTTACCAGCCACTTCAGCACCGGTGCCGCGAGTTTCACCGGCCTGATCGGCAAGGTTGGTAAAACGGTCATCAACATCCTGCTGACGCCGATCGTGCTCCTGTACTTTCTTAAGGATGGCCATAAACTGCTGCCAAGCATTACCAGGTTGGTGCCGCCTAAGTGGCGGCCGTTTACCAAGCAGGTGCTGCAGCAGGCCAATAAGACCATGGAAAATTACTTCAACGGGCAGTTCGTGGACATGCTGTTCGTTGGGGTCTTGAGCGCCATCGGCTACGCGGCGGTCGGGACACCTTACGCGCTGGTGATCGGCATCATTGCCGGTATTTTGAACATGGTACCGTATATCGGTCCTTGGTTGGGCGGCATTCCAGCAGTGCTGGTCGCTACTTCAGTTTCTTGGCACCAAGTCATTTGGGTGATCGTTGTCGCCATCGTCGTTCAGCAGATCGACAACAAGCTGATCTATCCCAACGTGATCGGCAAATCGATGAACGTCCACCCGTTGACGATTTTGGTCTTGCTGCTGACTTCAGGCAACATGTTCGGTTTGGTTGGTGTTATTTTAGCCATTCCCGGATATGCCGTTTTAAAAACGATTTTGCAGTGTATTGCCGATGAACCGCTGATCCCATTGTTTAACTATTTAGGCCACCGGCCAGAAGTGGTGCCGGATCCGCCGCATAGTGAGGATCATCAAGAAACCCCTAATGAGTAACGCTGATTTGTTTATAAAATTTATGTGATAAAAATGGACATTTTTTTGTAACTGTTCTAAATGCGATTAAAGATTGACTAATTTCTTAAAAATAGTCTAAAGTCGCTTGTTTTAAATAGGATTTATTGCATTTTTTGCTGAGATTGATACAATTATCAACAATAAGTAGACAGACGTTTCATAAACTGGAGGGAACCATAAACTGGAGGGAACCGAATGAACAATCAACAATTTGATGAACAACCACGTCGGGTCGTCAATGCCGAAGTTGGCTTAAACGCTTTCTTAACAAAAATGTACGGTTGGATGGCACTTGCCGTGTTACTCTCTGCGGTATCAGCATACTTTGTCAGCACCAATCAGGCTCTGCTTTCCGCTGTGACTGGCGGCGGTATGTGGATCGGGCTGATCGTCTGGTTTGTCTTTCCATTCTTGGTCAACGGCCAAGCGTTTAAACGGCCGGCAGTCAGCTTTGTGTTACTAATGGTGTACGCCTTGATCACCGGTGGGATTTTCTCGATCTATTCACTCGTGTACTCGGGTGCGACCATTGTTTCAGCGTTCGTCTCAAGTGCCGTTGTCTTTATCGTGATGGCACTTTACGGGGTTGCAACTAAACGTGACCTGACACGGGTCGGTGCACAAGCAACCGCTGCTTTGATTGCATTATTGGTGGCCCTAGTCATCAATATGTTCCTGCACAGCGCGCTGATTGCCTACGTCTTTTCATTCGTGGGCGTGATTATCTTTACCGCGCTGACCGCATCTGACAGTCAAAAAATGAAGACCATGTACCTGAAGAGTGACGGTAGCGGCACTGCTTCCAGCGGTTTAGCCGTTGTTGGTGCAATGCAGCTCTACCTTGATTTCGTCAACTTGTTTATTTTCTTGCTTCAAATCTTTGGCGGTTCAGGCAGTAGCCGTAACTAATAAATACAAATGCGAAGAGACCTCATCCAAAAAGCCTTAATTGTGGATTTTTGGATGAGGTCTCTTCCATGCCCAGGTGATTTTTCGGTATCAATTTGGCGCGGCCACAACGTCACTTGCGCGGAAGAAACGCGTTCAATCGTGTTGTGCGCCGTTTAATTGGCGCCATCATTTTGGGTCGAATCGGTGAAACTGAACAGCCGTTTCATTTGTCAAAAGACACCAATAACACCCCATACTCAGTGAGCTTTGAAAATGAGGCTATTCCTGATGTTTTTCAAAGACACAAGATTTTTATTTGCTTGAATCTTTGGTAAACTATAGGGTGGATGTATAGAAGATACGGCAAGGAGAAGCACATGACAGAATCTAAAAAATTATTGCTAATTGATGGGAACAGCGTGGCCTTTCGAGCCTTTTACGCGCTCTACAACTCGTTGAACCGATTTACAAACCCCGATGGCCTGCATACGAACGCCATTTACGGCTTTAACACCATGCTGGATCACATGTTAAAAGACGTGCAGCCAACGGATGCCTTAGTCGCATTTGATGCTGGCAAGACAACGTTTAGAACAAAGAAATATACGGATTATAAGGGCGGTCGTGCTAAAACACCCAGTGAACTAACTGAGCAGATGCCGGAGATCCGGAATCTGCTGACGGCTCGCGGTTTAAAGTCTTATGACTTAAAGGATTACGAAGCTGATGACATCATCGGCACGTTGGCCAAAGAGGCGGATGAGGCCGGTTACGAAACGGTTGTGATCACCGGTGACCGTGACCTCACTCAATTAACCTCGGATAAGACCAGTGTCGCTGTCACCGTCAAAGGGGTCAGTGAAGTTGAATACTACACCCCGGCACACGTTGAGGAAAAACTTGGCGTAAAGCCCGAACAAATCATTGAAATTAAAGGACTTCGCGGTGATACCTCGGACAACTATCCGGGGGTTGCCGGCGTCGGACCAAAGACTGCTGAGAATTTGATTCAAAAGTACGGGACCATCGATGGTGTTTACGACAACATTGATGACATCACCGCAAAGAAACTCAAAGAACACTTGATTGAAGATAAGGATTCGGCATTTATGTCGCGTGACCTGGCCACGATTCGTCGGGACGCGCCGTTGGCCATCAGCCTGACTGACCTCGCTTACACAGGCGACGACAATGACGCGCTGGTCGCTTTTTATCAGAAGATGAATTTCCAATCCTTCATCAGTAAAATGAACGCTAGTGCTAGTGCTGACGGGGAAGACGTTCTGGGCTTAAAACCAGTCGAATTCACCGTTTTAACTCAAGCGAACCTATCCGAATTGAAGACCATTAACGATCCTGTGTCGTTTTATCTTGAGATGCCGGAAGCCAATTACCACACCTCTAGCTTTGCCGGTTTTGTGATTGGCAGCGGCGCCAAGTGGTTCGTTAGCCGGGACGTCGATCTCTTGCAGGAAGAAGCCGTTACGGCACTTTTGACCAGCGAGACCATCACCAAAAATGTGTTTGATGTCAAGCGGACCTACGTTGGCCTGAATCGATTGGGTATTCACCTGGTCAATGTGGACTTTGACCTGCTGTTGGCTTCGTATTTACTAGATACCAACGAAAACAGCAACGATCTTGGCAAACTCGCTTTCCAGCACCAGTACCATGAAATCCAAACGGACGATGAGGTGTACGGTAAGGGCGCAAAACGGGCGATTCCTGACGACGACCAGATTTTCTTTGAACATCTGACACGTAAGGCAATTGCTATTGAGCAGCTGTCCCAACCCTTATTTGATAAATTAACGCAAAATGAACAGATGTCGTTATACCGTGATTTGGAATTGCCGATGGCTTATGTTTTGGCACACATGGAAATTGCGGGCATTAAGGTGGATACGGATAAACTCAGTGAAATGGGCAGTCAGTTCACGGAACAGCTGGCGCAGATCCAGCAAACTATTTATCAAGAAGCCGGTGAAGAATTTAACATTGGCTCACCCAAACAACTGGGGCACATTTTGTTTGAATCGATGGGTTTGACCCCGATTAAGAAAACCAAGACCGGCTACTCGACATCGGTTGACGTGCTTGAAAAATTGGCTGGCGAAGCACCGATCGTTGAAAACATTTTAAAGTACCGGCAAATTTCAAAAATCCAATCAACCTACATTGAAGGGCTTTTGAAAGTGGTCCACTCAACGGATCAAAAAGCACACACGCGTTATCAGCAAACGCTGACACAGACAGGGCGGCTGTCCTCAGTTGACCCGAATTTGCAAAACATTCCGATTCGGACTGAGGAAGGACGGCGGATCCGGCAGGCGTTTGTGCCTAGTCATGACGGGTGGCAGATCTTCTCGTCTGACTATTCGCAAATTGAGCTGCGTGTTTTAGCTCACATGACCCACGATAAGAACTTGCAGGCAGCCTTTGTTGACGATGAAGACATTCATGCCAGCACCGCGCGACGCATTTTCCGGTTGTTACCTGACGAAGAAGTTTCACCGAATATGCGGCGGCAGGCCAAGGCGGTCAACTTCGGTATCGTTTACGGGATCAGTGATTACGGCCTATCCCAAAACATTGGCATTTCCCGCAAACAAGCCCACGATTTTATTGAAACGTACTTTAAAGAGTATCCTGGCGTCAAGAAATATATGGATGACATCGTTCAGACTGCTAAGGATCAAGGATATGTTGAAACTATCAGCCACCGGCGCCGATATCTGCCTGACATTAACGCGCGGAACTTTGCCCAGCGCTCATTTGCTGAACGGACAGCGATGAACACGCCGATTCAGGGGAGCGCAGCTGATATCATTAAGATTGCTATGATCCACATGGAAGACGCACTTAAGAAAGCTCAACTGCAGGCAACCATGTTACTACAGGTTCACGATGAATTGATCTTTGAAGCACCAGCCGATGAGATCCCAACACTTGAAAAATTAGTGCCCAAGGTGATGGATTCAGCCGTTCAGTTGGAAATTCCGCTGAAGGTTGAATCACACTTTGGGAACACTTGGTATGAAGCCAAGTAAGTTGTAAGGAGGGGCAGTATGCCTGAGTTACCAGAAGTTGAAACGGTTCGCCGCGGGTTAATGCGGCTGGTCGGCGGCGCGACCATTGACCACGTTGACGTGATTTACGAAAAAATGGTGAGTCCAGCGCCCGCCGAGTTTAAAAAACGCTTAGCTGGTGCAACCATTGACCTGATCGAACGTCGCGGTAAATACCTGCTGTTTCGGTTCAGCAACGGGTACACCATGGTGTCGCACCTGCGAATGGAAGGCAAGTACGACGTTCAGCCAGAGGGCGCACCGTTGACCAAACACACCCACGTTGTCTTTCATTTAACGGACAATCGTGAATTACGGTATACCGACACCCGTAAATTCGGCCGGATGAATTTGGTTGAAGACGGCGATGAAATGCAGGTGGCGGGACTGAAAACCATTGGTCCGGAACCCACTGAAACAACGTTGACGTTTGACTATATGAAACGCATTTTTAATAAGAGCAAGAAGGTCATCAAACCGTTCCTACTTGATCAGAGCAACATTGCAGGTCTGGGTAACATCTACGTCGATGAGGTGCTGTGGATGACCCGGATCCATCCTGAACAGCCAGTAAATACGCTGACTGATTTTCAGATTCGACTGTTGCGCGACAATATTCTCAAAGAACTGGCGAAAGCAATCGATGGGCACGGAACGACGGTGCACTCATTTTCCACGGCATTTGGCGAGGCGGGGCAGTTTCAAAATCAGCTCAACGTTTACGGTCGTGAGGGCGAACCCTGTGTGCGGTGCGGTGCTGAACTGCAAAAGACCAAGGTCGCGCAACGCGGCACCCATTTTTGCCCGCGTTGCCAGAAGTTGAAAAAAAAGCCTAGCAAGACGGTTGTTCTGGGGTTGACGGGCGGTATTGCCACGGGTAAATCATCGGTCAGTGCCGTGTTCCATGACCGGGACATTCCGGTAATCGATGCGGATCAGATTGCCCGTGAAGTGGTTGAACCGGATTCACCAGCGCTCAGTGAAATTGCGGCGACCTTTGGCCAGACGATGCTCCAGCCGGATGGCACGCTGAACCGGCGGAAACTTGGCCAGCACGTTTTTAACGATGAGGACGAATTGGCGAAATTGAACGCCATTACCAGCCCGGCCATCCACAAGGCAGTTAAAAAACGGGTCGCTGCCTATCGTCGTAAACGCACGCCGTTAGTGGTGTTTGACGCACCAACGTTGTTTGAAGGCGACTACGCCTATGACGTTGACGTGATCATGGTGGTCGCGCTTGATACAGCAACCCAGCTCGCCCGATTAATGGCGCGTGATAAGATGTCTGAAACGGATGCACGAAGTCGAATCAATAGTCAGCTGCCGCTCGCTGAAAAGGTGAACGTGGCGGATATTGTTGTTGACAACAGCGGTCCTATTGATAAAACAAAAGCCCAAGTGGTAAAATGGCTTAATAAAATGCAATTGGTCTGATTTGGGACCAATCGTGTGAAAACGAGGTGAGACCATGCACTGTCCGCATTGCCATCATAATGGATCCCGCGTCGTTGACAGCCGACCGACTGATGAAGGTCGGGTCATTCGGCGACGGCGGGAATGCGAAAATTGCGGTTTTCGTTTTACGACCTTTGAACGGATCGAAGTGACACCGTTACTGGTCATTAAAAAGAACGGGACGCGTGAAGAATTTAATCGTGAAAATATTTTGCGCGGCATCATTCGCTCGGCTGAAAAGCGACCGGTGGGAATGGATGTTATGACCAAGATCGTTGACGAAGTTGAAAATGAGATTCGCTCACTGGGCGAAAATGAAGTTTCTAGCCAACTGATCGGTGAGTACGTTATGAAACGGTTAGCCGATGTGGATGAAATTTCCTACATCCGGTTTGCCAGCGTGTACCGTCAGTTTAAAGACATGAGCGTTTTCTTGAAAGAACTGGAAGACGTCATGCAAAAAGATAAAGATAAACCAGATAAGACTGATAAAAAATAACGAATGGGGGGATCTGGGATGACACAAGAGCGCACCCCCTTGACCCCAAAAACAACTGTTGCCATCACCGCCGCCGCGACGTTAACGGCGGATCAGCGCGAGGTATTAGATGATCTGTACCAGCCGCTCATTGGCGTCGCCGGCTATGGATTACTACTTGTGCTGTGGCGCCAGCTGGGGTTGAACCACGGGACCCAGGTGCAGCTGAAACACAGTGAGCTGCTTAACTTGCTGAATATCAGCGTGACCGAACTCGAACACTGCCGTCAGCGGCTGGAGGCCCTGGAACTGATGCAAACGTATCGTAATCAACCGGATAAACTGCCGGAATTGGTCTACGAACTGCAGCAGCCTGTTTCAGCCAGCACATTTTTTGGTGACGACCTGTTAAGTGTCCTGTTGCTGGATGTTGTTGGTGAAAAACAGTTTAAACGTCTGCGGGCGCACTTTGCCCGGCCAGCGATGACGCACGAGGGGTTAACGAATATTTCCAGCCAATTTTTGGATGTGTTCCAGGTTAATGACCGTCTGATTGCGACACCACCGGCATTGATCTCTGAAACAAAGTCTGCGTTTAATGACAATGAGGACGTCACTAATTGGCCAAAGCAGACCGCTGAGTCACACTTTGACTTTGACCTGCTGGTGGATATTTTAAAACGTTCATACGTGAACCTTGAGGATATTAAGGCAAACCGGGAACTCATTTTAAATGAACACTTGATGTATGGTCTGACTGAACCTGAAATGGCCGATTATATTAACCGGTCAACAAATTTGGCGACCAACGCGTTGAATGCACGGCAGTTGCAGGCCATGATTGCTGAGGAGCAACGCAATCTATCACGGTCGGCAACGCCGCCTTCCGAGCCGGGTCAGTCGCACACGGCAAAGACGTCTGAAACAGCTTCGACGAGTGCCAGCACCAAAAAGGGTCAATACTCAAAACAGGAGCGGGCGCTGATCACAGTTGCAAATCAGGTGTCACCTATGGCATTTTTGAACAAAATGCACGAAGAAAAGGGCGGCTTTGTGACGAACGGCGAGCAGCGCATTATTGAGAACCTGCTGAGTAAGCAGATCTTTTCGGGCGCCGTCATTAACGTACTGATTTTCTATTTACTCATGGACATGAAACAGGCGGCGCTGACCCAGCGGCTGACTGAAACGATTGCGAACAGTTGGGCGCAGGCTGGTGTCAAGACGGCGGATGATGCGGTCAAAGAGATTCACCGGTTTCAAGAAGAGCGGAACAAACCGCGACCAAACCGCAACGGTAATCGCTGGTCTCAGGGAACGGTTAAAGAAACCTTACCGGACTGGGCCAAAAAAGATTATCAACCCGCTAAAAAAACGGCTGATGATTCCGTGTCTGATGCGCAGCAGCAACGCGCCATTGACCGGTTGAACAAACTCAGAGCGGAAAAGCAGGATCGAAATGGAGGTGACGCATAAATGGACAATATCAGTGATGCCATGCAACGTTACATGGACCAGCATCAGCTGAACCATAATTACCAGGAACTTATGCAACGGGTCTATCAGGATGCTGACGTGCAGGCCTTTATCAAAGCAAATGACGCCGACCTCGATGAGCAGCAGATCGACCGTTCGTCAGCAAAGCTCTATGAGTATGTGACGGAACGTGACCGGCTCGCAGCTGGTCAACAGACCTTCGCACCGGGCTATGAGCCTAAATTGATCATGAATAACCATTTGATCGATGTGGCTTACTTGCCGACAGAGGCCCAAATTGCGAAACAAAAGCAGCAATCTCTGCATAAGCGGGTCAATTCTGTCCTGATGCCGAAATTAATTCGTAAAGCCTCCTTCGACCATTTCGACGCGTCTGATAAGGATCGGGTGCCAGCGTTAATGGCGGCCTTGGATTTTACGGATGCCTATGTAGCGGCACCGAAGGACTACCATCAGGGCCTTTATTTTTACGGCAGTTTCGGTGTGGGGAAGACCTATCTGTTGGGTGCAATCGCCAACCGGCTTGCTGAGAAGGGCTTTAAGTCCACCCTAGTGCATTTTCCGAGCTTTGCTGTGGAAATGAAAAACGCAATTGGGAATAATCAAGTGGCTGAAAAATTGGATGCCATTAAAAAGGCCCACGTCCTCATGATTGATGATATTGGCGCGGATGCTATGTCTGCCTGGGTCCGAGATGAAGTTCTCGGCGTGATTTTGGAATACCGGATGCAGTCAGAATTGACGACCTTCTTCTCATCGAACTTTTCCATGGATCAGTTGGAGAAAGAGCATTTGCAGGTGACTCAAAAGGGCGATGTGGAGCCGTTGAAAGCCAAGCGATTAATGCAACGTTTTCACTTTTTAGCCAAGGAGATCGAAATGATCGGTCAAAACCGGCGACCAAATTAACCTTGACGAAATAAATTCGGCGTGGTTTAATGAGGATTGTAATCATAAATTAAGACTTTAAATGTTTGAAAGACATGACTTGTATGACCTTTCCAAGAGAGAGACGACATCTTCTGTAAGGCGTTTCGTTAGGAATCACAAGCTACCACTTTCTGGTATGTGCGGTGGATAATACCGTGCCGGCGGGTCCGTTAATCCTTCTGAGGTCAGGCGATTGGTGCACCAATTTCCTGATGAATTCGGGTGGAACCGCGCTAAATAACGTCCCGGTGTTTGCAATTTTGCAGACACCGGGATTTTTTTATCCACCGGTACCGCAGTACATTTAAGTAGGCTATTTTAAAGGAGAAGAAGAATATGTCAGAAATTTCATTAGAATTTCCAGATGGCAGCAAGCGTCAGTTTGAAGCCGGCGCCTCCGCAAAGGATGTTGCCCAATCAATCGCGATCAGTTTAGCAAAGAAGGCCGTTGCTGGTAAGTTAGACGGCAAGTTGATCAACTTGAACGCCCCCATCAACAACGATGGTAAAATTGAAATCGTTACTAAGGACAGCGAAGATGGGTTAGCTGTTTTACGGTCAACGGTTGCCTTGCTGGCTAAGGTTTCCTTGAAAGAAATTTTCTCAGACATTCGTTTTGGGGAAGACAGCGGCGACGCTGAGGGCTTGTATATCGATACTGATAAGGACGATGGCCAAGTCAGTGCCGACGATTTGGAAGCTATCAGTACGAAGATCCAATCGTTTGTTGATAAAAAGACTGAATTGAAGCACGAAAGCGTCAGCAAGGCAGATGCTTTAAAGAAGTTAGCCGACAGCAAGTTCGAAGCACAACTTGTTCAGGATTCAGAAAACACCAGCTTTGATTTTTACACCGTTGACGGCGTGGAAGTCTTGAACAATGGTGTGGCTTTTGAAAACGCTGGCGACGTGAAGTTCTTCCGTCTTCTGTCAGTTGCCGGAGCCTACTTTGAAGGCAAGTCCTCAAACGACATGCTGCAACGGATCTACGGGACGGCGTTCTACAAGCAAGCCGCCCTTGACGATGATCTAAAAGCACGTCAGGAAGCCCGCGAGCGTGATCACCGGGTTATCGGGAATGATTTGGATCTGTTCTTCGTTGATCCTAAAGCCGGTGCCGGTCTGCCATACTGGATGCCAAATGGTGCCACTATTCGCCGGACTATCGAACGTTACGTTATCGATAAGGAAGTTGCCGATGGGTACAAGCATGTGTACACCCCAGTGTTAGCTAACTTGGATCTATACAAGACTTCTGGTCACTGGGCCCACTACCGCGATGACATGTTCCCACCAATGGACATGGGTGATGGTGAAATGCTTGAATTGCGGCCAATGAACTGTCCATCACATATTCAAATTTACAACCACCACATCCGTTCATACCGTGAGTTACCACTGCGGATCGCTGAACTTGGGATGATGCACCGTTACGAAAAATCAGGTGCCTTGAGCGGTTTGCAACGGGTTCGTGAAATGACCTTGAACGATGGGCACACGTTCGTTACCCTGGATCAAGTGCAAGACGAATTCAAGAAGATCCTAACCCTGATCATGGACGTTTACAACGACTTTAACATTACAGATTACACCTTCCGTTTGTCCTATCGTGACCCAGTCAACACCGCTAAGTACTTCGATGACGATGAAATGTGGAACCGGAGCCAATCAATGCTGAAGGGTGCCATGGACGACTTAGGCCTCGACTACTACGAAGCCGAAGGGGAAGCTGCCTTCTACGGTCCTAAGTTGGATATCCAAACCAAGACTGCTTTAGGTAATGATGAAACTATGTCGACTATTCAATTAGACTTCATGTTGCCGCAACAGTTCGACCTGAGTTACATTGGCGCTGATGGTGAAAAGCACCGTCCCGTTATGATTCACCGTGGGATTGTTGGGACTATGGAACGGTTCATCGCTTACCTGACCGAAATCTACAAGGGTGCTTTCCCAACTTGGTTGGCGCCTAAGCAGGTAACAATCATCCCAGTTAGTGATGACAAGCATGGCGACTACGCTGAATCATTACGCAAGAAATTTGCTGCTGCCGATGTTCGGGTGGACGTTGACCACCGTGGCGAAAAGATGAACTACTTGATCCGCGATGCCCAAACCCACAAAATTCCATATACGCTGGTTGTTGGTGACCAAGAAAAGGCCAACAACGCCGTCAGTGTTCGGAAGTACGGTGAACAGGACAGTAACAGTATGAGTGCTGATGCCTTCCTATCTGAAGTATTAGGCGACATTGAAAACTACAGCCGCGCAGACAAATAATTGTGAAAAGGGGGTCGACAGATAATCGGCCCTGCGCTATAATTTGTATTCGTGAGCTTTTAAGTAAGACGAGTTGACATGAATTAGGATACATGGTATTCTAGTTTGGTTGATAAATGTAAGTAGAAGCACCCGCTTCTCGCCTCGTGACCCACGTTGCCTGGCTGATACGTAAATAACCTGATCGCAGTCCTGCGGTTCAGGAACTTTAACGGGTGCTGTTGTGAGACAGCACCCGTTTTGTTTATGCAGACTTATGTTGATTGTTTTTAAACTCACTCGGAGGTGAATGACCATAGCAAACGATATGATGGTTAACGAAGGAATCCGTGCCCGTGAAGTTCGATTGATTGCTGCAAACGGCGATCAATTGGGTATCAAGAGTAAGCGTGATGCGCTTCAGTTAGCTGATGATGCTGAATTGGATCTTGTCCTGGTTGCCCCAAAGGCAAAACCTCCAGTAGCCCGAATCATGGACTACGGGAAGTACCGGTTTGAGATGCAAAAGAAGCAACGTGAAGCTCGTAAGAAGCAAAAGGTCGTTAGCATTAAAGAAGTTCGCTTGAGTCCGTCAATTGATGACAACGACTTTAACACTAAGCTGAAGAACGCTATCAAGTTCTTGAGCAAGGGTGAAAAAGTTCGGGTCTCAATTCGATTTAAGGGTCGTGCCATTACCCATAAGGAAATTGGTCGCGACGTGTTAAACCGGATGGCTGCAGCAACTAGCGAAGTCGCTACTGTTGAACAGCGTCCGAAGATGGATGGCCGAAGCATGTTCTTGATGCTGACACCAAAAGTAGAAAAATAGTTGTAAGAAATTAGGAGGATTTACGTTATGCCAAAGATGAAGACAAACCGTGCTAGTGCCAAGCGTTTCAAGGTATCTGCCAAGGGTGGTATTAAGAGCGCCAATGCTTACACAAGTCACCGTTTCCACGGTAAGACCAAGAAGCAACGTCGTCAATTGCGTGGGACTTCAATGATGAAGTCAAACACTATCAAGAAGACGTACCACGCATTATTACAAAAGTAATCAACGTTACTTCATTACAGTGACGCATCAATCGAGACACTGTTAGTCGAGAGACTGGCCGTAAGTATTAGGAGGAATTATTATGCCACGAGTTAAAGGTGGAACAGTTACACGCGCACGCCACAAGAAAGTTCTTAAGTTAGCCAAGGGTTACCGCGGCTCAAAGCACCGTTTGTTTAAGGTTGCTAAAGACCAAGTTATGAAGGGTGCTCAATACGCATTCCGCGACCGTAAGGCCAACAAGCGTAACTTCCGTCGTTTATGGATCGCCCGGATCAACGCCGCAGCCCGGATCAATGGTCTGAGCTACAGCAAGATGATGTTTGGTTTGAAGCAAGCTAACATCGAAGTTAACCGTAAGATGCTGGCTGACTTAGCTGTTAACGATGCAGACGCCTTCAAGGCTTTTGCAGACGCTGCTAAGAAAGCTCTTTAATCAACAACTAATAGACGAGGCCGAGGTGTTTGTCACTTCGACCTCGTTTTTTATTTTAGCAAGCGGTCCATTCTGTTTTGACAGTTGCGCGCAACTTTTACCGTCACGTTTCGATAAACTGTGCTAACCAAATAGGACCCTTAAACCTGTGACTAAGAGTGCGCTTCACCGTGCCGGCCGTCAAAAACACGTTCATGACAGTGGCTGGAGAATCCGTTCTTGACCGTTCGGGCCAATCTGACCATTGAAAAATTCCATGGTGCCTAACACTGAGCCCTCGACGTGCTGGTGACTGGGCTATGGTCGGTGAGAAGTGCGATAGTATGCGCATTGTTGCGTTTGCTGCTGATGATAAACTAGTTCTTTTTTGGGCTGAACAGCGGACTAATGGGCTGGTGCAGCAACGCCGTGCGATAAACGGTCTTTAATATAGTAGAAAATTCATATTTTCAAGTAGTAGGGTTAGTCAAACAGGCGAAAGTCCAGTATAATAGACTGTCAGTAGAGAAATAAAAGGAGTCCGTCATGATATCAGGATTTACCCCGACTTGGATGATTCGTGCCACTTATGACATTTCACCTGAGACGTTAATTCAGCTTGGCATCAAGGTCGTGTTAACCGATCTGGACAACACGCTGATTGCTTGGAATAACCCCTATGGTACAAGTGAACTTAAAAATTGGATGTTGGAATTGGAACGGGTGGGGATTCAACTCGTCGTGGTCTCGAACAACTCGCACCAGCGGGTTAAAAAGGCCGTGGCACCACTAGGCTTACCATTTGTTTCACGAGCATTAAAACCGCTCCCCTTTGGCATTAAACGCGCCATGCGTCAGTATCACGTCACCGCCGATCAAACGGTGATGGTGGGCGATCAATTGCTGACGGACGTGGCTGCGGCCAATGCCAGCCGGGTGCGGAGTATATTGGTGAAACCAATTGTCGCTAGTGATGCTTGGAATACGAAAATCAACCGGTTCTTTGAACATTTTGTGATGCACAGCGTCAAAAAGGCGCACCCAGAACTCACCTATCGAAAGGAAATAACCATTAATGGACGACACAACTAACACCGACGTCTTAGTTGACGGCGAAACACTGTACTGTATCGGGTGCGGTGCCCAGATTCAAACGACTGAAAAGGATAAACCAGGCTACACACCGAAGTCCGCACTGGAAAAAGGTTTGCAAACGGGCGAACTGTATTGCCAACGCTGTTTTCGGTTGCGGCACTACAATGAAATCGTGCCCGTTGGCCTGACTGACGACGATTTCTTAAAATTGTTGACCCAAATTCGAGATGCTGACGCGCTGATCGTTTACGTGGTCGATATTTTTGACTTTAACGGGTCGATTATTCCTGGCCTGCACCGATTCGTTGGGGATAACCCCATCTTGATGGTGGGGAACAAGGAAGATTTGTTACCGCGGTCATTAAAGCGGCCTAAGTTGCGCGATTGGATTCGTCAACGGGCCAATGAACAAGGGTTACGTCCAATCGACGTGGCACTGGTCTCAGCCAAGACGAATCATTCGGTCGACCAGTTGCTGCAGAAGATCGACAAATACCGTGAGGGCCGTGATGTTTACATCGTAGGTGTGACCAATGTTGGGAAGTCGACGCTGATCAATCAGATTATCCATCAGCGAACCGGCGAGCAAAACGTTATCACGACATCTCGTTTTCCTGGGACAACGCTTGACCGGATCGAAATTCCATTGGACGACGGCCATTCATTAGTCGACACCCCCGGAATCATCCACGAGTCACAGATGGCGCACTTCCTGACAGGTAAAGATCTGAAGATTGCGGCCCCGCAAAAACAAATCAAGCCAAAGGTCTTCCAATTAAATGACCAGCAAACCATTTTCTTAGCCGGGTTAGCTCGGTTTGATTACGTTCGCGGACCTAGGACCGGATTTACAGTCTACGTTGAAAACACGTTACCGCTGCACCGGACCAAATTGGAAAACGCGGATACTTTTTATGACAAGCACGTGGGTGATCTATTAACACCACCTGCAGATCTGGACCAGCTCCCACCGCTGACCCGCCACGAGTTTAAAATCACAGAGAAGAGTGACCTCGTTTTCGAGGGCCTGGGGTGGATCACGGTTCCCGCAGGCACAGTAGTCGCCGGATACGCCCCGAAAGGTGTCGGCGTGCTGGTTCGCAAAGCAATGATTTAAGGAGAATTGAATTTGACATTAACAGGTAAACAAAAACATTATTTACGGTCACAGGCTCATCATTTGCACCCTATTTTTTCAGTTGGGAAGAATGGCTTGAACCCAGAATGGTTAGCCCAACTTGACGGTGCGTTACAAAAACGTGAACTGATCAAGATCAACCTGCAGCAGTCTGCCGATGAAACGGTCAGCGATGTGCAGGCTTATATTGAAGCTGAAACACCTATTCAGGTTGTGCAGACCATCGGCCGGGTGCTGGTTTTATTTCAACCCGCAGATGAGGAAAAGTATCAACGTTATTCAGTTGACGTTAACCAACTGTAAGATGCAAGCATAAGGGGATATTGAGATGGTAAAGGTACTGGAACGAACAGAGACCAAGGTTGTTCAGCAACTGGCTGCCAGCGTAAAGAAGAAACGCATCGGCATCCTGGGTGGGACTTTTAATCCGCCGCACCTTGGACATCTGATCATCGCAGACCAGGTGATGGATCAATTAGGACTCGATCGGGTCCTATTTATGCCCGATGCCAACCCGCCGCACGTGGATCGCAAATTTGCGATTGACGCGCAAGAACGGGTAAAAATGGTGTGCCAAAGCATTGAGGGCAACCCTGATTTTGGGTTAGACCTGACTGAGGTGCACCGTGGCGGCATCAGTTATACGTACGATACCATGGTCGAGTTGAAGAAGAAGCACCCTGAAAATGAGTATTACTTCATCATCGGCGGTGACATGGTAGCTTACTTGCCAAAGTGGCATAAAATAGATGAACTGATGAAACTGGTGCAGTTCGTAGGTGTTCGTCGGGAACACTCACCGCTGACATCCCAATATCCAGTGCTGTGGGTGGACGTCCCCGTTATCGATATCAGTTCCACAAAGATTCGCGACCGCGTTAAGCACGGTCAATCGATTCGTTATATGGTGACGGATCCCGTAGCTGATTTTATAAAGGAGCGACAACTATACCGTGACTAGTGAATTAACATATTCAGATCACTATACAACAGATACAAGAGATCAATTGTTAGCAAAAATCGAGGCTCATTTGCGCCCGGCCCGTTTTGCCCACGTACAACGTGTAGAGCAGACAGCCATCGCGTTAGCCAAACAATATGGTGCTGATATTGAAAAAGCATCGATTGCCGGCTTGGTGCATGATTATGCCAAACAGCGGCCAGACAGCGATTTCTTGCAGGCCATAACAGACTACAAACTGGATCCGGACCTTGCAAATTGGAACAATGCCATCTGGCACGGTGTGATCGGTCCTGAATTCATCAAGCGGGAACTTGGTATTTACGATGAAGAGATTCTGGACGCAGTCCGTTACCACACCACTGGAAACCCCTACATGACAACCCTTGCCAAGATTATTTACATGGCGGATTACATTGAACCTGCACGTGATTTTGACGGGGTCGAGGAAGCTCGAGAGCTCACCGCTCGTGATTTGGATCTGGGCGTGGCTTACCAAACGTGGCATACCCTGACCTATTTAATTTCTGAGAACAAAGCCATTTACCCAAAAACGATTGAAACATACAATGCTTGGGTCCCGAACAGCGGACTCGTTAAATAAGGAGCGAATACGATATATGGATAGTAAGCAAATTTTAGAAGTTGCTGTTAAAGCAGCTAATGACAAGCGCGCAGAAGACATTTTAGCCCTCGACATGGAAAAAGTCAGTCTCATTACCGACTACTTTTTGATTATGGATGCCACTTCAAATCGACAGGTCCAAGCCATCACCGATAGTGTCCATGATGCGGCTGATAAAGCGGGCATCAATGTAAAGCGCATCGAAGGTCGAGAAGCCGGCCGCTGGGTTCTGATTGACCTTGGCGATGTCATGGTCCACATATTCCAAAAAGAAGAACGCGGACATTACAATTTAGAAAAACTTTGGTCCGATGCGCCAACTGTTGACCTGAGTGACTGGGTCGAAGCATGATTTATCAGACTTTTGCCAAGCTATACGATGAGCTGTTTGACCCGCAATTGTACGCGGATTGGGCAGCTTTTACGCGTCAGACAGTTCGCCAACCTGAGGCACCGTTATTGGAGTTGGCTTGCGGCACCGGCCGGCTGGCTGTTCAACTCGCGAAAACCGGCTTTAACGTGACTGGATTTGATTTATCAGAAGAAATGCTGACGCTAGCAGATCAGCACGCCCGCGAAGCAGCGGTGACCTTGCCGCTGATTGAAGGAAACATGCTGGATCTGAGTGAATTGGGCACGTACCAAACGGTGACCTGCTACGCTGATTCATTGTGCTACTTGGCGGATGAGGCGGCTTTGCAAACCGTGTTTGAGCAGGTGGCTGCGCACTTAGAGGATGACGGTCAGTTTTTGTTTGACGTGATCACGCCGCATCAGACGGATGATATTTACCCCGGGTATATGTTCAATTACCGGGATGAAGACCGCGCTTTTTTGTGGTCGAGTGATGAAGCTGAGGAGCCGCACGCAGTCGAGCATGACTTGACATTCTTTACCTATAATCCGGCTAAGGACGCCTACGATGAGGTGTCGGAGCTGCACCATGAACGAACCTATGAATTAGCTGTCTACCAGCGGCTATTACAAGTTGCCGGTTTCAAAAAGGTTACGGTCAGTGCGGACTTTGGGCGCAACCAGCCGGATGATGACACCACCCGCTGGTTCTTTGTTTGTGAAAAAGGGGACGGTCAAAACGACTAACGTACTCGGTATTATTGCAGAATATAATCCGTTTCATAATGGTCACCGCTATCAGTTGGCAACGGCTAAACGATTGACTGGGGCCGACGTTTCTATTGCCGTGATGAGCGGTAACTGGGTCCAGCGAGGCGAGCCCGCTCTGTTAGATAAGTGGCAGCGAACTGAGTTAGCACTCCAAAATGGTCTTGATTTCGTCGTCGAGCTGCCTTTCAGCATGGCCGTTCAGCCAGCGCATTTATTCGCATCGGGCGCGGTCAACATGCTCAGTCTATTGGGCTGCGATACTTTGGCATTTGGTGCGGAACATCCAGACATGGACTTTTCAACACTGGCTGCAAATCGCCCCGCGTCCCAAACCGCCCATTTTAAACAGTTTGATGAGACTTACCCCACGTTGTTTAATGATTATTTACAACAGCAGACGGGCATTGATCTGCGCGCATCAAATGACATTTTGGGGTTCACGTACGTTGCTGCTAATCAGCAGCTGCAGTCGCCCATGACCATCCTTCCGATTCAGCGGTTGGCAAGTGACCACCGTTCAGATGCCTTGGGTGACTCCTCTATTGCAAGCGGGGCTGCCATCCGTAAAGCACTTACTGAGGCGCAGTGGCCGGCCGTAGCGCAGGTGGTGCCACAACAGACCCTAACTGCCTTGAGAACACAGCAAACCGTCACCTGGGACGCATTTTGGCCGTTATTGCGCTATCAGTTGCTGGCTCAGTCTATTGAACAGCTTCAGCGCATTTATCAGATGAGTGAAGGCATTGAGTACCGGCTTAAACAGGCCGCTCTTGAGGCCAATGATTTTCAAGATTTTTTGCGCCGGGCAAAGACGAAACGATTTACCTATTCGCGGTTGCAACGGCTGTGCGTCTATGTGTTGTTGCAGGTCACAACTGCCGTGCCAAACACGCTGACCCGTTACTGTCGGATTCTGGGCTTTTCACAAACGGGTCAGCAGTATTTGAATCGAATCAAAAAAACATTACCGGTGCCGGTGGTCACAAAGGTTACCGATGATTGGATCAACGGGCCATATTTCTTGGACTACCAAGCTGGTTTATTGCGGCAAATGATTACGGGCCGGGATCAAGATCGGTTGCAACACCCAGTCATTTTAAGGTAGAATTCACTTGGGCAGGTCCGAATTTTGCCCAATTTTCAAGCATAAGCACGACTATCAAGGAAATTACCTTGACAACCTAAATCGGGCTAGGTATAATAATAAAGTTGCATTAGGAGGGTTCATTGTGAAACTTTCATTGACCGAATTGCGTAAGAACTACCGGCATGAGTCGTTAAAGTTCGAAAACACCTTGGATTTAAAGGCTTCACTGATGGAACGATACCCGGATGAAGTGTTGAACGCAACGCCTGCCAAAGTTTCTGGCATGGCGAGTGTCGACGCGAACGGGGATATTCTCATCTACGCCCACGTATCCGCAACGTTAACAGTGCCGTCGTCACGGTCATTAGACCCGGTTACATTACCCACGGACTTCGATATGACAGAATTCTATGTCGACAGTCATGAGGCAGTGAACCGCTATGAGAAGACGGACGTTGTCATTTATGTTGATGATGATGAAATTGACGTTGATAAGGCGGTAGCAGATAACTTGCTGCTGCAGATTCCCATGCAAATTCTGACGCCGGCTGAGCAGTCAGCGAAGTCGTTACCAGAGGGTAAGGGCTGGTCAGTGACCATTGAAGGTCAAGATGACACGTCGGATACAAAAACTGTTGATCCACGTCTTGCTAAACTGCAGAACTTCTTCAAGGACGATGACTCTGAGAAAAAGAACTGAGGTTGTTATCAGGACTTTAAAAATTATTCACTAGTGGACAAATTTTAGACCAAAGGAGGTGTTGGTTTTGGCTGTACCAGCACGTAAAACTTCAAAGACAAAGAAGCGTATGCGCCGTGGACACATCAAGTTGCAAACACCTAACTTGAGTGCCTGCCCAAACTGTGGTGAATTACGTGTATCACACGTTGTTTGCCCTAACTGCGGCTTCTATGATGGCCGTCAAGTTGTTACTACTAACAACTAATTGAAGCTTTCTACACAGACAAAAAACCACCCTATGAGAACCGCGGTCTCGGGGTGGCTTTTTTGTATGGTAAAAAAAACAATGGGAGAAGCCGCAGCGCATAGGGGAACATTGAGGTGAAACCCGTTTTGGGCCTTTTAAGCGCGTTGGCCGCATCGCCTTCGTGTCTCGCAGCAAGCACGCAACACTATGCGCACAACCGCGCCGTTACGTTATATGGTTATTTACGCTACACGCTGCAGTTAGGACCGATTAACATCATTTTTGACCCTGAAAGTAATCGGTGGCAACGGGGTCAATGCCGCTTGACAGGCACAGTACCCAGCGCATGATTCGGTTTTCCTGAATCATGAGCTGGGTACTGTTTTTTTATGAGTTTGAAGCTATTATCTCCAGGTCGTACGCCCTAGTTAGGATCTATTATGTCGGCAGCGTAGTCGAAACGTGTTTCAGAAAAGCAACACACTGCAGCAGCCTAAGCGTCTCCGCCTGGGTTCTGCTTTACCGTAATTAACTGAATATCCTTCTCATCACCAACTGTTTGGTTCAATAACGGCAAGATGCGTGTGCCATATTTCACTGCAGTGTCGCTGACTGGCTCACCCTGTAGCGGACCGCTGACCATGGGCGTTTTATAATGTGCTTTCACAGTAGTGACATCAACTGTCTGAACAGCGTAATAGCGGTTTGCATAGTACATGACACTTTTTTTGCCGGGATTATGATCCAACCCCATTGCATGCCCAAGTTCGTGTTCGGCCACATGCACACGCTGCGCCGTTGTATAGTGGTTGGCTTTGACAACGCTAGTATTAATATACGCCGTGACGGCGACAATTCGGTTATCAGCTGTATGTTGAATGCTTGTTAAGCCGCTGAGTTCTGCTTGATAGAGATTGGATGGCAGGGACGTTGCCAGTACCTGTGCGGACGACCTGCTTGTAAGTTTAAATGAAAAAACGTGTTTACTGTTCCAAATTTTAATCGCCTGTTGCCAAACTTTCGTATAGTAGCTACCCGCTGTAATGTGAATGGATGCTTGTGAAGTTGGAAATCGGTAAGGAAAAACGGGCGTAATTGCAGCTTGAGCTGTAACTGACGTAACTGGTCCGCCAACAATCAGCATGCATAACATCAAGCCCATCGCGACCACAGAACGGTGTATTTGGTGTCGCGTCAAATCAAACATGGCAGGTGACCTCCGTCATTTTAGAATGAAGTCATAATAACATAAAAATAGGGTTCTACAATAATATTAGCTTATACAAAGATAGCATTAGACAACGGTTTTTATGTAATTGTAGAATTAGACGCTTATTAGAGAGAATAAATCGAAATTGAAGTCATCTTTTGATGAATAAAAGCACACGGGGGTAATTTTAGACAACAGTCGTGTCATCATGCCGATTGTGAGCTTGAAACGCAGTGTCTACCATTAAAATTGAACAAAAAAACAATGACGCACAAACCCGCGGAGGTAAGGCATCATTGTTTTTAATCACGACCTTGTTATCAACAAGGTCGTGAAATAGTTATTAATTAAATTACTTTTCTTTTGTGAAATCGACAACCATCCGACCTGTGATTTCGCCACGCTTCATTTCGTCAATGATGTCGTTGATTTCGCTCAAACGACGGGTCTTAACGATTGGGTGGACCAAACCTTCAGCACCGAATTGGAAAGTTTCAGCTAAGTCTTGACGAGTCCCAACGAGGGAACCAGCCACTTGGATACCGTCCAAAACTGTCTTAGCAATGTTTAATTCCATGTCGCCTTGTGGTAAGGCAACGGCAACCAAACGGCCATCTGGACGAAGGGCATTTACGGATTGGGTAAAGGCATCCTTGTTAACAGCAGTCACTTGAGCGTTGTTTACACCGCCGACCTGCTTTTGGATTTCTTCAGCAACGTCTTGCGTGTGACGGTTGATCAGAATATCCGCACCGTTTGCCTTAGCAGCGGCCAACTTGTCTTCGTTACCATCAACGGCAACGACGTGGGCACCAAAGACATGCTTGGCGTATTGGATAGCCAGATTACCTAAACCACCGGCACCAACGACTTCGACCCATTGGCCAGGCTTTGTTTCGCCGACTTTAAGGGCTTTGTACATGGTGACACCGGCACAGGTCAGTGAGGTAGCTTCAACGGGGTCAAGGCCTTCTGGCACTTTAACGGCGTAGTTGGCATCAACGATAACTTGTTGTGCCATCGCACCATCAACAGTAAAACCAGAGTTTTGAACGTTGCGGCAAAGGGTCTCACGACCAGTTAAACAGTATTCACAGTGGCCGCAGCCTTTAAAGAACCAAGCAATCGATACTCGGTCGCCGACTTTTAAGTTTTCAACGTCATCGGCAACTTGTGAAACGATCCCAACACCTTCGTGACCGATGATCCGGCCAGGAAACTTGCCAAAGTCGCCAGCGGCAACGTGCAAGTCGGTGTGACAAAGGCCACAATATTCAACGTCAACTAAGGCTTCACCCTGCTTAATGGGGCGTAACGTAACATCTTTAATATCTACATATCCGTCTACTGGATCGCGAACAACAGCTGCTTTCATTATTCGAATAACCTCTTTCGTTTTTGTCTAAGTTGTGTAATTTTTTCACAATGTTATTTAACCACATTTATTGCAGAAATACAAGTGAGTTTATGAGCAATCATAATTATTTTCATTTTATTTTTAGTAAAGAAAATATGACGAGTGCTTTTTCAGAATTATGAGAACATCATGAAACTATATTGGAATTGACTGAAATTACTCGCAGTTTCTCGCCAAAAAGCGATTAGTATAGTATGATAAAGGGTGTATGAGTAATAGTTATGGTACACTGTGTGACAGTGTCAAAAATGCTATAGACGATGGAGATCCTAAAAAAACAATATTGAATAAGAGGAGTCGTTAAAATGAGTCGCATTTTAATTATCGAAGATGAAAAAAATTTAGCCCGCTTTGTGGAGCTTGAACTTAAACACGAAGGTTACGATACAGAGGTTCGTTTTGACGGTCGTGCCGGCCTCGATACTGCTCTGGCCGAAGATTTTGACGTCATCTTACTTGACTTGATGTTGCCGGAATTAAACGGTATTGATGTTGCCCGTCGAATTCGTGAAAACAAGAGCACGCCAATCATCATGATGACTGCTCGTGATTCAGTGATCGACCGGGTATCCGGGTTTGATCACGGGGCTGACGATTACATTGTGAAGCCGTTTGCCATTGAAGAATTATTGGCACGGGTGCGGGCTTTACTGCGACGGATTCACATTGAAAGTGAACAAAAAGACTTCAAGCAGACCACTGTGACCTACAAGGATCTGACCATCGAAAAAGAAAACCGTGTTGTCCGTCGTGGTGATGAAGTAATCAACCTGACGAAGCGGGAATATGAATTGCTGCTGACATTGATGGAAAACGTCAATGTTGTGCTTGCCCGAGACGTTTTGTTAAACAAGGTCTGGGGTTATGAATCCGAAGTTGAAACGAACGTGGTTGACGTCTATGTCCGTTACCTGCGGAATAAAATTGATCGTCCTGGTGAAAAGAGCTACATCCAAACCGTCCGTGGGACAGGGTACGTGATGCGTTCATGAGTCAAAACAAACCAGAACTCGCGGCGGAGACGACCGCTAAAAAAAGACGTCGGTTATCTGTCAAGTGGAAATGGGCGCTGGGCACCGCAACCGGCGTCTTTATCATCTTTATCGTCTTTTCTTGGCTCTTGTATTCGGGCTTATCCGGCGTGCTGCTCAGCCAGGAACGCAGTCACGTCAATAGTACGCTCACAACCGTTCAGAGCCGCTTAGATAATTTGCAGGGGCACTTTAATAAAACAACCGTGGCGTCAGAATTACAACCGACGCTTGACCAGCCGAGTGGATCAGTGAGTGGTGAGACGAATATTTATTCCAGCAATCTGATCACTGACCTTTCACGAGATAGCACCGTTGTGACGGTCTATAACGCGCAGAAAGAAGAAGTCTTTTCTTCGCGGAGTAAACAGTTTAAAACCGGCAAGTTAACGCATAAGCGTCATTTGTCACGAGTGAATAAAGACGGGTTTTCAGGTCTGGTTGGCCGAGCGCCAATTTATACCAGTAACAGCCATAAACTCCTCGGTTACGTGCAAGTTACCAATTCTCTTCAGGAGTACAAATCTGCACAACAGCGGTTTGCAATGATCTTGCTTGTATTGCTGATCTCAGCCGTCTTTGTAGCGGCGGTCTTTAGTTACCTGCTGTCAGCCTACCTGTTAAGGCCAATCGATGATCTAAACGCCACCATGCGGGCTGTCCGTTCTGATCCGCAGTCGGAAGAACGGGTGCCTGAAACTCGGCGCAATGATGAATTGTCTGATCTGACAACGCTGTTTAACGACATGTTGGACCAAATGCAGCGCTACATCGACCAGCAGCAACAATTCGTGGAAGATGTTTCCCATGAATTGCGGACACCAGTGGCCGTCATTCAAGGTCACATTGAAATGCTGCAGCGGTGGGGCAAGGATGATCCGGAAGTCTTGAACGAGTCGCTGAGTGCGGCCATGCAGGAAACCAAACGGATGCAGAGTCTGGTCAGCGAAATGCTTGATTTAACTCGCGCTGAACAAATCGAGATCACCTTGAACCACGAAACCACGGATGTGAAGGAAGTCGTTAATCAGGTCTTTAACGATTTCAAGATGATTCATCCTGATTTTATGTTTATTTTGGATGATGACGTGGAAAAACACGCTTACTCGCAAATTTACCGAAATCATCTTGAACAGGTGTTGATTATTTTGCTGGACAATGCTGTGAAGTATTCTGTGAAGCGCAAAGAAATTCACATGTCGCTGTCTGAGGGTGGTCACACCGTCGAAATTGCCGTTCAGGATTTTGGGGAAGGCATTTCACAAGAAAACATGAACCGCGTCTTTAACCGGTTCTACCGGGTAGATAAAGCCCGGAGCCGAAATAAAGGCGGTAACGGGCTGGGCCTATCCATTGCTCAGCGGCTGATTGAGGCCTACCACGGGAAGATCGCGATTGAAAGTGCCGTGGGTCATGGTTCTATTTTCCAGATTGCCTTGCCGCTGATTTCAGAGACAGAAAAACAGCAGTTGGACATCGCTAAAGAAGAGGGACCGAAACCAAAAACCACGCCATTAACGACCAATTTGGGTGCCAACCCAACGGCTGACGAAAGTCGTTCAGATGAAGAACAATCGACAAGCCAATCGGATGCCGGAACAGGAATTCCGGGCGTGTACCGCGCTTCGGATGATCCAAGTACCCATGACACTGACAATGATGATGGGCAGCACTAACAGATCGAATTAAAGTTAAGCTAACAAAAAATCTCAACTAAAGGCCATTTTTGATGGCTTCAGTTGAGATTTTTTGTCTTGGTTTGTTGCGGGTAACAGCTGTAATGGCTGGCTTAAAAAACTATATGATATCTAAGCAGGACTACAGTGTTTATTTATCACGTCCAGTTTGACTAGTCTGGGCCATAATAAACGATTAGTGATGCCGTTGCTTACCAGCGTTGCGTTGACGATTCTTTTTATCAACCGTTTCGGCTTTAGTGGCTGCTGGTTGACCTTCAGCAGCGGTTGTTGCAGCGAGGGCCGGCATTGGTTCTTCGACGATCTTCGGTGGATTCTTTTTCATTTCCGCTTCGATCTCACGCCGGATCCGCGGCCGATACAGGTTGATAATAATCGTTTGGATGCAGGCGAAGATCCCACCGATAAAGAAGTAGAGACCTAACCCGGCGTTGGCTGAGATAGTGAAGAACAGAATGAACACGGGACTGATAACCATGGTGACCCGCATTTGTTTTTGCTGTTCCTTTGGCATCCCAATCATTGACAGATACCCTTGAAGCAGGTAGGCAACGAATGATAGGACAGCCAGTAAAATAGAAGATTTACCAAGCGGAATGCCCATAAATGAAGATGAAGATAATTCTGGTGAATACTGGATGGCTGCGTACAACGCCGCGAAAATCGGCATTTGAATCAGCAATGGTAAACACCCGATACCGCCAGTCATACTAATACCGTTGTCACGATATAACTGCATCATGGCTTGACCGGCTGCCGCTTGATCTTCTTGCGTAGTGGCAGCTTTTTGCCGTTTTTGCAAAGCGGTCAGCTGCGGCTTAATAGCCGCCATTTTTTCTTGTTGAACAGTCGAACTGCGCATTTGACGAACCATCAGCGGCAGCAGCACCAATCGGACGACCACCGTTAACACGATAATGGCCAACCCGTATGAGTGGCCTAAGAAGTTGGCCATCCATTCCATGACGTGCTGACCGGGAATGGCAAGGTAATCGTAAACGATCCCGTATGGCTTGCCACCCTTAGTTCGTTGCACGCACCCGCTCAAAACGAGCAGGAGACCCGCTAAGGCAATGCCTAAGCGTAAACGTTTATTTGATTTCATTTGTTAGTTGTCAATCCCCTTTATAAAAATATTGCAGTCTTCACAATTTGCTTAACGCAACACCATAAATATTACTTGAATTAAGGTCATTTTTCAATTGGTAATGTTAAATTCATGCCACACGGGTGCTTGGGTCGCCTCAACTTGGACTTGCGTGACCACAGCATAGGGCGATGGCGAGCGTTTAAGTGCCGCAACAAATGCTGCGAGCGTCTCGGTATCAGCCTGTGCCAAAATGGCCACGGATCCATCGCGCTCGTTTTTAACCCAGCCAGTGACTTGTAATTCATCCGCCAAACGTTTCGTTGACCAGCGGAACCCAACGCCCTGCACCCGACCAATAACAGAAATTAATTGCGATGCCATATATTCACCTTCTAAATCGTGCTAGTATGTATATATGGTAACAAAAATCGGAAAGAAGAGGTGGACATGATCGAAAAGATTACGTCAACACAGAATGCAAAGGTCAAAAAATGGCAACATTTAACAACAAAAAAGGGTCATCAAAAATATCATCAATATCTCGTGGAGGGCTGGCACACAGTCGGCAATGCATTGACTGCGCACGAACCCGTTCAAACGCTGATTGCCACTGGCGAACAGCTTGATGCACATCAAAACGACTTGCCTGATACGATCGAACAAATTGAAATTACTGAAGAAATTGCCAAGAAACTAACGGATACGGTAACACCGCAGGGTATCTTTGCTGTGGTAAACATCACGGCTGCTACCCGGGTGGCGCCGGCCGGTGCTGATGGTGCTTGGCTGCTGCTGGACCGGATTCAAGACCCAGGCAACATCGGCACCATGGTCCGGACCGCTGACGCAGCAGGCTTTACTGGCATTGTCTTTGGCAAAGGGACCTCCAGTCGTTTTAATCCGAAAGTGATTCGCTCGATGCAGGGCAGCCAGTTTCACGTGCAGTTGACCGAGGGCGATTTGACAGAGTGGCTGCAAACCTTTCAGACTGCCAACAAGCCGGTCTACGGTACAGCCCTGAACAAGGACGCCAAAAACTTCCGCGATGTTACAGCGGGCAACGACTTCGGCCTGATTATGGGTAATGAAGGCCAAGGCATGGCACCTGAGTTGATGACGCAAACGACTGAAAATCTCTACATCCCTATCAAGGGTAACGCAGAGTCATTGAATGTGGCGATTGCTGCTGGGGTTTTGATGTTTCAACTGAATCAGTAGTGTACGTGAAATCGGAAATTCGGTGAAAAATGATCATCTAGGGTGCCGGATAGACCATTATGGCACTGTGCTTGTTAATGAAGATGGCTGGTATTGTGAGCAAAATGATCGGCTGGAAAATTTGCGGGGACTGCTGCCATGCCATAGGTAAGGCATTGGTTTGTGTTAAGAACAGGACTGCCAATTTGGCCGGTGATCAGGGCAACGGCGCTATTTACGACGCGGTTTACTGGGCGCCGCTTTACTGCTGTGACGAAATGGACACTTGCCTGTTCTTGGTCACCAGTTTGAATGCATCATAGCCTTCAAGCGGTGACCTTTAGGTTTATTTAATCGAATAAAGGGCCATTTTACTTGTTATTTGTAACAAAATTCAGTATAGTATGTCTAAATGAACTTACTTAAGCAAAGGAAGCGTTCTATGAAGACCAATGATTGGCGTACAGACACAGAATATATCGCTTTAGTGGACGACTTACTGGCAAAGCCAGAAGTGCAGAAATTGGGCAACTACACGCAGCACCACCATTCTGACCGACTCACACATTCGATCTCAGTGTCTTACGATAGTTACTTAATTGCTAAAAAACATGGCCTAAACACCCGGGCAGTCGCTCGGGCGGGGCTGCTGCATGATTTATTCTACTATGACTGGCGCACCACCAAGTTTAACTTGGGCTCTCACGCCTTCATCCATCCGCGGGTCGCACTACGTAACGCGGAGAAGCTGACTGAACTGACCCCAATGGAAAAGGATATTATCCTGAAACACATGTGGGGTGCCACGGCGGCCATGCCAAAGTATCGCGAAAGTGTTGTGGTCAGCCTAGTTGACGACTATGATGCGATTCACGAATTTTTCAGCCCATTGCGGGCACGGGTCAGCCAATGGAATATGAAGCGATTAAAACAAGCTTTATTTGATAACAAATAGTATGAGATTAAAACAGGGGGTGTTAAGATGGATCAAACCTTAACGCAAGGATTAGTGGATATTGACAATTTTGAACTTTGTCCGAAGTTTGAACAAACGTTTAGCATTTTAGGTAAGAAGTGGAACGGACTGATTATCGATGTTTTGTTGAATCTTGGTCCGCAGCGGTTTAAGGATATTGCTGGAAAGGTGACGAAGTGCTCTGATCGGGTGTTAGTCGAACGCCTGAAAGAACTCGAAACTAACGGTATCGTTGTGCGTAATACGTACGATGATTCGTCACTGATTGAATACGCCCTCACTGAAAAGGGTCAGGATCTTGCCGGCGTCATGAAAACGGTGCACAGTTGGTCAGAAAAATGGAACCAATTGGACACTGCCGGCGCGCAAGAGGTTGACCAATGCCATCAACCGCTGTAAACTAGTTGTTGTGCAAAAATTGAATTAAATGCCTTAACGAAAGAGCAGTAGGTTCAGCGCCGACCCCAGAGAGAAAACCAGGTCACTGGAAGGTTTTTGGTTGGTTAGGATCGAATTCACTTTCAGAGCAGAGATTGGGCGTCGCAGTCATTATTGACCGCCACAAAAAATCTTCCGGTTGATTAACCGTTATTAAATTACCGAGTGTACTTATTGATAAGTAAACAAGGGTGGTACCGCGAAAGCTTCGTCCCTTTATTTGGGGCGGAGTTTTTTTATTTTGTTAAGGAGGATCAGGAATGACACTTAGAGATCAGTTGGAAAAAATCCGTGAAGAACGGAAACAGAGTATCCACGATGTTGATGACCTTAAAAAACTTGATGACCTGCGGGTGCAGTTATTAGGTAAAAAGGGTCCCATTACCCAAGCATTACGCAGTATGAAGGACTTGCCCGCAGACGAACGGCCAAGTTTTGGTCAGTTTGCAAACAAGGTTCGTGATGAACTGAAGAACGCCATCGATGACCGCAATGGCGAATTACAACAGGCAGCCCTGAATTTTAAATTACAACACGAAAAAATTGACGTGACGTTACCAGGCGCCCCAGTGATGCAGGGTCAACCGCACGTCATTCAACAAATTGTTGATCAACTCGAAGACCTCTTCATGGGCATGGGCTACCAGGTATTAAGCGGTCCTGAAGTTGAAGAAGACAAGTACAACTTCGAAATGATGAACCTCCCAAAGGATCACCCAGCGCGGGACATGCAGGATACATTCTACATCACAAAGGAAATCTTGATGCGGACTCAAACGTCGCCAATGCAGGCGCGGACGTTGGAAAAACACGATTTCAGCAAGGGACCGTTGAAAATGATCTCCCCAGGTGTTGTTTACCGGCGAGATACCGATGACCCAACCCACTCTCACCAATTCCACCAAGCTGAGGGGCTTGTGATCGACAAGCACATCACCATGGCTGATTTGAAGGGGACCTTGGAATTAGTTGCCCACACCTTGTTTGGTGACCGGTTTGATGTTCGTTTACGACCAAGCTATTTCCCATTTACGGAACCTTCCGTTGAAGCAGATATTACCTGCTTTAACTGTGGCGGTAAGGGCTGCAGCGTCTGCAAGCACACTGGCTGGATCGAAGTTCTGGGTGCCGGTATGGTGCACCCGAACGTGTTGAAGATGGCCGGCGTTGACCCGAATGTATTCGGTGGCTTTGCCTTTGGTCTTGGCCCCGATCGGTTTGCAATGCTGAAATACGGTGTTGACGATATCCGGAACTTCTACTTAAACGACGTCCGGTTCCTCACCCAATTTGCTAAGAAAGGATAATCTAACCAATGAAAATTTCTTACAGCTGGTTAAAAGAGTATTTAGATATTGACGTACCGGCAAAGGACTTAGCAGAAAAAATCGAACGGGGTTCCGTTGAAATTGATTCTGTTGAAAAGCCCAGCGATGGTCTAAAAAAAATTGTGGTGGGCGAAGTCATGTTCATGGAACCGCACCCTGATTCAGACCACTTGAATGTCTGTCAAGTTGACGTTGGCGAAGATGACCTTTCTCAGATTGTCTGCGGTGCCCCTAACGTTGCTCCGGGTCATAAGGTGATCGTTGCTTTACCCGGGTCGCGTATCGGCGGCAACGTGAAGATCAAGCGGTCTAAGATGCGCGGCGTCACCTCAAACGGGATGATTTGTGCCTTAGACGAAATCGGGTTCAGCAAGGATGTTGTCCCAAAGGAATGGGCTGACGGTATCTACTTCATGCCCGATGATGCTGAAATCGGGGCACCCGTTTTCTCTTATCTGGGGATGGATGATGATCTGATCGATGTTGACGTGACGCCAAACCGTGGTGATATGCTGAGCGTGTACGGCGTGACCAATGACGTGGCCGCTCTTTACGATAAAACAGCGAACCTTAACCACCCGAGTGTGACCGAGATCGGCGAAAAGGCGGCTGACCAAGTTTCAATGGACACGAATGCCGACCTTGCGCCGATTTACAAGATGCGGATCGTCAAGAACGTCAAAATCAAGCCAAGTCCACGCTGGTTGCAAATCAAATTGTGGAACGCTGGCGTTCGGCCCATCAACAACGTGGTTGACGTCACAAACTACATTTTGTTGAAGTATGGTCAACCGTTACATGCGTTCGATTTTAATAAAATCAAGGGCAATACTGTTGTGACTCGTCATGCGCGCGCTGGTGAAAAGCTCACCACGCTGGATGAAGAGGAACACGATCTTGATGAAAACGACATTGTGATTGCGGATGTTGACAAACCCATTGCACTTGCTGGTGTCATGGGCGGGTTCAATTCACGGATCGATGACGATACGACGACGGTTGCCATCGAATCGGCTGTGTTCCAACCAACGTTGATCCGAAAGACTGCGCAACGGCATAACCTGCACACGGATGCTTCTCAACGCTTTGAACGCGGTGTGAACCACGGCGGCGTTGCTGAAGCTCTGGATGCAGCGGCCCAAATGATGGATGAATTGGCTGATGGTGATGTTTTGACTGGTATCGTTACTGGCGCTGAATACGATGTAAAGGACGTTGTTGTTGATGTGACCCTGAGCCGTGTGAACCATGTTCTGGGGACCGACTTATCAGCGGATGATGTTGAAGCAATCTTTAAACGGCTTGGTTTTGGCGTGTCAGTTAGCGGGGAGACCTTTACTGTGACTGTACCGCCGCGCCGTTGGGACATTCACATTGAAGCTGATTTGCTTGAAGAAGTTGCGCGGATCTACGGCTATGATGAAATTCCATCAACCCTGCCAAGCGGCCCAACCACACTAGGTGTGCTGACCGATAAGCAACGGCTCATCCGGGCATCTCGCAGTCTGTTGGAAGGCTTTGGCTTGAATCAGGCCATCTCCTATGCACTGACAACCCATGAAAAAGCGCAACAGTTCTTAATGCGCGATACTGAAACGACTGAATTGAGTTGGCCAATGACGACCGACCACACGACCCTGCGTGAAAACTTGGTGAGCGGGCTGCTGGATGACGTTGCTTACAATAACGCTCGTCACGTCAACGACATTGCCCTCTACGAACAAGGTCGGGTCTTCTACCGCGAGCCAGAAGACGTCCGGCCAAGTGAGCAGGAGCATATCGCCGGGGTGATCAGCGGTGAATTGACACCGACAAGCTGGCAGCACAGCAAAGCTCAAAAGGTTGATTTCTATCAGCTGAAGGGTATCGTTGAACAATTTCTGGCTAACCTGGATGTTGAGGGCGATGTGACTTTCGAAGCCACTGACAAATACCCTGATTTGCATCCCGGCCGGACCGCTGATATTTCGATCCACGGCCACTATGTCGGCTTTATTGGTCAGGTCCATCCAACAGTTGAAGCAGCATACAAGATCAAGGAATCCTACGTATTTGAACTTAATTTGGATGCTTTGATTGCTATGCCGAAGAAGGCTAACCAGTACGATCCAATCTCGAAGTACCCGGCTGTCTCCCGTGACATTGCGCTGTTAGTTGACCGGTCTGTCACCAACGATGAGATTTTAGCCAAGATCAATAAGCGAGGCGGTGCTTATCTGAAGTCCGTTCACTTGTTTGATATTTATGCCGGCAAGAACGTGCCGGCTGGCAAACAATCAATGGCATACACGCTGACGTATCAAAATCCAAATGAGACGTTGACGGATGACGAAGTCAGTCAAGCCTTTGCAAAGGTTGAAAAGATTTTGACCGAAGATTTGAATGCTGAAATTCGTTAATTTACCAGCTTAACCTTGAGGGTTGAGTTTCGCAATGTTTTTAAAACCGAGGGTCTGCGGATCCTTGGTTTTTTGGCTCTTTGTCAACTGGTATTGGTGGAGAGTTTTGAAACGTATTTGACTTTA
>NZ_AYYR01000084.1 GCF_001435975.1 Secundilactobacillus collinoides DSM 20515 = JCM 1123
CTCCATGGCCTATTTGTATAATTTGAACTTGTTGCACTTAGATTTTAAATCCGGGTACGATTCCATTAAAAAACCAACCACATAATAAATGTGGCTGGCTTTTTTAGTTTTATTGTCAGTATTCAACCGCTCAATCAGTTCAAAATATACTGTTTCAACTCAGCCTTAATCTCCGAAGGCGTCAACCCATATTCCACATTAGCGGTCACTTAGCCCAGCACATTTCCAATATCGAACTGTACCCAGCTTTTGGTTTCTCAAAAACGCCGAAGATCTCAAGGACCAACAAGTAACGCCCAATGACTAGCTTTATCTAACACCGGCTTTTTTACGAA
The DNA here is from genome assembly GCF_001435975.1 of Secundilactobacillus collinoides DSM 20515 = JCM 1123. Taxonomy (GTDB): domain Bacteria; phylum Bacillota; class Bacilli; order Lactobacillales; family Lactobacillaceae; genus Secundilactobacillus; species Secundilactobacillus collinoides. Next base: position 336 of record NZ_AYYR01000084.1, read on the forward strand.
CTTACGAACGTTATACAAGACGTCAGACACTTCACCCTCAGGATCAATCACCCCCTAAGCTGACGCATTTTCATGAGGTACCTTCTTGACGGCCAAGAGAGAAGCGCGGATCTTTTCATACTGGTTGTCAACGATGCCTGATCACCCATTAAATCGTCACCTAGCATGACCACAAATGGTTCATCGACAATGAACGACTTAGCCATGCGCACAGCTTCGCCTAGCCCATTAGGATATGGCTGCCGAACGAAGAATAAGTTAACACCAATATCCTTGGTATCGTTAACCAGCTTCAATAAGCTGTCCTTACCCTTCGGCTACAAATTCTGTTCCATTTCAGGGCCTGGGTCAAATTAATCTTCAATGGACCACTTTTGTTTGCCTTCAACGATTAAAATATCGGTGGTACCACTTGCTTTAGCTTCCTCAACGATAAACTGAATTGTCGGTTTATCGACCATTGGAAGCATTTCTCTTGCAAGTGCCTTGATGACCGGAAAAAACGTGTGCCGAGGCCAGCAGCGGGGATAACTGCTTTACATACTTTCATCATCCTTTGCCCCCCTACATTAGAAAATAAAATATTTTAGTTCCATTGTTCCAAAATTAGGCATCATTTAAATTGAATCTAAGATTATCTGTCCAAATCAGTAAGAAATAACGCAAGTGCTTCCTGCCAGGTTGGAATTGTAAACCCTGTTGCCTTGGCCTTATCCAAATTCATAATTGAATGTCGTGGCCGATAAGCTTTCTGAGGATACTCCTCAGAAGAAACTGGTAACACTTTAGCATCTGTAGCCTTCAAAATTTCAGTCGCGAATTCGTACCAGCTACAAGTATTGTCGTTAGCTAACTGATAGGTGCCAAACTTACAGTCAGCCTGTATTAAATGTAACATGAACTTAGCCAACGTCTTTGTCCAGGTCGGCCGTCCCACCTGATCATTAACCACTGTCAGGGTATCATGTGTGTCCGCCAATCTTCGCATTGTATAGACAAAGTTTTTTCCATATTCGCCAAACACCCAAGATGTTCGGACAATGTAGTAATCATTCAAAGCTTGCTTTACGGCTGTTTCGCCAGCCAGTTTTGCCTTTCCATACTCATTCTTTGGATTAGCCGGCGAATCTACGCCGTACTCACCAGCATTAGTCCCATCAAAGACATAGTCAGTACTGATGTATACAAGGGTAGCATCAATTTCTTTAGCGGCGTCAGCAACGTTTTTTGTTCCTTCAACATTGACCCGCCAATTGGCATCTTTACCAACATCTTCAGCATTATCCACGGCAGTATAAGCTGCACAATGAAAAATAACATCTGGCTGTAGTTCATGTAATTTTTGGAAAACGAGATCCCGATTGGTGATATCTAAATCAGACGAATCATACCCCCAGAAATTAATGTCTTCATCATCCAGTAACTTGCCTAATTCTGTCCCAAGCTGCCCTTTTGCACCGGTGACCAAGTATTTTACCAATGAAATACCCTCCATTTCGATTCAAAAAAAGATTTGTCACGATGGACAAACCTCAATTTGATAGTTCAATTACTGACCGTTTTTAGCATATTTCGCTTCAACAGCATCTTTTTCAGCTTTCCACCAATCTTCGTGTTTAGTATACCAATCGATAGTGTGCTGCAGGCCGGTTTCAAAATCAGTAAATTCTGGTTGCCAGCCTAATTCTGTTCGAAGTTTGGTCGAATCAATTGCGTACCTTAAGTCATGACCAGGCCGATCTTTAACCTGATCATACGCGTCTTCTGGCTGTCCCATCAACTTAAGAATAAGTTCCAATACTTCTTTATTATTCTTTTCGCCATCAGCACCAATCAAATATGTTTCACCAATTTTGCCCTGGGTCAGAATCTGCCAAACAGCGCGAGAATGATCATTGGTGTGAATCCAATCGCGAACATTTTTCCCACTACCATAAAGTTTAGGACGAATACCACTTAGAATATTAGTAATCTGACGTGGAATAAACTTCTCGATATGTTGGTATGGTCCATAGTTATTGGAACAGTTTGAGATAGTGGCTTTCAATCCAAATGAGCGAACCCAAGCACGAACAAGCAAGTCAGAACTTGCCTTAGAAGATGAATATGGGCTACTTGGTTTGTATCGTGATTCAGGTGTGAACTTCTCTCCTACGCCCTCACCGTGACCTGGCAAGTCTTCGCGTAACGGCAAATCTCCATAAACTTCGTCAGTCGAAATATGATGGAAACGAACATCATATTTATGACAGGCTTGGATTAGCGTATAGGTACCTACAATGTTTGTTTGAATAAAAGGTGATGGATCAATTAATGAATTATCATTATGACTTTCAGCAGCATAGTGAACAACTGCATCGGCTTTAGATACTAATTGATCGACAAGACCTGAATCACAAATATCACCTACTATCAGTTCAACTCGGTCTGTTGGCAGGCCTGCCAAATTTGCCTCGTTGCCAGCATACGTTAACTTATCCAAAACAGTAATGTGTTTAACTTCTGGATGATGTTCAACAACATAATGTACAAAGTTAGAGCCGATAAAGCCCGCACCACCAGTAACGATTAAATTATCCATAGTCATGCTCCTTAAATTTCACCATAAACGAATGGATTGTTCTTTTCGAATTCAGTGAAAGTTGGTTGTGCTGCATCTTTTTCTGAGGTGATTGCTTGATTAAAATCAATTGGCCAATTAATCCCTAATTCTGGAGTCTTGAATGAAAAACCGCCATCAGCTTCTGCATTATAGTAGTTATCACATTTATATAGGAAGTTGACATTATTGGTTAAGGTAACAAAGCCATGTGCAAACCCCTTTGGTACCAGTAATTGACGATGATTACTTTCAGAGATGATGTATCCTTCCCACTGTTTATATGTAGGTGAACCCTTACGAACATCTACAATGACATCAAAAACGGCGCCAGTGACAACTCGGATTAATTTTGTTTGAGCCGCCTTGCCTCGTTGAAAATGTAGTCCACGTAGTACACCTGCTTGTGAAGATAATGATTGATTGTCTTGAATGAAATCATAGTTAATTCCGGCTGCTTTAAAATCGCGATCAGAATATGTTTCTGTGAAAAATCCTCGTTGATCGCCAAATACAGTTGGTTCGATAATTTTTACGTCCTGTAACTTAGTATTCGTTACTTTTAGTTTTCCCATGTCACTTTATGTCCTCCGCTAATCTTAGCAAATATTGACCATAATCATTTTTTCTCAATGGTTGAGCTAAACTTATCAATTGTTCAGCGTCGATATAGCCCATCCTATAAGCAATTTCTTCTATACAAGCAATTTTTAAATTTTGTCGTTTTTGAATAGTTTCCACATAAGCTGCTGCTTCTTGTAAAGAATCGTGTGTTCCAGTATCTAGCCAAGCGTAACCACGGCCTAATAACTGTACATCTAATTCACCCTGATCAAGATAAGTTTGATTGACGTCAGTTATTTCCAATTCTCCTCGTGAAGAAGGCTTAATATTTTTAGCTATTTTTACAACTTGATTATCATAAAAATATATTCCGGTAACCGCAAAATTACTGGTAGGATGCTTCGGCTTTTCTATGATAGACTTAGCATGGTGTTTATTATCGAAGTTTACTACACCGAATCTCTCAGGATCATTAACATGATAGCCAAAAATCGTTGCACCCTTTGTTTTTCGAGCATTTCGTTGTAGCAATTTTGATAAACCTCCACCATAGAAAATATTATCACCAAGGATTAAACACACAGAATCATCTGCAATAAAATCTTCAGCTAAAATAAATGCCTCAGCAAGACCATTGGGCTGTTTCTGTACTTGATATACAAAGCGCAAGCCCAATTCTTTACCACTGCCAAATAATTCCTGAAAACGCGGTAAATCCCGTGGAGTTGAAATTATCATAATATCTTGAATTCCGGCTAACATTAAACTTGATAACGGGTAATATATCATTGGCTTATCATATATCGGTATCAGTTGTTTTGAGGTAGCCTTTGTAATTGGATATAATCGCGTGCCTGAACCGCCTGCTAAAATAATGCCTTTCATGACAAAAATACTCCTTTATTTATCTATTAAAAAGTTCCTCAATTGTCAAGTTAAGTGCAACACTAATGGCCTATTCTTATAATTGGTCT
>NZ_AYYR01000085.1 GCF_001435975.1 Secundilactobacillus collinoides DSM 20515 = JCM 1123
CGGGTCCAAGTCAAGATTGATAAAGATTTGGCCGATGATACCGAAGCAGTTTTAAGCGAATTGGGCTTAAATCCAACCACGGCCATTAACATGTTTTACAAGCGGATTGTTGCTAATGGTGCTTTACCTTTTAATGCGTCTTTAAGCGAAGAAGAAAGAGCTAATTTACGCTTTTTAAAGGCGACCGAAGGGACACCAGTCACCGAGTTCAAAGATGCTAAAGAGGTCGCTGATTGGCTCAACGATCCAGATGAGGACTAATGACTTAGTCAGCCTATACGTTAGTTTTGTAGAAACTAACGGTGGCAAGTCTCGGCCAGTTTTAATTCGTCGGGTATCAGAACAGACGGTCGAGGCTTTTAAAATTACTAGTCAGTATGAAAAGAAGTCGGCTTATATCAAGCAACAATATTATCCGATTCAAGATTGGCAATCCGCTGGGTTGAAGAAA
>NZ_AYYR01000086.1 GCF_001435975.1 Secundilactobacillus collinoides DSM 20515 = JCM 1123
CGGAAGTTTGTCAAATGGTGTTGAAGGATAGTTTCTATCCTTTGGAGATCTCCTCGTGTGGGAGATCTTTTTTGTTGTTTTATTAGTTGCGGCGTTTAATCTGGTGTGTTGTCTGAATATCGTACTTGAAGGCATAACAAATAAGCCTACCATCGTGACGTTATTGTGGTAGATAATCTAGGCAATCAGCTGGTAGACGCGTGTGAACATATTGGCCTGATTGGAGAAGCCATAACAAGCACGTTTGAGCTCCTTGATCTTACGGTTGATGCCCTCTATCGGTCCGTTAGAGTAGGACGATTTGGCGGCGTTAATTACTCCATTAAGATTCTTTCGTAGGGTA
>NZ_AYYR01000087.1 GCF_001435975.1 Secundilactobacillus collinoides DSM 20515 = JCM 1123
ACAGAAAGCGCAATTTAAAAACCAGTTAAACGATGTGCACCAAGAAATCAGTGAGCTAACACAAAAGCAACTGAAAGCATTTGCTGAACAGAATCCGGAGATCAAACAACCCGAATCCGAACTTGATCAAAGTCTAAAACGTTAGCCAGTTTTTAAAGGTCATGCTATAATGTAATAGAAAAAGGAAGCCCTGCTGAAGACAGGACTTCCCATGCAAGCCGCTTCAAAGGCGGTGGCGAAGTTAATAAGACAGCATTAAGCTACCCTGTAACTGGCCAAAGTTTACGCAGGGCGGCTTTTTTATTTGTTCCTTTTGTCGATGCACGTTAGCAACGCTAAAATAAACATTGCAAATAGCAACATCAACGAGAGTGTCTGGAAGACGCTCATTGACTGTGAAACCTTCCTGAA
>NZ_AYYR01000088.1 GCF_001435975.1 Secundilactobacillus collinoides DSM 20515 = JCM 1123
ACCCCTGATGGTGGTGACCCGGCAACGGCCACTGTGCCAAGTGATCCGACCATTGACAACCCTAAGATTACAGGTGATTCTGATAAGGGGTACCAAGTAACTGGTCATTCAGCGCCGAATACGCCAATCACGATCAAAGATAAGAATGGAACACCAATTGCGTGGGGCGAAACTGATGGTTCTGGAACCTTCGTTATCACGGTCAGCCCAGATGATGTTGACCCAGATGATACCATCACGATTACGCCAGAAGGCGGAGATCCTGTTACAGTCACCGTACCAAAAGATCCGGCTGCGACGGATACAAATGATGAAACTCCAGAGATCACTGGCCCAGAAGTCACGGGCAATTCAACTGATGGTTACCACTTTACCGGAACCACTGATCCGAATACGCCAGTTACCATTACTGACAACAATGGTGACCCAATCGCCACTGGAACTTCAGATGACAAGGGTAACATCGACATTACCATTGACCCTGGAACAGTGAACCCTGGTGAAACGGTCACGGCAACCCCAGAAAACGGCGACCCAGTCGATGCAACGATTCCATCAGACCCAACTAT
>NZ_AYYR01000089.1 GCF_001435975.1 Secundilactobacillus collinoides DSM 20515 = JCM 1123
ACATAAAGTCAAATACGTTTCAAAACTCTCCACCAATACCAGTTGACAAAGAGCCATAAAAAGGCAGAAGTCTGAAATAGGACTTCTGTCTTTTTGTTATAGATTGTTATCAGAATCGTTGCGAACGTTTTTTGTGCGCAGATCATTCAGATGTTCAAACAGGATGCCTTCTCGCAGACCGTTGTTTGAAAAAGTGATGTGGTCTGAATCTAAATATCGCATTAGCAGCACCAGGGGAATCAGACCGCCAACAATGATATCCGCCCGGTCTTTACTGAGGCCTGGAATTTGTTTACGGCCCGCCAAATCTTCGCGAATAATTCTGGGAAACGTTTGATCAATTGATTGTCGGCTCAAACGATAGCCGTGAATATCTTCAAAATTGAGCATTTTTTTAAAACGGCGATTGATTTTGGCCATAGTCCGGTTACTGCCGCCGAGGCCGATCACTGGCAAGTTCAGACCGTTTCGCAACCACCAAATATTGGTGAGAATTTCATTGACGAAGGACATCGCATCAAACAGGCTATCAGCCGTGATACGGTCGGTAGGCAAGTACTGCTGTGTCAGATTCACGCTGCCTAATGGGATGCTGATGAGGTGGCTGATGGCATTGTTTTGCACCAGGACGATTTCTGAGCTGCCGCCGCCGGTATCTAAAATAACTGCGTTAGTGGCTGGCAGCGTCTCACTGACCCCAAGATAGTCGTAGTAGGCCTCTGTTGTCCCAGAAATCACTTCTAACGGTATGCCAATTTGACTGGTGACTGTCTTGAGAAACTTTTTTTGATTGACCGCTTGACGGGTTGCTGCGGTGGCAACTGCCTTTATTTGAAGGTTGTCTAATCCCTTATACACGTCCTTGAACGATTGCAATGCAGTCAGAGTGCGGTCGATTGCAGCGGGCTGAAGGACATGGGCTTCCCCCATATTTTCGGACAGCCGCACGTAGGACTTCATTTGTTTGACGGGTTCGTATGTGCCGTCATCATTTATGCGCGTGATAGTCATTCGAACCGAGTTTGATCCAAGGTCGATCACTGCAAAATTTTCCATTAGTGTGTGTCACTCCCATCATCATAATTCAGAGGATTGGGCTGATTTTCCGGGCTGAACATAGGCTGAAATTCGCTTGGCTTGGCCAGGGCCTCTTGAGCTTTATCGGCCTTCGCGTGAACGCTGGCAAGATCGGCAAAATAGGCTTGTGAATCTAGCGCGACATGACCGCGCCGGTCAACCCGTTTGAAGTGGCCGTCAGCCTGCAGAACACGTGTCTTCACGTTATCGTTCCACATTGTCTTATAAATGGTCAGCACGCGTTTTTTGATTTTCGGATCATTGATTGGGAATAGAAGTTCAACGCGACGGTTCAGGTTCCGGGTCATCAGGTCGGCGCTTGACAGGTAGATTGTTTCTTGACCATCAAGATTAAAAATAAAGATTCGGCTGTGTTCGAGGAATCGACCCACGATGGAGTGGACAGTGATGTTATCGCTGATTTCAGGAATGCCGGTTTTTAGGCAGCAAATGCCGCGAATAATCAGGCTGATTTTGACACCGGCGTGTGATGCCTTGTAGAGGTGAGCAATCATTGACTGATCCGACAGCGAATTCATTTTCATTCGAACCCGTACTTTTTTGCCGGTTTTCGCTAATTCGGTGGCCTGATTCAGTCTTTCGTTGATAAAATCACGGATGCCATGTGGTGAAATGTGAAGTTGGTGAAAATAGGGCGGTTCCGAATACCCAGAAAGCATGTTGAAAATGTTGGTGGCATCGATTCCCATATCTGCGTTCACGGTAAACAGACCCATATCCGTATAAAAGCGAGCGGTCACATCATTGTAATTTCCAGTGCCCATGTGCATGTAGCGGCGGATAACACCCTGTTCACGGCGGATAACAAGCGCGAGCTTACAGTGCGTTTTTAGGCCAATCAGGCCATAGATGACGTGGCAGCCCATTTTTTCCAATTGCTTGGCCCAATGGACGTTATTTTGCTCGTCGAAACGGGCTTTCACTTCAACGAGAACGGTGACCTGTTTGCCATTTTGTGCAGCCTGACCTAGGTAGCGGATGATTGGTGAATCGCCAGAGACTCGGTACAGGGTCATTTTGATGGCCAGTACGCCGGGGTCAATAGCAGATTGACGAATGAATTCAATTACGGGGTCAAACTTATCATAGGGATGCTGCAGAAAACGGTCATGACGCCGAATAGCGTCAAAAATGTTGTGGCTGCTGGTCAGTGAGGCTGGTTGATAAGCGGTAAAGCTAGGATACAATAAGTCACGATGATCGGTCACTTGGCCGGCCAGCTTACTCAGCACGGTAAGGTCTACGGGTCCGTTGATTTCGTAGATGGCGTACTCTTTGAGATCAAGTTCCTTCGTGAGCCGTTTCAGCAATTTTTTGCTGACGGTACTCTCAACTTCAAGGCGGATAACGTTGCCGCGTTCCCGCAGCTTCAACTGCTGCTGAACCTCTTTTAACAGGTCAGAAGTGTCTTCTTCAGCAACATCTAGGTCAAGATCACGAATAACGCGAAATGTTGCGCTCTCTTTAACCTCGTATTTTACGAATAGCTGATCCAGGAAAGGCTTGATAATGTCTTCAACAAGAATAAAGTCATTCTCTCCACCCGGTAAGCGGACGAGCCGTGGCAAGTTTGCTGGGATTTGCAGCGTCGCGTAGTATCGTTTTTTATCTTGATTGAGCAGCACGGCGAGATTGAGCGTGTCGTTAGCGATAAACGGAAACGGCCGTGAGCTGTCATCTGCTGTGGGCGTTAAAACAGGGTAGAGCGTGTCGTGAAAGTAACGTTTAATGAATTGCAGCTGACTGGTCGACAATTCATCGGTGCGGTACAGGTGGATATTTTGTTGTGCCAATGCTGGAATCAGAGACCGATTCAGTGTGGTGTATTGTTTGTTAAGCATCTTGTGGGCGGCGTCGTTGACGGCCAGTAGCTGTTCCTGAGCGGTCATCCCAGAAGCATCTGGTTTAGGGTAGTTAACGGCAGCCAGTTTTTTGAGTGATGCAACCCGAACGCTGAAGAACTCATCCAAGTTGCTTTGGGTAATGCTCAGGAATTTTAGTCGTTCCAATAGCGGGTTAGCCTTGTCGCGCGCTTCTTCCAAGACCCGGTCGTTAAAATCCATCCAGCTCAATTCACGGTTCGTGTAGTATTTGTGATCACTATAATTGATTTTAGTTGTCATTTAGCGGTCACGCTCCTTTGTTTCAGCTGCGGCTTCAGGCCAAAGGTCTCTTCAAAGAAGCGGCTCTTAAACGCAAACGCCCATTTTTCGAATAAGAGACTTTCATTGCAGTAAGCGGTAATGATGACCTCAGGCGCTTTCAGCGACACGGAGATGCGTTTGATTTTTTGCTGACGATCATCGTCCAGCGCATCGGCTAACCGTAAAATGGCCGCCAATTTAGCAATCAGTAGCCGGTCTTCAGTGGGCAGCTGACGAAAACGGCTGAGGTCCGCACTTGGTGTTTGGGTACTGTGATACCGCGAAATAGCAGCGATAATGTCGCGTTCTTTCGTGGAAAGACCAATGATATTAGAGTGCTGGATAATGTATTCAGAATGGAAATAGTGCTCATGGGCATCCACGTAAGCCCCAACGTCGTGCAGAATGCAGGCAATTTGAAGCAGCAGTCGTTCGCGGTCACCAAGTTGGTGCAGCGGCTTTAACTGATCAAATAGGTGCAGGGCGAATTTTGTAACTAACTGACGGTGGACGGGTTCGACCTGGTAGTGGTTGGCGATATTTTGAGCATCGGTCACGGTCTGTTCCGTGAAATCGAGTTTGCTGAATCCTGCCTTGATTGATTCGTTGACCGCTAAGCCATCCAGAACGGTTGTATCGGAGAAAACAACGCTGGTCCCCTGGGTCAGCCGCAGTAAGCGCCGAAGCAACAGCAATTCTGGCAACAGCAGCGGCATTTCGTTTTCCTTGAGGTTGTACTGTTCCATGAGGAACTGGTCAGAGGCGTCGATTGCCTGATCAAAAAGTTTCTCGAACTCCTTGATTGACATCCGGGTCTTGTTTTCGTTGCTGACGAGGTGACTTAACGGCATAGTACCCAGAAGAATCACTTCACTTGGCCCGCTGATAGCTTCGTGCGGTGTAATGCGCGCAAAGTTCGTCAGTTTAGATTCGATATAGTCGTTCAGCACCTCAACGGAATTTGGCGCACTTTGACGCAAACTTTGAAGATCTTCAGCAATCCGCACAGGCCCAAGTGAGAAGTTACTGGAGTAGACAAACGACCGTCCCGAAAATTGGGTGATCGTGGTGTTTCCTGAATTTATGCCAATCAAGTGGATCAGGCCATTTTCGTTGGTCTTGTTATGGCGCAGATCAAGCAGTACTGCTTGGTTACGATAGTAGTTCTCTTCACTGATCGACAGCCAGCTGAGGTGCAAACCGGTCCTAAGGAAAATCTGGTCACGGATGAAATCAGCGTTGATAGCGTGGGAGAGGGCTTCACTGCCCCATAACTGGTAAGATTCAATTTCGTAATCGTTCATTAATTGTAGAAAGCCCCGTAACGCGCCAGTCATTTGATTGACGAGTTCAAAATCAATGGGTTGATGTTGGTAAATACTGTCACCAACCAGTAATTCCTTGTGGACCCGTTCAATAGGCTTCAGGGTCTTCAGGTTAACAATGAGTAGATCTAATCCTTGTACCGTGACGACAATGGCACCGTAATAGTTGTTGTTGGACACGGCAATCACCTCCAATGTAATTGAAAAAAGTTATTCCAAACGCTGGGATGCTGGTTGTATTTTTAACCGGAAACCCCAGTTATCAGTACCTACGTAAATAATTGATTATCCATGATTAATTTGCTGATATGTTTTTCCGTGCGCTGACGAACCGGAGGCAATTGATGATAATTCCCGTAGAGACGGGTTAGAATGGCATCGTAGTTTTTCGGCACGCGGACCGTGATCTTCTCGAATGGAACGGAAATGAGATTCAACGCTTCGTTTGTGGTCATGATCTCTTTGTCATAAGCATACTGCGATGCAATATTTTTAATATGCGTAAGGGACTGTTGGTTATACTGCCGCATGATAGTTTCACGATCATGTTTCATAGTTTCCAGATCCTGCAGGTCATCCAGGTCGAGATCAGAATGACGATAAAGCGGCGTCTCGATCCACCGGTAACCCGCCTTAACGATGATACGGCTATCCAACAGTTTGAATCTTGCTAGCTGGCTGCGCTGGTCGCCGGGATCTTCTGGAATCCGGTCAAACGGGAAAATATCAATAAAAACGCCTTTTCGCGCTCGGTTGACATTATTTTTTTCTTCAATATAAGTGTGACGATCCAGCAGTTTCATGTAACTGAACCCATAATTTTTATCACTATAGGCCGTTTGCAGAAAATAGTGGTCGTTTTTCAGTAGGCTAGGGGCATATTGGGCAAACTGCTCATAATCGTTGCGCAACATGCCAATATCCATGTCATCGTCCCAGGGAATAAACCCCTTGTGGCGGATAGCACCCAATAGGAACCGCCGATGAGAAAATAGTTCACATTCAGCTGATCACAGATTTGAATGATCTTTTTTAAGTTATTGAGCTCAACGTGGTGAATTCTGTCTAAAATATCGATGCGAACGCCTCCCAATAGTAGTAGAATTACTTTAATAGTACCATAGGCCGATTAAAAAGATGCTTGAATGGCCTAGTATTTTAACCGTGGTTTTGTGAAATGTGTGGTAGTATTCACAAGCAAAAGATGATAGGATGTTAAGAGTAAAGTTATCAAAATGATAGGGTGGAATAATGGAAGTTCAACAATTACTAGACGAATACATTGACGTATATATCAAATCACTGAAGTACTTGGACACGTTCGTTTCTGAACCTGCGATGGAGTACAACCTTTCCTTTGAACAGTACTTGATCTTGCACGATATTGCGGAGAAGGCTAACGTAACCCTAGCCCGCATCGCAGACAAGCGCGGCGTGACTCGAAGTGCCATTTCACGCCAAATTAAGGTGTTGCTCAACTTAGATTATATCTATCAGCAGCGTGACGAAAAGGATCATCGGCGTCAATATCTGCATTTGACCCCACGTGGCCGCCAAATCGAGGAAATTGTGACCAAAAAAGCACGCAGTCGCTTCGGCAGCTGGGTCGACATCTTCGGCGAGGAGAAGGCGGAGTCGTTACTAGCCTTTATCAAACAGTTTAGCAAAGTAACAAAGCTGGAGAATGGTGGCAAGAGTGCAGAAGAAGGCGATTAAGGGGCGAAGTGTAAGCAACACTGGAATAAAATCCCGGTTTTGGATTTTGTGTCAGTGTTGCTTACGCGGCAGCCCCTTGCCTTCTGGAGCACGTTTCGGCTCGAGGACCTCAGAACACTAACTTTGGCATAAAATCCCGGATTTGGATTTTGTGTCAGTGTTGCATACGCAGCAACCCCTTGCCTTCTGGAGCACGTTTCGGCTCGAGGACAGAGGCCCAACGTGATAAACAATTCCAAAACGCATGTCATTAACAAAAATGTCTAAATGGTGGTAATTAGGGATTACCAGTCATGGCTGATGCAAAAAAAGGTTCGAGATATTCTCTCGAACCTTTTTTGTTGTCCACAACTGTGCGCATTACCGGACCATTTCCCCGGCTGCAATCTGATCATCATCAAATCCATCCACAACATGAATCGTATAATTCTCACTGCCACTCAGCAATTTTGATACGGGGCACCGTTTCTCCGCCTGACGCACAAAGTCCACGACCTGCGCACGTGAGAGGTGCGGGATAAAGACGCGTGCATCCACCAAGAATTCGAGTCCAGCCGTGCCCTTGACCATGGTCACATGAACGTGAATCTGTGCGCGATGAGGGAGGTTGTTTTCTTTTTCGATGGCCTGCAAGGTCGCGCCCATGCACGTACTTAATGATAATCCTAATAACTGTTCCGGGTTGGCACCAGGCATCTTCTCATTCAGGGGGTTGCTGACAGCGACACTGACGCCTCCCGGAACTGAAGCGTACCCATTAAGGCCATCGTGGTTAATGGCGTCGGTTTCATACTTTTTGATGAATTTCTTGTCCATAAGTCGTTAACTCCTTTGCTAACTTTTCTAATGGCTCTAGTTTAGTGAAATATCCGCTAAATAGCAACGACTATCCCCTGGTTGGTTGTGTTTAACAACTATGGGTTTTCAGTCTCTGCGAAAAATAAATAATGAAATTTATAGATTTTATTGATTATAATCTAGACCCCTTTTTATTAATGTGCTATGATTACGGCAATGCAGGAGTATGGCAGCGCTTTTTTGGAGGGGATCAAAATGAACCTGATTCAGTTTTCAAGTCATCCTTCGGTAAGAAAAGCTTGGACACAACGCTTAAATCAGGGGGGAACACTGATTGAGCCGGAGATGATGTTAGCGTTTAAGGCAACACTTCATGCGAATGAGCAACGGTTTGGGGACCGTCATAATAAGGATGAAGCGGAACTTGTTGCTAAGTAGTTAATTTTGCAAAAAAGCGATTGGTCGTGTACTATTCCGGAATGGAGTGGTACACGGCCTATTTGTGGCCTTAAATCTGAAACGATTTTGAGAAAGATGTAACTTTTCATAACCCACGCCCCATAGGCGGTTAAGCGTCACCGTAACGCAGGGAGACAATTGCGTCCGCGCGCAAACCGTGGTTTAATAAAACCAACGAGTGACGATAGATTGTACAGTTTACGCTGTGCAATCATGATGATTGACTATTCATCATGATTTGAGAGATGGAGGAATGCATGTGTATAAGGTAATGGTTATGCTTCACGAAGGTGACGACTACATTCGAATGAACAAGGTTTACTTTGAAACCATGCCGGTCGCGGGTCAGTACATCATTCACTCTGATGGCTTAGCGTACTACGTTGAGGAAGTGACCATGTTCGCGGGTTACGTCAGCAGCAAGGGTGCCACCACGATCCTGGTCGTGCACCCAGCATCAAAGGATGAAGCGGTTAACCAACTTTACGGCATCGATATTGAAAGAGACTTGGATGATCCGGAAGAAGAGTAGAGAGTGTCGCAAGGCGTTTTGAGGGCGCAACGGTGAAAATACCATTTACAGAAAACGTGTTCGTCAGATACGAATTGTAGTTAAACACCAAATAAAATAAGGACGATATCACCAGCAATGGTTGATATCGTCCTTATTTGGTATAAAATGCATCAAGTTGTAGCGTTTTTCGCTGAGACACCATAGTAATCGACCCTGTCCTTTTTCAAGATTATGAGTAGAAATGGTTCGTCTTTGGTTCCATACCGAATGCGTGTGCTTGGAAGAATTCACGTTCAGCTGCACTGATGTTTTGCAGATCTTTTAACATGATCGGACGAACGTTGTCGTAGTCTGTGTGCGGTTGGTTGTTATTGTATTGGTCTAAAGCGTTCATTGATGTCACTTCCTATTAGTAGAATGACATTATTATACAATCATGAGAGCAAAAAAGCTAGTAAAAAATACATTAAATTTAATATGCATACATTTATTTTGCGAAAATGATAAACAAAATACATAATTAGTGGGTATTAACGCTTTCTTTTAAAAATCAATATACATATTTTTGAATATTGTAATCGGTTAACCGAACCGGCTTTGAGGTCATTATGAATAATGAATGAGATTTTTTGGCCGGTTGATCGCCAAACTGGGTCATTCCAATTAAGAATAGCAAAATAGTCAGTAAGATGACGAATAGATCGACAAGTACTTGTTTCATAGTCAGTCCCCCTCAAAGATTAAAGAAGCAAAAAGCCACCATACGCAACTGCCACACCCAATACTGATGATAAAACGAGGTAGCCTGTAGCAAGCAATGGCCGGTCGCGTATTAGAACAACCACTTCATTCGTGAATGTTGAATAGGTCGTAAAACCGCCAAGCAAGCCACTGCCCACCAGCCACATCAAGGAAGTTGCCGGGAACCGTGCTGTCAGCATGCCAAGACAAAACGCGCCGAGCAGATTGATCAACAGGGTGGCCATCGGCAAGGGAACAGCTTTAAAGACTTCATTGCCAATCCGTGTGATTGTGAAACGTAAAAGGGCGCCAATTGATCCCGCAAGACCAATTTCAATGATCGTAAATAGGGTCATGGCAGTCTCCTTTGCTGAGCCCGGTGACTCAGGGCAACGCCCCAAACAGCGGCGAGAATACCGAAGAATAAACTGCCCGCCCAGTAACTGGCAGCGAGTAGAAAGCCTTGCTGGGTCGCAAGGTTGACCGTGTCGACACAAAAGGTTGAAAAGGTGGTGAAGCTGCCGATGAGACCAACGCTTAACCCGGAAAGCAATTCGTCAGAAACAGGAACGATAAAGGGCAGTGCACCGGTCACTAGTGCTAATAAAAAAGAACCCGACACGTTGATGGCCATCACCGTCACAAAGTGTTGCTGCGCGAAAATAGTGGTTAACCAGAGTCGGAGAAGACTACCGAAAAAGCCAAAAATGAAGATGTAAACCAGACGCTTAAACATATGTATAGCTGGCCCCTTTCTGGGTATGTTACTGAAACTTGAAAGCTAATAATCACGCCAAAGGCGTGTGGTTATTGGCTTTTTTG
>NZ_AYYR01000090.1 GCF_001435975.1 Secundilactobacillus collinoides DSM 20515 = JCM 1123
GTTTTAAAGCATGATGGCACTAAACAACTCTTTTTTGGCGAATGCAAAGCCGATCCGACGATTAAGAACAGTCAGATCGAGAAAATCCAAATGCAGTTAAAAGAGCAACAAGCCAAGGACGACCAGTACAGAAAAGCAAATATCAAACATTATCAACCACTGAACTACAAGCCAGTTAGTCCAGACTATTACTTAAAGACGGCCTTTAGTAACGCAATCATGACCGCCCTATATGCCCGTGATGAAGATTACGAACGGCAAAAACAGGCGCAAGGTTTAAAGGA
>NZ_AYYR01000091.1 GCF_001435975.1 Secundilactobacillus collinoides DSM 20515 = JCM 1123
TGCGATAATCCCTTTATGGTTGTCAGATGAAATACAATAATTCATCTGATGATTATGGAGGGATTTTTGTATGCCAAGATCTAAGTTCACAGCTCTTGAAAAGCTCAAGCTGCTGGAGGATTATCAGCTATCGGTTCTCCCGAGAACAACTTATGCAAGGCAGCATGGAATCAGCCAGGATACATTTAAACAGTGGTTAACGCGTTACAAGCGTGATGGGCTTGAAGGACTGAAAGAAGCTAAGAGGAATAATCATTACAGCAGGTCATTGAAACATACCGTCGTCTTTGCGTACTTGAATGGAGAAGGCACATTTACTGAGTTGGCGGACAGATATGGTCTACGTACCGCTACCCAAGCAAAAAACTGGGTTACCAAGTATAATGAGGACAAACCTTTGACGGCATCGCCGTCCAGAAAGCAGGTCCCCACTATGCGTAAGAAGATAACTTTCGAAGAACGAATTGAAGTCGTTGAGTACGTGGTCAAGCATAAACATTCATACGCTGAAGCTGCAGAGCACTTTCAAGTTTCGTATCAACAAGCACGTTCTTGGGTACTTAAGGTCAAGAACGGCGGGTACGAAGCCCTCGTTGATAACCGTGGCCATCACAAAGACGAATCTGAACTGACTGATCTTGATAAAGCAAATCTTCGTATCCGCCAACTAGAGGCCGAGCTTAAAGACAAAGAATTAGTGGAACAATTCGCAAAAAAATTGCTGGAACTTCAGCGCAAGGGGTGAACAAACAACATCGGCTGGCCTACATCGCAATCAAAGAGATCAGTCAAGGCACGCGTGGTGCACTCACCAAGTTATTAGACGTTGTCGGCGTAAGCCGGCAGGCCTACTACAAAGGCTTAAAACGAGAAGAAACTGCTTGGGAAGCTCGTGATCGGCAACTCAAAGAACGGACACAATACTGGTTTGATTTTCATCATCAAGGCATCGGTGCTGGGAACCTCTTGGTGAATCTTCAACATGACGAGTCAATTACCTTTGAAGTTACTTATAAAATGGTTCGACGCGTTATGCGAGAAATGGGCTTGAGATGTCAGATCCGGATCAAGAAACACAGCCGTCAAAAAGCAAGTGAACAATACGTTCAAGACAACGTCTTAAACCAGAATTTTGAAACAGACGCGCCGAACAGGGTTTGGCTGTCCGACTCAACAGAATTGAGATTTGGCCCAAATGGTGAACATAAGATTCGATTAAGTGGCGTTCTTGATCTCTATGGGCGTCTTCTCTTATCGCACCATCTCAGCATTACCGAAACCTCAGCTGCGGAAATAGAGGTATTCCAATGTGCATTTGATAGTGTCGGCGACGTTCATCCACTGGTTCACACAGACCGCGGCTCAGCTTATACCTCCGGCGCCTTCAATAACTTTCTTGGACGTTATGATGTAACTCGCAGCATGTCTCGTCCAGGCACACCATACGATAATGCGCCAATGGAACGTTGGTGGAACGAATTCAAGTTGCGCTGGATGGAGCGTCATCCGATGCCTAAGACCTTTGAAGAACTAGCAAAACTAGTTGAAGAAGGCATTGAATACTTCAATCACCACAACCGCTCAGCGCAAAGAAACGGCCTCACTCCAGATGAATACTGGAATGAAGCCGCTTAGAAACAGACTCAACTTTATATTATTTCATCTGTCAACTTGACAGGGCCTAGTGCA
>NZ_AYYR01000092.1 GCF_001435975.1 Secundilactobacillus collinoides DSM 20515 = JCM 1123
CCCGGAATGTCAACTCAAGTGCAACAACCATGGAGCCAGGCCGTGAGCTAGCTTGCTAGCGCGGCCTCAATAAGCTCGGCGGCGTTAGCGTAGCCGAGTGTCCTGCGATGCTTTTGATTCAGCGCATCTTGAACCTTTGCGATATCATCTTCAGAGAAGCCATGTAGTGATAGGCCTTTAGGGATGTACTCTCGGATCAGGCCATTCTGGTTTTCATTACTGCCACGTTCCCAAGGCGAGTACGGGTGCGCAAAGTAGATCTGAGCTCCTTGAACCTGGTCCAACAGTTTGAACTCAGAGCCGTTATCGAAAGTGATGGTCTTAAAGTAGCCAGGATGCTGGTCAATGGTGGCTTGAAGCTCTTTTAAGCAGGTGTCTGCGTGGTAGTTGGGAATCTTGACGATGATCTCATAGCGGACTCGCCGTTCGGTCAGGGTCATCAGTGCTGGTTCACTGGCTTGACGCTTGCCTTTAACCAGGTCACCTTCCCAATCACCAAAGCGTTCACGGTTATTAATAGTGTCTGGTCGTTCATCAATCGAAGTACCAGCCAGACGCTTATTTTTACGCGAGTGGTTGTGACGATTGGACTTTACATGGCGCCGCAGCTTGGCTGGCAGGTCGATATTCTTAATGTCTAAGCGGCCTTGATCAATATACCGATAAACGGTCGGCGTTGAAGGGCACGGCTGGTCAGGATGAGTCTGCTTAAAGGCGTGCACGAAACCATCAACACTATCAATCCGTGGTCGCCGTTTAAGCGCTGTTTTAAGCATCTTAAAGAACAGCCAGCAGACCTTTTCTAGTCCGCCAAAACGGCAGTTCTGACGCGCTTTATCATGAATAAGCTGGCTCGTGTCCGCAAAGTATTTGGTGAAGAAGAGATAGTCAGAATTACGTTGTCGAATGGTGCCACGCTTAATTTCACGCGAGATCGTGCTGCGACTGCGATTGGTCAGGCGCGCAATATCAGCCTGAGATTTCCCAGCATTCAAGTACGCTTCAATTTCACCTCTTTCTTCCGGGGTAAGTTGTTGATAATGCTTGGTAGTGCTATGCTTGGATTGGGTCATGGAGATGTCCTTTCTTTAGAGTTTCAGCACTTTAAGTTTAGGTCTCCATGGCCTATTTGTATAATTTGAACTTGTTGCACTTAGATTTTAAATCCGGG
>NZ_AYYR01000012.1 GCF_001435975.1 Secundilactobacillus collinoides DSM 20515 = JCM 1123
CAGACTGGTGGTTAATTGACGCTCACAATTTTTCCAAAGTCGCCGACAATTCTCTAACCAACTAAGGATCGTTCGACTACCTAACGTTGTGAGGCATCTGTCCATGTTTTAACTCACTTTACTTCACAATGCTCACTTTAACGCCAGTCATACTAATCCTATATTAACAAGAATATCACAAAATGTATTTTTGAATTTGTGTTATGAGGATCATAATAACTTTATTGAAACAGCTCTTTCGAATTTAATAGGTAGTCCAATATTAGTTTCTTATATTTTTAGCTGTTTCTCTGTTTTAGCTTTATTGTATCCTGGCTATATTAAATTATGAAGCCTAAACGCCAATTGGTTCGCGTATAATAAACTAGTGAGTAATTTAAAAGCGGGGGAAGGACTGTTTTTATGTTGGAACTGTCGTTTGAAAAAGAAGTTGTTAAAACCTTAACGACTGGAAGCAATCAATGGGTGGAACGAAAAGACCTGTATGGTGCGACGCCGGATCAATTATGGGCTAATTTTCGCGATAAATTAAATAACAATAACTATGCTAAATTGCAGGGACACCCTTTAACTGATACCGAATTTAATCAGGTTAAACGGGCGATTGAGGTCCGGACACCTTACGAAGCAGCTAAGTTACTAGCCGCCGAAAATGGCATTGGCAAAGTTGAAGTTGAACGTGATGATGCTAAGCTGGGCACGGTGACGCTTGAGTTGTTTTGGAAAGCGGACGTCGCTGGTGGTAAATCTAGTTATGAAGTGGTACGGCAAGCGGTACGACCACGGCTAGCTGGTACTCAAGACGTCGACCCTGATCGCCGTTTTGACGTAACCTTATTAATTAATGGGTTACCCTTAATTCAATTGGAACTAAAAAAAGCCACGGTCGAACTTAACCAGGCTTTTAATCAAATTGAAAAATACGCGCAGGAAGGTAAATATACGGGAATTTACTCGCTGTTGCAAATGTTTGTGATTATGACGCCGGATAGTACGGCGTATTTTGCGAATGCCGAACCGGATCATTTCAATAAAGCTTTTTTGTTTAATTGGCGGACGCGGGATAATCACCCCGTGGAAAACGGCTTAGCGTTTACGCGCCAAGTCCTTAATATTCCCATGGCCCACAAAATGGTCAGTGAATATACGGTCATCGACCAAGAACGTCAGAGCTTAATTCTCTTACGGCCTTATCAGATTTATGCGATTGAAGCCGTGATGCACCGGATTCATGACCATCAAGATGGCTTTGTTTGGCATACCACGGGTTCTGGTAAAACACTCACCTCATATAAGACCGCTAAATTAGCTGCGCAAGATCCCGGTGTCGATAAGGTCATCTTCTTAGTTGACCGGCGGGATTTAGACGAACAGACAACCAGCAACTTTAGTGCCTATGCTGCCAATGACGATATTGCCATTAACGAAGCCCAAAACACCGGTGATTTAATGCGTAAATTGCAACAAAATGACGGTAAGGTCTTGGTCACCTCGATTCAAAAGCTCCATCGGGCGGTCAAAAAAACGCAAGCCCAGCTGGCAACCGGTAAGCAATCCCGCTTTAGTAAGACTTTAAAGCAACGGGTGATCTTCTTTGTTGACGAAGCCCACCGGTCGCAGTTTGGTAAGATGCAAAAGGAAATTCGAGCAGCGTTTATCAATAGTAACTGGTATGGTTACACCGGCACCCCCATCTTTAATGAAAATAAGAAACAGCTCAAGGGTGATCTAGCGGTCACGACTGAGGAGCTATTTGGTAAAGTCTGTCACGTTTATAACTTGCGAGATGCCTTAGAGGACCAAGCCGTGTTACCGTTTAACGTCGAACATGTAACAACAATTGGCAAAGATACGTTAATAACCCGGGCCCTCGAGAAAGAAACCCAGCGCGTCAAAGCACGTCGCGATAAGCAAGGCCGCCTGCTGAGTACAGCTGATGAAGCAAAAATTCAAGCCAAGATTCAAGCGATGTCAGTCAAGGACTTGGAAGAAACGTATTTAACTCCGGCTGACTTTGAGACTGATGAACATATCCAACAAGTTGTTCAATATATTTTACAAAAAGGCCCGCGTAAAACGAGTTTGGGTCATGGCAACTACAATGCTATTTTGACCACCAGTTCCATTGAAATGGCGCAACGCTATTATCAAGCCTTTAAAGCCGCTAAAAAGACTACTCACAATCAGCTAGATCCTGATTGGCCCCGGATTGCGATTACTTATTCATTAAGTGAAAACGAAGATCAGAGTGCGCACAAACATGACCAAATGGCCACCATTTTAAAAGATTATAATCAGCAGTATCACACTAATTTTGATTTAACTGATTTGAATCTCTACAACGAAGATGTCGCGAAACGGGCCGCCCGGCGTGAGGCTGTCTTTGCTCATTTACAAACGGATCAAGAAATAAATTTAGTGATTGTCGTACGCCGTTTATTAACAGGCTTTGATGCCCCTCGGCTAAACACGCTCTTTGTTGACCGCACCTTAGCCTATCAAGAACTTATTCAAGCCTACTCACGCACCAACCGGCTCCAAAACCGGGAATTAAAACAAGAAGGCCAAATTGTGACCTTTCGGGTGCCGGCAATCATGGAAGCTAATGAACGTGAAGCTTACAAGTTATATAGTGGCGAAGGCTCGTTTAATGTCATCATTCGTCCCACGTATCAGCAGGCTGTCTTAAAATTTCAAAAGGCCGTGGTCGATTTAAAAACCATTGCCCCGACGCCGACGGCGGCCGATGACCTGAAAGGAACCACTGCTAAGGTACAGTTTGTGAAAGCCTTTCGCCAAGTGAATCAACAATTGAATTCCTTATCCATGTACAACGATTTCACTTGGGAGAACAGCGAAAAGACTTTTGGTATTGCTCAGCCCGAAGTAGAATCCTATACGGGTAAATATCTGCGGATTAAAGCGGCGGTTACTAACCAAGAGCCTGAGAAAGTCCCCGAAGAGTTGGTCGCTTTAGACTTTTCCTTAGCCGTTGGTTCAGTCGTCTTGGTGGATTATGATTATTTGACGCAATTAATTCAAGATTGGATTGATGAACAGCAACGGTACTCGACGCCTGATCAAGCCCAAGCGCATATGACGGATTATCTGCAAAATAGTGCCAAAGTACAGACTAGTTTGAATAAATTAGCGGAAACACAACCGCAACAGGCCCAGTTAATTCGCGAAGCCATGCCTTATATTGAGCAACAAATGCAACAGTTTCAGCAACAGAGTGACCAAAATCAAGCGCCAGTAGCGTTGAATGCTCGGGAGTTGGTGGCTGATTATGCCCAGAGACAATTGGTCAAAAAAACGTCGGTATTCGCCCACACGTGGGGCTTAGATCAAACAGCCCTATTGCGGGTGGCGCGTGAACACACCGTGGGGACTGATGAATGGCACCATGAACAAGAATTAACGCAGTCAGCGAATTTAACAGCGGCCTTACAAGCTCAAACTGCCACTGGGCCGAAGATTCCAGCTATTTTGCCACTATACCGGATTAAATCCCAGGCCGCTTGGCGGCAGTTTATTGAACACGATTTAGCAATCTATCTACAAAAATAAGTGAGGTTAAACAATGTCAGAAAAAACAACTCAAGCTAGTCAACTTGAAAGCGCCCTATGGAATGCGGCCGATGTCTTACGCGGGAAAATGGACGCCTCCGAATATAAAAACTATTTATTAGGGTTAATTTTTTATCGGTTCCTATCTGAGAAAACCTTGACAACCTTTAGTGATTGGGCAGGCGAAACCGAAAATGTCACCCGGAAATATGCTCAGTATATGGATCCTCAGTTTGAATTGGAAGGCGTCTCGGTGCAGCCCAGTTTAGTGGAGTATTTGCAAAACACGCTCGGCTATTTAATTCAACCACAAGCGTTGTACACCACCCTGATTGGCAAGATTCAAGCCCATACTTTTGCGTTAGACGATTTATCTCAAGCACTTCATGATCTGGAACAGTCGACACAAAATCTATCTTCAGCGCAAGACTTTTCGGGCTTGTTTGCCGATGTGGATTTAAGTAGTAATAAATTAGGCAGTTCTTTACAACAACGGAACCAAACTATTAGTGATACTATGTTAGCTTTAAATGCGATTGATCTTATCCATCATCAAGGCGACGTCCTAGGTGACGCCTATGAATACTTAATCGCGCAATTTGCCAGTGATTCCGGTAAAAAAGCGGGTGAATTTTATACCCCGTGGCAGGTGTCCGACATTATTGCTCAGATCGTGACTTATCAGCATAATGCGGGTGACCACCAAGTGCGGACTATCTATGATCCAGCAGTTGGTTCTGGTTCGCTGCTGTTAAATGTCGGACAACACGTGCAAGAACCTGGTTTAGTGAGTTATCACGGCCAAGAACTGAACACCACGACCTTTAACCTGGCCCGAATGAATTTAATGTTACATGGGGTCTCGTATGACGATATGCATTTACGCAATGGCGACACGTTAAGTAAAGATTGGCCGGTTGACGAACCTTACTTATTTGATGCGGTCGTTATGAACCCGCCCTACTCGGCGCACTGGGATAACAGTGACAAACGCTTGTCTGATCCCCGCTTCCGCGACTATGGCGTCTTACCGCCTAAATCTAAAGCCGACTTTGCCTTTCTGCTACACGGCTTTTATCATCTGCAGGAGCATGGAACTATGGGCATCGTCTTACCCCATGGCGTGCTATTTCGGGGGGCTAAGGAAGGCAAAATTCGCCAAAAGCTTCTGCTGGATAACCGGATTGATGCCATTATTGGGCTACCCGCTAATATTTTTCATTCCACCAGTATTCCAACGTTGATCATGATTTTAAAGAAACATAAAACCACTGATAACGTCTTGTTTATTGATGCGTCACGGGAGTTTGAAAAGGACAAGAATCAAAATAAGCTAACGGCAGCCAATATTCAAAAAATTGTGACCACTTATCAAAACCGGCAAGATGTCGATAAATATGCTCATGTGGCCTCACCGGCGGAAATCAAGGAGAATGACTACAACTTAAATATTCCGCGCTACGTTGATACATTTGAACCGGAACCCGAGATTGATCTGGACCAAGTTAAAGCTGATCTGAAGCAACTGGACGAGGAAATCAGTCAGAATGAACAAGCCTTTAATGAATTAGCTAGCCAGTTAGTGACCACCCAGGTTAATGATCAGTCAAAACCGGAGGCTCACAATGAAAGATAACCAAGCTAAATATCCGCAATTAAGATTTAAAGGCTTCACTGATCCTTGGGAACAGCGTAAGCTGGGGGAGCTTAACGACGTCCGAGATGGAACACATGATTCACCAAAGTATGTCGTGAATGGACACCCTTTTGTTACATCTAAGAACTTGTCAGACCAGGGATTGGATTTATCTGACGTTTCGTACATATCAGATGAAGATTTTGCCGCGTTCAATAAACGTTCAAAGGTAGATGTCGGTGATATTCTTTTTGGAATGATTGGCACTATTGGGCATCCTGTTTTGGTTGAATCCGACTCCTTTGCGATTAAGAACGTTGCCTTGATTAAGGGTGGGGGCAAAATATCAAATTGTTATTTGCTCCAGC
This sequence comes from Secundilactobacillus collinoides DSM 20515 = JCM 1123, assembly GCF_001435975.1. Lineage (GTDB taxonomy): Bacteria > Bacillota > Bacilli > Lactobacillales > Lactobacillaceae > Secundilactobacillus > Secundilactobacillus collinoides. Next base: position 5,575 of record NZ_AYYR01000012.1, read on the forward strand.
TATTAAAATCGCCGGTGTTCGATAGATATGTTAAGCGCGAAAATGCGGGTGGAACACAAAAATTCTTAGGTCTTAATTTAGTTCGGGATTTTGTGTTACGCGTTCCCAATGATGATGAGCAGCGTAAAATTGGTACTTTCTTCGCCTACCTTGACAACCTCATCGCAGTCAACCAGCGTAAGTTAACTAAGCTTAAGGAACTTAAACAGGGCTATTTGCAGAAACTGTTCCCTAAAAATGGTAGCAAGTTCCCGCAATTAAGATTTGCAGGGTTTGCTGACGCTTGGGAACAACGTAAGTTGGGTGAAGTTGCAACATTTCTAAACGGACGAGCATATAAGCAAGATGAATTACTGGATTCAGGTAAATATAAAGTGCTTCGCGTCGGCAATTTTTATACCAATGATTCTTGGTACTACTCTAATATGGAGCTTGGTGATAAATATTATGTTGATAAAGGTGATCTAGTTTATACTTGGTCAGCGACATTTGGCCCACATATTTGGAGCGGCGAAAAAGTTATTTACCATTATCACATCTGGAAAGTCGAGCTTTCTAAATTTCTTGATAGGAATTTTACATTGCAACTTTTAGAAGCGGATAAAGCAAGATTGTTATCCAGTACAAATGGTTCAACAATGATTCATGTAACCAAGGGAGATATGGAAAGTAAAATTGTTTCTATTCCTAATATTGATGAGCAAAAACAAATTGGTTCATTCTTCAAACAACTCGACAACACTATCACCCTTCATCAGCGTAAGCTTGAAAAACTCCAAGAACTTAAAAAAGGGTATCTACAAAAGATGTTTTGCTGAGCTTAATTTGATCAAATTTAGGATCCTATGAAACCCCATGACTTAATTTTTATTGTGCTTGGTCAACACTTAATTCACTTGTATAATGGATTACGCAGGAAGTTTTAAGGGCGGTGGCTGTCTTTTCCCTTGCGAGGTGAGGCCCATGGGAACATGGAATAATCTTCAGGAAG
>NZ_AYYR01000093.1 GCF_001435975.1 Secundilactobacillus collinoides DSM 20515 = JCM 1123
TAATCATCAGATGAATTATTGTATTTCATCTGACAACCATAAAGGGATTATCGCAACTTGCACGGCCTTTTTTTAATGACATTCAGTAATTATGCATCGTAATCCATTCGAATGATCACTGGATCTTCAGTGAGGTAGTCACCGATTTCAGCCAGGAATTTTTGGAAGTGCGGAGTACCGTTGTGACTTTCCACTGCGGCAGCATCTTTCCAATGTTCGATAATTTCGTATTCGTTGTCAGCATCGACCTTTTTGAAATGGTTATAGCTGACATTACCGGCTTCGCCGCGGGAACCCGCGACCAACTCTGCGATAAAGGCTTCGTAAGCTGTTTGCTGGCCAGGTTTAACTGTTAATTCGACATTAATGACTTTCATAGTGATCCTCCTAAAAATGTAATGGTGGTGCTTAATAAGAGTATAGCACGCCAATTGGCGAAAACGACTGGTCAACAAAAGTAAAAGGGGTGTCAGCATGGCCGCTGACACCCCTTTTGCACTAATAGCAATGGTGCATTCTTTTTGTTACAATTGGTGCCCTGCTCGTCTCTATTGCGTGCAAACTGAGGCTGATTCCCATCAGGCTATGGTTGCCAACGCAGTTGTTCAGACGGGCCAGAGCGTTATAGTATTTTTGTTCATGATGTTTTCATTGGCATTCCTTAAGCAATAATTTGCTAAGATTAGGGCACGAACCAATCTCCCCGCAAAGTTCCCTAAGCAGTGAAGCACGTGTTCCATTATTGACCCCAAGTGATGTGTCACCATCTTAATTTGGGTGTCGTTGCCGAGACCGGGTGCTGCTAACCCTTGTATTCCCACTCAATCGGATGTGCGGTAAGTTAAGACTAACGATTACAAACAAGAATTTCGCTGTCGGCTGATAGCAACAACAGCCACGAAATGATAAAGTCCTTAACTTGGCACGGCCAGTTTTAACATCATACTGGTAGGGTAGGGAAAGCAAACGTCGGCGTAGAAGATTGTCAGTAATCTACGCGACCCAGTCACATTGGTGATGGTTTACGGCGACTTGCTTTCCCACACACGCGTCATAAGACGACGCTCCAGGATCATAGGTATCTGTTGTCATAAATCTCACCTCCAATGCTGAACTCATGCGTTAGGTACGAAAAACGCTCAGCCAACAGATTGGCTGAGCGTCATTTAAGTCGCATCATTAAATAACCCTGCACAGGGTCGTAGCCAATCGTTGAGCTTTAGCACTATACGGCGTAGTTATCAGATAACAGCCACATTAGACCGAGCCTTTTTTTAACTCGGACAGCTGACTCATTGGCGTTTTTCGACGTTTCTGAGCAGTAGCGTTTTCCGTATAGGAGCCTCACCTAACGGCTTCTTCAATTTCCACTATCTATTATAGCTAAAAAACCCATTTGTATCAAGGCAAACGCCTATCAGATGTCGGACTTCTTACCATTTCTACCAAAAAGCACTATACTGGAAGTGAGCGTATTTTACTGCTGGTAAAATTTAAAGGAGTGATTATTGTGGTACAACCTGGTGTTGTTGTTTTTGATGAATTGAGTGATTCCGCAAAACAACGAGCCGTAACCGACTTTTGCAACTTTTATTTAAAGGAATATAAGGGTAATAACCTGGAAATTATTACCAATTTCCCGATTCAGTATGAAGTAGAACAGATCAATCATGATATTCGAGAAAATCGGAGCTTTAAGCCGGAAGAACTACGTGACTTTTTACTTACAAATGACAACCACCTGTTTGGTAAGGTCCTAGCAGCTTTTAACCTGTCGTTTTTGGAAAACGGCGCGCTGGCTGATAAGACTTACGAGGCCTGGTATCAAGAACAGTACGATCAGATTCAAAAAGGGTTATAATTTTTTGACTTTCAATGGCATGTAAGACAGCTTTCAGGCAACTGGAGGCTGTTTTTTATGTCAAAATTTTCAGCTTAGTCATTTCGCGCTTTTATCGTGCGAGGGTATGCAAATTTAGCCCGATAGATGCTTATGGTCTTCGTTTAGCTGCCTTCTTACAGGGCTTTTGGAGGTTTTCTTCCTAAAAGGTGCGGTGGTCATTGCGTTATTTTCAACGTGCCGAAACGTGCTCCGCCCCTTAACCGCTTCCCTCCGCACTCTACACAAAAACGCCCACCGCTAAGTGGACGTTTTTTATTGGGGTTGAAAAGTAGATTAGATCCAATTGTAGGGGAGAATTGGATAAATAAGAGGTCGGATTTGCCCAGTAAGCCGATACTCTTTATGATTAAAGGAATGTAGTAGTTATTGATTACTACGGTTATTAGAATACTTCGATTACCTTAAACGAAGCTTAAGCAATTTTAAATTAAATAGGATTCGGCGCTTTCGGCCTTTTGTTGCTAATTATTTGTGAGTTGGGTATGATGGTTAGGAAAGCCGACAAACCATGCTTCCATGGAATTTTTTGTGTCGCAATCGGGCGCGGCTATCGGTAAATTATTCGTTTAACTTTAGGCTGATTTTTTTGCTGTCCATGACATTTAAAAGTGAGTTCTACTTAAGTTGAGACATTAAAGAAAAGGCTGGTTTTAACATGAAAGTATTTGTAATTGGTGCAAATGGACACGTAGGGCGGCTGGTCGTTCAGCAGTTGGCTGCGAGTGACCACGAGGTCGTAGCGGGTATTCGCCACCCTGACCAGGCGCTCTTTTTTGAGGATCTGGGCGTTCCAACGGCAATGTTTGACTTACTATCCCGTCCGGAACAACTTGGCGTTACACTGGATTGTTTTGATGCAGTGATTTTTGCGGCCGGTTCTGGGGGCAAGACGGGTGCCGACATGACCTTGCTGGTTGATTTAGATGGTGCTGTTAAGAGCATGCAGGCGGCTGAAATTGCCGGAATAAAACGCTATGTGCTGGTGAGTGCACTCTTTGCCGACAATCGCAACCAATGGTCAGAGGACATTCAACCATACTATGCTGCCAAGTTTTACGCTGATGACTGGTTGCGCCACCGAACAACGTTGGCCTACACAATTTTAGAGCCTGGGGCCTTAACTTTTGATAAAGGAATCGGGGCAATCAACACGGCTGGCATCGCTCGTGGTAATATTGCCCGTGAAGATGTGGCACGTGCCGCAGTAGCGTCGCTGACGACCCCTGAGACGATTGGCAAAACAGTGCCGATGATAACCGGCACAATACCAATTAACGTCGCGCTAAGTCGTTTTTAAGGGCTTTATCGGTGACCTTTGGCTGATCATTTGTTAAGATGTAGGCAAATAATGTAGATCAGACAGTCAGTTTTCCCAAACTGGAGGTTGAATCAAATGACACAGCTACTACTGGAACCACATCAGGTCGAACTCTTGGATTACCATGCGTTGCCGCTTCTGGCCGCACCCACAATGTACATGAGATTGCCATCATTTCAGACTGAGCGCGAAATTATCGCTGAAGTCGCTGATACTTATCAAAAACATTCACAGTGGGATCTTCTTCGAGCACGGCTCACCCGACAGCTGATGGGTCTTGCCCACGGCGGTCAGACAAGACAGTAACTTATAAAACCGGCACAGGTTGACACGTCTTACCAGACGGCGACCTGTGTTTTTAAATTAACCAAAATTCAATTCGAAACGAGATGATTCAATGACGACTTTTTACCAATGGATTCCCTATTTAGTAGCCCTGTTTGCGCTGATGGTCTGGCTGGGTCAATTGACCAGTACCAAGCGGACGGCCGGCGAAATGATTACCATTGTCAGCTTCGGGATGTACATGGCCGTACTAGGATTCTTGACACTGACGCCAACCGCCTATAACTACGGTGTGCCGACACTAACGCCGGTTTGGTTTGGGCCAGTCCCAATGAATTTTCGAGCATTTCAAGGTATGTCCATGGACTTCTACCTCAACATCATTATGACGGTTCCATTGGGCGTTTACCTAGCGCTGTGGAAGCCGTTAAAAGCTTGGAAGGTCATTGCAGCCGGTATCTTATTGGGGCTGACCATCGAAGGCACGCAGTTCTGTCTTGACTGGGGCGTTCACTTGGAACGTTGGGTCGACATTAACGATGTGATTACAAATGCTGCTGGCCTAATTGTCGGCTATGCAGCAGTTGCCTTGCTTTACCGAACACCTTTTAAAACAATCGTTCGTTTTTTCAAAGTTAGGCCACGTTCATTGCCATCAAAAACTATAAATAAAGCGGCTTAGGAAGTAATTGATTTCTGAGCTGTTTTTTTTGAAATGAAATCATAATTGTCATACTTAGCAAAATAGTCTCACGATATCGCTGTCATTTTAAACGGTGGTCAATTATTTGTTAGGTTATTGTCGCCTTTTCTCATTTTGTGACGGATAGCGCGTACTATTAGCGTAAAGTCATTTCTAATCAAAAGGGAGACGAACAGCCATGCAAAAGATTAAACCAAATCTTAGCGGTATTTCACAGTCATGTCGGGACGCAATGCAGACAAAAATTGATGGGTTGGCGAAACCCATTGGCGGTCTCGGTCAACTTGAAGCGCTAGCAGTCAAAATAGCGGGTATTGAACAAACGACAGAATTAAGGACAGAAAAACGCTGTTGTTTTGTGTTTGCTGCTGATCATGGCGTTCAACGTGCCGGGGTATCAGCGACACCCAGAAAAGTTACTTGGCAGCAAGCCATTAACACACTTGCTGGACACACAACGGTCGCATCATTGGCAAAAGCGAACTATTGCCAGGTGAAGGTTATCGATGTTGGGGTCGACCATGACCTCAGCGGTACGGGTGTTATCGATAAAAAGATTGCTTTAGGTACTAAAAATATGGTCGACGAACCGGCAATGACATACGATGAAGCACTGCAGACCATTCAGGCAGGTTATGATGTGGCTCAACAGGCGATTAAAGAGGGGAATGACTTGTTGCTTGTCGGCGAACTTGGCATGGGCAACACAACACCGGCCTCCGCAATCATTAGTGTAATTCTCGGGGTTCCCGCTGAAGAGGTTGTCGGCGCGGGCTCAGTCATTTCAAACCAGCGGCTGCTGCACAAAACAGAGGTCGTTAATCAGGCAATTAAGGATTGGCAACCTGATTCGGAAGATCCAGTTGACGTTTTAGCAAAGGTCGGTGGGTTTGAAATTGGTGCTAAGGTGGGCGCAATAATCTGTGCTGCTGAAAATAAGACCCCATTAATTCTAGACGGTTTTATTTCATACGCAGCGGCAGTGCTGGCTGAAAAAATGGTGTCAGGTATCACTAACTACCTCATTGTGTCCCATTTTTCTAGGGAGATTGGGTCGAAAAAGGCGTTGGACTGGCTGCAGTTATCACCTTTACTCGATCTGGGGATGGCGGTAGGTGAAGGCAGCGGAGCAGTATTATCATTAAGTCTGATTGACGCCATGCAATCCGTTTTGCATAACATGAATACTTTGGATGACTTGAGTATTAAATTTACGAAGTAGGATGGGATGTGCACTGTGGCGAACATCTCGCAAACCGGGTGTCAACGTTGTTGTCTGAATTACCAACCAGTCCACGCTGCTACGGGTAGTTAAGTATTTCATTTTCATCAATCAGTTTGGCCGACCGGGGGAAAAGAGTACCACGATCCAAAGTCCCGCTCAACGTTGCATATAAAAAAAGCCCAGCGCAATTGCGCTGAGCTTTTTTTATAAAGGATTACTACAGTGATAATCGATTTATTGTTCTTCGTACCAAGTGTAGTGGAAGTTACCTTCACGATCGGTACGTTCGTAAGTGTGAGCACCGAAGTAGTCACGTTGTGCTTGCAGCAAGTTAGCTGGCAAGACTTCTGAACGATATGAATCGTAGTAAGTGATTGCGGCACTGAATGATGGCACTGGAACACCCATCTTAACAGCTAAGGCAACGACTTCACGAGTTGATTCCTGGTACTTAGCAGCGATGTCCTTGAAGTAGTCGTCCAAGAGCAAGTTAGTCAGGTCTGGCTTCTTGTCGTAAGCATCGGTGATGTTTTGCAAGAAACGTGCACGGATGATACAGCCGGCACGCCAGATTTGGGCTAATTCACCGTATTGTAAGTCCCAATCGTAAGCTTCGGAAGCGAACCGTAATTGTTCGAATCCTTGAGCGTAACTCATGATCTTACTGAAGTAGAGGGCTTCACGAATCTTTTCAACCATTTCGGTCTTGTCGCCAATTTCTTCTTGGGCCTTAGGAGCAGCTAAGACTTTAGAAGCTGCCACACGTTCGTTCTTCATCATTGAGATGTAACGCGCGTAAACGGCTTCAGTAATCACTGATTGTGGTACTTGGACGTTCAAAGCATCTTCTGAACTCCACTTACCAGTGCCTTTGTTGTTCCCACGGTCTAAGATCATGTCAACGATTGGCTTAGTCTTGTCATCACCTAAGTCATCTTTACGAGTCAAAATGTCGGCAGTGATTTCGATCAAGTAACTGTCCAATTCACCCTTGTTCCATTCCTTAAAGGTGTCAGCCATTTCATCAACTGAAAGGCCAAGGACGTTACGCATGATGTTGTATGATTCATCGATCAGCTCTTCATCACCATATTCGATACCGTTGTGCACCATCTTAACATAGTGACCGGCACCATTTGGCCCAATGTAGGTAACACATGGCTTGCCATCTTGGTCGGCCTTAGCTGCGATTTGAGTCAAAATTGGTTCAACCAAATCGTAAGCTTCTTTTTGGCCGCCTGGCATCAGTGAAGGACCTTGAAGGGCACCTAATTCACCACCAGAAACACCCATGCCGATAAAGTTGATACCGGACTTGTCGAGCTTAGCGTTACGAGCCATTGTGTCGTGGAAGTTTGTGTTCCCACCATCGATCAGCACGTCACCCTTGTCGAGCAATGGGAGCAATTCATCGATAACGGCATCAGTTGGTGCACCAGCCTTAACCATCAGTAAAATCCGACGAGGTGTTTCCAAAGAGTTCACGAATTCTTCAACAGTGTGACTTGGAACAAGTTTCTTTTCACTGTGATCTTTCATTACTTGGTCAGTCTTTGAAGCAGAACGGTTGTAGATACCAACAGTAAAGCCTCGGCTTTCAATGTTAAGGGCTAAGTTCTTACCCATAACAGCCATACCAACAACACCAATGTTTGCTAATTTCTCAGCCATTACAAACCTTCCTTTAGATAAAAATTTTAGTTTTAGTTTTTACTACGCAAATAGTTTAACATTTCACAATTTATTTGTGAAGCAAAAAGGTCACATTTACACTAATTATTCCTCACGAGTCTTTCATAAACCGGATGGTGATGGCGTTTTCACGATTTTTAAGTTATTGAAAAGAAAGTTCTGAATTGACGAATTGGGAGTGGAAACTTCCCGTTTTTTGCGGTTAATTTTCATTCACAATCAAATTGACCTTGATTATCGATAGTCGGCGTTAATGAAATTAGGACGGGGCGGCCTGCTGGACGCCCATTTTATAAATCGGCACTCAGTACGTTTGTGTGGTGATAACACCTCATTAACATACAAAATATTCCTTTTGAATATAGGGATATGCCCGAAATTGGTAGTATTTTCATAAAATGGTCCAAAAGAACGCTATTTTGCGCTATACTTAAAAACAAAATTTACACAAACTCACGAAATCTTAATTAAGGAAAGGCGCGATATCCAATGACTGCAATTCTTTCAGCAACTCACCTATCCGCAGGTTACGGCCACCATGAAATTATTACGGATCAGGAAATTACGGTGCAAAGCGGAGTAATTACAGGTTTGATCGGCCCCAACGGCAGCGGCAAGTCCACACTGTTGAACGTACTTAATGGATTTGAGTCACCAATGGCTGGCAAGATCACCTTGCAAGGACGTCCTCTGCAGCAGTTCTCGGCCAAAAAACGGGCCCAGCAGATTGCTTTTCTCGCTCAGCACCCAATTGCTCCGGATGGGATTACTGTGCGTGAGCTGGTCAGTTTTGGCCGTTATTGCCATAGCCATGGATTCCGCTGGCTGAACCCGAAGGATCGCAACACGGTTCAAGAAGCTATTCAGACGGTTCACTTGAACGACTTTCAGGACCGGCTAGTGGCTGACCTGTCTGGTGGTCAGCGACAGCGGGCATTTATTGCGATGACCCTGGCACAGGACAGCCCAATTATGATGCTGGATGAACCGACTACATACCTGGATCTCACGAACCAGTTGGAAACGCTGGAGCTGTTACGAGAACTCAATCAGCAGTACCACAAAACAATCGTGCTCGTACTTCATGATCTGAATCAGGCAGCGTACTACTGTGACCAGTTGATCTGCATGTTTGATGGCACGGTCAAAGCTGTTGGCACACCTGGAAAAGTTATTACGGCGGACCTGTTGCGAGAAGAGTTTCATGTGTCGGCTGACATTGTTTACGATAATGATCAGCACCGGCCGCAACTGACCAATTGCCACCCATTAAATTCGGTGACTGCCTCATGAAATCGCGACGTGTTGGCTTAGCATTGCTCATTGGACTCTTGATCGTGAGTGCGGGTCTGAATTTATTGGGCGGGCCGAAATGGTTTGCGCTCAACACGCTGTTTCAGTCATCGACGCATTTATCTACACAGGTCCTTTGGCGGATGCGTATACCGCGGACGCTGTGTGCACTAATGGTGGGGGCCTTGCTGGCGGTCAGCGGTCAATTGCTGCAAACGGTCTCGCATAATCCGATTGCCGACCCGTCGATCCTCGGTATCAATTCCGGGGCGACACTGGCGCTCATTATCGGCGGTGTGAGCGGTATTTCACTAACGGTAGGCCACTCGGTCGTCTTGGGGCTGATTGGGGCTGTCGTGGCATTTGCGGTGGTCATGCTGCTATCTGTTTCCCATAACGGCATTGACCCGTTGCGGCTGCTGCTGGGCGGGACGGTGTTCTCCGGATTCATCAGCTGTATTTCGTACGCCGTCAGCCTAGTCACAAACACCACGCAGGCGTTTCGCAACTTGCTGATTGGCGGGTTTAGCGGGGTCGAATACGCACAGGTGGCACTGCTGGCAGTTGTTTTTGTTATTGTGTTCGGCCTGGCATTCTGCTTTTGTTCCGGCTTTACCGTTATGTCGCTTGACCAGCAGACTTCCCGCGGTTTGGGGGTCGCTCAGGGACACCTCTGGGTCGTGGCTACGCTGTTGATTGTTTGCGCCACGGGTGCGAGTGTGGCGGTTGCTGGCAACATTGGGTTTGTTGGACTCGGAATTCCGCAGCTGATCAACACGATTTGGCCGGGATCGTTCAAACAAAACCTTGGTTTCACGATGATTGGCGGCGCCATCTTTATGGCACTGGCTGACCTTGTTGCCAAAACGGTCATTCCGGGAACGGAACTGCCACTGGCCGCACTGAGTGCCATCATCGGCGGCTGTTTCTTGTTTGCAATTGTCGCCTTTGGGGAGCGGGTGATTCGCGAATGAAACGCTCGGTCAAAACGATATTGAGCTTGTCAGTCACGGTGCTCCTACTTTTAGCAGCCATACTTTGGCAGCTTTCGACCGGTGACATTCATCTGGGCATTGGCGAGACCCTCCGTGCCGCTTTTAACCTCGCCCCTGATCAAACAGCGTGGTTCGTTGTCTGGCAACTGCGGATGCCGCACTTGTTGGCGGCTGTGATTACTGGTGGTGCGCTGGCAATCAGCGGGATGATCCTTCAAACGCTGACACGTAACCCATTAGCGGACAGCAGCATTCTTGGCATCAACGCTGGTGCCAGTCTTGGTGCCGTGCTGCTGATCGGTGCCAGCAGTGTGTATCATTTTCACTATTCAGATAACGGGTTGGCACTGGTTGTCCTGCTGGGCGCCCTGCTGAGTGCGTTGCTCGTGTTTTTTGTCAATCGCCAGGGATCCGCGACACGGGTTCTATTAGGCGGCGTTGCGCTGACTTCGGTTTTAAACGGCATTATTTTACTGATTCAGCTGCAGTTGAACCAGTTTGATTTTGAAGAGGCGCTGATATGGTTAAGCGGGAGTTTTTGGGATACTGACATGGGATTTTTAATGCGGTATTTCTGGCTGTATCTTGTTTTGCTGGTGTTGACGCTGTTCGCCATGCGTCTGCTCAGCGGACTTACGCTGGGACAGGAGATGGCGCTGGCAATCGGGGTCAATGTCAAATCAGCGCAACGGTTGCTGATGCTGTTAGCAATCGGGCTGACCACGGTCGCCGTTTCCGTTGGTGGGGCCATCAGTTTCGTGGGCCTCATGGCGCCCAACATCGCACGACGTTTGGTGGGTGCACGGCCGCGTTTTCAGTTGCCACTAAGCTGGTTGCTGGGAACATTGATCATGGTGGTTGCTGATGTGATTGCGAACAACGGGTTCGGCAAGGTGACCTTACCCGTGGGACTGATCGTCGCTATGATCACGATGCCATACTTTATTTACTTACTATTTTTTCAAAAACGAAAATCATAAAAATACTTATTTGGGTGGGTGACTTGTTATGAAACGATTTAAACGAACTTTGATTACGATGCTGGGTGTTGCACTGAGCGCTGTGCTGCTTGTGGGGTGCAGTTCGAGTAAATCCAGTTCCTCAAGTAGTTCCAGTTCGACCCGGCTCGTCAAGACCAGCAGCGGGTCGGTAAAGGTGCCAAAGCATCCCAAGCGGATCGTCACCAACGTTTATACTGGTGACGTCCTGTCGCTAGGCGGCAAGGTGGTTGGTGCAACGTCGACCGACCTGGCCAGCCCTTACATTTCAAAATCAACGTCTAAGGGTATCAAGAACCTTGGCCTGACGTTGAAACCAGAAGCAGTTTTGAAACTGAAACCGGATCTGATCGTCACGAGCAACAAGGCTGACGTCAAAGCATTGAAGAAAATCGCACCCGTCGTGTACGTTGCTTACGGGAGCACTGGCAACATCAAGCAGACAGCAACTAAGTTTGGCAATATTTTGAATCGTAAGACCCAGGCCAAGAATTGGATCAAGAAATTTAATAAGCAGGCCGCGACACAAAAGGCTCGGTTAAAGAAGGCCGGTATCAACCCTTCAAAGACGAGTATTGGGATGTTTGATCTGCAAAACGGGAAACTCTTCGTTGACGGTGCAACTTGGGGCCGGGGTGGTGAAGCCTTGACTACTGGGTTGAACTTCCAGCTCCCGTCAGCCTTTAAGACCCTGGACAAGGGTGCCGGCTACAAGCAAATTTCATTGGAATCAGTTGATAAGTATTCGGCTGACTGGCTGTTCTTCTCACAAACAACATCGACGTCTGCGGATAAGACAACGTTGAAAGATCTTAAGACCAACCCGTACTGGACTAAACTGGCAGCGGTGAAGGCAAAGCACGTCATCCAATTGCCGTTTAACAAGATGTACTACTTTGATCCAAACGCTGTTTATCATCAGATGAAGTTGATTGCGGATGCGATGATAAAGGCCAAGTAGCGCGAGTATCTGGCCGAGTGACGGAACACAAAAAGGGAATGGCGACCCACGTTGGGGGCAACGTTTTCTGAATCATTCAAACGTTAATCAAGCACACTAAAAAAGCCTTGGGGCACCATACAGCCCCCAAGGCTTTTTTACTCTTGGTCAAGCACTATTCCACCGATCGTTTTAACCAAGGCCACTTATTTCGTAACCATGGAATGATCCACCGATTCAAACCAATCTTGCTTGCGTTGAAGCCAGCCGCGAGAATAAAGAATTCTAGAATTAAATATAGCGGGTTAACTGAAACTGTGCCGGCTAGCAAGTATGCGAGGTTCATGACGACACCAAAGAAGGTGGCCGTCAGGGTCAACGTGCCAAACAGAATACCAAGACCAACAAGCAGTTCACCACACGGAACGACGACGTTGAAGATGCCGATGTGCGGGAGCGCAAAGCTCTTCAAAAAACTGGTATACAGCGGGTATGCCGGTTTGCCCGCAGCGTTCATCACGGGTGCCTTGATTGCACCGCCGATGAAGCCCGATGCATCAAAGCCCTTGGTGAGCTTCTCGAACCCATCCAGCGTCCATTCGATGCCCAAATACAGTCGAATCAGTGTCACAACGACCATCCCTGAAGTCGAGTGACGTAACCATTTGATCATTTTACTCACTCCTTTTCCTGAATCAAGGTTAGTATAGGACTGAGATTGTGAAACATCAATTATAATGACATGACACTAATTTATATAGTTGCGGACTTATAATTACAATCGAAATAAGTATAAACTATTTATTAAATTTATTTGGTTATAACTGTGTAAATCACCGATAATAGTGTGTTATTTTTATTTCCTCAATTGTCAAGTTAAGTGCAACACTAATGGCCTATTCTTATAATTGGTC
>NZ_AYYR01000094.1:0-19275 GCF_001435975.1 Secundilactobacillus collinoides DSM 20515 = JCM 1123
ATAATCATCAGATGAATTATTGTATTTCATCTGACAACCATAAAGGGATTATCGCATCCAATTCATTTGGGAGAACGGTTTTTATTTGAAATCATTTTGCCCGGTAGTCGATGCCCTTTTGCTGTTTCAGCGCTAAAGTCAACGAGTGGTCAACCAGAATCGATTGACTGTCAATAATTGGCAGGTCGGTGATCGGTTCACGTTCCTGGGCTAATGACAGCTCAGTACAACCGAGCACCACGGCGTCCACGTCAAAGGTATCAAACATTTCTTGGACCAGACTATGGAACAACTCACCGCTCACAGTGTTGTTATCCTTGATCTGGGTGTAGATCAGCTCGTTGGTTTTGGCTTGAACGCTGGCATTGGGTTTGACAAATTCGTAGCCAGCAGCCTCAATTTCGTGGTCGTAGATTTCATCGGCAATTGTACCCTCAGTAGCCACGATACCGATCTTTTTAGCCTTTGGATACTTGATTTTAATCTCCCCGGCTGCTTCACGCGGCATGTGGAGAATTGGAATATCCGTCACTGACGTCAGCTCATCAAAGAAGTAGTGCGCCGTGTTGCATGGTAAAGCGAAAAAATCGGGTTTTAAGGTTGATTGCTGCTTAAAGTCATCCAGTAACGGCGGCAGCGGATTTGGTTTACTGTGATCCAGAATATAATCAGTCCGGTCAGGCACCGTTGCGTGGTTCACTAAAATGTAATCCAGATATTCCTGATCTGCATGCGCCGGCGTCCGTAGATTTAATTGATGAATATAGCTCTCGGTGGCCATGGTACCCATGCCACCAATAATCGTAAAGAAATGCTTCATCGTGATCACCCCTTGTTTTCAGCAAAATACCGGTCAAAGTTCTTCACGTAATTATGGTTCATCCACTTGATCAACGCCCACCGTTTGAGATTCATATCGTCTGAATACTCATAGGTCGTCCCATAACGGTGTTCCTTGATCAATTCAAGTGCCCGGTCTTTATCAGCATTTTCACGGGCGTACTTCTTAAACGTCTTAACTGGTACGCCAAGCCAGAGGGCGTGTTGTTCGGGATTTTGATTTCCGTAGACGGTTGGTGTGTCGGCCAGATCCTGCTTGACGTAATCTTTAACGACCCAGTCAGCCAGATTGTACCCGTTCAAGGTCACAAAGAAGCTGCTGCGGCCCTGACGCAAGTTGATTTCAAACAGTTTAAACGTGTTATCCCGTGCGTCATACTTCATATCGAAGTTTGCGTAACCGGTAAAATCGATGGCCTCCAGAAAAGTCTTGATCTGCTGATAGATGGTTTCGTTGTATTCCGGCAGGATAGCAACGTAATTGCCGATGGCGGAAGGTGCCGGATCTTCCAACAAAGGGTGGCCGAGACACATCATTTTGACGTGGTGATGCTGGTCGACATACGCGTTTAACACCCGCATATTGCTGTCGTCGCCCGGGACAAAGTCCTGCAAGATAAAGTCTGACTTATAGCCGTTTTCATACGCCGCATCCACAACGCGATCAAATTCTTCGCGTGACTGGATCCGGAAGGCCTTTTTTCGGCCTTCAAAGTGAACGTCAAGCCATTCCACACTGTTGGCTGGTTTCAGCGCAACAGGATAATCAAACGGTTGATCGATCACCTGACGATTGTCGTGCTCGTCCTTAGTGATGACCTTCGTCTTCGGATATGGCAGTTGATACTTGTCACAGATTTCGTAGAACCGTTCCTTGTTATTCAGGTGCTTCAACAGATCGTAATCGATGTACGGGCAAACAAACGTGTCCGAAAGCTCATCCTTGTGCTTTGCAATCAATTCAGCATAACCGTCACCGCAACCTATCAGGATAACCGGTTCCTTGTGGTCCTTGTAACGGTCCTTAATCTTCAGCATGGATTCGATCCAGACCGGATCCTCATCAAAACCTGGAATCAGTTCAACATCCACAACTTTTGTAAACCGAGTTGGGGCTAATTGAATGGAAGCGATGGCTTTAACCGGCTTATGGTACAGCGCATAAAACGACCGAGCCATCCCGTAAACGTTAAAGTCGCTTCCCAATAAAATTGGCGTAAACTCTGGTGTATCTTGCATGACTATAATTCCTCCACAACGTTTTTAGCAATCGTAACATCCGTTTCGTAAGGCGTGTTGACCCCGTTGACCTTTTGGTAATTGTCTTCACCCTTGCCTGCTAACACCACGATATCATTTTTAGTACTCATATTGATTGCCTGTTTAATGGCCGTTTTTCGATCCATTTCAAAGGAGACCGTGACCTTATCGTGGTCAATGTACGAATCAATCTCCTCAGCAATCGTTCTGGGATCCTCATAACCCGGATCATCCGTCGTCAAAATGGCTCGATCAGCTTCTTCGCTCAACGCTTTACCAAAGCCCTTCCGCCGTGAGACGCCTTTGTTGCCAGTACTGCCCAAAACAACAATGACTTCCCCAGCATCCGTTTGCCGGCGCAGGAAACTTAGCAGCGCCTTCAAACTCGCATAGTTGTGCGCGTAGTCGATGTAGATGGTGCCGTGCTGTTTGCTGGTCACCATTTCCATTCGGCCAGGAACGTGCACGGTCGTTAAAGCAGTCTGCATCTCAGCAGCCGTCGCCCCAGACAAGGCCCCAGCAATTATGGCACTGGCTGCGTTGCTCTCGTTGTAATCGCCAGGAACACTTAGTTCATAGGTGCCATTAAGTGCCAAGGCGCGGCCCTTGTCGGAGACAGCAGCCACATCAAAGGCGCTGTCGTGCAAGGTCTCTTCATCATTACTGAACTGCACATCAAGGTCTAAAGGTAACTGAATTTTGGCGCCTTTGCGCGCGTATAGGTAAATGTTTTCGGGTTCCGTGCTCGTTTTTGCCGCCTGGTAGACGTCTTCGAGGTGGTCAGTTTCGGCGTTGATGATGCAGGTGCGGGAATTGACCAGCAACTGCTCTTTGCAGTGCAGATAATCAGCAAACGTCGGGTGTTCGTTTTCGCCGATATGATCTGGTGTAATATTCAAGAAAATCCCAACATCATACGTCAGACCAAAAACCCGGTTTTTCTTGTAAGCTTGTGAGGACACCTCCATGACAAGGTGCGTCATCCCATTGTCAACCGCTGCCCGCATATCGTGGAACAGATCCAGGGATTCAGGGGTGGTCAGATCTGACTTGAAACGTTGCGCCGGCTGGTTACCCAAGACCCGGTCAATGGTCGAAAAAAGTGCTGCCTGATCATGGGTGTGAGTCCGTTGAATATGGTGCTCAAAATAAGCCGATGTCGTTTTTCCCTTGGTTCCAGTAAAGGCGATAATAAATAAGTCATTTTGCGGGTACCCGTAAAAGGCGGCCCCCAACAGTGCCATCGCTTGTTGAATATTTGTAACCGTGACGGCTGTCATCCCCTTGCCCTCAGCGTACGTCTTCTCAGAAACGTACCCGGTGGCGCCGGCAGCCTTAGCGGCAGTCAAATATTCAGGTTTAAAATTACCCTTACAAAAAAATAAAGTATCCGGCTGAGCTTGTCTTGAATCGTAAGTTACACTAGTGAATTCACGACTCTGGTCGCCGGTAACTGCTGTGAATAATTGATGCTCCTGTAATAAAGTCAACACTTGGGTCATATCAAGTGACATTGGCTTCTTCATCTCCAACTTATGAATAAAATACTGTATCTATTATTTCACGTTTCCCCTAAAAAAGAAACCGACCGCGTCGCTGTCTAACAGAGCAAGTCAGGTTAACTTAATATGCGCGTAACGCCATTTTTAAAGTCGCGAAAAAAGGCACATCTCGACGGTGTCACTTGTGGGTTAAAATCCAGTTCTTCAGACACGACAAAATGGCCTTTCAAACACCTTTCATTTTAGCAAATATCTGGGTGTAATACTACCAGGCTTGGGTGGTTGTAAGGATTTCTTTAGGGGCAGAGAGCGAAGCAAGGCGTTTAGGAGGCGGAGCGTAAGCCACTTTCGGCAGAAAATCCCGGTCTTGGATTTTGTGCCGGAAGTGGTTTACGCAGGAGCCTCCTGCCTTGCGTAGCTCGTTTAGTCTCGAGGGCAGAGAACCTCGATGATAATGGCTCTTTTGAAAAAAATAAAAACCAAAGTCAGAGAGCGAAACAAGGCGTTTAAGGGGCGGAACCCCTTGCCTTGCGGAGCTCGTTTAGTCTTGAGGACAGAGAACCTCCATGATAATGCCTCTTTTGGAAAAAACAATGAACCCAGAAAGCAAAACAAGGCGCTTACGCAGGATTCCCCTACCTCGCGTAGCTCGTTTAGTCTCAAGGAAAGAGAACCCCCATCTCAACAGCACCTTTTAATAATTGACCCCCCTCTGCATAAAAACCGAACCCCAAGAGATAGTTCCCCACAAAAACCTAAATCCCTCTAATCTCCAACTCAGCATCAATTCCTCAAGTACCCCCGACTAGGCCATCCAGCCGAAACGCGGTATAATAGATACGAACCAGGAAATGGAGTGATTGTATGGATAATTTGATCTTTTTTAATCCCGGCGATTCCGTTGGCAACTTTCACGACTATGATGAGGCTGTGAGAAGTGCCCAAATTTACCGCGAATCCAACAAAATTGACAGCGGCCATGTTTTTGTGGTCAAGGGTGTCGATGATAAGAAACAGTTCGATGTCTTCCTGGCTGACGATCAGATGATCAATCCTAATAAGGATCCGCAAAATGGGAAATCCCGGTCACAACCGTATTACATTTCAAAGAAAATTTAAGACGAGTCGCTTTCGGTTCAACTCGTCAACAAAAAAACGCGTCCCCACTAATAGGGACGCGTTTTTTTCATATACGGCAATGAAATTGACTGCCCATCAAAGTGGACACTCAAAAAGTGATCACGATCATACCGTTTAAATAAAACCGGCACCGTCACTGTGAAAAGTGAGTGACCGTTATCAAGGATAAGATGCTTCGAATCCCCATTCTGCACCCGGTACCCCGGTTGCCGCATAAACAAGCGCGTTTCTGCAAGTCGCGTTTCGTCCTGAAGTTCCGCAACATCACTAATCAATAGCCGCACGTCACATCATCCCCTGTTCCCAGTTTGAATATACGCAATGGCTTCGATCACACGATCCTTAAACGCAATAAGATCATTGTAAACATCCGCGTGACTCGGCACAGAACGCAACTGATTAACTAAGGTCATTAAGACGGCCAAGAAACGCTGTTGCAAACGTCGATTTGCAGCGGGCAAAGTTGTTTGGATGATTCGATTCTGCTGGTAATAAGCTTGAATATCCTGCCACAACTGATTGTTAAGCTGAATGGCTGAAGCGAACTGCTGCGTTTCGCGGACAGCTATTTCAACTTGATCAACACGTTGCTGCCACTCCTGAAGCAGCACAATGATCGTTTGCCGCGCTTCTTCAAACAGCGAAAAATCAATTTTTTTGTTGAGATTCATGGCGTTCAGCGACCGCCTTTTTCCCCTTCTCGGTCAAACCGTTAACGTAGTGGCCGGCATCGATGTACCCAGCATCGATCAGCGGCTGCGGGTCCCCGCCGATGGCGTTGTCGCAGTAGTCCACAAAGTGGCTCAAACTCGTGCCTGGTTCGACACGTCCTGAAGCGATCGCGTCTAAAATATTGTATTGTTCTTTTGTTAACATCATTCTCATCCTTTCAATACTGATAATCATTGGTAAATACAACTGATTGTCAGGCCTACATTTTCAGATGTCAGAGAAAATTCATGGTCATCGTGACACCTGTTCCTTAAAATAATACCACGTTCCGATTAAAACAAGTCGAATATGCTTCACCAATTTAATACTAGTCACTAACGCCAATTTTGTGTTGTATCTAAATGCGGCAAGTTTTAAAATGAACACAGATTGTTAAAAAATGTCTTTTTTACTATAGTGCCCAGTATTTTGAGACACTGATAATCAATTTGGGATTGAAGTTGGAGATGTCATTAATTGGAAGAAGATTATGGATACGTTTATGCCCTTGAAAACAAGTCGTTTCCGGGTTATATCAAGGTCGGTCAGACGAAGAACTTAGAACGGCGCCTAGCTCAGTTCAATAGCACGGGAATTCCCCAGGAAAAGCCAACGCTGTTATTGTTTGCGGTGCGGTTAAACCAGTATAAGAAAGCTGAACGCATTTTACATAAAGCGATGTCTGACAAACGCAAATCAGCCTCGACTGAGTTTTTTAAGGCCACGTACAATCAGGTAAAAGCCGAGTTTGAATTATTGCGATTTAACGACCCGAACGCAACACTCGTTCGACCCGAAAAATTCAATGAAAAGATAACCGGCAAAGAAATTGAAGTTGTCAAACGTCAAGTTGGTTCCCGACCTAATCGAACCTTTAAGTACTTGAGCATTCCCGC
This sequence comes from Secundilactobacillus collinoides DSM 20515 = JCM 1123, assembly GCF_001435975.1. Taxonomy (GTDB): domain Bacteria; phylum Bacillota; class Bacilli; order Lactobacillales; family Lactobacillaceae; genus Secundilactobacillus; species Secundilactobacillus collinoides. Next base: position 6,350 of record NZ_AYYR01000094.1, read on the forward strand.
CGGATCAAAACTTTCCTTCAAAGATGATCCGAAAATACAAGTGACCGTCTTGGATGGTAAAAATCACGTCCTTTGTCGTTGCGGAAAAGAACATACACTGTCTCGGACGGCGATTTGCTGCTACGATTATTTCCACCAAGTTCCAGCAGAAAACCAGGGACGTGATCGCAACGGATTTGACTGGTTTGAATACAACGGCACTTTGATCTCAAAAATGAAGCCGATGGTCAATCAAGAATTGAGTTAAATCAACATTTTGATAGGTACAACTAAATAGAGCGCCAGGAAGTGGCAGCGACCAGCACTCTTTTCGACTGAGTTGCATTAAAACGTTCATGAAAGTTAAATACTTAACTGCTCGTAAGAAGCGGATAAGACAAGGCGGTTTTACTTCCGACCTTGTTTTTTTTACAAAAAAGGTACTTGCCAGACATTGTCTAACAAGTACCTTATTCATTCGTTGAAAAACTCTGATGCCCCGGGCAGGATTCGAACCTGTACTTGGTTACCCAAACAGCGACCTGAACGCTGCGCGTCTGCCAGTTCCGCCACCGGGGCAGTGCTTTTAACAACAAAAAATATAATACACTATAAATTGCATATTTGCAAACCCTATTTTGAATTTTCCAACGAAATCACAGTGCCATACGCGTGAACAATTAAAAATTTAGGTGCCACACTCATACGAACAACCTCGGTATTAAAGGAAACGTCTACGATACCATCCGCGTTTTTTGCCGCCGCCTTTTGATATAATTTTTGTTTGGCTTCGTCAAATAATTGATCAAACAACTCAAATTGGTCCGGTTTTTCTGAAGTTAATTGTGTATGGCAAGTAACTGCTGCTACCCCTTTTATAACATGTGGCTGATTAAATGCTCCAGTTGACATAAACATTGTATTCACCCTCCCATTAATAGCTCTATTATACTCAAAAACGGTTTTTTATGACACCGTTGACTTAAAAATTACGTCATTATCTGTACTTCAATTTAATGCCAAGTGCTGCCGTGCACACTAAGGACTACCCTTTATCAATTCACCCATAAATTTACTCGCCATTCCGTAGACAAATTGATGTTTTCAAGCTATAATTCAAGTCAGAAAACAATTAAATTGCAAACAATAAAGTATGACTTGAATTAACTTGACTTAGAAAGAAGGTTCCTTTATGAGCGATACAACACCACGTCTTTTGGATGATCAATTATGTTTCGCCTTTTATACAGCAAGCAAAAAATTTAATCATTTCTATCAGGAGGCACTCAAACCATTTCACCTCACCTACCCGCAGTACATTACAATGTTGGCACTTTGGGAAACCTCGCCATTAACCGTGCGCGAACTTGGCCAGCGGCTTAATTTAGATAGCGGCACCCTAACGCCACTTTTAAAGCGATTGGAAAAACAGGGATGGATCTCGCGGGATCGCAGCCAAAAAGATGAACGCCAAGTCAATATTTCATTGACCCAACACGCCGTTGAGCAGCGAGACGTAGTTTACGATCACGTTAATCAGTGTGTCGACATCTTGGACTTAGACCTTGCATCCTACGATGATTTATTAAGCCAAATTCACGACGTTGCTGATAATTTAGACGATGTTCGAAGTGATTGGAAGATCCAAAAAGCATTTTAAACAGTGTTAATAAAAAGACGGATCACAGTTTTTTGGACTGTGACCCGTTTTTTTGATATTGTATTGTGCAATATCTTGATTTATAAGAAGATTAACGAAAAATTTGTGGGCTAAATCTGCGCCAGATTGACGGCTTGTATCTGACGTATTTTAGTTTTTGACTTTTTGATAGCGGTACTTATCACGCTGATTTTTAGTGCTTGACCAGGTAGTCTCCTTTTCCCGACACTAAAAAATTTCCAAATGCGAATCAAAACAGTAGCTTTCACGTAACTTGCAAAGACTACGGGTACTTTAGCGCACTTCTGGCCTCGAGAAAAAACGAACTGCAGAAAACAAGGAGTCGCCATTCACTAAACGCTTTCTTCCATCCTCTACTTTAGCATCACTGCCATTATCGACATTGCCATCAAATTATTTAACATGTGCAGGCCAATCGATGTCACTAAATTATCTGTTCGGCGATAAATAAAGGCCAAAATTGCGCCTAGGCACGCGTAAATCAGAAAACTAACAATGTTAGAACTTGCATGTGCAATTGAGAAAATCAAGCCGCTAGTGATAACTGGTAACCAAAGTGTCCCTGGTTTAAAAAATGAATTGATCCAGTACCCGCGAAAAAGTAATTCTTCGATGATTGGTGACAAAAAGATACCGGAAAACATCAGGAGATAAAAAATCCACCGGTCACTCTTTAACAGACTGATAATGACCGCATTATTGGTCGTTTGAGTTTGGCCAAATAAGCGGCTGTTTAATCCTGATAACACCATTTCAACAGCCAGAAAAATAACAAATGCTATGAACAAATAGGCCAGGTTATTCCTAGATGGCCGGTGCCAAAATGGATGATCAGTAACACGTTTCATACATACCACCATAACAATAATCAGCGCCACGTAACCAAGGATATACCCCGCGGCCGCAAATGATCGGCCGACGAGTTGCGCCTTAGGCAAGCCGCGAATGATCGTCAACATAAATGGCACTAGCTGTATCAATACAAAAAAGGTTAAAAAAATTAAGATCCGGGTGGCTACTGACGGTTTTGACCGCCCTGAATCGTTCAATGGCTGCATCAAACAGGCCACCTCCTAGTTGTGAGTATCATCGTCGTCCGAATCTTGAGTATCATCATTTGTTTTCACGAATGGCAACAGTTTTAAATAAATCACCGTTACCAGCGCCATAGAAACGACAAAGGCCACAAACAGCGTCACAATAGTAACGACACTGTTTGCTGGCCAGTCGTGGACAACGTACATGGTCGTGCCGATAATCAGACACGGCACGATCACGATTATTGTATACATAAAGCCTTTCAATAAAAAAACTCCTTATAAAGCTTGGCGGTCAAACCAGACTTAGTGAAAATCCTCAGACATGTAGCGTTCCAAAATGGCAGTAATGGCCAGTGTTTCAAAACTACTAAACTCGACAAAATTCATGTTGGCGTAGCGCAAGCCTACTTGCCAACGCGCTGATAGATCCGACCGGTCAACGTAGTTAAAAATAACCTGTTTTTTCTTGAGGCTGCCGAGAAATCCGGTGTAAACAGCCTCACGTTTACCAGGGTGCTCGCCAATGGTCACGACTTGGTCCGAGTTAAACGCCCACTCTAAAACCACTTTTAAAATAGAATGCTTTTTAAAATCTAAATTACCAATAATCGTTTCCAACTGCCAGACGTTTCCATAACCGCGTTCGCGCGCCAACGCCATGACAGCGACAAGTGACTTCAGGTAGTCCGACTGTTCAATGACCCGAGTAACAGTGTTTAACCGGTAAACACCGCCGCCATCGATAGCCCCATCTGGATTGACCTGTTTTAAAAGCACAAATTTATCATCCACTGCCAACACATTACCAACTGAAAAATGAGCGTTGTCGCCGTACCGATAAACTTCTACCAGCCGACCTGTTTTGGCCGCATTTAACAATTGTTCACGAACTGTCCTCATAATTTGCCTCCGTGGTTAATCGCCGAAGAATTTTTGTCAGATTCAATTTGTTGCTACAATAAAAATAGCAATTATTGGCCAATTGTTCAAGTCCTGGCATTTAAGCAGTGCAAAATTGACACTTTTTATAGCGGAACACCGCAACAAGAAATGTACCATCGTTTGCCCTTGCAATCTGGCAAATTCTTACGACAGATGTGTCAACACACTTATTGGAAAAACAAAGCATAAACAGTGTGTTCGCGGCTAACGGGACGACTCAATCTCAACTCAAGTCTTTAATCTAACAGATAATACTCGTTGGCTATAAACCACCACACACCATTGAAGCTGAATTTCTTTGATTGCCTTTCAATACTGATGGTCACAACCCCCTGTCGAATTGCAACGGCCATGGGAGGATTAAAAAATAAACCTCGTCATTCGGCTAATGATTTACGTACGAGGTGTCATTGTCTCGAAACGGACCAAAAAAGCAACATTATTGTTAACGGGGTACACTACCCGCATAATGTCGCAACCTACGGCGTTTTCCTTGCACCGCACCACCCTTTTTCGTTACACTAGGCATATAAAGAATGAATTGAGGTGGCATGATTGTGTTAAAGGAATTCAAGACATTTATTGCACGTGGCAACGTGATCGATCTCGCCGTTGGGGTGATCATTGGGTCGGCGTTTACAGCTATTGTAACCTCGCTGACCAAAAATCTGATCAACCCGCTGATTGGTATTTTTCTGGGCAAAATCGATTTGTCCGGACTGGTTTTGACCGTGGGCCAAGCCCATTTTCGGTATGGTGATTTTTTAAATGCCGTAATCAACTTTATCATCATTGCGTTCGTTGTCTTTTTACTGGTCAAGGCCATCAACAAATTAATGCCGACTAAGGAAACTGACGCCGAACCAGCACCTGCTCCAAACCAGGAGACAGTTGTGCTCACTGAAATTCGTGATTTATTGAAACAACAGCAGGAAACAACCCAACATCGATCTCAAGACTGAGTGTGGCCTTTTTACCACGCTCTTTTTTTCTACGCTTGAACCCGCGTGCTGGATATGTTGCGGCGCTGCTTTGTAGACAACCGGTTGACTGGTGTGACGCATTTTTCCCAAAACGCGGCCACCTCGTTTCAACCCTTGTTCATTAGTTGTAAAGAAGGCTTTTTATGGATACAACAGATGAGTTTCAAATTCATTTACAGCAGCTGCCCTTTAAAAAAGCGACAGCTATTGAAACTGTGTACGCACTTGGTAATGGTCATTTTGGTGTTCGGTCTTCGAACCCGCTTCAGGGGGACAATCCCGATTATCCGGGGCAGCCTGGGCTCTTCATTAACGGTTTTTACGACCTGACCGCGATTCATTACGGTGAAGACTATCCAGGCTATCCGCAAAATTCGCAGACAATTTGTCAACTCCCTGATCCGCGATTTATGGTGCTGGAAATAGATGGTCTGCGCTCTGACGAAGAAACTTTTAAAATCAGGCTGGTCGACAAGAATCTCAACCTTAAGACCGGTCTGCTGTTAGAGATTTTTGAGATCACCTCACCAACAGATAAAACGGTTCGGCTGACGATGCAGTCGTTTGCCTCACAGGATGACCGGCGTTTGTTTGGTGTTTCCTACTCCTTGTCGGCACTTAACTTTGCCGGCAGCGTCAAACTCAACAAACAGCACCGGTACACCCAGCAGCAGATTCCGGAGCACGTTACTGATATTCGTAACGTCCAACGTCAGTCACAGCTGACAATTACTTACCAGGAAGCGGATCATCCAACCCTGCAGATGATCACCCGAAAATCGCAGCTAGCTGTTACCCTGCAGTTGCAACCGCTAAACGTGGACGGCCAGCCGATTCCCAAACTCACCACTCAGGACCAGCTGCCGACCTACGTCACTGAATTTAATTTGGTGCCTGGGATCGCCCAGCATGCCGATTTTGTCTACAGTATCGGCTACCCGCATCCAATCGTGGTCGCTAATTCCGAACCCGATACTCAGGATCAGACACTGGCCACTGAAACATTCACAACGCTGTTGAATAAATCAGCCTCAAAATGGAGCACTTTTTGGGACAACAGCGACGTTGAGTTGGCGGGTGATGCTAAGCTGGCCAAAAGTATTCGGTTTAACCTCTTTCATCTGAATCAGGCTGCTGGTCGCGACGGTATGACCAGTATTCCGGCCAAGGGGCTGACGGGTTCTGGGTATGAAGGTCACTACTTCTGGGATGCTGAAATGTTCATGTTGCCGTTTTTTATCTTTACCCAGCCCGATACTGCTCGTCAGATACTCAGTTATCGGTACAGCAAACTGCTGCAAGCGCAGAAACGAGCTCGGGCGATGAACGTCAAAAAAGGCGTGCTGTTCCCGTGGCGCACCATTAATGGGACCGAGGCCAGTGCCTACTACCCTGCCGGTACCGCCCAAGTTCACATCAATGCAGACATTGCCTACGCGGTCGACCTGTATGTCCGTGTGACCGATGATCAGGACTTTTTAGCCAGCCAGGGCTTGCCGCTGATCATTGAAACCGCATGTTTCTGGCTAGCTTACGGACACTATGCCACGGATGATGCCCACCATGGCCGATTCGTCATCAACGACGTCACCGGACCGGACGAATATACCGCGATGGTCAACAATAATTATTATACGAACCGAATGGCGCAGCATAATCTCTATCTGGCAACTAAATATGCCAGAAAATTAGGCCATACTGAAGACAACGTTATCGGTAAACTCGGCTTGACGACTGCCGAAATCGACGCGTTTCAACACGCAGCAGACCAGATGTATCTGCCCTTTGATCCCGAAAGTCAAATTAAAAAACAGGACGACACCAGCACAGAAAAGCCGGTTTGGCCAATTGCTGAAACGCCTCGGACCCAGTTTCCACTGTTGCTGCACTACCACCCAATGACGATCTACCACTATCAAGTCAATAAACAAGCTGATACGGTGATGAGCGACTTTCTGTTTCCTGAAGATCAGGACCAGGCCCAGTTAAAACGAGATTATGATTACTATGAAGCCATTACCGTCCATGATTCATCCCTCTCACGAGCCATTTTTGGAATCTTAGCGCATCGTTTAGGGGAAGCCGGTAAAGCGTATCAGTACTTTATGGACACCGCCCTGGCGGACTTGACGGATGCTCAGGGCAACCTCAGCGCTGGCATTCACGCAGCTAACATGGGTGGCAGCTGGTTAAGCCTGATCTACGGGTTTGCCGGTCTGGAAATCAAGGACACGACCTTGCACCTCCACCCAGAACTGCCATCTGAGTGGCTGCAATTACGTTTTAAGCTCTGGTTTCAGCATCGGCGTATCGGGATGACCATCACCCACCAGTCGCTGACACTGGAAAATTTAAAGGGTAAACCCATCACCGTCTACGTGAACGGCGAGCCCGTAGTTTTGGGCAGTGAAAGAGTCACAGTCCCATTTTCAGACTAATGTGAAAAATGTAACTTAAATCACAATATTTGCAGAAATGACTTATCTTGCCTATCATTAATTTAGAGGGGTTTTACTTAAGGCAATCCAATTTAAAAGGAAAAGAGGCTAACTTGTATGAGAACTATTGCACTAAATGTCATGCAAGAATCGATTGAGATAGCTTACTCAACCAATAATAATGAACCACCCTTTCGGCAATTCATGATCACGTATAATCCAGATCAGGCCATTGGGAATAACTTGGAAAAAATCAAGGTCGTTCTGGCTGGTCTGCCCATTGATGCCGCCATTTTGACCAACTCTTTGGAGTATGATTTTTCCGATACGGTTATCGGGATCAACCACCAGCGCATTGACATTGGACTGGCGTTGACCAACATGTTAAACATTCCCGTCGTGTGCCAACGTGACGTGGAAGAAAATGGGCTTAAGGCGGCTGCAGAGAAAAAACGGCGGTACAATGAGTGGCACCTTGATTACTATGGTGAATACCAAAAGAAACGCAACTATGGTCAAGAAGCCATGCTGACCGTTGGAAACGGCTATTTAGGCCTTCGTGGTGCCTACGTTGAGGCGCGAGCCGATGATGACAACTACCCTGGTACTTATGTCGCCGGTGTTTACAACCAGTTGACGACTAAAATTGGTGACCGTGACGTCACTAACGAAGATCTGGTCAACATGCCGAACGCCCAATTCTTAACGTTTGGCGTTGATCACCAACCGCCGTTTAAAATTGTCTCGAGAGATATTCAGGACATTTACCGGTCACTCGATTTAAAACACGGGACCCTGACCACCATGATGCGCGTACAACTGTCGACTGGCCACGTGCTGAATGTGACCACAACCAAGATGGCCAACATGCAGGATTGGCATCAATATGCCATTAAATACACACTGACCCCCGTCAACTTCTCAGGAAGCATCCAAATTTACTCAGAAATCGACGGCGATGTCACTAACGGCAACGTTGATCGGTATCAGGATTTTGACCAGCACCACATTGATATTACAGGCATGAGTGCCCACGGCAATGAAATGTATCTTGCTGGCGAAACGAAAACATCACACATTGAATTTACAGTTGGCGCAAATTTATCTAGTGACCAGCCCACTGACGGGGAAATTCAGGTCACAAACGATGATAAGCATATCCGGCAGGTCCTTTCCACCGAAGTGACGGCGGGCCAGACGTACGCGTATACCAAGAACGTCGTCATCTATACCAGTCTTGAGACGACCGAGGAACAGCCCATGGCTGCAGCCAGCGAAGCACTGGGCAAAGCAAGTTTTAAACAAACGAAGAAACAGAGTCTTGCCTACTGGAAGTCAACTTGGGACAATTTTGATATCCAAATCGACAACGACATTACCAGCCAAAAGCTGACTCGGGTCAACCTCTTTCACACCATGGTCTCAGCCGCCGCTAACGAATCCGGTGAACTGGACGCCTCCGTTGGTGCCCGTGGGCTGCATGGTGAAGCGTACCGGGGACATGTCTTCTGGGACGAAATGTTCGTTCTGCCGTTCTACAGTCTGCACTTCCCGAAGTTAGCAAAGCAACTGCTGTTATACCGCTATCGTCGCTTAGACGCCGCCAAGGATTACGCCAAAAGTGAAAATTACGATGGTGCGATGTACCCGTGGCAATCCGGTGAGACCGGTGATGAACAGTCACAATTCGTCCATCTGAATCCGATCACACACACTTGGGATCCGGACAACAGCCGGCTGCAACGGCACGTCTCATTGGCCATTGCCTACAACATTGTGACCTACGTCAACGTCGCCGGTGACAAGAAATTTATGAGACAATATGGGCTGGAAATGCTGCTGAATATCGCCAAATTCTGGTTGAGCACGGTGACCTTCGATAAGAAGGCCGACCGTTACAGCATCCCGCACGTTATGGGACCCGATGAATTTCACGAAAACTATCCTAACAGTGACGAACCCGGCTTAACAAACAACGCCTACACCAACATCATGGTTGCTTGGCTGTTTAACGTTCTGAGCACACTTCGCAAAGAGATGAAGGCTGCTGATTTTAAAGCTATCGCGGAAAAGAGCGCGTTTGACGAAAAATCACTTACAAAAATGACCGATGTCTCCCATAAGCTCAAACTTGATATCAACGACAATGGCATCATTGGTCAGTTTGAGGGTTACTTCAAACTGCCAAGCATGAACTTCGATAACTACCGCCGCAAGTACGGCGATATTTCACGGATCGATCGAATCTTAAAGGCTGAGGGCAAGACCCCTGATGCTTACCAAGTGGCCAAACAGGCTGATACTTTAATGTCCTATTACACATTAAGCATTGACGAAGTGGGTCACATTCTGGGACAATTGGGATATCAGTTGCCGAAAGAATATTTAACCAAAAACATTCAGTACTACCTGAATCGGACGACCCATGGCTCTACGCTGTCACGAATCGTTTACTCAGTGCTTACTGAAATGGACGACAACATGGATCAGTCTTGGTCGCTCTTCTCGACCGCCCTATTTTCTGACTACTACGACATTCAAGGCGGCACCACTGCTGAAGGGATTCATCTCGGCGTGATGGGTGCTACCCTAATGATTGAAACTAGAAATTATGGCGGCGTGGACAGCCTGGGACCGCAGCTTGAAATTCACCCGCATCTACCCGCAAAGTGGCAGCGCTTGCACTTCAAGCAGCTCATCCGTGGTCATTGGTTTGAATTTACGATCACTCACCATCAAATTTCTGTTAAAACAGATGTGAAGGCGACGATCCAAGTCTTAGGGCAACCGGTTGCATTAACGCCAGACCAAGAAACGGTTTGCGATTACTAATCATCTATTAAGGAGTGTTGGACCCATGGTAAAAGCATCATTTGATCAGATTAAAGGCTTTGTTTTCGACTTAGACGGTGTCATTACGGACACCTCGCTCTACCACACGAAAGCTTGGCACCAACTTGCTGATAAGCTGGACGTGGCATGGAGCAAAACGCTGGAAGACGGCCTGAAGGGCATTTCCCGAATGGACTCGTTGGAAATGATTCTCAAGACCGGTAACAAAGAAAATGACTACTCACAAGATGAAAAGGTTGCCCTTGCGACCGAAAAGAACACGAATTACGTTAACGAGATCAGCAAGATGACCCCGGAAAACATTCTGCCGGGCATCAAGGACTTCCTAGATGATCTGCGTGCCAACGGGTATCAGATTGCTTTAGCCTCTGCCTCAAAGAACGGGCCGACCGTCTTAAAAAATCTCGAACTGACAGACTACTTCCCAAAGATTGTCGATCCTGCCACCCTGTCAAAGGGCAAGCCGGATCCAGAAATTTATACTAAGGGTGCCGAATTGTTAGGCTTAGCGCCTGAGACCTGCATTGGTGTCGAAGATGCCGCAGCTGGTGTCCAAGCCATCAATGCTGCTAACGAAGTTTCAGTCGGTATCGGTGACGCCACCCTCCTCAAGGAAGCTGACGTACGCTTTGACAACACCGCAGAAATGACGCTAGCCAACATCAAGAAGGCTTTGGGTTAATTTCCTGCCATTAAAAGACGCTTACGGGCGTCTTTTTTGATTTAAAAAAACAATCTCAATTGATTCTATAAAACAGCACGAATATTTGACGAACATCAATTGACCGTTCAGACGTTGTTAGCACAAGACAAAATCAATCACAACGCTGTCGCTTAGCCCACCCAACAACTATTTCCACATTAATCAAATGACTGTTTCGGCAATCAACAAGCATGCCGAGCCTGAACAATAGCCAAAGCATGACCAGTATCACCAAACCTATTCCTGGTATCCACCATGTCCGGCTCAAGAAAGCGGGTGCATCAAAAAAGCCCGCTCATCACAGGCAGGCTTTGTCATTTGGATTGGATTTACATGGCTTCACGAATTGAGTTGTCAGAACGGATGGACTTAAGCGCATCATCGATCTGGCCAAGTACAATGTCAACGTTTTTTGGGTCTTCCAAGTTGTACTGTTGGAGGTTCAATTTGATTTTTGGGCTGACGTCGTATTCGTCAAACCATTTGCGGTAGGCGGACCACATTTTGTAATAGTAGTCTTCGCGCTCCGGGTGGCCATCGATCTGTTCGTAATCGCGGCCACGCTTCTTGATCCGGTACAGGATGGTATCAAAATCACTCTCAGCGTACACGAGCAAGTCAGGTGCCTTCTTTGGCAGCTCGTTGAGTTCACCCATCATGTTGTCCAGCAACTTCAGATAAACGGATAATTCGGTGTCCGTGATGTTGCCTTCCGCGTTGTTTTCTTTAGTAAACAGCGCGTCTTCATAAATGGAACGATCCAGCACGTTGTTGTCATCGGCAAGGGCTTGTTTGATCATCCCAAAGCGTTTATTGAGAAAATAGATTTGTAGTAGGAATCCATATTGTTTCGGATCTGAATAGTATAACGGTAAAACGGGATTCTCCCCAACGGGTTCGAAAAATGCTTTCGTTCCTAAGTGGTCTGCGAGCATCCCTGTGAGCGTGGTTTTCCCAACGCCAATCATTCCGGCAGTAATTATCACCATAATAGCCCCTCTTTTAAAAAAATATGCAAGATATAGTGTACCACAATTTTCCACCTACAACATCTACTTTTCTCATCTTTCGACAAGGCACCGTTCCGCAACATAACAAAATCGTGTAGTATAATGACATTATAAGGGTTAGTTGCCTTAAGCAGGACAGATGTCCAGTTTCGATGACGCTAACGGGCATATTAGAAAAGGAGTGGATCAGGTATTATGTATGATGCAATTGTTTTCTTTGATTTAGACGGCACGCTGTTTGATAACGATAAACACGTGTTACCGGCAAGTATCGATGCTATTAAGCAGATGGCACAGCAAAACATTCTCTCGGTGGTTTCAACTGGCCGCAATATTTTCGAGATTCAATACGTCTTAGATGAAACCGGCATTAATTCAGTGGTCAGTGCCAACGGCAGTTACGTGCAGTATCAGGGTAAGAAACTACACGCTGAAGAGATTGATCCAGACCTCATTGCAACCTTTACCGATTACGCTAACCAGCAGGGTGATGCGGTCGCCTACTTTAACAACCGCGGCTTTCGGCTTAGTGAGGAAAACGACCTCACCCGGCCAAACTTTAAGCTCCTGCGGTTAGACGCCAAAGTGGAACCAGACTTTTACCGCAAAGAACCGATTAATTTCATGAACGTCTTTAACACCAACAAGGAAGATCAATACACGGCGGCCTTTAAGGACCAACTCTCACTGGTACGCAATAATCCCCGCTGTCTCGACACGATGAAGGCTGGTGTCTCAAAGAAGACCGGGATTGAGATCCTGTTGTCGGCAGCTAAATTGGAAAATATTCCAACCTATGCTTTTGGCGATCAGCTCAATGACCTGCAGATGTTTGACGTTGTTGATAATCCAATCGCCATGGCGAACGGCCACAAACTGGCTAAGGAAAAGGCGTCCTTCGTCACGACTTCTAACGTCACTGACGGCATCGTACATGGACTTAAACACTATAACTTGATTAAATAACGGTCACAAACCGTCGACAAGAACCGCCATCCAGAAAACCCGATCGGGTATTTTCGGATGGCGGTTCTTTTTAGGATCCTTCAAATGGTTGAATTTCGCAGTGTTTTTTAGGTAATTTGGTTTTAGATGATTAAGTGGAAACGAATTTTGCTAGTTACGTGCTTTCTAGGCCATGTAGACTAAACGAGTTCCGCAAGGCAGAGGGCTCCTGCAGAAGCGACTCTGGGCACAAAAGTCAGGCCCGGACTTTTCCTCGGGTGTTCGACTTTGTTGTACTTTCTAGGCCATGTAGACTAAACGAGTTCCGCAAGGCAGAGGGCTCCTGCAGAAG
>NZ_AYYR01000094.1:19289-47826 GCF_001435975.1 Secundilactobacillus collinoides DSM 20515 = JCM 1123
TCTAGGCGCCTTGCTTCACTCTCTCTAGTTACTTTTCAAATGCTCATTAAACAACTTAAACAACTGTCCATAATCTAATTCGGCATTTTTCGTCTGGTCGATTTTTTTCGCCAAGTCGACCATTTCTTGACTGGTAAAGGTCAGTTCATAGTCGTTGAGGTTCGCTAGTTCAGCAACCGCGATGATTGCCGTTTGGTAATTGTTATCTACAAACGGTTTGCCTCGGACAATGGAAGCAAATAAATAGCCCGTTTTATTTGAAACGGCTTCCCGCAGGCTATTCTCATAGAAATCTGCTTGCGGAATTGCGATGACCCGGTTCAATTGTTCTGCTTTCGCAAGACCAGGTTGTTGTTTTTGATGGATATCAATGCGGGCATTGATGGCAATTAATTCATAACTCGTCAGGTACCGCATTAGGCCTGGTCACCTCCGTTAAGCAGTTCCAAGGCACCAGCGTATTGGGCCATGGCAGCGTCCAGACCGGCTTCAAATTCGTCGTCCAGTTGATTATTTTTGCGGAAAGCAACGTCTAGCATGTCACCCTTGTCCACTTTGAGTTTGTGAGCAACGTTTGCTGGAATCGTTACAGCCAGCGAATTCCCCACTTGGATGATCTTACGTTGCGATTTAATTTCATTCATGGCTTAAATGTCCTTTCGTTATAACAATTTCATATTGTCGCTAGTATAGCACAAAATGTCTGGTTTGACCCGATAAGTTGTAAATTCATCTATTTTCTTTTGTTTCCCACACTTCACCAGTCGCAATCGTTTTATTACCATACCAAAAAGCCTCTCCAACGGTGGCTTGTTGGAAGGGCTTTTTACAGCTAAGTTATCACTCATTTATTAGAAATCGCCATGTTCGACACATCAGTGCGCACAATCAAAACATCACAGCGTGCGTTAGCCACGACATAACTGGCATTTGAACCTAACATCATGCGTTCAACCACATTGGCGCCAGTCGCGCCAAGCATGATTAAATCGGTCCCATACTTGGCAGGCAGGTTCTTAGCGAGTTCCGATTTTGGATTACCATAGAGAATCTCACTAGTGACAGTTGTGACGCCGGCGGTTTTGGCATTCGCAACATTCTTTGATAGTAATTTTTCAATTTTTCCTTTAATTTCATCCAGCATGTCCTGATCTACAAACCCAAAGCCGAGCTGATTTTCACCCAATCCAAGCAGCTTGCTGACGTTCAGCACGCTGACGATTGTTAATTCAGCATGGTTTCGCTGCGCAACCGCAATCGCTTTTTGGACCGCCAGCTGCGCTTGTTTTGACCCATCAATTCCAACGAGAATATGGTGGTAATTTGCGCTGAGTGTCATAAGCGCACCTCCTAAAGATCATCCTTAATCCGCAAGTTCGTTAGACAAGGCCTCGATCGACCGCCCATAGATGGCCATCGCGGTCAACAGATCATCAACCGGCTGAAACTCATTAACTTGGTGCATCGTGTCAGGCGTGTGGGCAAATAACGCCCCAAACGCAACCCCGCGCTTCATTAGCCGGCCATAGGTCCCGCCGCCAACAACTTCTGGTTCGGCAGCTTTGTCACCCGTCAATTCTTGGTAGGCGCCCATCAATGTCGTCACAATTGGATCATCTGGTGAGACATAGTGTGGGACCATTTCACGCCCTTTTTCGATTTCAAAATGGTTGAATTTAGCAACGTCAGCAAGTGTTTTTTCAATATCGTCAGAACCGATGCCCTTCGGATAACGGAAGTTCAAAACGATATGGCCGCCCTTTTCCGCATCAAAGGCCATGACACCGACATTCATTGTCAGTTCACCCATGATGTCATCCGAAAAGGCCAAGCCCAGTTTAGTAACACGTGAATCGTTGTGCAGCTGGTCGCCTAACAAGTTTAGAAACGCCTTTGCATCCCCAGCAAACGCGTAGTTCTTTAAGAACAGTGCCAAATAAGTACCAGCGTTGATGCCATTTTTGGGTTCCATGCCGTGGGCGGCTTTACCGATGACGTGCAGGTGCACACCGTCACCATCCGTCGTCACATCTCCCGTGACGGGCTGATTATCTAAAAAACTCGTGAAATCACTGACCAGGGATTCGTTATCGCTTGTTTCGACAACCGCGTGTGCATCACGCGGTACCATATTTTCACGAAGCCCAGCGGTAAATGACTTAAGCGTGAATTCGCCGCCGTTTTCTCCTGCCATCGTCAACGTAAAGGAAACGTTTCCCTTCTCACCGTTGATCAGCGGAAATTCAGCATCGGGTGAAAAACCCATCGTCGGTTCTGGTTGCGTTTTGAAGTAGTGGGTCATGCCGGTCCAGCCGCTTTCCTCATCGGTGCCAAGAATAAACCGGATCTTCTTGTTCAGTTTGATGCCCTGTTCCTTAAGAATCTTCAAGCCATAGTAGCACGCCAAAGCAGGCCCCTTATCATCCGAGGTGCCGCGACCGAATGCGTTGCCGTCCTTAATTGTCAACTTGAAGGGGTCAGTGTCCCAACCTTCACCAGCCGGCATCACGTCGACGTGGGCAAGAATCGCAACCGTTTCATCACCCGTTCCGTATTCCACAAAACCGGCTAAATTATCTAAGTTTGTCGTTTCAAAGCCGTCACGTTCAGCTAATTTCAAAAATGCTTGCAGTGCGTTTGCCGGGCCTGGACCCAACGGTGCATCTGCCGTTTTCTTGCTGTCGTCACGGACACTTTGAATTGCAATAAGGTCCTTTAAATCATTTAAATAAGCGTCGCGATGAGCCGCAGCTGCTTGTTTCCAATCAATTGTCATGAAAGTCCCTCCATCTCATTACTACCTCCATTTTACCATAGGTCGCCCAGTTTACCTGTTTGAATCAGTCTTTCTTCTGTCAGGCGTGCTATACTCGAGATAACGTGATGAACGGAGGCAAATAAGATGGAAACCTTAACGGAACAAATATTACGCGATACGATTCGCATTCGCCCTGATAAAAGTCATAAAGGCACTTACGGCCGGGTCTGCCTGGTCGGCGGCAACGCGCAGTTCGGCGGGGCCATCATGATGGCCACCGAAGCTGCTGTCTACAGTGGCGCTGGCCTGAACACCACCCTGACGGACCCGGTAAACTTCGTGAGCCTGCATTCTCGATTGCCAGAGGCCATGGTCGCTGATTTTCACGATACTGAGCAGCTCGAACAGCTGGTTAAGGCTGCAACGACAGTAGTAGTCGGACCAGGTCTTGGAACGGACGCAGACAGCTTGACCGCCCTTGAAACAGTGTTTAAGACGGTCACACCAGCCCAGATTCTGATCATTGACGGTTCAGCAATCACCTTAGTCGCCGACAAATCGCTAACACTGCCGAAAGCCCGACTGGTGTTTACCCCGCATGAGATGGAATGGCAGCGGTTGTCTGGTATTCCCATCAGCAATCAGCATAATGATGAAAACGAAAAGGTTCGGGCCGAGCTAAACGGTATCGTGGTTCTAAAATCACATCATACCCGCATTTATACCGCAAAGGGCACCTACTTGAACCCCACCGGCACCCCGGCTCAGGCCACTGGTGGCATGGGTGACACTCTAGCAGGTATGGTCGGCGGGTTCACCGCCCAGTTCACTGATCTTGAAAACGCGGTATTAGCCGCCGTGTACACACACAGTGCCATTGCTGATGAACTCGCTGAATCCCAGTACGTCGTGTTACCGACACAGATTATGCATCAGCTACCACGATTTATGCATGAGCATCAAGCACTTAAATAGAAAAAAACGAAGTCCATCATTTCAGGACTTCGTTTTT
The DNA here is from genome assembly GCF_001435975.1 of Secundilactobacillus collinoides DSM 20515 = JCM 1123. GTDB lineage: Bacteria > Bacillota > Bacilli > Lactobacillales > Lactobacillaceae > Secundilactobacillus > Secundilactobacillus collinoides. Next base: position 23,060 of record NZ_AYYR01000094.1, read on the forward strand.
TATTGTAATCGAGGTTTACTTGAACCCGCTATTTTATCTTTAATACCTGCCGCAACCGCTCAGTTCTGGCACCAAGCACGGTGTCGGCTAAACGGGTCTTCAAGACCATGTACACGTAAAACATGCCGGCAATGCCCACGGCGAAGATGATAACCACCGTACTGCCGACCCGTGAATCCACCACCATAAAGTGGCCAATGAGCCAGCTGACGACCTTCACTAAAACGTAGGCAATGAGGCACATGATCAGCGAAAAACTCAGGATCCCGTTCGTTTTCTTTGCGATGCCGGCGTAGTCAACGCCGAATTCACCGTTCAGCCAATGCATGATGAAGTAGTTAGCGACGATGAAGCCGATCATTGTCGCTACCAGCGGCCCAAAGACACCCATGAAATGGATGCACGGCCACTGAAGCAGTAACTTGACGGCAGTCCCAATCAGGAAATAACGCACCGCCCGCTTGTTTTGCGAGACCCCCTGCATGATGGCAGAAGTCACACTGAACAATCCCAACATGATCGACATGAAGGATGAAAAAGCCAGCACTGCCGCTGCGAGCCCCTTATGCGCAACCCCATAGAAGAGAATATTCAACGGGTGCGCAATCGCGGCCATTCCCAGCGCACTTGGCAGCATCACAAATTCAAACAGCAGAACCGCATTTGTAATTTGACCGCTAATGTCCTTTTTGTCGTTACGGGTGAACGCTTCTGACAGAAGTGGTACCGCAGTAATGGCTAAGGCTGATGAAAGTGACACGGTGATCATGATCAACTTATTGGCGTTCACACTAAACAGCGCGAATAAATCGTTTAACATGACCTTATTGGTGATCCCAGTCGATGGCATAAACTTAAAGAAGGTAAATTGGTCGATCAACTGAAAAATTGTAATACCGGCGCCCAAAACGATAAACGGCAGCGCCTGTTGCAAAATTTCCTGGTAAAGCTGTTTGGCTGGTACAACGATCTGATTGTTACTATTTGCAACTAAATCACGATACATTGACCGTCGCCGCAAGTAATATACACCAAGCGTAATCAACCCAAAAATAGCGCCGACACACGCGGCAAAAGTTGACTGCGACACCGCTGTGATCCAGCTGCCGTGCCACACGCGCATGATCAAGAAAGCAGTGATCAGCATGTAGAGGACACGCGCCAGCTGTTCCACAAATTGGGAAATGGCCGAGGGTGCCATGTCTTGGTACCCTTGAAAGAAGCCGCGCGATAAACTCATTACAGGAATGATCAACACCGCCCAAGCCAGTGAATGTAACACTGGTACCACATGGGGGTCGCCGCCGTCAAACAGCGGTGCACCAAAGTACAGCACCAGCATACAGATAACACCGGTAGCCCCAGCTAATACCAGCCCGTGCTTATACAGTCGAAAACCTACCCCATACTCGTTCAACGTATTGTAATGTGCCACCTGCTTAGCAATGGCCGAAGGAATTCCTGCAATCGCCGCAATTAAAAAGAAACTGTAAATGTTATACCCTTTACCATATAGCGCATTTCCCTGAAGAAAGAAGGATCCAAACCAGATTCCCCACGGAATAATGTAAATCGCCCCAAGAATTCGTGAAAAGATGCTCCCAGCCGTCATCCAGGCGGACCCTCTAACCATTTGGTCCTGCGCATCTATTTCATTCGTTAAGGTGTCATCCTTATTTGACATCTCAGTCATTCAAAACCCTGCTTTCATCGTGCTGACTTGCACGCTTATCTAATTGTCATCTTTGTCTTAACATTGTTTGACTGTCTTAACTATAACTTTACTATTGTATTATGAATGCCGGTATGAAGCAATTAAATTTAAGAAAGTTTAAGGGAGCAACTCAGCCGCAGAATAATGACGTCCGCGTGACAATTCACGTAGTTTGTCTAAATGAAAAGACTTTCTTAAGCTGGAACCCATTGACGCAAATTAAAAAATCTCTGTCAGAAACTCTGGTATAATGGACATAATTCTGAAATCTACTTGTAACATGGGAGGCGCAATTGAAAAGTAAAGAGTTGCTGATTGCCCTAATTATCAGTCTGATATGCGGCCTCGGGCTTGGTGTTTGGTACGCCCACTATGCCCAGCAGCAGACCATCAAACACGACTATAGCTTCTCAAGTACCCCAACCATTTTCGTGCATGGTTGGACGGGTACCGGAAAGTCGGAAGAACCGCTATTTGCTTCGGCGCAAAATCTCAAAATTGCAAAGCGCCACATGATCATCTACGTGCGGTCAAATGGGAAATTAAGAATCAAGGGGCACTTGAACAATAAAATGAAAAACCCCATTGTTCAGGTCATTTTCAAAAATAATCGGGCCGGTGAAGTGAAGGATGCCCACTGGTTAATGAAAATCATGCGGGTGCTCAAAACGACATACCACGTCAAGCGGTATAACGCGGTTGGCCACTCAATGGGCTCATATGCCTGGGTCTACTACAATATGCTTGTCGGTAATAATGCCAAGTATCCGCGCCTTGAGCGTGCCGTCCTGATTGGCGGTCCCTATGATGGTATCATCAATAACCATAAGCTTAATCAACCGCAGAACCCGCCGTTGAGCAAACTGTGGGATGGCCGACCAAAGATCATTCACCCTGAGTACCAAAAGCTGCTCGACATTCGCAGTCGTTTTCCAAAACAAGCGCGTGTGCTGAACATTTATGGCGACCTTTTGGACGGATCAAATTCCGATGGTGTCATTACCATCCCTTCAGCAAGATCACTGGCATACCTGATCAAAAACGAAGTGACATCCTACCATGAGCTTCGAGTCACCGGTGCCAACGCACAACACAGCAAGCTTCACGAATATAATCTCACCGTCAATAAAGCCCTCACCAATTTCCTTTGGGGCAGAAATAAAGCGATCAGCTAGTGGCTGGTCGCTTTTTCTGTGTCTATCATAGGTGCGTGAGCGCTGCCGTTTGATTTGCGATCCAAGCAACAACACTGTTATTTGAACAACCGCTCATGCCTATTGAAATGCATGGTACCCAATGTCATGACGGAACGTGTAAGCCGAAGCATCCACATCCGCGTCAAGTGTGCGGTTCACGATCTGTTGGGCTGCCTTGAGATCAGCAGCCTTTGCTGTAACCATCATGACCCGGCCACCATGGCTGACGAGTGTGCCATCATCCGCCTTTGCTACGCCGGCATAGCTGACGGCCACTTGATCATTGTTGATTTCCGGTAACGGGCGGCCATTCACAACGTTGCGGGGATAATCGCGAGAGGCAATCACTGTCCCCAGGTAGAAGTCACCTGTCTGCCAAGTAACCGTTGGCGTCTTCCCCGTCAGCAGGTCTTGAACCGCGGAGCCAAGGTCACTTGTCATTTGTGGCAAAACGACCTGCGTCTCGGGATCACCCATGCGTACGTTGAATTCAATAACCTTGATTCCGTCAGCCGTTGTCATCAGGCCCGAATACAAGAATCCATTAAACGGGGTTCCGTTGGCCTTCATCGTTGCCAAAACAGGTTTTACAACCTGGTCAATGGCCGTTTGTTCCAACTCAGCGCTGATGTGCGGTACTGGGCTGTAAGCACCCATGCCGCCGGTGTTCGGTCCCTTATCACCATCTGCTAACCGCTTGTGGTCTTGTGCAACCGGCATTACAACGATGTTGTCGCCCTGAACCATGGTGAATAATGAAAATTCCTCACCGATCAAAAAGGCTTCAATTAAAACCTTATGTTGGTCAGGTTTAGCAAACAACTCGCTAATGGCCTTCTTGGCTTCAGCAACCGTTTTGACAATGATCACACCCTTGCCAGCAGCCAGACCATCGGCTTTGATGACCTGCGGATAGGTTAGTGTCTCAGCGTATGCTAAGGCGCTGTCAGCGTCCGTGAATTCTTTGTAGGCAGCCGTTGGAACGCCGCTTTCAGTCATGATTCGCTTCGCAAACGACTTAGAAGTCTCCAGTTGGGCTGCCTTTTCGGATGGACCAAAGACTGCTAGTCCGCGTTCTTCAAAATAGTCAACGATGCCCTTTGATAGAGGTTGTTCTGGGCCGACTACCGTGCAGACCACATCGTGTGTCTTGGCAAAGTATGCCAGTTGCGAAAATGCCAACTCATCAATTGCGACGGGTGTCACATTTTCTAAAATCGCCATTTTAGGGTTGCCTGGCGCCACAAAGACTGTGCGCTCCCCCGTTTTTGCTAAGGCTTGCGCAATTGCAAATTCACGACCGCCACCACCGATTACTAACCAATTTTCCATTGTTGTCGCCCTTTCTGGAGAGTGTCAAAACAATCGGCTGCCCCCAGAATACAAGGAGAGCGCCAAAATCCTGAAAATGGATCTTTGACGCTTTTCCTGATATCGCTGAACGTTGCCGTTTGCAACAGGTAGACTATCCGCTTTAAATACCTCATCTTAACGAGGATATCGGCAACGCGCCCGCCCGTATTTTAATATCTCCATACCAATTTTCAAATCTTGTTCAAATAGTCAAACGCAGTTTAGTGCTTAAAGTGACGCACACCGCTAAACACAAGTGCAATGCCGTATTCATCAGCTTTAGCAATTGAATCCTTGTCCTTGATACTACCACCTGGTTCAACGATGGCTTTAATGCCGTTTTGGGCAGCAAACTCAACGGAATCATCCATTGGGAAGAACGCATCTGAAGCCAGAATGGCATCCGCAAAGTCCGGCTTATCCTTGGCCTTATCGACCGCAATTTTAACAGAATCAATCCGGTTCATCTGGCCGGCCCCGACACCCAACGTTTGATGGTCAGACGTCACAACGATAGCGTTACTCTTGACATGCTTCACAACGGTCTGGCCAAATTGAAGTGCCTTTAATTGCGCCTCAGTCGGTTGTGCCTTGGAAACCACTTTGAATTGATCGTAGGTTTCGTGCGTGGTGTCGCTGTCTTGAAGCAATAACCCGCCCATCAGACTGACACTGTCTTGCCGCTGCTTTTTCATTGGTGCGAAGTTCAGCTTCAAGATCCGCAAGTTCTTCTTCTTTGCTAAAACGGCATAGGCATCGTCATCGTAGTCTGGTGCAATGATGATTTCTAGGAACAGTGCGTGCATTTTTTCAGCAGTTGCTAAATCAACTTTACGGTTAAGGGCAATGATCCCGCCGAAAATTGAAATTGGGTCAGCATCAAAAGTGAGTTGCCAAGCAGACAACAAACTGTCGCTAACACCGATACCACATGGATTCATATGTTTTAAGGCCACAACGGTCGGCTTGTCAGTAAAGTCAGCAATGATGCGCAATGCAGCGTCCGCATCACGGGTGTTGTTGTATGACAGTGCCTTCCCGTGCAGCTGTTCAGCATTCGCAAGTGAATAAGGTTCCGGAATCGGATCCTTATAATAAGCCGCCTTTTGGTGACTGTTTTCACCGTAACGCATGTCCTCGACCTTTTCGAAAGTCATGGTCAACTTCTCAGGGAATTCTTCGGTAGTTAAGTATTTAGCAATCAGGGCGTCGTAGGCAGCGGTCTGGCGGAAAACTTTAGCTGCCAAACCCCGACGATAAGATTCGTCAGCACTGCCATCGTCAAACTTGTCTAAGAAATCGTTGTAATCTGCCTTATCCGTGATAACCGTGACGTCATGATAGTTTTTGGCAGCTGCCCGTAACATTGAAGGCCCGCCAATATCAATATTTTCAATGGCTTCTTCGTCAGAAACACCATCTTTTTGAATCGTTTCTTTGAATGGGTAAAGGTTAACACAAATTAAATCGATCGGATCAATATGGTTGTCGGCAAGCTGAGCCATGTGATCAGGGTTGTCCCGCTTAGCAAGAATACCTGCATGAACGCGAGGATGCAGCGTCTTGACCCGGCCATCCAACATCTCTGGAAACCCAGTGATGTCCTCAACAGCAGTTGCTTCAACGCCGCCATCTTGAATGGCCTTCAGGGTTCCGCCAGTGGAGATCACTTTAAAGCCGCGCTTTGTCAATTGAGCGGCAAAGTCGACAATACCATCTTTATCTGAAACACTTAACAATGCTAATTTAGCCACTTAGAGCACTCCTTTTTCAATTAAATTGCGAACAGTTGCTGGATATAATTTATGTTCAACTGCATGAATTCTAGCTTCTAAATCACTTAATTCGTCATCGTCATAACGACGAACGGGCTCCTGGGCAATAATCGGCCCAGAATCGACGCCCGCGTCGACGAAGTGGATCGTCACGCCGGTCACTTTAACACCGGCGGCAAATGCGTCATCGATCCCGGTACGCCCCGGGAAGGATGGCAGTAACGCTGGGTGAATGTTAACGATTCGTCGTGGGTAGGCCTGCAATAGGGTTGGCCCAACGATTCGCATGTACCCTGCCAATAAGATGAAGTCAACGTTTGCTGCCTGCAATTGTTGCAGAAGGGCCGTTTCACGTTTGGCCTTTGACACCCCTTTTTCCACTTCTGAGAGGACTACCGGAACGTTGAACTTAGCGGCCCGTTGAATAACCGGTACATTGTCGTGGTCGCAAACCAGCATGACAACGTCCATTGGTAATTGTGCCTGCATCAGCGCTTCAAAATTAGTCCCGTTACCGGAAGCAAAAATAGCCGCCCGTTTAGTGGGCAACGTATTCGACTGGTTGGTCACGTCGGTTCACCACCTTACCAATAGTTTGTGCTTGAATCGTGCTTTGACTTAATTGGGCAAGAACAGCATCCGCCCGATCACTTGAAACAATCAGGACCATGCCGATCCCCATATTGAACACCTTGCGCATTTCATCCTGACTAATCTTGCCGGCGTCTTGCAGCAAGCTAAAAATTGCTGGCGTCGTCCAGGTTGCTTCATCGACTTCTGCCGTGAGGCTGGCCGGAATCATTCGTGCCAGGTTTTCAATAATCCCGCCACCGGTAATGTTAGCGGCAGCGTGCACCAAATTTGAATCCATTAACGGCCGAACAGCTTTATCGTAGAGTACGGTCGGCGTCAGTAACGTGTTCATTAAGGTGTCTGGCAAGCCATCGTACTGACGGTCAACATCCAACTGGGCGTCAGTCAGGATCTTGCGAACCAGCGAATACCCGTTTGAGTGTACTCCGCTAGAAGCAAGGCCAATCAAAACATCGCCAGCCTGCACATTGTGACTGCCGAGCAGCGCTTGTTTGTCAGCGATACCGACAGCAAAACCACTCAGGTCATAGTCACCATTGTGATAGATGCCGGGCATTTCAGCCATCTCGCCGCCAATCAGCGACAAGCCAGCCTGTTTGCAGCCTTCAGCAATGCCGCTCACTACGGTTGTCACCTGGTCCGATTCAAGTTTACCCAAACCAAGATAATCCAGGAAGAACAAGGGTTTTGCCCCCTGCGCCAACACATCATTGGCGCACATGGCAACGAGGTCGATTCCGATCGTTGCGTGCTGATTTGCCTGAATAGCGAGCAGTAACTTGGTCCCAACACCGTCCGTGCCAGAAATCAGAACAGGTTCTTTGTACTGCCCCATCAACGCGGTCAGTTCATACTCGGCACCAAAACCGCCGATACCGTGTAACACATTACTGTCCTGAGTGGCAGCAACAACGTCTTTAATGTTGTCCACTGCTTGTTCGCCAGCTTCAATGTTGACACCGGCTTGTTCGTATTGACTAGTCACCAGTATTCGCTCCTTCATAAAGTCCGAGTCGGGCTACTTCGGCGTCAAACCCCGCCTGATAATCATACAAAGGCGTTGGGTAGTTGCCATCAAAGTAGGCGGTACATAACCCGTGGTTATCCGCATCATTCAGGTCGCCAATGGCCTTGATAAGGCCTGGCACACTCAAAAAGGCGAGTGAATCTGCTTCGATCTGCGTGCAAATTTCAGGAATCGTGTTATTTGCTGCGATCAATTCTTTGGTTGTTTGAATATCGATACCGTAGTAGCAAGGAAACTTCAACGCTGGTGAAGCGATTCGAACGTGAACCGATTTTGCACCGGCTTTTTTGAGCAACCGAACAATGTACTTGCTGGTCGTCCCACGTACGATCGAGTCATCGACCAAGACGATGTCCTTACCGGCAACAACAGATTTAACCACGGAAAGTTTCATTGAAACACCGCGATCCCGTTTTGCCTGAGTCGGTTCAATAAAGGTCCGGGCAACGTACTGGTTCTTGATCATGCCCATATCATAAGGAATACCACTCTCCTGAGCGTAACCAATGGCTGCGGACAGGGATGAGTTCGGTACCCCGAGCACGACGTCGGCTTTGACTGGGTTCTCACGGGCAACTAATGCGCCCATCCGTTTCCGGGCTTCGTGAACACTAATGCCGCGGATGATGGAGTCTGGACGGGCAAAGTAGATGTATTCCATGGAGCACAGTGCCAAGTGAGTATCCGTCGTAAAGTGGTCGATTTTCATTCCCTCATCGGTCACGATGATGATCTCACCTGGTTCAACGTCGCGCACAAAACTGGCACCAACTTGGTCCAGCGCACAAGTCTCACTGCAGATCACCGTTGCACCATCGGGCATTTTACCGACAACGAGTGGCCGAAATCCGTTGGGATCCAACGCGGCCACCATCATGTGCGGGGTCATCAAAAGATAGGCAAACCCACCATGAATATGGTTCAAAGACGCCTTTAATTGGTTAATAAAACCGTCTTCATCGCTAGTGGTCACCAGTTCACCAAGTAGTTCACTATCAGAAGTGGCTTGGAAAGTGACACCCTTTTCGCGTAATTCGCCGCGGATGGTATCAGCGTTGGTCAAGTTACCGTTATGTGCCAGCGCAAATTCCCCGACTTCATCGTGACTGAACAACATGGGTTGAATGTTCTCCACCCCATGATTGCCAGCAGTTGCGTAGCGGACATGCCCAATGGCAGAGGTGCCGTACAACTGATGAATGGTTTCAGAATCACGAAAGACTTCAGCCAGCAGGCCGAGCCCACGGTGCCGATAAAACTGACCCTGGTCGTTGCTAACGATGCCGGCACCCTCTTGGCCCCGGTGTTGGAGACTATGCAGGCCATCGTATGTCAACTGAGCCGCATTTGCTTCGCCCCAGATGCCAAACAGGCCGCATTCTTCATTTAATCCTTTGATTTCAGCAGGCATGCAAGTGCGCCTCCGTAAAGTTCGTTAAGTTCATTGCTATCAGCGTTTAGCTCACCGTCAGCGGTCGTTAATGCAACCGCTGCATCGGCAGTCGTTGTGCCTAATTGAACGGCCTTATCGCCGGCAAGCGTCTCAAAAGCGGCTTGCTTTTCAGCAGACACACTGACAAGGAAACGGGATTGCGTTTCAGCAAATAATTGCCGGTTTGTCAGTTTTGTGGTGCCTTTAAAGCCAAGCTGGCGGTCAAACAGTGCTTCCGCAAGGGCAACGCCCAGTCCACCCTCACTTAAATCGTGAGCGGATTGCAGCAGGCCATCACGAATAGCTTGTTTAACCAATTGCTGGTTAGCATTTTCAGTATCTAAGTCAAAGCGGATCGTGCCGCTTGGTGTGGTTTGACCAAGCAATTTTTGTAATTCAGAACCGCTGAAGTCATCACCAGTGTCACCAATCAGATAAACTGCGTCGCCGGCCTGTTTGAAGTCCTGTGTTGTAATGTACTTCAGGTCTTCAATCAAACCGACCATGCCGATCATTGGGGTCGGGTAAATGGCTTTGCCATCCGTTTCGTTATACATTGACACATTCCCGGAAATAACTGGGGTGTCAAATAGCTCACAGGCCTTGGCGATTCCTTGAACGGATTGGTCCAGTGACCAGTAGCTTTCAGGATTGTCAGGACTCCCAAAGTTCAAACAATCGGTGATGCCGATCGGGGTCCCGCCGGCAGCAACAATGTTCCGCGCTGCTTCACTAACGGCGATCTCCCCACCCTGATAAGGATCGAGGTAGATGTAGCGCCCGTTGCAATCAGTGGTCATGGCCAGGGCTTTATTCGTGTGCCGAACGCGGACAACGGCGGCGTCACTCCCAGGAGTGACAACCGTGTTGGCCTGCACCTGAGCATCGTACTGACGGAAGACGGGTTTCTTTGAGGCGATGGTCGGTTGTTGCAATAACGCCTTCAAGGTAGCCGTTGCATCCGGAATATCTGGCCGATCATTCTTAGCTGGGGAAACGATGTGTTGCGGCTTGCGACCTTCATGAACGTACTCAGGTACGTCGTCAACCAAGGTCGACACTGGCACGTTGGTCACTACTTCACCGTGCTGGGTCAGCTTATACATCCCATCATCAGTGACGTGGCCGACAACAACGGCGTCCAGCTCATAACGGGCAAAAATATCCAGAACAGTCTGTTCTTCGCCCTTCTTCACACACAGCAGCATCCGTTCCTGTGATTCAGACAACATGATCTCGTAACCGTTCATGTGAGGTTTGCGTTGAGGAACCAGATCCAGATTCATCGTCAAACCACTGTCGTTGGCCTTCGAAGCCATTTCAGCAGATGAGGAAACGAGTCCGGCAGCGCCCATATCCTGGATTCCCATAAGAATGTCAGAATGGTCGTGAATGATTTCCAAACAAGCATCGGTTAATAACTTTTCCATGAAGGGATCACCCACTTGAACGGCGGAACGGTCGGCTTCTTTTTCTTCACTGAATTCATTTGAGGCAAAGGTTGCCCCGTTGATCCCATCACGCCCAGTCTTGGCACCAACGTAAATGATGCTGTTGCCAGTCCCGGTAGCGCGGCCTTTCTTTAAATCCTCTTGGTTCATCAGGCCGACGCACATCACATTTACGAGGGGGTTACCGTGATAAACACTGTCAAACCCAATTTCGCCGCCAACCGTTGGGATCCCGATACAGTTGCCATAGGCAGCAATGCCGCGAACAACTTCGTCCACGAGATACCGGTTCTTTGGATCGGACAGCTCACCAAAACGCAAACTGTCGAGTGAAGCAATTGGTTTTGCGCCCATTGAGAAGATGTCACGGATAATCCCGCCGACACCGGTAGCAGCGCCTTCGTATGGTTCAACAAAACTCGGGTGGTTATGACTTTCAGCCTTAAAGACAACGGCTTGGTCGTCCCCAATGTCTAAGACTCCTGCACCTTCGCCGGGACCCATGATAACGCGTGAGCCCTTGTTCCAGAATTTACGCAGGACGTGCTTAGAATTCTTGTAAGAACAGTGTTCGCTCCACATTGCAGCGAACAGTCCGGCCTCCGTGTAGTTGGGTAACCGGTGCAATAATTTAGTGCTGATCAGGTTATATTCATCTTCTGAAAGGCCCCAATCTTTGTAGGGCTTTTGATCGCGAATTTGTTCTGGGGTTGGTTCCGTACGCAGTTCTTGCATCAATTTACACCGTCCTTGTAAAAGTGGCTAAAAGTGACCGAAAAACGCCTAATCCATCGCTGCTGCCAAGTAAAGACTCAACGGCACGTTCTGGGTGAGGCATCATGCCGAGCACGTTACCCTGTTCGTTCATGATGCCGGCAATATCATCAACACTGCCGTTGGGATTGTCACTGTAAGTGAAGACGATCTGGTTATTAGCCTTCAGTGACGCTAAGGTGTCCGCGTCACAGTAGTAATTTCCTTCACCATGGGCAATCGGCAGTGTAATGTGGGCATCCGCCGCAAAGTCGTTTGTAAACATCGTGTTATGGTTTGCGACCCGCAGTGGTTCCGGTTCACAAATGAACTGCATATTTGTATTGTGTTGAAGACTGCCAGGCAGTAACCCGGCTTCAGTTAAAATTTGGAACCCGTTGCAGATACCTAAAACGGGTTTGCCAGTGGCTGCAAATGCCTTCAGCGCTGGCATGACCGGTGCAAATTTTGCGATGGCACCGGTGCGCAGGTAATCACCATATGAAAAGCCGCCAGGGACGAGCACGGCATCAAAACCATCTAAGCGCGTACTCGTATGGGGAATGATCTCGGCTTCTTCCTTCAGGCCGTCAACAATGGCGTAATAGAGATCTTCGTCACAGTTGGAACCCGGGAAACTAATCACGGCAAATTTCATTGGTTAGCCAGCTCCTTTACATCGTAACGGTACGTTTCCATGTTCGGGTTGGCTAATAGCGTGTCACAAATAGTATCGATTTGTTCTTCAGCAGCGTCTTTCGAATCAGCATTCAAAGTGACTTCGAAGTACTTACCTTGCGTTACCGCGTCAACACCGTTAAATGAGAGCCGGTGCATTGCATTCTTAATGGCAACGCCTTGTGGATCCAAAATTGATGGTTTGTATGTGACATGAATTTGCGCTAAAAACATTTGGTGATTTCCTCCTTAGATAGTCGAATTAACGAGTGGCTTGTAAACGAGAAAGCACGGTCCGGTACCCGTCCATGACGTCGCCGGTATGCTTACGAAAAACATCTTTGTCCAGGGATTCATGAGTCTTGGCGTCAACCAACCGGCAGGAATCAGGTGAGATTTCATCGCCCAAAATCAACTTGCCGTCCGGATCAAAACCAAATTCAAGTTTAAAGTCTACTAAGGTGATTCCCGCGTTAGCGAAGAGTTCTGTCAAGGCATCGTTTACCTTAAGCGCTTGTTCACGAATGGTCTTCAACTGAGATTCGTCAGCAATCGAGAGTGCCAAAATTTGTGAGTCGTTCATAAACGGATCATCAAGGCGGTCACTCTTGTAAAAGAACTCTTGGACTGGGGTTTTGAAAGGCAGCAGGTATTCGGTATCAAACTTGCGTTGGAAACTGCCGGAAGCGTAGTTACGAATGACAACTTCGAGGGGAATCATGGTCATTTTCTTAACGAGCTGGTCGCTGTCGTCGATTTGCTTAATAAAGTGCGTTTCGATACCCTTTGACTGCAGATAGTTGTAGATTAAACTGTCAATCTGGTTGTTAACTTCACCCTTATCAGCAATCTGTTCCTTACGCTTACCATTTAATGCGGTTGCCTGGTTCATATAGTGCACGCGAATGACGTTTTCATCCTCTGTTGTGAATAACTGCTTTGCTTTGCCTTCCTTGATCAATGTTGCCAAAATATTCAGATCCTTTCTGGTTATCTAAATGCTATTGAAATTGACTAACAGATGCTAACAATGCTTCAATTGACGGGCCAACAACGGTAATGTGCCCCATCTTACGAGCAGGCCGAATCTCGGCCTTGCCGTAATCGTGAAAATGCCATTCTGGATGAGCCGTTAAGCTCTCACGGGCCTTTGTCAGTTCATCACCCAAAAGATTGACCATGACTGCCGGTTGTAACTGTTGAATCGGTGGAATCGGCAACCCGCAGATACTGCGAATATGTGCTTCGAATTGGGAAACGTTGCAAGCTTCGATCGAATAGTGACCAGAATTATGTGGCCGCGGCGCCAGTTCGTTGATCATGAGCGATCCATCGTGCAGTTCAAACAACTCAATGCCAAGCACCCCTTTGAGGTTTAAGGCTTCGGCCGTTCGTTCTGCGATGTCGGTGGCACGTTCAGTGACTTCAGTGCTGACCCGAGCGGGAATGATGCTCGTGTGCAGAATGTGATGCTGATGCTGATTTTCACTGACCGGAAAGGCCACGACCTTATCGCGTCCATCCCGGGTGACCATGACGGACAATTCGCGAACAAAATCTTGCCGTTGTTCGTAGATCCATTCAGTGTTCGGCAGTTCTTCAGCAACCTTGTCAAAATCAGCGGTACTGTTGATATCAAACTGACCGTGGCCATCGTAACCGCCCTCGACCGTTTTCAGCAAACCGGGCAACCCGATTTGTTCAACGGCCTGCTTAAGATCCGTCAAGGTCTTCACTGACGCGTAGTTGGTGACGGGCAAGCCGTGGTTGCGGCAAAAGTCCTTTTCACGGAGCCGATGACTCGTAATCGTTAATAGGTCAACGCCCTGTGGACACTGGGTCAGTGGTAACACCTTGTTTAAACTGTCCTGATCAACGTTTTCAAATTCGTAGGTCAAAACGTCGGATCGTTTTGCTAATTCGGTAAGCTGTTCTTGGTTGTCATAATCAGCTACCAATTGAAAGTCGGCAACTTGGCCAGCGGGAGCCGCCGGCGTCGGGTCAAGTACCCCAACCTTGTAGCCCATGGCTTTAGCTGCCAGTGCCATCATTTGGCCGAGCTGACCGCCGCCGATGATTCCGATGGTTGCTGGCGGTAAAATTGGCTTACTGTAACTGCTCATTGCTGGCGATAGCCTCCTTGGTCTGTTTGTCCCGGTAAGCAACTAACTGGGTGTTGACATCGTCGTCTGTAATGGCGATGATCTCAGCGGCTAACAGGGCGGCATTCTTGGCACCGGCATTGCCGATAGCCACTGTGGCTACCGGAATCCCTGTCGGCATCTGAACGATTGAGAGCAACGAATCAACACCGTTTAAGGCTTTGGTCTGAATCGGGACCCCGATGACCGGCAGCGTAGTGTTCGCAGCCAGCATCCCCGGCAAGTGTGCGGCACCGCCTGCTGCAGCAATAATGACAGAATATTGTTCGTCTTTTGCTGACTGACCGAATGCCTGCAGTTCCTGAGGCATACGGTGAGCGGAAATAACGTGTTTATCAAACGAGACGTGTAACTGTTCCAGCAGATCAGCCGTTTGCTTTACAGACGGCCAATCAGAAATTGATCCCATGACAAGTGCGACCTGCATTCTGAAAATCTCCTTTGCGTTTGTTAGTCATAGCGTACCAAGTTAACTCGGTTGTGTCAACACTATAATCGAACTATACTAAAATTTGTCATACTATAGTTCGTGTTTTACCGTATCTTTATCGAATTTTTATTGTCTTATTAACGTTTCTTTACAAATGACTGGGTGCTTAGCTGAGCGGCACTTGCGAGAAATTAGTGCTGAACGTTCTTTGCCCCTTGTCAATCTAAGTCATGTAAAAGCAGCTCAAATTTGTCTAGGCCGTCACGCGTTTCGAAGCGACCAGCAAAACCAGCCGGTATTTTTAGCTGAGAGTACCATGCTAAACGTGCCCATCAGTAGATTCCAACGCAAAAAAGCTGCCCGTTTACACCATTAAGTGCAAACAGGCAGCTTTTTACCAGCAGCAAATCATGAAAGACACAATTACTCCTTGAGTCATCCAACGATTTAACTTTTAAGTGATATTACTTACCAACAACAATGTTAACGATTTTCTTTGGAATCACGATAATTTTCTTAACCTCGTGACCTTCAGTATAGGTCTTTACAATGTCATCGGCTAAGGCATCCGCTTTAATAGCATCCTCATCGGCTTCGGTGGCAACCTTGATATGGCCGCACACCTTACCGTTGACTTGGACAGCCATTTCGACTTCATCGACAACCAACTTTGTTTCATCGTAAGTTGGCCATGCAGCGTAGGCAATGGTCTTGTCGTGGCCTAATAATGACCAGAGTTCCTCAGTAATATGCGGCGCGATCGGTGCCAGCATCTTCACGAGGCCTTCCATGTACATCAATGGCAGACTATCCGCCTTGTAAGCTTCGTTTACGAAGACCATCATTTGAGAAATGGCAACGTTAAAGCGCAGGTTCTGCATGTCATCGGTGACCGTCTTGACCGTCTGGTTATAAATCAGATCCAGTGTGCCATCGTTAAACGTGGTTACGCGGTCACGCAAATGATTGTTGTCATCGATCATCAGGCGCCAGACACGATCCAGCCAACGGTGCGACCCGTTGATACCTTCAGTACTCCAAGGCTTTGAGGCTTCCAATGGACCCATGAACATTTCATACAGCCGCAAAGTATCTGCACCATACTTGTCCACGATCTCATCAGGGTTGATAACGTTGCCCTTTGACTTAGACATCTTTTCGTGGTTAGTCCCAAGGATCATCCCTTGGTTAACCAGCTTCTGGAAAGGTTCCTTAGTCGGCACAACACCGATATCGTACAGGAACTTGTGCCAGAACCGCGCGTACAGCAGATGCAAAACGGCATGTTCCGCCCCGCCAATGTACAGGTCAACCGGCATCCAGTACTTCAGTTTCTCCGGATCAGCAACCATCTTATCGTTGTGCGGATCAACGTACCGCAGGAAGTACCATGAACTCCCAGCCCATTGCGGCATGGTGTTCGTTTCGCGCTTTCCTTTACGGCCGTTTTTATCAACCACGTTGACCCAGTCGTCAAGGTTGGCTAATGGACTTTCACCTGTACCTGATGGTTCCAACTGCTTAGCCTTAGGCAGGCGTAATGGCAATTCGTCTTCTGGAATCAGAGTGGTTTCGCCATCTTCCCAGTGGATCACTGGGATGGGTTCACCCCAATAGCGTTGCCGTGAGAAGATCCAGTCCCGCAAACGGTAGTTGACCTTCTTATGGCCGGCATCATGTTCTTCCAACCAGTCGATGGCCGCTTTGATAGCAGTCGTCTTATCCATCCCGTTCATGAACCCAGAGTTGATGTGGGTCCCGTCGCCGGTAAAGGCAGCTTCTTCAATGTCGCCGCCTTCAATAACAGGCTTGATCGGTAAATCAAACTTCTTCGCAAATTCATAGTCCCGGTCATCGTGGGCAGGCACGGCCATGATGGCCCCAGTTCCGTATGAGGCCAGAACATAGTCGCCGATCCAGATTGGAATCTGTTCGCCGTTGATCGGGTTGATTCCGTAGGCACCGGTGAAGACCCCGGTCTTATTCTTGTTTAAGTCAGTCCGTTCCAAATCAGAACGGGATTCAATTTCTTTCTTGTAAGCTGCGATAGCATCCGCCTGCTCCGGCGTGGTAATCTCGTCAACCAGGTCGTGCTCAGGAGCAAGCACCATGTAGGACGCACCAAACAACGTATCAGGACGGGTGGTGTACACTTCGACCTGCTTATCCTCGTGACCCGCGATCTTAAAGAACACACTGGCCCCTTCGGAACGACCGATCCAGTTACGTTGCATTTCCTTGATACTTTCAGGCCAGTCGAGGTCATCCAGATCATCGATCAAACGATCAGCGTAAGCCGTGATCCGCAGTACCCACTGGGTCATTGGTACTCGGTAAACGGGGTACCCGCCACGTTCAGTCTTACCATCAATAACTTCTTCGTTGGCAACAACTGTCCCACCCATGAAATTGGGAGCCCAGTTGACCATGATTTTGTCTTCGTATGCTAACCCTTTTTTATAGAGTTGTTCGAAGATCCATTGTGTCCACTTGTAATAACCGGGATCAGTGGTGTTGATTTCCCGGTCCCAGTCGTAAGAAAAGCCCAGGGAACGAATCTGACGTTTGAACGTCTTGATGTTTTGAGCAGTAAAGTCCTTCGGGTTATGACCCGTCTTCAGCGCGTACTGCTCAGCAGGCAACCCAAAGGCATCCCAGCCCATTGGGTGTAAAACGTTGAACCCCTGCATCCGCTTCATCCGGGCAACAATATCAGTTGCGGTGTAGCCTTCCGGGTGTCCAACGTGAAGTCCCTGTCCTGATGGATACGGGAACATATCCAAGGCATAGAACTTCTTCTTTGAGTCGTCGTCATATGTTTTAAATGTTTTGTGTTCTTTCCAGTAGTGTTGCCACTTGCGTTCAATGACATCGTGATTGTAAGCCAAACAAAAACGCTCCCTTTCAATATGTTTGAGTGATCTATTGAAAAACTAAAAAAGCCTACAAGAAACTAAGGTCTAGTTTCTTGTAGGACGGAAATTCCGCGGTACCACCTACATTTCCCGCACAACACGCGGGCGCTTCGTTGTGCCGTAACGTGGCAGCCGCGGTCCGACCTACTCTGGTTCAGTCAAACAAACTCCGAGACGAGTTCAGCAATTTAGCGCGGTGACTTCGCAACTGCCAGCCACTTTCTGAACGCGATAAACCCCTACTAATCCTCATCAGTCTTTAATAGATTCAAGTGTCTTAATGCTACCAAATGTCGATCTAAAATGCAAGATAGCATTCATCTTGTTATACTGAAGAAAACGGTTTTATGGAGGCCTTTTTGAAATGAATTTGGAAGCACCGTTAACATTCAGCCACACCCTGCTGAAACCGGTAATCTCATCTGGCGATACGGTGGTCGACGCCACGGTTGGAAATGGACATGACACGATCTTTTTAGCCAGCCTCGTCGGTAAGACGGGGCACGTATTAGGATTTGATATCCAGCAGCAGGCCCTCGATACGACCACCCACCAGCTTGTCTTAACCGGATTGCACCCGCAGACATCGCTGATTTTAGCCGGCCACGAGCAGTTAGACAATTACCTCACCACTGGTCAAGAAATTTCAGCCGCAACGTTTAATCTCGGTTATCTGCCCGGCAGCGACAAGTCCGTGACAACCACCAGCCGAACGACATTGCCGGCGATTCAAGCCTGCTTAGCACATCTGCGCCGGGGTGGAATTGTCTCCGTGATGGTCTACTACGGGCACCCGGCCGGTAAAATTGAAAAAAAAGCGGTGCTGGACTACGTTTCGACCCTGGATCAGCATCGCTTTCAGGTCTTAAAGTATCAATTTATCAATCAGGTACACGAACCGCCCTTTCTGCTGGCTATTCAACGACGCTAGGCACAATTCTTAACCCGACTGGTGGTTGAGTACCATGCAGGGCGCAACAAAAGACACCGGAGAACCCACGATGGTTTTTCCGGTGTCTTTTTAGGTTAAAACGTGCCAGCTGCAACAAATTAGAAAGGTCGCCCACGCAGACGCGTTGCAACAGTTGCTTCGTTCTGACCGGCTTTGCAGCATTTATTAAAGTTGCTCTTGCGGCAACAGGACGATTTGACTTTCACCGTCGTCAAACACCCAAACATTCTCAGGAAAATCATCTGAGAACGGATATGGCGTGTCAAAACTGGCAACCAAGGTATCGTTTTGGCTATAGTCAAAAGTTAATTGACCATCATTGTTCCGGAGCCCTAGCGAAAGGGTCTGAGGCAATTCGAACATGCCTTGCAGGTCGTTATCAATAATGTACCAGACCTGATCGATAATTTCACCGGGGAGGATGTTAACGACCCCATAACTGGCATAGCGCGCGTGATCATTTTCAAACATCACAATCGCCTCTCTTTCATTGGTTATCTGACAAAGATTATACCGCATTTACACAACGATATCAGGCTTCCCGTTCGGAAGTTGCTACCGGTTTATCCAGCCAGTTGATGCAGAAGGATAAAATCACCAGCAGAAGCGCCACGATAAAGATCCAATGAAGCCCGCTATACAAGATTTCCCGAAGTGGTCTGATCAACCGAGCAGGCAGTTCAGAAGCCGTCTGTGGATTGATCAGTTTGTTCATCATATTAAGTGTCGTGCCAGTATGCTGTTTGACCCCATTGGCCATTTGAACGTTCATGATAATGCCAAAGACCGAAATCATCAGCGTCTGTCCTAACGTTCGGCCCAGGGTGTTGATCGAGGTCGCAACCCCGACATTCGCTCCGCTAACCTGATTTTGTGCCGTCACTGTCGTTGTTGTGATTGTGATACCAAACCCGGTTCCGCAAATGGCAGCAATGACAAAGAACCACACAAATGCGGTGCTCTCAGGCAAAAGTGCCATCGCAATCGCGCCAATCAAAATAAACGTTAAACTGATGTTAATAATCGTTTTCGGTGTTTTAGTCAACAGTAATTTCCCAGCCATGAACGAACCGACAATCCACATCAGCGAACTCGGCGTCACAGCAAATCCAGCTAACGATGCTGGTAGACCGAGAATTCCCTGGGTCCACGTTGGCAGGTACACTTCAAAGCCCATTAAAAATCCGCTGATCAAAGCAGCCACCAGATTTTGCGTGACGAACGTCCGATTGTTAAACATTGCCAGGGGAATAATCGGGTTATCGACCCGACCCTCGTGCCGAATAAACGCTGCAAAGCCGAGAATTGAAACGGCAAGACAGCCAATTAGCATGAGCCAGTTCAAACTGGCATCACCGAGCAGTTGGAAACCGTACATTAGCGCCAGTAGGCCGACCGTCAACCAGAAACTGCCGAGCAGATCGAGCCGTTGCCGTGTCCGACGGCGTTTTTCCTTGAGAAACACCACGATCATAACGACCGCCAGCAATCCAATCGGAATGTTGATGAAAAAGATCCAGTGCCAGCTGAGTTGATCAACGATAAAACCGCCAAGGAGCGGTGCCACTATTGATGCAATACCCCATGCTGACCCGTTGAAGCCCATGACCTTCGCCCGCTTCTCCAGTGGGTAAATATCGGCAATAATGGTGAAGAAAATCGGCATAATCGAACCGGCACCAATACCTTGAACTGCTCGCCACACAATCAGCTCACCCATGCTATTGGATAATCCCGACAAGGTGGAGCCGATAATAAAAACGGCTAAACCAAACAAAAAGACATTTTTCCGACCCAGCATATCCGCTAGTTTGCCATAAATCGGCGTGGCAATCGCATTGGTCAGCAAGAAAATCGAAAAGACCCAGTTCATCAGCGCCACCCCGTGCAAATCACCCACAATGGTTGGCATCGCCGTGGAGACAATCGTCCCCTCTACCGCTGACATAAACGTTGCAATAAAAATGGCAATCGTGACCAGCGTGACATTTGTTTTCTTTGAACCCATGTTACATCCTCACAGTGAACGCTGGCCCGCACCCCCAACGTTGATATTAGGGGTCCGAAACCCCTGCCACAGTGTCAGCATCAGCTGGCTTTTTTAATCGCTCGTAAACAC
The DNA here is from genome assembly GCF_001435975.1 of Secundilactobacillus collinoides DSM 20515 = JCM 1123. Classification (GTDB taxonomy): domain Bacteria; phylum Bacillota; class Bacilli; order Lactobacillales; family Lactobacillaceae; genus Secundilactobacillus; species Secundilactobacillus collinoides. Next base: position 43,611 of record NZ_AYYR01000094.1, read on the forward strand.
GCTAATATCTAGTATAGCAAAGACCTGAACTACAGTCAGCAGTTTCACATGAAAAAATGATTCAAAAATAAAAGAGCCGTTACCCCGCAGGATAAACGACCCAGTTCGCCGAGTTTAATCGACATTAGTTAACGTTATTGTAACTCTGCTTTTAAGGCATCGACTTTGTCCGTGTGTTCCCAAGGCAAATCAATGTCAGTCCGGCCAAAGTGACCATAGGCAGCGGTTTGTTCGTAGATTGGCCGCTTCAGATCCAGCATCTTGATAATGCCGGCTGGACGCAGGTCAAAAATCTTTCGAACAGCTGCAGTCAAATCTGATTCAGAAACAGTTGCTGACCCGAAGGTGTTCACTGAAACTGAAACTGGTTGTGCGACGCCAATGGCGTAAGCCAGTTGGACTTCAACCTGGTGTGCAAACCCGGCAGCCACAATGTTTTTGGCAATGTAACGCGCCGCGTAGCTTGCAGACCGGTCAACCTTAGTGGCGTCCTTACCTGAGAAGGCACCACCACCATGGTGCGCGTAACCGCCGTAAGTATCAACAATGACCTTACGACCGGTTAACCCGGCGTCACCTTGAGGCCCCCCGATAACGAAACGACCGGTTGGGTTGATTAGATAACGCGTCTTGTCATCCAACAATTCTGCTGGAATGACTGGCTTGATAACCTGAGCAATCACGTCATCGTGAATCTGGTCCAGTTCAACGCTGGCAGCGTGTTGTGTACTGATAACAATGGTATCAACACGTTCTGGCTTGCCGTTGTCATCGTATTCAACGGTGACTTCTGACTTGGCATCAGGGCCAAGGTAGTCAAGGATGTTTTCCTTACGAACCTTGGCAATGCGCCGCATCAGTTGATGTGCAAGTGAAATGGCTAGTGGCATCAATTCAGGCGTTTCGTCAATGGCATACCCGAACATCAACCCTTGGTCACCGGCACCAATTTGGTCCAGTGGATCCGTTTCGCCTTCACGGGTTTCAAGGGCATCATCGACCCCTTGAGCAATGTCTGGCGATTGTTCGTCAATGGCGACCAATACGGCACAGTTATCACCGTCAAACCCATACTTACCATCGATGTAGCCAATCTTCTTGATAGTTTCGCGGACAACGTGTTGGATATCAACGTACGCTGAAGTAGAAATTTCACCAAAGACCAAGACTAAACCGGTAGTGACTGACGTTTCACAGGCAACCCGAGCGTCCGGATCCTGCGCTAACATGGCATCCAAGATAGCGTCACTAATTTGGTCAGCAATCTTGTCTGGATGACCTTCAGAAACAGATTCTGAAGTAAACAAATGTCTCTCTTGCATTGTAAAAATTCCCCCAATTCTTGATTTAGAGCGGTTACAAGGCATCTTCACTGAAAAGTGAATCCTATCGGGAACGACTTATAACTTTTCCAGTTTATCACAAATTTGTTGTCATTAACATAAAAAATGGGGATTTTCGTTGACCAGTCAGCTAAAAATGTATAGGATAAGGACATTGATACTGCGGAGGATTTGATCTTATCGAGACTATAAAACTACTAACTGTGCGTTACCGCAGACTCCTGCAAGTCCTTTTATTTAGTGTATTACAGACCACAGGAATCGCAATGTACGCCGCTTCAATCTCATTTAAGGCGTATGAAACGCCGACATTACTGCCGTTTTTAATGATGTTAGCCGTTGTTTTCCTTGAATTTGGGGGCTTATTCATTGAATTGAACAGCAGCTATTACGCAAGATACAAAATACAATTGTGGCTATTAGTTACGATTATTGTGACAGCGCTGAGTAACCTGATGTTGCCAACGATGGTAAATGTCATCAACGACCTGATCATGGTGACGCTGGCCCTGTTATTTTTCCTGCCAGGCTTGTTTACAAACGAGTGGGGTCTGCTTAGCGTGGCAGCCCTATTCTCGGCACTGGTGCCTGGTTTCTTCTTACTGAGTCATCAGTATCTGCCCATGGCTGCGGTCAGTGCGATGCTTTTGCCATTCTTATGTTACGGCTACTTTTTCAAAGCACATTTTGTGACCGTTAAATGGTCTGGCGCTGTCATCCTTTTAGGGCTGTTGATTATAGCGGCACTCTTTATGACCCAGACCCCATCATTAATGATCGTTATCACCATTTTTTGTTTGGTTATTTGGTTTCTGCTCACAAGAAGGATCAGTCAAACCTCCAACCGCTTTTTAATATTATCGGCTTGCTTAATTGCCATTGTTTTAATTTTGAATCGACAATAATCCAAAATAAGGCCATCGGAAACGGTTACAATTCCGGTGGCCCTTTTTATCGGCATCACCGCTCACAATTATTTTGCCCAGCAACCTTTTAAATGTTTCTAAAATGTCCATCAAAACCGACCAAAATTGCTGTGCGTGCATTATGATGTTGTTTGTAATCACACCACTGGGAGGTTGAAAGCTTGAAAGAGATTAAAGTTGTTGGGGATATTCGGTACGGAAAATACCAGCCGGCATTAACGGGTAATCCAATCGTAGATAGTGCATTGATTGACCAATTCTGTCAGCAATTAAGTGACTGGTTGGCACAACATGACCTGGCCTTTAACGTCTCTGCAGAACACGCATTCTCCGTGTCGGCGGCTAGTGATACGGATGTCTTATACATAATTGATAAGCAAATTTTACAGGCTTTTGAGATTCATGATCTGCATCAAATTCACGTTGTCGCGGTTGAACACCAGGCGCTGCTTCACGCCGATCCGCAGTCTTACTATGATACTATTGAAAAAACATTAAAAGATCTGACAATTTCAAAATTATCATAATAAAAAGAGTCCAATCACTAACCTCTTAGGTTAGTGATTGGACTCTTTTTTGTTGGCCATCTAGCCGTCTTTAGACTAGACAAAAAATGCGGGAAAAATGACACGATTTTTTTTCGGTACCATCGCGTGTGGTAATTGATGACCAATGATTTTAATAAATTGGTCAAGCTGATATTGCTCATTGCCAACATAGCCCACAAAGTGTTTAAAGTGTAATTTTGCCTGCTTAATTGTATATGACAAATACGCCGTTAATGGTGTTCCCCCGTATATAAGCTTCAGTGTCACTTCTCCGATTCGGTTTTCATAGTCCACTGCCTTTAACATTTGTTCGTTGCGTAATTCAATGGCACGATACCGATCTAACGGGTTGCGAATATTTAAAATCATGTCAATTTGGTGACCGGGCATAAAAAGTGTATGGCTGGCACGATGTAACGCTTCATAATTTTGAATCACTTGCTTTAAAGATGGATGACCAGTGTACATATTTCCTCCTAATTGATATTGTCCAGGAATGTAGAACAGGTGTCAGCAGCGTTTCGAATTTTCAGAGAAAGTATAGCATAAAGCATTGGTATAGACAACACATTTGACATAACTGTAGTTTTAACGGGAACAACGCCCTTCATGACAGCAGTTTTAAGCCTGGTGTATCAAGCTTTTACGTTTACAATCGACTGCTGTCTTAGACATGGTAATTAATTGGACGAATAGCCAACTTGGTAACGAGAGCTATTAGATATCTTAAGTTAATCGCAATAGGCACAAAAAAAGTGTTTAGGATCAACGTCCTAAACACTGAATTAGTACCGGAGGTGGGGTTCGAACCCACACGTCCTCAACGGACACTGGATTTTGAGTCCAGCGCGTCTGCCAGTTCCGCCACTCCGGCATAAATTGAATGTTGTTGAATAGGCCTCTCAATAAGGCAAAGGCGGTAATCGGATTCGAACCGACGATGAAGGTTTTGCAGACCTCTGCCTTACCACTTGGCTATACCGCCATATTGAAATCGATGAACCATATCCAACTGGGTTAGCTGGATTCGAACCAGCGCATGACGAAGTCAAAGTCCGTTGCCTTACCACTTGGCTATAACCCAATCTTCAAAGGGCGGTATGTGGGACTCGAACCCACGCATGCCGGAACCACAATCCGGTGTGTTAACCAAACTTCACCAATACCGCCATCATAATGCTAACAGGGATAGTAGGAGTTGAACCCACACTAGCGGTTTTGGAGACCGATGTACTACCATTATACTATATCCCTATGGTGGATGGGAGTGGATTCGAACCACCGAACCCGAAGGAGCGGATTTACAGTCCGCCGCGTTTAGCCAGACTTCGCTACCCATCCATAATGGCGCGGGACGGAATCGAACCGCCGACACACGGAGCTTCAATCCGTTGCTCTA
>NZ_AYYR01000094.1:47836-48363 GCF_001435975.1 Secundilactobacillus collinoides DSM 20515 = JCM 1123
TTAATGCTTGTTAATATTCAGTTATTAACAACGGTCCGTACGAGACTCGAACTCGTGATCTCCTGCGTGACAGGCAGGCGTCCTAAACCAACTAGACCAACGGACCATGATGGAGGATACAGGGCTCGAACCTGTGACCCTCTGCTTGTAAGGCAGACGCTCTCCCAACTGAGCTAATCCTCCATGAGGTTGTTAAATTAATGTCTCGATCTGACGATCGATGACCCGTACGGGATTCGAACCCATGTTACTGCCGTGAAAGGGCGGTGTCTTAACCACTTGACCAACGGGTCATACTAAAAGTTGCTGAACGGAGAGTAAGGGATTCGAACCCTTGAAACAGGTTTTTGCCCGTTTACACCATTTCCAGTGGTGCTCCTTCGGCCAACTCGGACAACTCTCCAAGAGTCTCCGACATGCGTCATCAAAACTCACTATTAAAATTGTCCCAACAACTGAGTCGGAAATAAATCGCGTGGCAACGTCCTACCCTCGCAGGGGGCGATCCCCCAACTACTCTTGGCGTG
>NZ_AYYR01000013.1 GCF_001435975.1 Secundilactobacillus collinoides DSM 20515 = JCM 1123
AAGCTAGTCTAATTGGTCTAGTTATCAAGTGTTGCACTTCAATTTTAAATCGGGGGGTTTTCAAAATCAAAAAAATGCGTATTATTTTTGCATTAAAACTGATTCAAAGGGGGCGGACGCTTATTTTTGTGGTTAAGAAAAAGCCCTTAAATGACCGTTTTTGGCAAGTTGATTTTTGACTGTGGCAGTTGTTACGATAACCTGTTTGGGTGAAGCTTGATGGCATTATTTTATAAAAGTCGTACTCACAAATCTCTTAAACCGTTGTCAAGCGCTCTGACTTTAAAACGATAGGTCAAAACGAGATTTGTTTTACATTAGCGCGAGGATGGGAAAGTTTTATTGAAAGCCTTTCTCACCCGAGAATGAATAAGTTGTCATGTGCTGATTTGGCTTTTAAAAATGCTAAAACGTTTACAAATGTAAAATATAGTGGATTTATCTATTAACTAGTAGATTTATCCACTATATTTTGATATACTTTTCATGTTCATGCGAAGAATACCACTTGAATGGGTGGTATTTTTCTGTGTTTAAGCACTTATTACTGGCATAAGAGAGTGCCTAAAATATATCGCGGAAAGAGGATAATTTTATCAAAGAAACAGAGTTTAAGGACGAACTGACCTCACTGGTTCAACTGGAGCACCCTAATCTGGCGTTGTTTGGCCTCATGTTAGGGTCGTTTGTCGGCATGTTTTCGGAAACATCGCTTAACATTGCGCTGCCCCGGATGATGACTGCACTTCACGTTGATACTGGGACAATTCAGTGGCTGGTGACGGGGTATATGTTAGTTATTGGTATCGTTATGCCGTTATCCAGTCTGCTGACGAGAAAATTCAAAACGCAGCGCATCGTCTTATTTGCACTATCGGCATTTATTGTGGGGGCGTTAATTTCAGCGATTGCCTCGACGTTTAGTGTCGTTTTGATTGGTCGAATGATTCAGGGAATCGGGACGGGATTGATTTTGCCGCTCATGTTCAGTGTGGCCATGGTGATTTTCCCACCGCAAAAATTAGGGACGATCATGGGTCTGTGTTCGTTGGTTATTATGTTCGCGCCAGCAATCGGCCCCACGTTAACTGGGTTAATGCTGAATTCATTGTCATGGCACTTCATTTTTTGGCTGTTTATTCCATTCTTACTGGTTTCCTTTGTCATCACAGCCGTTTACTTAAAAAATACATTTCAGCAATCGGACAGTTCAACGGATATTTTTTCATTACTGTTGTCGACCATCGGTTTTGGCGGTATTGTGATCGGCACTTCGCTGGCGAGCAACCTTGGTTGGTTATCGTTGCCAGTGGCAGCCTGTCTCATTGTCGGAATCGTCGCAGTTGGGCTATACGTGGCCAGACAGACCCATTTGGCGACACCGGTCTTAAATGTTAGCGTGTTTAAATCCAAAGCGTTCAGTATTGGTACAGCGATGGTCATTTTGAATTTTGCCATCATTTTGGCTTCGGCTTATTTGCTGCCGATGTATCTGCAACGCGTTTTGGGCACAAGTACCGCCGTCGCGGGTCTTGTCATGCTGCCAGGCGGGCTGGTCAACGTTGTTGTTTCCGGACTGGCAGGACGGTTGTACGATACTTACGGAGCGAAGTGGCTGACCCGAATCGGATTTGTGATCGTTATCATCAGTGTTATGATGTTCTTAATGATCAAGGTTAAAACGGCTGTCTGGGTGATTGTTCTTGGCAACATCGTCTTGATGATCGGGGCACCACTTGTGATGTCACCGGCACAAAGTTACGGTTTGAATAGTCTGGATAAGCGGTATAGTGCTGACGGCAGTACAATTTTGAGTACGTTGCAGCAGATCGCCGGCGCGGTTTCTACAGCCATTGCAACCAGCATGCTGTCAACCGGGTTCCGGCAGACACCGAACGCAGTGGGGTTAACGCATGGTACCCACCTTGGCTTTATTTTTGTGATGATCATGGCTGTTTTGGCCTTGATTATTTCGGTAGGAGTCAAGAAACCGGTGCGCAGTAAGGACATCAACGTCGCATAGTCGCTCCATTCATTCGCGACACCAGTCCTGCAGCATTTAAACGATCAATCATTTTTACGGGAGATATTGTTATGGAGTGGCATTTTTTTGATAAATACATTGCCGGCATCGACCGGATGTCGAGAAACGATTTAAAACGGGCACTGACTGAATTTGATGTGAATGCCTCCCAAAGTGATCTGCTGATGAATGTTTTCGAAAATCCGGCAGAACAGCAAAAGGACATCGCCTTTTCGATGGGCTATGACCCCAGTTTATTGGCGCGTGATTTAAAGGTCATGGAACATCGCGGCTGGATCACGCAGCGTCCTGACCCTTACGATAAACGGGCCAAGGTGATTGCAATCACACCGGAGGGCACGAAAGTTGCTACGCAGATCAAGACCATCAAAGATAACTGGTGGCAGCATTTTTTTGAAAACGACATGACTGCAGATCCCGAACTGATGATTCAGGATTTGAAACAGATGTATCTGGCGATGCAGCGCAAAAAATTGGCCGACCAGCGAGAAGAGCGACGGGCTCGGAAAAATTGACTTGCCCGATGTCGGCTGCGTATTTTTATAGCGCACATTTATTTTAGTTGTTAAAAAAGCGCTGAACGAGTTTATCGTTCAGCGCTTTAATGCAGTAAAAACTAGATTGTCATTCGAACTGTTACCGTTAACCAGGCTTCAAATTGTCGGGTCAAATGGTGGTCAGTCGCAACAGTAGGAACAGTCATCATGAATATCCTACGCCTTCAAGTCGACTCTAAGGCAACTATTTTCTTAAAAAACCACTCGTCAGGTTTTGTTCGGCAAGTGGTTTTACTTTGTGTGATTGGGTTTTGAATCTTGGGGAAATGCGTTTTGCAATTACTTCAACGTCGACATATCAATGACGTAGCGGTAGTGAACCTTACTATCCAAGATATTTTGGTAAGCGTCCGCAACATCGTCAATGCCGATCATTTCAATTTGGGGTTTGATATCATGTTCAGCTGCGAAGTTCAGCATTTCTTGCGTCAATGCGATACCACCGACGTTTGATGCGGTGATCTTAGCTTGGTTGCCAAAAATTGAGAATAAATTGAAGTGAATGTCGTCACTTGGGATGCCGACATAGCACATCACACCGTCTAATTTTAAGAGTGGCAGGTAGTTATCCAGGTCCAAGTCAACGGCTAGGGTGTTCAAGATGAAATCGTATTGGCCTTGCAGGGGTTGAAAATCTTCTGGGTCTTTTAGGATCTCATAGCCAGTTGCACCGAAGTGTTGAGCTTCGTCACGTTTAGATTCTGAGTGACCAAAGACCGTCACGTCAGCACCCATCTTGGCTGCAAACTGCACTGCAATGTGGCCTAATCCGCCCAGACCGATTATGGCAACCTTACTGTCAGCACCGATGTTGTAACGTTTCAGTGGGTTGTAAGTCGTTACACCTGCACATAATAGTGGCGCTGCATCGGCCAATGATAAGTTGTCTGGAATACTCAGTACAAAGTGATCCTTAACAACAATGGCTTGAGAGTAACCGCCCTTTTGAATGGTACCATCGTAATCTTCAGATTCAAATACCATAATAACGCCGTTTTCACAAAATTGTTCCTGGCCAGCTTTACATGCGGCACATTTGCCACATGAGTTGACAAAACAGCCGACACCAACGCGGTCACCAGGTTTAAGATCAGTCACTTCGCTTCCGACTGCGGTCACGATACCAGCAATTTCATGACCAGGCACCATTGGGTAATGGCTGCCTTGCCACTGAACCATGCTGACGTCACTGTGACAAATACCACAGTACTTAATGTCGATGGCAACGTCATCGGGATGCAGGTCTCGACGGGTGATCACAGTGTGTTCAAATGAAGTGAAGTCACCCTTGGTTTTTGCTTGTAATGCTTTTACTTCTTGTGTCATTTTGAGCCCTCCTAATCTGATGTGATTAGCTTAAGCCTTCGAGTCGAGTCGAAAGCAAGGGGGAATTTTGAATTTAAGTTTCTTAACAAACAAGACAGCTTCGATTGCGGTCAACCAACATTGACTGGCACTAACAGTGCTTAGGAGCAAGTAGGGAATAAGGTGACAATCACTCAAGAAAATAATTAAATGACTAATTTATTGCACCTTAGTTATAGTACGAACTTTATCTTAATCAAGGCTGGGAATGCGTCTAAAGGCTTTGCTAGCTGAAAATACGCAGAAAAATATGATGTTCCAGCGTTTGTTTGTGGAGAAGACACAAATTCCGATTTATTTTGCCAAAACGCTTGCCTTAAAGTCCACATTAAGGTTTACAGTATGGTTGTTAAAAAATAAAAGGAGGCTTCATTATATGAAAGCAGCAGTATTTATCGAACCAGGTAAGGTTGAAATTCAAGACCTGCCAAAACCAACGATTCAAGAACCAACCGACGCCATTATCCGCGTGGTGCGCGCCAGCGTGTGCGGATCTGACCTGTGGTGGTTCCGTGGTATTTCAGAAAGACCGCACAACACACCGGTTGGTCACGAAGCCATTGGTGTGATTGAAGAAGTCGGGGCCGATGTTAAAAACGTTAAGGCGGGCGATTTCGTTATTGTGCCGTTTACTCACGGTTGTGGGCACTGTGCTGCTTGTTTGGCCGGCTTTGACGGCAACTGTTTAAACGCTAAGGAAATGGGCAGTTCAGGTTTCCAAGCTGAATACCTGCGCTTCACCAATGCTGATTGGGCCCTGGTCAAGATTCCTGGTCAACCCAGTGATTATACGGATGAACAATTGAACTCATTGGTTACTTTGGCTGATGTCATGGCAACTGGTTACCATGCCGCCGCCTCTGCTGAAGTCAAAGAAGGCGATACAGTTGTCGTCATGGGCGACGGTGCCGTTGGGCTGTGTGGTGTGCTGTCCGCAAAACTTCGCGGGGCAAAGCGTATTATTGCCATGAGCCGTCACGAAGACCGGCAGAAGCTGGCCCGTGAATTCGGCGCCACTGACATCATCGCTGAACGTGGTGATGACGCGGTCGCTAAGGTCATGGAACTGACCGAAGGCGGGGCTGATGCCGTGCTCGAATGTGTCGGCACTGAACAATCCGTGGACACCGCTGTTAAAGTTGGTCGTCCAGGTGCCGTTGTCGGCCGTGTTGGCGTGCCGCAAAAGGCTGAAATGAACACTAATAATTTGTTCTGGCGCAACATTGGTCTGCGGGGTGGCGTTGCTTCCGTGACCACCTATGACAAGGCAGAATTATTAAAAGCTGTTTTGGACGGTAAGATCAACCCAGGGAAAGTGTTTACCCAACAATTTGCCTTGGATGATGTTCAAGCTGCTTATGATGCTATGGATCAACGTAAGGCAATTAAGTCGTTGTTGATTGTTGAAAAATAATAGTGATTGATGATGGACTGGTGCGCGGTAGATGGCACCAGTCTTTTTTTGTCGGAAGGAAATCGATGAAAACACCACAGTTGCATAAAGAAAAAGGTAGCAACCTACTTGTCACTGGACGAGACTTCCCATCCGATACGGAACTCAAATGTAATTCGATTTCCGGTCATATTAGTCGCCTTGAACTATGATGATCAGGCCGATATAGAAAGAAATTGGCAATGGTAATGTCGAATAATCTGCGGTGATGCCACTGCTTACTTAAGCCGTTATCGGTACAACATAAAAGAGCCGGTTTATCAGGAACTTTTCCTGAGACCGGTTTTTTTGCATATATCAACGTTTTGTCCCGTTTTCCAAAAATCCGTGGCATATGTCCCGCTTTTCAAAATACTGCCCATTTTTTGTTCTCTGAATAGGTTGTAAACTTTGGCTATTGAATCAAAGGAGGCCAACAAATGAAACGAGTTGACATGCGCACCAAAGCCTACGCACCGGACATTATTGAACTTAACCGCAGCGGTGACCTATGTTTTGAAATAAACCAAACGAAACCGCGAACTGAAAAGATGCGGCAACTTATCAACGAACTGCTGCTGACACCGCTGGATGCTACCAGCAACATTGCCAGTCCCATGGACATTGATCGTGGCAAGATGTTGCACATCGGCAAGCACGTTTTTATTAATCACCATTTGACGGCAATGGCCATCGATAACATCACGATTGAAGACAACGTTATGATTGGGCCGGATGTGTCTCTGCTGACCGCTAATCACGATTTCAGTGATCACTATGTGTTAGAGGCCGCGCCGATCCTGATCAAGCGCAACGCTTGGATCGGTGCCAAGGCGGTAATCCTGCCTGGAATCACCGTGGGCGAAAACGCGGTGGTAGCCGGTGGTGCAGTTGTTACTAAGAATGTGCCGGCAAACACAGTTGTGGGTGGTAATCCCGCACGGATCTTAAAAGAACTAGACGAAAAATAACCGAACTTTAAAGGAGAAATGAATATGAACACACAAGAATTAAGCGACCGAATTGCACTGAAAGAGGTTGTTGACCTGTTCTCAAACTAAGCTGATACCAAGGATAATGACGCGCAAGTCGCCTTGTTTACACAGGATGCTGAAGTCAACATTGTCATCGATGGCAAGCAGCTGATGAGCATGCATGGTCGGGATGAAATTGCCAAGGAATTTGGCGGTTCGATGACCCAGTACTCAGCCGTTTTTCACATGAATGGGCAACAGACGCTCAACATTGACGGTGATACTGCGTCTGGGACCGCGTATAGTTTTGTGACCTTAGTTGAGCAAAATGATGACGGCAACAAAACAACGTCCCATCAGGGTGTGCGGTATGCGGATGAGTATCGCAAGGTTGAGGGGCAATGGCTGATCAGTAAGCGCACGTCTAACTTTATCTGGCGTGATGACTTAGTTGGTTAGAACAGCTCATTCTGCTGATTAACAATGACTGCGCCACACGTGATCGTTTCTTGTTTTGGAAATGTTTTGCCACAGAGTTTGAAAAAGGGTGGCGGATGTCCCGTTTTTTGAAACACTGACCATTTTTTCTCGATTGACGGCATGCGATACTAACATCATTCAGTGAAACGGAGGCGATGAAATGCGCACAGCAACAGCAAGTGAACAGGCAGCCATTTTGGTTTGCCGGCAACAGATCCAAGCACTCATTGATCAGGATTTCGACAAACTAGACCAATTGATTGCACCGGACGCGGTATTTGAACATATTACGGGTGTCACGCAAACTCGTGACGACTGGTTGCGCCAAATCAAACTGGGCCGGATGCAGTATTTTAACAGTCGGGAAGAAGGGATTGACGTGACGGTTGATGGCAGTACGGCGGTTGTGATTAGTCATGATCAGCTGACTGCGCGAATCTATGGTATGCGTCAAACATGGGCGCTGGCGACAACGACAATACTAGCTTGGCGGCAGGACGCCTGGGTCATTATTAAAACAAAATCAAGGCTCTATTAGGGGGTTAACTGTGGCAAAAAGACATATATTAATTGTCAGCTGCCAGTCTGCCAAGCAGCTTATTGCCAGCGATGAGGACCATTTTGCACAGCGGTCTGCATCTCATTATGACCGTTGGCTTGATTCTGGTCGTCCTTGCCGTGGTGGTCAACATCACGCGCAAGGCGCCAATCAAGCAGCCACGATAACGAACGATTACACTGGTCTTGAACAGACTTATTATAGAAAGGATGATTGAAAATGACACAAACAACTGTAACGTTAAATAACGGGCTAGAAATTCCACAATTAGGTCTTGGGGTCTACATGATCGACGGCGATGCTGCTACTGAGCAGGCAGTCGGTGACGCCCTGAAACTGGGTTACCGGCACATTGACACTGCGCACGCTTACCAAAACGAACGCGGGGTTGGTGCGGCGATTCAAAAGAGCGGTTTGGACCGCAATGACATCTGGGTCACTTCAAAACTGTGGCCGAGCGACTACGGGGAGGCGAAGACCCCGGTTGCCATTGATAAAATGCTTGCTCGGTTAGCAACGGATCACGTTGATTTATTGTTGCTGCACCAGCAGTTTGGCGATTACTTGGGTGCTTGGAAGGCCATGGAAAATGCGGTTAATACTGGCAAAGTTCGGGCAATCGGTCTCAGTAATTTTGATGGCGACCGCTTGGACGATATACTGACCAACGCCACCATTCAGCCCGCAGTGATGCAGGTGGAGCTGCACCCATACTTCCAGCAACAGGCGCTCAAGGCAAAATTAGCCGCGGTGGGCACCAAGTTTGAGTCGTGGTATCCGCTGGGACACGGTGACGCTGCACTGTTGAACGAACCAGTCCTCGTTGAGCTGGGCCGCAAGTATGACAAGTCAACCGCCCAAATCGTTTTGCGGTGGCACGTACAATCTGGCCACATTGTTTTTCCAAAAACCACGAACCCGCAACACATGCAAGACAACCTGGATATTTTTGATTTTGAATTAACGGCTGATGACATGGCAAAGATTGACGCACTGGATAAGAATCAGCGGTATTTCGAAATGACTTTGAATCAGCAGAAGGCGCAGTTTGAAAGTTGGACACCGGCAGATTAACTCGTTGGTGAGCATTATTATTCCGAATAGTCAGAGCCCAAATTTAACCCGTTTTTCGGAAACGAGCGGCATGATAGTGCATAAAATATACATGGAACCTTGGTCAAAAAGACACGCTAGTCTTTTTCGGCAAAGGTTCCTTTTGCTTATTGCCCAAAATGGGTTACACCGTTGCCTGACTGGTATTTCGCGCCCGTTTTCTCTATACTTTAACTAAAACGAGGAAACGGGGTGTCATCATGAAGCTCACTGGGTTTGAAGATCTGCGCGTGCAGAAAACCGTCACCGCCATTTATACAGCGTTCGAGTCGTTGATTACTGAACGGCCGTACGAAAAGATTACTGTCAAAGAACTGGCGGAACGCGCACAGATCAACAAGAAAACGTTCTACCGTTACTACCCGACGTTGGATGATTTGCTGGCGGAGATGCAGGCGCGATACTCACAGGAATATTTGAAGGAGATCGGTAGCTTTCAGTACCCGCGTGATTTAGATAAGAGCGTCCGGTCGTTTATCGAATACTCGGCCAAGCAGGGACCGGCGTACGATAAGATCACGATTGGCGGCACCTATACGGGCATTCGCCAACAGATGATCGACGTGGTGATGCACGACACGTGGGCTAAATCTCGTGAGTTTCAGCGCCTGAACGACTGGCAGCAACGCTTGTTGATCAACTTCGTACAGGAAACGGGGCTGAGCGCATACCGGCAGTGGATCCTGTCTGACCGGGAAGCCCCAATGGAAACGTTGATTCAGGCCACGATTGCACTGATGCATGGCGGCGTGGATGCGTTTTTAAAAACTATGCCGCAGCAGTAAGGCTCGCAGACAGTCAACTAGCTTGAATTTAAGTGATTTGGGCTGTGCCATTATGCCGTTGACGCGCAAACTGACGCTGATACGATATTATTTGCAAGCCTGCTTTTTTCTAAAAGACGGCAACACTAGTGGTTACTGAATGTACCGGTATGCTGCCACACTTGGCGTGGTATCGTCTGTTCGTTCTTTATTGGCTGTTGCAAAGGCAGTCGAATCCTTGTCTTTGCTTATCATGTGGCAAGTTGGTTGAGAGCTTACTGGCGGGCGTTCATTTTTCCTTCTGACGGACAACAATAAAACGCCAAGGCCCACGTTCACACGTTTGCCTTGGCGTTTTTGAGATGTTTAATTAGCGTTAACTATCCAAAATCAAATCGGCGGATGCTATTCCTTGCTTTCGTCTTCCAGCTTTGCGTCATGCTCGCGCTCCAGTGCTTCCATTTCGGACTCGGCGGTTTTCATGTGGTCGTAGAAGTGGTCAAGCTTGAAGTGCAGGTGGTCGATGGCAGCCTGCAAGTCGTCGCGGCGCTCTTCCATTTCAGTAAGCTGTTCGCGCAGAAGATCTTGCTGTTCTTGGTCGTTTTCCTCTTGAGAGTCGAAGAGCTGAATGTACTTACGCAGATTTTCGATGGACATGCCGGCTGCGCGCATTTGTTTGACGAAGTTGATGCGGCGGATGATGCGGTCATCGATTTCACGGTTGCCGGTCTCGCTGCGGTCGATGGCGGGAATCAGCAGTTCTTTTTCGTAGTAGCGGATGGCGGCGGAGGAAACGCCGGTGCGTTCGCTGGCTTCTTTGATGTTCATAGTGGTCACCTCGGTTGGTAGTTGTTTGCTCCATTATAAGTCTTATTGGCTGAAATGTAGCGTTTAATGACAGGTGTTGATGAAGAATCGTTGAAATGATAAAGACGCTCTGCGGCCATGGCGGCTTAGGGGCGTCTTTATTGGGTTATTCACCAGCTGGGAAGTCAGTGGAGGCAGCTAATTTGGTCTGCGTCTTGTAGTCAGCAACACGCTTTTCCAACGTTGCGATGGTGTTCTTCAAGGCGTCTGAGCCTAAGACCATCCGCAGCGGTGCTGGTTCTTGATCAGCTGATTCGATGATGCGCGCAGCCATCCGGGCAGGGTCGCCAGGGGCTAAACCGTTAGCTGGATCCAGCATCTGCTTAAAGGCGTGGGCTGGGTTACCTTCGTAGGCTGGTAATTCAGTTGCAACCTGCGCACTGCCGTACCGGAATTCAGTCCGGGCACCACCGGGTTCAACGATGGTCACACCAATGTTGAAGGCGCCAACCTCTTGGGCAACGGATTCCGCAAAGCCTTCGATACCGAACTTAGCGGCGTGATACATTGAGTTGCCCGGGAAGGCGACTTGGCCACCGTAGGATGAAATCTGAATGATGCGGCCGTGACCCTGAGCACGGAAGTGAGGGAGGACGGAACGAATCATTTGGATCGAACCGGTCAGATCAGTGCCGATAATTTTGTTGACCTGGTCGTCAGTTAATTCTTCAGCGGCCCCGAACAGGCCGTAGCCGGCGTTGTTGACAAGCACGTCGACCGTGTCGTGTTCGTTGAAGATGGCGTCAACGGTTTGGTGAATCGCTTGAGTATCGGTAACGTCGAGAATCTTGCTGAAGAAGGTGTCAGGGTACTGAACTTCAAAGTCCGCAATCTTCTTAGTGTTCCGCACCGTGCCAATAACTGTGTTGCCGCTTGCCAGTAATTGTGCCGTCAGTTGGTGACCGAAACCACTTGAAACGCCTGTAATTAACCATGTTTTTGTCATATTTAAGAACTCCTTTTGTTGTTTGACTTGATTACAGGACCTACTTTACGACCTTGAAGTAACTTGAAGGCAAGCGTTTTTTGAAAAAAATTTAAAAAAGTTTTCGTGCGTAAATGTCTGCCTATTATTGATGGAGATATTGGCGTCTGATCCATAATCTTTCAAGATTTGAGAACTGGGTCGAAATTTTTTTACAAAAGGCTTGCCTTGCAGTAACTTGAAGGTATTATAGTGATCTCAACAAAACAAATAGGGAGGATTCACACATGACAAACGTATTAATTATTGGTGCAACAGGAACAGTTGGCGGCACGACTCGGCGGTATTTTTTGGACCACACGGATGACCAGTTGACGCTGATGGCCCGCAACACGAATCGTCTGGGCAACGTCGACGCGTCCCGCGAGACTGCCATTGCCGGCAGTGTGACGGATGCCGCCACGTTGAAGATTGCCTTACAGGGTCAGGACGTTGTATTTGCGGCGTTGAGCGGTAGCTTAAAAACGATGGCGCAGGCGTTGGTCGCAGCGATGGATCAAAGCGACGTGAAACGCCTCTTGTTTATCACGTCCATGGGCATTTATGACGAAATCCCAGCATCAATGGGCGGCGGTAATGTCTCCCAGAACCCGGTTCTGCGGCCGTATCGAGAGGCAGCGGATGTCATCGAGGCTTCTGACCTGGATTACACGATTATCCGTCCCGGTTGGTTTGACAACGGCAGCACCGACTACGAAATTACCCACAAGGGTGAACCGTTCGGCGGCCATGATGTGGCGGTAGAAAGTATTGCCGATCTGGTGACCCGGTTGGCGCACGACCCGAAGTTGGGATTGCGGGATAGTTTGGGCATCAATCGAAAATAATAATCACATGTGAATGATAAAGGACCAGCTGCACAAGGGTGTGGCTGGTCCTTTTACCTTTCTGGAATTTGCAAAAAGTCGTTTCATGGCCTTCATTGACGAGCGTTTTGAGAATCAAAACACGCCTGCTTACACTGTCAACTGGGCAAAAGAGTGAAAAATAAAAATGAGTTTTTTCTGAGTAAACGCCCATTTTGTAATACTGAATTTTATAAAAATAACCCATAATTACCGGTGATGTATGCAAAAATCACACATTAATTGTGTAAAATTCACAAGCCAATCATAATATTAAGTTATTAAGTGATAAGCGAATACAATGTCAGCCATTAACGGTGTTGATTGAAACCTATATAAGATTAGGAATACTTTATATGCTTTATAATAAATATATGTCTGACTTAAAACAATTGCCTTTAATCTCGATATAGTTTTGTGAAAAAGGCAGTTTAGGTATTGATTGTGATAAAGGGCATTAACTATATTTACAAGAAAGTTACAGGAATGTTACATTTGACATAGCAATAAAATCTTATGGTAAGGTACTTCATATCGAAATAATGACGACCAGGCCTGGTGTTTATTTTGATGTTTCATACAACTCATGAGTTGATTGTTCACACCTATGTCAACTATTTTGGGAGATGTAACTGATTTCAAAATTGAGTAGGAACAACCGCAAACAGATGCAGCAAAATGCTGATCCGGTGGCGACTTTGAAGCTTTATAAGTCAAAGTCGCGCTGGATTGTTAGTAAGCAAGTTACAGGAGTAATCGTAGCGGCTGCTGTAGTGAGTGCAGGGCTTGTTTTTGGAAATTTTGATCAGGTGTCAGCCAACGCTATTTTGGAATCACCTAATGAAGAAGCGATATGTCAAGATTCTGAAAAACATCATTCAGGCGATGTTCCAAAAAAGAGTAGTGCAGGTGCTCAGGAGAACGCCATTCCAAGTAACGATGATTTATCAGCGATGCCGCAGGATAATGTTGAGACTGATACAAATAGCAGCAGTCCGGATAACTCAAGCAGTGTGGATCAGCAAGTTAATAATAAGACAATTTCCGGTGACCAGGCAGACAACAATTCTGTAGATACTAATCGATCAATTACTAGTATCGACCTTGGCGTTTCAAATGATTCTGAAATTGAACAAGCAAAAATGCAAGCGAAGTTAGAATATGAAAAAGCTGGTACACCTCAACAGATTACGGCTGATAAGGCAACTGAGCAACAAAATCAGGGCAGTACCGGTAGGAAAAATCAAAATGATCGCCTTCATTATTCTGCTCATAATTCTAGTCATTCGGTTAGCCTTACCAGGTCCACTTGGTACTCTAAAAACGGGGCGCTGACAAAGCGGCAGGTAAGCACAGTTACGTCGCTGAACAGTATTCAATCACCAGAAGAATTGCGAATGACTATTAAAAAGAATGCGAACGCGACTCAATTCACCAATTTTGATTGAAGCTTGTTGCAATTCCCAAATCAGATAATCATTAGTACAACCTTTAATTATATTTCAAAACTGGATATGAATATTCAGTTAGAAACAAACGCTAGTGGTTTAGATTCGTTTGCGACCAGCATTGGTTTCGGGTTTGTGGACAATCATGCATCGACAGTGCTTATTACACCCATGCAATCTGGGCAAATTTTCAAAAACAAAACAAGTGTCCTTATTTTGAGTAAGATTGGCTACCATAGCTACTCAATGATGACTGGCCAAAGTAGCATTGAATCCAAATATTTAATTATTGAGACGCAGGGTTCGGACAAGGTGTTATATTCAAACGGTACTAATCCAGTTTGTGTTCTAGTTTCAAAACGCCAATTTGCTTTTGCAAGTTTAACCCAGATCAGTGTTTTTCCAAAAACGGATGAACCTACTAGTGATAATCATGCCAACACCTCTCATAAATCCGGCAATTCAACATCTTCGACAAATGATAAAGAAGGTGACAGTTCAACAGAAACATCAAATATGCCTGAATCAGTAGTAAAACTAACTAATAGCCCTCGGATAGACGACCCTGTTTCAGGACTGCATTATGGGAATAGTGACGAACAAACTGGAATAAATGAGAAGGAAGAACCACAAAACATTTCAAAAAAACGTTCGCGTAAGATCTCACAATTGCATTCCCAAAGAACAGATAATCCCCACGTTGATTGTACAGGCAACACTGCTTCGTTAGCTCCAACTAGCGATGGCAGCGCAAGTACCTGTAAAAAAACAATCGCTAGTGAGGTCTCTTCCTCCCCGAAGACACCTCAAAATGCAACAAATGTTGATGCTCAAACATTGCCACAGACGGATGAAGAGCAACCCAGTTCCATACCAGGCTGGGGCATCCTTGGTTTATTAGTCTCCTGTTTGGGTTTTGGTGTTGCAAAACGTAAACGAGAAGGGTAATAACCTAAAGTAGTTAACTGACCTTTATGCAGTAGATTTCACAATATTGTTTCCATTCCCCTTTAAAAGAACCCCAGCCATGTGCGGCTGGGGTTCTTGCTATGATTGCTGACTAATTATCGAAACTCATTCACCCACATAGGGCTTAGACAAAACATCAATCACTGTCATGCGTTTAAAGTTGTCAGTTTGTTTGATCACGCGTCCCATGTCGCCCTGATTTCGTTTGTAGTCAACGACAAGTCGGCCAACGTATTCGCTAAACTTCGGGTTCAACGTCAACGGATAATGATTGTACATGCCGTTGGGCGTCACTGCAATTTCGGCATGATCGAAGCAGCCGATAAATAACCATGAATCTCTAGTTTTGTAGCGCACAAACTGTAGCACTAACTGGTTTGGCTTTAGTTTGTAGTCGCTTCGGACACGTTTAGGATACGGCAGATTTAATCGCGAATAGGCGGCTTCAGTTTTGCTGATATACCCGATGTATTGCATGAGCTTATCGCGCTGACCATGAATAAAATAATCGAGCGGATTTTGCAGTTCTTCGCTAAAATCAGCTGGGTGTTCATTGTTAATGACGACTGGGTAAGTGCTGAGTTCATTGTCATTAAGGTTGAATAGATCTTGTAACGTTTGGTAGTTTGACATTGTTTTCCCCACGAGTTCGAAATTTTTGACACCTTTAAAGTATATCCGAACGGGAACTCCCATGTGGATTAATTTAGAAATATTCCTAAATTGAATAGTCAATTTGTTTAATTCTGTACGGATTGTGATTTAGCCAACAAATGCTTGACCAAGTGAAGCAAAATTGACACGCTTGTACCAACTTGGTGGTACGATATTGCCAGGGAGAGGTTGACACTTTCTAAGGAGTGATTGACATGATCCAACTCACAAGAAAGCGTCAACTAGCGTTATTGTTACTCACGATGATCTTAGCAATTATTCCCCCAGTCGAGAGTTTGGCCGCCATCACTCCGGTGTACCCGTGCCGCTTTCCAACGGCGACAGCGACGGTCAAACTCAACGTGGGTGGTTACTACGGCAAAATATGGCAAAAGGCCATTCAGGCTTGGAATAAAACAGGGGTGTTTTCGTTCAAACTCACGACAGCATCAAACGCGCAAATTCAAATTACAGGATTGCCAAAAGGGGCGTATTCCACGACATATGTTGGCATGACATACATCTATCACGATAACAACGGCAATATTTCCAGTGATCAAACGTACCTCAACACCGCGTTGTTAAAAGCTGCGCACTATACGAAAACTCAGGACGTGCACGTGGCGGAGCACGAATTAGGCCACACGGTCGGGCTGGCACACAATCCGGGTGAAAAAAGTGTGATGTACTATGCCAACCGTTATTATCCGATTGAAGCCGTCGATAGTGAGGCAGTTCGCACGCACTATGCGATGAGCACTGCCGAAGATCGTATTTTGACGATGCCGAGTGCGGATTCGATGACCAAACAGGGCATCCGTCGGCTGATGCTGTTTGATTCAGCGCTGAATCCCCTGAGCGTTGATCATGATATTCAGTTTGTGAAAGTATCGGATGATGAGCCGATTCCGTTCACGTAACACCCAAAAAAATGTCATTTTCCATTTTTTTGAGGTTCTTAAAACACCATGTTTGAAGAGAAAATAAAAAGCGCCGTTTCATCAGCAGTGAACGGCGCCTTTTTGTTTCGAAAAACAATCTGTTAATAGGATCCTTAGCTTAGGAAAATAGGCGCCACACACAGGACTCAATGTTTTTACAGTCCTTATTCCTGTGGCTTAACCTCGATCCCTTTAAACGCAGTATACCCATCATCCGCAAACACAGTTGTCCCGTTGATTGCACTCGCTTCATCCAGTGATACAAGGTAGATGACGTTCGCAATTTCCTGCGGTTCGATCACGCGGCCTTTCATATGCATGGCCGCGCCAAAACTGGCAGTGAAGCCATCCATCATTTCGGTGTGGACCCAGCCAGGGGCAACGGACACGGCACGGATGCCAAAGGGGGACAGTTCCCGAGCCTCGGCAGCGGTGAACATTTTGACACCGCCCTTACTGGCATGGTAGGCCACGTTTTCGGGGTTGGCGAGGAAACCATCGATGGAGCCGACGTTTACGATGACGCCGGCCTTTTGTTTGGTCATCACCTTGGCTGCATAGTAGCCCATGTTAATGGTGCCCATGAGGTTGACGTTAATGACCGCTTGAATATCCGCCAAGTCGATGTCCGTAAACGACAACCGTTTGCCAACAATCCCGGCCACGTTAGCGAGGACGTCGATTCGCCCATACTTTGCCATCGTTTGATCAATAACGGTCGCGCATGCTTCTTTGTTGGCCACATCGCAGGTGAAGAAGGTGACTTCACCTAGTTTAGTCAATTTTGCCATGGCGGCGTCGATTTTTTCCTGCTTGTCGATGCCGGCAATCAAAACTTTGTCGCCGTTGGTTAAGAACTTTGCGACGGTCTGGTAACCGATGCCGCTGGTGCCGCCGGTAACGATAACGATTCTGCTCATGATAAACCCTCCATTTTTGTGATAAACTTAATTAAAAATAACGTTGAGCGCTTCATCTTCGGAAGCCTTGGCGAGACTGGGTTCAAAGCCGATATTGGCGCCGTGGCGTTCCATGTTGGCGAGGTAACGGAAAAATGATTCTGGAATCCCCAGCTCCTCCAGGTCGGTGACCGCTAGTTTGTAGCGAATTGTTGTTTCCGTGTGGTTGCTGACCTTTTGCACCCAGTTGGGCTCGCGAAGATTTTCGCGGCCAAGGGCGACAAACGTTGCACCGGCAGCCATGACCTTGTCAGCCTGTTCGGGAGTTTCGATACCGCCAACGGAAATCAGCGGGGTTTGGTGGGTAACGACCAGGACTTTGTTTAACAGCGGTTCTGGGTCATTGTGATTGTTTAACGAGGTCCGCCAGGCATTGCCCATGGACATGTGCAGGTAGTCGAGGTTCAGTGTGTCCAATTTGGCAAGCAGCTGCAGTGTATCTTCAATGCGAATGCCCGGCTTTTCAATTTCCTCCGGTGAAAAACGATATCCCAGAAGAAACGGGTTTTGAGCGTCCTCATGAATTGCGGCTTGCGCGGCGGCAATGACTGCCAGGGGGAAGGCCATGCGCTTCTCCAGCGTACCGCCCCAGTCATCTGTGCGCCGGTTGGAATGCGGTGAGAAAAACTGTTGCAGCAGATAAGTGTTGGCGCCGTGTAGTTCAACCCCGTCAAAGCCGGCTTTGA
Source organism: Secundilactobacillus collinoides DSM 20515 = JCM 1123 (assembly GCF_001435975.1). Lineage (GTDB taxonomy): Bacteria > Bacillota > Bacilli > Lactobacillales > Lactobacillaceae > Secundilactobacillus > Secundilactobacillus collinoides. The sequence goes on from NZ_AYYR01000013.1 coordinate 17,643, forward strand.
TTGCGCGCCTAGTGGCTGCCCCGAAATCGGCGATGGTTGCACGAACTTCCGCGTCAGTTAGTGCGCGCGGTGTTTCGGCATCCGGACGCAGCGCGGCAACGGCACTGGCACTCACGGGTTGCTGCCCGCGCAGAATGGCACTATTGGTCATTCGCCCAGCACTGAAGATCTGCAGGACGGCCTTGGTGCCGTTTGCATGGATCTGCTGAGCGACCCGGGCTAAATCGGGGATGCAATGGTCATCAGCGACTGACAATTCGCCCTCGAACCCTTTACCTAAGGCGTTCACGTTGGCGACTGGCGTAATGTACATCCCAACGCCTCGCGAGTGAATCCTGAAGTAGTGCAGTTCATCGGTGGTCACGGCGCCATCGGAGAAGGACATGGATTCAGTCATTGGCGGTACCACCACCCGGTTTGACACAGTTACCCCTGATTGGAACGTGTAGGGATTTAAAAAACGATAAGACACGATCATCACTCCATTTCGTTGTTCAATAGGTCACATGTTAGCATGGGACCGCTTCCTTGAACTGAACACATCGAGGTGGATGTTCAAAACTGGATGATTGTCACGAAATGTCTAGTGGAGGTTATTCATATGGATAGTCGCAGACGGTTGCTCACAGCGATGCATGATCTGCTGGGGCAGAACTCAATTGAAAAGATAACCGTGAAGCAGCTGCTTGAGACAGCGGATGTCAGTCGCGGGACGTTTTACACTTATTTTCCGGATAAGTACGCGTTGATGAACAGTTATTTTCGCGACGCTGTTTACCAGCACATGCAGGGGGCTGTTTCAGACCCGTGGGTGACCATCCTGGAAAAGGGCGGTCTATTTTTGAAAGCGAATCAGGCTTACTTTACCGAAGCGATGAAGTCGAACGGTCAAAATTCGTTTTTGGAATTTTGGGTTGATGACTCGTTGAAAAACGTGCGCTACGGTCTGTTATTGCGGAGCGGAAAACAACGGTTGTCCGAACTGGATGAACAGCGGATCCAGTTTTTCGTGGCTGGGTATACCCAGTTGACCCGCAACTGGATCGTTAGCGGCATGGTCGAGGATCCGGTGCAGCTGGCCGAAACCATTTATGATTTGATGCCGGCGGAATTAAAGCGGTATTTGTGGTAATCGGATAAGTTCAGGTACATACTAGTTTAGAGAATCAGGCATGAAGAAGGGGGTGCTCACTGTGGCAAAGAATGGCTCACCATTAAATTTTCGGCAGTATTGGCAATCAAAAAAAGACCGCACCGTGCTCTACAGTGCGGTCTCAACGCCGTTCAGCGGGTTACTGGCTCTGACGAAACTGGTCATCGGTTTCGCAGTAATGTCCATGTGGCTGTTAGGATTCGGCTGCTTTTACTTGGTGATGGTGGCGGCAAAGGGCTGGTTGTTTTACCGCTATTCCAAGTTGCGCATCAACGAACGGGAAGTCACTGATGACCCTGATTTTGCGCTCAGTGAATACTTTAGTGCCGGCCTGTTTTTCATTGGCCTTGGCGCCATCTTCGCGGTCTTTTGTCTTTCGATGTATTTTAACGGCTACCACCAGCATTTCAGCGCCAATGTGACCTACATCATCGCCCTGATCGGCTTCGTTAAAATTATCAATTCTTCCATCAGTCTGGTGCGGTCGCGCAAACATCACAACCACCTGATCACGATTTTAAAATTGTTCAACGTGGTGGATGGTGCGGTCGCTATCGTTTTAACGCAGTACGCCATTTTAACGCTTGAACGCTCCGCCAACGCCAACTCAAGCAGCGGTTTATTCGGGTTTGGCATTGGCATCGTTATCGTGATACTGGGTGTTTGGTTCCTAGTACGCAGTCGTCAGCGCGGTGCGGCTAATGGCCGGCAGGGTCTCGATGATGAGCATCGCTAGGCGGTCTGATTCAGTTGCCTAGCTGGTCGCAGTGTTGTACCGGCAATTTGCGGTGTCTGGTGCTGGCATTTGTTGTACTGTTTGCAGATAAACGCTGGTTTGGACTATAAAAAGGGTGGCGAAATCGGTTGATTTCGTCACCATTTTAATTTGTATTCAGGTCTAAATTTCTTTCAACTAATCGTTTCACCGTTTTTGACAAGTCCTGTCGCGAAAAGTCACCCTGATGATTGATCCAATACACGTAAACGTCCACGATGCCGCTGCTGGCATAGCGCATCGTAATGATATCCTGCGGTAATGGCTGGCAGGAACGAATGCTCAACATTGTCGTAAACAGCATTTCATTTAAGGCTTGAATCAGTCTTTCTTGCCGGTGATTGAAGCACAAGTTTGTAAAACCTGCCAAATTTTCATCAAAAATCTGGTCAAACGTGGCAATTAAATTCGTTTCGGTGGTGCTGGGTGCCATCAGTGTTTGGCGGACACGGCTAGCGAGCTGATCTTCATAATTGTTGAAGACTTCCAGCACGTTATCGTAGTGCAGGTAGAATGTCCGGCGATTGATACCCGCTTCGCGACAGAGGCCGGTGACCGTGATATCGTCTACCGTGGTCGTTTTCAGTAACCGAAACAGGGCGGTTCGTAACGCAGTGATTGTTTTTTTTGCACGTGGATCCATTGGTTGCCTCCTAATTCACACTTTTACGGTAATTGTGGTTAACCCATTGGTACTATCGGGTTATATTATACACAATTAGCCAAGGAGGCGATATTGATGTACACGATTCAACAAGTAATGCATATTGTGTACCAAAACCAAACGGCGGTCATCATCATGGCGCTGATGACGTATGCGTTCGGTTTTGCACAGTACATTACCAGCATGGTGATGCAGGTGCACGACAAGGAAGCCCCGTTTTATTTTTGGATGCACGCGTGGTATTTTGCCCACGATTTGACGTTTTCGCTCTTATTTCATCAGTGGTTCTACGTGGTCCATTTCTGGCTGTTTGAAGTACTATGGGCCGGTTGCGTGGTATTTGTTGGCATTGAGCTGTTTTCACTTTTCTACTCGGTAAAATACGAGCGTAATATCATTTGGCGCAAGTTCTTGAAACACGATGTGACCCTCAACCAGGGCTGGTTGTACGGTATTTGCGGTTACATCTTAGGTTTTGCGCTGTTCTTTCTCATTCGACTCGGTATCGGCGACCAGATGTGTTTAATTTTGATGATGTCCACCAACGCCATCTTAGCGTTAGCCGTTTCGTTTAAACTACAGGAAATGGGTGACCGGCGATTTGGCACGATCATGCTGGGCTGGTACACGCTGTTTGGCACAATTTTTACGTTTATGCCGAAGGGCTACGGGTTCTTTGCGACTTTGATCCAGCCGCTGGATGGCACCTGGTTCAGTGTTCTGGGCGTGATCTGTGTGGTGTTTGCGATTCGGTATTTGGTGATTGCTTATCGGTTACCGCGGAGACACGTATTACGGGAAAACCTTGATTAATCGCGTATTAGTATCTGCTTTTACGGGTCTCAAAGTTCATTCTAATGCAGATCGACTTTATCAGACGCTTTAATCGTTCAGTGAGTTAATAGCACGTTCATTTGTGATTTGTTCAAAAGTCCCTGTAGGTAATGAACCCTTTACTCTAGCACGGCCTCGTTATCTAGACTAAACAGCCGATTTCGGCTATATAAGCGTGCCAAGCTGAAAATCTCGAAAGATTTTCAGCTTGGCACGCTTATATTTTTAGAAAATACGCTTTTTGTCCCAATAGCTCATCTGGTTTGACCAGAGGAGAGAAGCTGACGGCTGGTTTGAATGAAGGCTTTTACCTCGGGTAATGCATTTTGAGCGGATACAAGGCCATATGGGATTTCGTAGGCCCAAGGCATATTCAAAAATTTGAGATTTGGGTGGATTGACTGCCAAGGTGCGATGGCCTCAATGAGGTAGTTTTCAGCCACGCTGCGGTTAAAACTGCTCAGATCATAAAATGATGGGAGATCGTGGATTCGAACGGCAATCTGGCGACTTTTAATTTCTTGGCGGATGGCGTCAATGGTATGGGAAGCACCGTCTTTTAACAGTAAAAGATCCTGGTCTGCGAGATCTTGCCAACTCAGACTTGTTTTTTGAGATAGCTTATTTTGAGATGGCACGCCAATTTGACACTGGTAGGCACCTAATTTTTGAATTGCAAACTGAGTGGTCAATTCCACAGTGTCATATGGGCTGACAAAGCAGTCGATTTGTTTTCCAAGCAGTTGAAAGAGCTGGTGAAGGCCAGTGCCGTCATCGGTAAAGGGGACGATTTGAATTTGGAAATCAGCCTTCAAGGCTGCCTGCTGCGACCACAGATCAATTAGCGGTGCGCAGGAGCGCAACAGTGACGTGCCGACGCGAATTGTTGTCACCTTGTGAGCTGCTAACAGGCGGGTATGGTCGATGATGGCTGTGGATTCCTTTTGCAGTTTGAGTGTTTCACGGTACAGATTGTCACCGGCGGCTGTTAATGTCACGCCGCGTTTTGATCGGCTAAACAGCGGAACGCCAATGTCGGTTTCGAATTGGTTGATCTGTTTCATCACGGCGACTGGTGACAAATAGAGTTGCTGACTGGCTTTTGAAAAGCTCCCTGTTTCGGCCACAATTAAAAATGTTTGCGTTTCTTTTGAGAGCATTGTTTTCTCCTTTTAACTATTAGTTAACACCAGTGTATGCCTTTTGATACTTCTTTAACACTGGTTTGACTGCTAAACTAATGCAGTGGTACAGGAAAGAAGATGAATCAGCGTTTCTCTTAAGCGTGATTCCGGTTTTCATGGGTGCAGAGATTGCCTCACAATCGGCTATTAATTCTAGGTTAAAATCCTATACGCAATCGCCATATGTTGCGTCGACCATTTCTTTTTTGGTTGGCGCAGTTTTCTTAATGGTTCTGACACTCATTTCAGGGCAATCACTTGGGGTTTCATTACTCATTATTCGTACACATCCTTGGTGGATGTGGCTAGGCGGTGTTACCGCAGCGTTTGCGCTAACGTCCAACGTTATTTTGTTTCCGATTCTCGGTAGTATCCAAACGTCAGTCCTGCCAATTGCGGGCCAACTGTTTATGAGTCTTGTCATTGACCAGTTTGGACTGTTCCATGCCCCGGTTGCTCACTTTACCTGGCTGAAATTTGGTGGGGTCATTGCGTTGTTTATTGGCATGCTGCTGGCGACCAAAATGCTTCGCGTGCATGACAAGTTTGAAGAGAAACAGCGAACATCGCTATCTCAAGTCAAGTGGCAATTTTTGGGCCTTATGGCGGGAATTTTACTAGCCATTCAATCCGCCATCAACGGCTATTTAGGTAGGGTTTTGCAGTCACCGGTTCATGGCACCATGATTTCTTTTGTGATCTCATTTGTGCTGCTGTTGCTGCTTTCGCTGAGTATTCACCAGCCGTTAAAACAGGGCGTGCGTCGGGGTGTTCATGTGCTTCGTCATGAGTGGTGGATCGGAATCGGCGGTTTGCTGGGCAGTAGTTATGTTTTTTTGAGTGCGTGGCTGGTCCCGATTTTGGGCACTGGTCGGGTCATCATTATTGCGCTGTTTGGCCAATTATTATTCAGCGCCCTGATCGATCAGTTTGGCTGGCTGCACGCCGACAAAAATAGTATGACGCGTCTTCAGTTTCTTGGGTTGGTCGTTATGTTGGCAGGAACAATCATTATTAATCGAAGCTAGAAAGGATTGGGATTATGAAAATATTTGTAATTGGTGGTACAGGTAGAGTTGGTTCTCAAATCGTATCAAATCTCAAACAAGTCGGTCATACAGTTGCCGGGTCGTTTAATCGGTCAACAGCTGACAGTGACGTTTTGGTTCATTTGGATTTGCATGATTCTGTGGCAATTAATCGAGAAAAATTACGCGGTTACGATGTGGTTTATTTTGCGGCTGGCTCTGCCGGCGGTGATTTAGTTCAAGTCGATCTGTACGGATCCATGAAAATCATGCAGGCGGCTAAAGAAGCTGGCGTCAGTCGGTTCATTCAGATTAGTTCTGCGGCCATTGGGTCGATTTTTCATGATGATTGGTATCGGGGGCCTCATGGTGATTATTTGGATTACAACATTATAAAGTACGTTTCTGATGAGTGGCTGATTCACAACTCAGGGTTGCCGTACACGATTTTACGCCCAGGCGTTTTGATGGATGAATCCGGAAGCGGTAAGGTTACCTTTGATGTTCACCACCGCACTTACAATGCCATTTCGAACGTGGCATTGGTTGCTGCAAAACTATTGGATTATCCGCGCACCATTAATCGGGTGATTGCGATGGGCGATGGTCATTTGTCAGTTGACGATGCGCTGGCTGAATTGCCGCCTGTTAAAAGCGTGCATCAAGCAGGTAACTGATTCGACAGGAATTTATTAACTGATAAAGCAAAATAAAATGTATTTAAAAGCGAGTATTGACTCGTTTTTATTTTTGATTTATTATGTAGACCAGTTGTTATAATCGTGAAGGGAGTCGTGAAATGACTGAATCAGTTCGAGAAAAACTCATCGCAACAGCTGCGTCATTGTTTCAAAAACAGGGGGTTCGCGCCACCGGTTTAGCAGAAATCCTGCGTGTGAGTCAAACGCCAAAGGGGTCGCTATACTACTATTTTCCACATGGTAAGGATGAGTTGACAAAGGCGGCGATTGCTTACGCTGGTGCCCAAAGTGAGAACCGTGTTAAACGGACGTTGGCCAGTGATGCGGATCCGACTAAAGCGTTCACTCATTTATTTCAGGAAATGGCAGATGACATTGCTTCGTCCGGGCATTTAAATCATGTGTCCATCAGTTTAATTGCCTTAGAGACGATTGATGAACCCGAATTGCAATCAGCATGTGCCCAGGTCTATTCGCGCCTTGAAATTCTATACACGTCGAAACTGATCGAGATTGGCATCAAAGATGATGTTGCCCGCGACCTTGGTCAATTCATCCAAGCCACGACTGAAGGAACGGTGACGATTGCCGCAACAAAACAGCAACCCAAGTTGTTGCTAAAAACGGCCAAGCAGGTGACAACCCTGATTCGGCTGACGTTGGCAAACCAAAAAGCGTGATTATGGGTTATTTGTGAGGCTGATTTGATTCGGTATTGATTCGGTATTGATTCGGTATTGATTCGGTATTATTGGTCAGTTTTATAAAATCTTGGGTTAATCGTCAAGATTTTAATGATTAAATGGTTAGTTAACTAAGCAGTTCAAAGGAGCATTTTTATATGAAAACAGGCAACGCGCCAGTACGTATATTGTTTTATTTTGCTGGCTTATTTATTATGACGATTGGTATCTCCCTGTCAGTTAAATCTGATCTGGGTGTTTCACCCGTGAGTGCCATTCCGTACACAATGACCGTGGTCTGGGGCATTGAGATGGGCAAGGCCACGATTATTTTTCACACTGGGCTAGTGTTGATTCAAATCCTGTTGCTGCGCAGTAGGTTTCAACTTCGCAACGTTTTGCAGATTATCGTTGGCGTTATTTTCGGGTATTTTACGACGTTCTGCAACTTCATGGTGAGCTTTTTGCCAACGCCGCACTTCATTGCGATTCGCCTGAGCATGATGGTTGTCAGTGTGATTCTGATTGCCATGGGCATATTTTTCTACGTTCCGGCAGATATCATGCCACTTGCCAGTGAGGGGATCATGCTGGTAATTGCAGAGATGACCCATTTTGCATTTTCCCGAGTTAAAATATCATTTGACGTGTTAATGGTCATTATTTCATTAACGATATGTCTGATTTCGATTCACCAGTTAGGCAGCGTGGGAATCGGGACGGTCATCGCAGCCGTTTGTGTGGGGCTGGTTTTAGGTATAATTGTGCGTTTGCTTGGTGGCTGGCGTTATAGGATCCTTCATCATGGGCAACGTGGCATGGAAAATTAGAGGGTGTCAGGGTTATTTTTTTGCACCGCAATATGTAGACCAGTTGGTATAATTAATGATAAAGAAACGCGCATCAAACCTCGTTGAGATTTGATGCGCGTTTCTTTAATCGTTAAGCAATCAATTTTTAGTGAAATCATGGACCACTTGATTGAAATGTTCCGGATCCTCAAAGAACAGGAAATGGCCAAAATGTTCAAAGTATTCAAATTGCGAATTTGGAATGTCCTGGTGCACTGCTTTGATCAAATCGGCATTGAAGAAATGACCATCGCCAGAAATGACAAGCGTTGGCAGGGTAATTGATTTCACTACAGTATGCCAGTCGGTGACGCCGTGGTTGATCAACAGGTCAGCTTGAAAATCAGGGTTGCCGGTTGAGGAAGCCTTAACGAGGTCGCTCGTGTCCATTCCGGGATCCGCCTGTGTATTTTCAATCATGTTCTTCATGCCAAGCGGTAAGTTTGCTCGGAGTTTTTCAGATAGTTCTAACAGACCGTTATAGTCCAGAAAGCCCCAATGATTTTTCAGTGTATCTAAGGCCAGTTCTGGTTCATCCACGAAGATGAACTTGGCTAACCGGTCGGCTTGGAACAATTCCCAATATGACCAGCCAATCGAAGCACCCATGGACCAGCCAAGGAAGGTGACGTGATTTAATTCAAGATGATTCAAAAGTTCGTGGATGTCCGTCGCCAATCGAGAAATATGCGCACCGGTTTTGGCGGATGACGACTTCCCGTGTCCCCGTAAATCAAGCGTCACAACGTGGAATGATTCCGCTAATACCGGAATGTTTCTCTCATAGTAATCGTGGGTGGTGCCAAAGCCGTGGACCAGTAAAAGCGGTTGGCCGTCACCAAATTCTTCAAAATAGAGTTGGACGCCATCAGTTGTTGTGTAATAAGCCACTATGAACCCTCATTTCTTGATTATTGTAATTGAAACTGCTTATTTTCGACAAATTCAGTAACGAGTTGATTAAACTTTTCCGGGTACTCGAAAAACAGCATGTGGCCAGCATCGCTAAAGCGTTCAAATCGACTATTCGGGATCATGTCGCTCACATGTTTGGTGCTCTTCCAATTAACGAGGCTGTTTTCACCGGAGAAAACGAGGGTCGGTAATGTGATGGTCGGCAGCACATCGCTCCAATCCAGCACGTGGTGATTGAAGATCAGTTGCGACAAGAAGTCACCGTTACCCAACTGTGAATCCGCCACCAAGTCATCGATATTCAGTTCTTTTTTATGTAGGAGTGAGCGGATAAAAGTTTCAATCGTGGCGTCGGTGTGATCACGCATGTTGTTTTGAAAAGCGGTTAAGTCATCCATCGACATCGCGCCGGTTGGGTTATCCGGGTCGGCAGCTGCTAAAGCCGGTTCGTCCACGAAGATGAACTTTGCGAGCCGGTCGGCGCCAAATAGATCCCAGTAGTTCCAACCAACGGAAGCGCCCATCGACCAGCCGAGATAGGTGACATTTGTCAGATTCAGTTCCGTCAATAAGCCGTGAATGTCGGTTGCTAAGCGTGAAACGCGCGGTCCTTTCGTGACTTTGTTTGAATGGCCTTGCCCCCGTAAATCAACTGCAATCACGCGAAAATGCTTGCTGAGTTCGGGAATGTTTTTGCGAAAGTAACGACTCGTGCAGCCGTAGCCATGCGCCAGCATTAAAACCGGACCGGCACCGGTATCGGTGAAGTAAATGGGTGTGTTATCTGAAGCTATGCATTGTGTCATGATCTAACCTCCTGAAATTAGAATGTATTTCATTTTAATATAATGGAATTTTAATGTAAATACTCTTTTGGGTCTTATTCACGGATTTCGATCGTGCAAAATCGTTGGCGCGTTGGTTGATGACTTGTCGACGTGTTTTTTAGCTACATGTCTAAACATCAACAAACAGTCAAAAGCCACCTGAAGCGCTAATTGTGCTTGATAAGCATTATTCATTTATTGATCATCCCCATATGATGGTCACATTGAAGTGACAACAGCTTGCGGTGGAAGACCGAGCACATCTTTTCAGGAAAGGTATCACACGCTCAACAAATAAAAATGATCTAAAAGCGCTGAGGAAGGCATCATTTCTCAGCGCTTTTTGGGCATTTTTATTCTTTTAGTGCACGTGTAAGTGATGACTTTAAAAGTGCACAGAGCTGGCTTTCATCATTGACGGTGAACATTGTCTGATAGGACCGGTTTAAATCTGTCCATAGACGTGCCAGCGTGGGTTGAAGCTGCCGGCCATCGATCGTCAGGCTGACAACAACGTGACGACCGGCGTTTTCCCTTTTAATTAAGGTACGTTGTTCAAGTTGATTTAAAGATCGGGTGATGGTTGATTGGTCAACAGAAAGGATGTCCGCCAATTGTGTGGGTGTTGTGGTGTCATCGCCGTTTAGCGACATTAAAATAAATGCACAGGCTGGTGACAGGGCGGCGCGTTTAAACTGTTGGGTGCAGCGTTTAGTTAGTATTTTGGTAAAGCGAACACTGGCAAAGTACAAAGAGTCAGTGAAGTTGATTTCAGTCATGAGCAATGCTCCTTTGGGTAGCTGTTATTGTTGTCTAGTATACCGCCAACAAGGCGTTGATGACGCGCATGTGCAATATTGAGGATTTAGCGCATAGCAACCTAAACTGAACCTTAAGAACAGAGCTAATAATTAACGTTTTTCGGTTCTACTTGACATAACAAAAATTATGCTGAGTTATCCATTTGCAAAATGAATCACTCAAAAAGACTGATATGATGGCGCTTAATTGCTATTTATGTCGCTGATTCTCGAGTTCTTTCAAGCTTGCTTCACAGAATGAAAACTTAATTATTTTTTCCTGCTCTTCACCCTAGAATTGGCGTAAAATAAATTAATTGAAACAATTCACGCGGTCAACTGAAGTTGCGTGAAGGTGCGGGGGAATGCGGCATGAGGAAACGACTTTGGGTCATTGGGTTGACCATTTTGATTACAATGCTTGGCTTCAGCCAGTTTACGGATGGCAAGCAAGCGAGTGTGAAATCGCGGCGGACGGCCGTAGCCACACTCTATATTCACGGGCATCACGCGGATCCGGGGGCGATGAACTTTCTAATGGCCAGTGCGGCCTGGCAGGATAATGCCCACTTTGTCGTAACAGCGACCGTTTCACCACAGGGACAAGTGCAGTTAAGCGGGAAGTGGCCGGCTGGCACGCAGCATCCGTTAGTGAAAGTGTTGTTTGACAACAATCACACCCGCAATTATCGCTTGTTACGCGTCTGGTTGCACAACGTGCTGGTTGCGCTGCATCACCGGTACGGGATTAGACGGTTTAACGTGGTTGCCCATTCCTTGGGAAACGCGGCTGTCATGAACTACGAGTTGGCCAACAGCGATAAACGCGGACTGCCGAAACTACAAAAGTACGTGGCCATTGCCGGTAACTTTGACGGCATCCCGGGGTGCCATAAGAATCAGCACCCAAACTACATTATGGCAGACGGTTTGCCGCACTGGCGGGCACCTTGGTACAAGTTTGCGTACCGTCACCGCGGCCAGTTTAACATGCATCAAGCCTCTGTATTGAACATCTACGGTAATTTGCGCAACGGTACGGATTCTGATGGGAAAATCTTAAACGCCAGCACAAAATCGCTGAAGCCTTTGATTAAGGGACACGTTGGCCATTACCAAGCCAAAGAATTTGTGGGTGAAAATGTACAACATCGACGCTTGCGGGAGAATCCGCGTGTGGCTAATCGGGTGGATAAATTCTTGTTTAATGAGTAGCCGCTTTACATGCAATTGCGTCACCTAGGACAAACTGGGTGACGCTTTTTTATGTGGGGTGGTTAATGATGCTCAGCCCTTGGTAAGGACACAGGCTCAACGTGGCCTGTAATTTTCCCAACACTGTAGGTACTAGGGTGATGCGTGGTGGGATCATCAATTGAGCCTAATTGGTTTCCATTTTGTGGTTGTTTTGACATACATGTTATAGCACATGTTGTTGTACATGCACTATAACATGTACTATATATTTTGTGCTGGATATCGTTTGCTCTAAGTAAAACCAAATTGTGAAAAAGTGTCATTTAAAGCGATAATACAATCTTTCCGATGCGCAATCTTTCCGACGAAATTTCAGAATTGCCTCGCACGCTTTGGCGCACATGTTGACTCAACAGGCACGCCCAAAAAACTGACTGATTTACTGACCCAAAATATTGAATAAGTGAGGAATGATTCTTTACAAAAATATCGAAGCTTTACCAGTTTGACTCATGAAACCGCAGTGCAAAGGGTCTCACTACGATTGCTCTGATTGTATTTTTATTCATAATACATTTACGAGATTGTTACATGAATATATATTTGTCCAGTGCGTCTTTTATTCAAATCGCTTCCAAGACAATTTAATTGCATTTCGCCTTTTTGAACAGTAGTCTAAATCATGATTATGAACGGACAACACAACAAAGGAGACGACCTTGATGAAAAAAGTATTGATTTTAGGCGCGGGCGGACAAATTGCTCAGTTTGCCGAGGCTGAATTAGCGGGCAAGGCTGACTTGACCCTGTTTTTGCGCCACCCAGAAAAGTTATCCCAACCGGTTGGCACGGTGATCACTGGCGACGTTTTTGACACGGATCAATTAGCCGCAGCGATGAAGGGTCAGGACATTGTTTATTCAAACTTGGGCCCGCAACCAATGGCAAAGATGGCCAAGGCCGTTATTGCAGCTGCTGAAAAGGCCGGTGTCCAGCGATTGATCTGGGTTGCCACCGTTGGCATTTACCGGGAAGAACCCGCAGACCACGTTGCTGAAGTAGAGGCTATCTATGGTGCTGCCGATGATCCAACCAGTTACTTTGGCGATGAACGCGTGGGCGCGGACCTTATCGAAGCCAGCAGCCTGACCAGCACCATTATTCGGCCAAACACACTGACAAACGGGACGGCCGTGGAAGAAGTCGTTGTGAACGGCCGGCATGACACAGTCAGCGGTCAGCCGATCGCTAGGCGCACGGTGGCACACTTTATTAGTGAACTAGTTTTAAACGATGACCAGTATGAAAATGAGTCGATTGCTATCAGCACTAAATAAGTGATCCATTACATTAAGCAAGGGACAAAGGCCGTTTTGTTCCCAGAATAAAGGGCACCCCAGAAAAAAAGCAATTGGGATTTTCTGGGGTGCCTTTATGGTCGAGCGCAGTTGGCTGATACTCATCGATTATTCTAGGCAGCTGAGCGGACAGCCTTTCCTCAACACAGAGGCGCTCTCAAAACGCCTTGCTTCACTCCCTATACATACAAAGCATAGCAGCCATACACACTGAGTATTATCTACAAGCCGGTATCCGCCGTATACTTGATTTGGAACAGTAGACAGTTGTTCACTAGCGCACACGTGAAGCACACTTTTTGCCAGAAAAGGTGATAGACTAGTGCTGGTAGCTGTAAGCGATTTAACAAACGTAGCAGTTATATTCGTCACTGCAGCTGATGTTTCAAGTTTATATAATGAAAGGATGTATCTTAATATGAAATCAACAATTTTTGTTAAACCCGGCGAAGTTGCCGTAAAGGACGTGGATATGCCAACGATTCAGGCGGCCGACGATGTTATCATCAAAGTCGTTTTGACCTGTGTCTGCGGGTCAGACCTGTGGGCCTACCGCGGGTTGCAGGATGCTGAACCCAACTCACAAAACTCCGGCCATGAAGCCATTGGGGTAGTCACGGAAGTTGGCGATGATATCACGACCGTACAACCCGGTGATTTTGTGATTGCACCTTTCACCCATGGCTGCGGCCACTGTGCCGCTTGTCGGGCCGGTTTTGACGGTGACTGTCAGGACCATACCGATAACTTCAGTGCCGGCGTTCAGGCCGAGTACATTCGTTTCCAACACGGCGAGTGGGCGCTGATCAAGATTCCCGGTAAGCCCGAAGATTACAGTGAGGCCATGCTGAAATCCTTGCTGAGCCTGGCCGATGTCATGGCCACTGGTTACCACGCTGCCCGCGTTGCGAACGTTGGTGCCGGTGACACGGTTGCCGTTGTCGGTGACGGTGCCGTTGGGCTGTGCGGTGTTATTGCTGCCCAGATGCGCGGTGCTAAGCGGATCATCATCATGAGCCGTCACGAAGACCGTCAGAAACTGGCCGTTGAATTCGGCGCAACGGATGTTGTTGCTGAACGGGGCGATGAAGGGGTTGCTAAGATTATGCAGCTGACAAACAACGCCGGTGTGGATGCCGTTTTGGAATGTGTCGGGACTGAATTGTCTAACGAGACAGCCATCAACATCGCCCGTCCCGGCGCCGTCGTTGGCCGGGTGGGCCTGCCGCACGAACCAAAGATGGACATGAGCCGGTCATTCGGCACCAACACGATTATTGCCGGTGGCCCTGCGTCCGTTACGACCTACGATAAGGCAGTTTTGTTAAAGGCTGTGCTGGACGGTGACATTCACCCCGGCAAAGTGTTTACCAAGGCCTTCAAGCTCGCTGATATCAACACGGCTTACCAAGCCATGACCGACCGTGAAGTCATTAAAGCGTTGATTCAACCCGCCTGATTTATCTGAAATTAAATGAACTACTGAAAACAACCGCTGCGGCCGATCCCGCTGCGGTTGTTTTTTGCTGTCATTTGCTGGTGGTCGTATTATTATAGGAGATGTCTAAGTGAGAGGAGGCGGTCAACATGACTGATCAGGAGACACGTCAGACCATTGAAAAACAGCTGCAAACCGTTTATGAACCGCAGCTTATGGTTGACGTCTATAACCTGGGACTGGTCTACAACATCAAAGTCGCTGACGGGCACTGTTACATTACAATGACGCTGCCGTCCATGGGGTGCGGCTGTGTGCCGCAAGTGACCGACAACGTTCAGCAGGTCTGCACACAGGTTGCCGGAATTACTGAAACAACGGTGAATATCGTTTGGGAGCCGGCCTGGACACCTGCCAAGATGAACCGAATCGCCCGCATCACAATGCAAACCAATCGTGGGTAGTCGTTTAAAAGACGTTTTCTATGAATTTGGTGAAAAACAATAAAAAAATTTGGGGTGAAAGCGGTAACCTGACCCGGACCGGTTTTCATCATTTCAAATCGTGGTAAGATATTGAGTGATGGTTTTTTTGCTAACAACTAATAACAAACATGGGAGAGACTTACATAATGAGTGACAACGGTGACGAACACGCACTAAACGAGGAAAAGATGCCCCAGAATCACCACATGAAAATTCCTTGGAATCGCATCAGCGATGATGAGGAAGTCCCGGCTATGGAGGCGACAGTCAAGCTCAAATCATCGCTGGTCGGCCGCGTGGGCATTCAGATGCTGTCGTGCGGAACTGGGGCCTGGCGCGTCCGTGAGGCCATGAATACGGTGGCGCGGACGCTGGGCCTGATCTGTTCAGCAGACATTGGGCTGACCTCGATCCACTACACCTGCTTTAATTACGAACACAGTTACACCCAGGTGCTGGCACTGGCCAGTACGGGGGTGAACACGGATAAACTGAACATTCTTGAGCATTTTGTTAAACAATTTCCCGATAAATACGCCAAAATGACCATCCGCCAGATCCACCAGAAGCTTGATGCCATTCAGGTGCGGCGGGGCAACTACCCGCCGTTTATCGCGGGTTGTGCAGCTGCCGTAGCCTGCGCCGGATTTACATTTTTGCTGGGCGGCGGGCCGATTGAAATGCTGTGTGCCTTCTTTGGCGCCGGCATTGGGAACTGGTTGCGTCAGGTCATGATTCGGCACCGGTTAACGTTGCTGGCCAGCATTTCGGTCAGTGTGATGGTTGCGTGCCTGGTTTACTTCTTTGTCTTTTTGGGTCTGCGGATCTTCTTCCACATTCCGGAAGCCCACGAGGCGGGGTACATTGGCGCGATGCTGTTTGTGATTCCCGGTTTTCCATTTATTACGAGTATGCTGGATATTTTTAAATCCGACATGCGCTCTGGATTAGAGCGCTTGACCTCGGCTCTGTTGATCACAATCGTCGCGACACTGGTCGGATGGCTGGTCGCGATGCTGGTCCACTTTCGGCCAGAGAACTTTTTGCCGTTGGGACTCGGTGTCGTGCCAATGCTGCTGCTGCGCTTACCGGCCAGCTTTTGCGGGGTCTACGGTTTCTCAATGATGTTCAACAGCCCGCAAAAAATGGCCGTCACGGCCGGCATCATCGGGGCGTTTGCCAACACCCTGCGGCTCGAATTGGCGCAGTTGACGAATTTGCCGCCGGCCGCCGCAGCCTTCTGCGGCGCTTTATTGGCTGGTTTGCTGGCGTCATTGATCAACCGCTATAACGGCTATCCTAGGATCTCGCTGACGGTGCCTTCGATCGTGATCATGGTGCCCGGGCTGTACATTTACCGTGCCGTCTACAACATCGGTCTCAACAACATCGGCGTCGGTGCCCTGTGGTTGACGAAAGCCATTCTTATCATCATGTTCCTGCCGCTTGGGTTGTTTGTGGCACGGGTGCTGATGGACAAGGATTGGCGGCACAACGGCTGACAATCGTTCAAAAAACGTCCTGTTTGCAACCAACGACTGACCGGTACCAAGACGGGATCAACTTAGCCGTGAAGGATAGAATTTTTGAACTGGTCAAGGTCAACTCCTGCAGTAAATTTGATAGTAGTTTCAACTATGTGCTGCATAAAAAAGGTCACCGTACCAGCACTGCAAACTATGGTGCGATGAATCACATATACAAATAAAAAATGGTTCTCAACTCGCAGTTAGTCTGCGGAGTGAGAACCATTTATTTTGTTTTGGTGAGCGGCTTTTTCCTTGGCAGTGCTGGTAAGTGCACCTCCGGCAGTTTAAGCTGCGGTTTCATTGTTTCGGTGGCCCCGCTGAAAAATGTGCCGATCAGTTGGCCCGTAACCGTACGCCACTGGTGTTTGACCTGCGGAGACGTGTCACTGAGTGCCTTTAAGATCAGTCTTACCGAAATTTCCCAGTTAGCACTCATATCACGAAAATCTTGGTAGTGGGTCGCCCGCAGTACGCTAAACAGCGAATCGAGAAATTCCTTTTTGGTGGCATTATCCAGTTGTGACAGCCAGGTGGAAACGGATTGTTGGGTGAGTTGAGAAAATCGGCTGGTCGTTGTCAGCAGGGCGAAGCTGGCGTTATTAACTTCCCAGGTGAACGGATCGTGCTGTCTAAAACCAAACGCATTGCTTTTGACTACTTGGTAGCCCGTTTCTGGTTCCAGCAGCAGGCCGATGATCGAAGCCTGCGGAATAAATTTAGTTACCTTTGCTTGAACGGCAGCCGGCAAGGGCTTTTTTGTGCCCGGACCATCCACCGAGAACACCCGTTGAATCTGGTTTTGCAGAAACCCGCGACTGTGCAGACATGTGAAGACAGCGAGGTTGCCGCCCTTGGAATGACCGCCCAAGAAATAGGTGCCCGGATGCCGGCTTGCCTGTTTTTGGTAGTACCGCAACGCCGACCGCTGTGACGGAATATCACGCATGAAGGTCATATTGAAATCTTCTTTCCAGTCAGTGAGTGTGGCTGTGGTGCCGCGGTACGCAATGTAGTGGGTGCTGGGTCCAAGATCAAAGGTGACCGCACAAAATTGCTTTTCTGTCTCTAGATCGGCACTTTTGATCCAGTCATGCCAGCGGATGTTGCGGAAACGCGGACTATGCTGGAGGGTCAGCAGCAGGTTGAAGTTGGCGGCAGCGTTCCACGTGAGTCTGACCACATCCTTAATGAGCAGCGGATCGGTCAGGTCGGCCAGACGGTGAATATGATGCCGGTTTAACGCGTGAAAATCGACGTAGGCGAGTTGCGCTAAAATGACACCGTCCACGTCGGTGAGGGGCAGCGCACTGAATGTTTGTGCATGGGTCTTGACATAGTGGATTAGGTCAGCCATCATTTTTCCCTCCAATCACGGGTCACTATTACTTATTGTTAAGTTTACCGCAATTGGGCGGGTCATAGGCGTGAAAATAATTGACCTTCATTTTGAGGCCGTGTGCTAGTGTAATTCTTTGAAGAAATAAAAGCGGGAGGCGCCTTCGACCGGTGAGCCTTTAAACTCGTGCATGACGTGTTAGTCGTGTTTTTTGTAGAAGTCGGGCGCGTTAAAACTCATCGTTTCAAGCGTGATGAACCTGCACTGCCCTTTTTTGGCGATCTTTTCTGCTTCACTGATCAGAAATGAGCCGATTCCCTGAGAACGGTTTTCCGGCTTGATTGCAAACAGGGCGATGTTCATGCTGTTAAAGAAGATACTGGCCACCAAACGGCCGAGGATCTTGTCGTCCTCAACGGCACCAAGACTGACGCTGCGACTG
The DNA here is from genome assembly GCF_001435975.1 of Secundilactobacillus collinoides DSM 20515 = JCM 1123. Lineage (GTDB taxonomy): Bacteria > Bacillota > Bacilli > Lactobacillales > Lactobacillaceae > Secundilactobacillus > Secundilactobacillus collinoides. The sequence continues at coordinate 35,843 of NZ_AYYR01000013.1, forward strand.
CCGAATTCGACGCGGTCACCCATTTTAAGCTGGGTGTCGGTGTTGAGCCACTGGCCGGTACTGACTTGGTTTTCTTCAAAGTTCAGGGTCATTAATTTCATGATGTAACGCTTTTTTTTCGTGAATAGGGTATGGCCGTTAAAGCTCTAATCAATCGCATACACTTCTCGATATGATACTGCCAAGTCTGGTCACGCTTTTTTATCATGTAACCGTTGTAACGGCTTTACTCGTTCGCGATTCGTGTATCGTACCGCTACTGCAATTGTTATTGGCCAAACAGTGCCAAATATTTTGAAAATGATATCAATTTTTCTGCTATTCGCTGTTAACTTGTTATATAATTAAAACGTTATTGAAAGATAGATGACAACCGACCCAGACTGAAGTACTAAATGGGGGTACTGCGGGTCAGTAGTTGATTGCCGTTTGGCTTTACAACTTAGTAGGGGGAATCACTGTGAAAAAATTGTCGAAGGTTTTATTGGGTGCTGTTGCGATGTTGTCGTTGCTCGCTCTGTTTGTTGCACAACCAGTACAGACAGCTAGCGCGTCAACCAAGAAAGAATATTTGTTAGTCATGGGTCACGGTGCCGGCGACCCTGGCGCACGCGGCAACGGTAATACAGAAGCCAATCTGTTGCGAAAAAAACTGTTGCCGCACTTAGAGAAATATGCAAAAAAGGTCAAGAAGTCGAAAATTGTTTTCTACAACCCGAAGCACAACATGGTTACGGATACGCGCAAGGGCGGCGGGTCACACAAGGTCAAAAAGACCACTTCGGTCATCATGTTCCACTTTGATGCCAGCACCAGCCGGTACGCTAACGGCGGCCACGTGATCATCTGTCACCGCAAACCGAATACCCGGGAAAAGAAAATGGCAGCTGTCATCAAGAAGTACGTCGGTTTGAATAAAGCCTATAACGGTTACAGTTACCGGACTGATTTGAAAAATTGCAACGTCCTGCGTCGGCGCGGAATCGATTTCAGTCTAGTTGAGACCGGGTTTATTACCAACAAGCGGGATTATCAGCAGATCAATAAGCATATTGATAAGATCGCCAAGGGGTACATTGAGGCGATTACTGGGGAAACGGTGAAGTAAGAAACCAGGTGAAAAAAACTGTCTGCCTACTATAACTCCTTTTCGCTATGTGCAGTTTTCTGTTTTCTGGAACGTGTTTCGGCACGCTAGCCAAGAAAAGAGCTGCAAGTCTAGCTAGTGAAAAAACAGCGTTTGAACTTTGAAGCGCCCAGTCAATGGGTGTAATACCGCCTTTATATATGGTGGCAGCGCATCAGTCAAAAATCCTACTTGAAATTTGCAAGTTCTCAACGCTATAAATCACCGGTACAACACGAAAGTAAAACAGTATCAATCTAATAGTAGGACCAAAAATCTTCAGCCGCACCCAAGACTGAAGATTTTTATATTGCCTAACGCGAACATATGTTCTAAAATAAACCTAACCACCAAGGAGGTGTCGCTAATGCCGCAATCACTGCTTGATCAGCTTCAAACTGTTTTTGAAACACAACAGCCGGTTCAACTGTGGCTGCAGGAGGACGCGGATACATCCTTGGATGCAGCAACGTTTCGCGGTTTAGTGATAGCCGTTGATGATACCGCAGTCGAAGTGTTCAACGAGGCGGATGAGACCTATCGAGTTTATGATAGGGACATCAAACGTGTCACGAGACTGACATGACTGAAAAGAAAGGCGGGTTCACAATGACCACGATGCACCATTTAGATGATCAGTCCCCGGCAATTCAGCACCTCGTTAAAGTTGACAAACGACTGGCCAAGCTGATTGCGACGATTGGGCCGATCGATTATCATATTTCTGACAATTCATACGGTTACCTAGTTGCGAACATTGTTGGGCAGATGCTGTCAAACAAGGTGGCGGCAGTGATCCTAAAACGCCTGCAGGAGCTCTGTGGCGGGCATATCACGATGCTGGCCATCAAGAACCTGTCCGATGATGCCATTCATGGTGTTGGCTTGTCAAAGTCAAAAGTGGGGTATATTCGCAGTTTAACGACCGCGGTTGAAACTGGTCAAGTGGACTTTGCCAGCTACCCGGCCATGAGCGATGAGGCGGTGCTTAAGGACCTGACAACGATTCGAGGTATCGGTAACTGGTCGGCCAAGATGTACCTGTTTTCGGTGCTGGATCGGCCTGATGTGCTGCCGGTCGAGGACAAAGCGTTTTTACAGGGGTACGGCTGGTTGTATAAAACAACAGATTTTAGTGCCGCCGCCGTGCGGAAAAAGGCCGAGAAATGGCGGCCGTATCGCACCATCGCCGCTAAGTACCTGTACCGGGCGGTTGATCTCGGCTTAACGAAGACCCCGTTTCATTTGTTTAAGGATTGATTGGAGGAAAATCATGCAAGCATACGTTGTTGAGCATCCTGGCGGCCCTGAAGTATTGCGGTTGAAAGAGATTCCAACGCCCGCGGTCAAGCCTGGCTGGACCCGGTTAAAAGTGTTGGGATTCGGCATCAACCACTCAGAAATTTATACGCGCAAAGGCGAGTCGCCCAGCGTCAAGTTTCCTCGTGTTTTGGGGATCGAGGTGGTTGGTGAAATTGACGAAACAAGTGCCCCCGACACCTTTGAATTGGGCCAGCGCGTGGTCTCTATCATGGGTGAGATGGGGCGCGCTTTTGACGGCAGTTATGCCGAATATGTTTTGGTGCCCAATACCCAAATATTTCCGGTCAAAACGACATTGTCGTTGCGTGACCTGGTGGCAGTGCCGGAAACGTATTACACGGCCTATGGTATTTTTAAAAGTTTGCAGTTAAAGGAGACGGATTCAGTTTTGATTCGGGCGGCGACTAGCGGTGTTGGTATCGCTGATTTGAGGCTGATCCGGGCATTTAATCCGCACATTCAAGTGACTGGGACGACCCGGTCTGAAGACAAACTGAACCAGTTGCTGACGGCGGGCTTTGACGATGTGATCATTGCCCCCGACAGTGAAAAATTGCCAGCCGGCGTTGGAAATTTCGATAAGATTATTGATTTGATTGGCCCGTTAAGTGTGCGGGATTCTTTGCAGCATCTCAACGCCTTTGGCATCGTGAGTGCTACCGGCGTGCTCGGCAACGAGTGGACGGTACCGGATTTCGACCCAGTTGGCGATATCCCCAATAATGGTTATCTGACCGGCTTTAATTCCGGTGAGGTTTCCAGCACGTTGATGCAGGAACTATTTGATTTCATCGACCAGTACGACGTTCAGGTAGCACCCGCCAAGGTGTTTAATTTTAACGAGGTTGCCCAAGCCCACGCCTATTTGAGTGAAAGCGGCGGTCTTGGAAAAGTGATCGTGATGGTGGAACCGTAAGTGTCGTTTTAGGTGAAAAAGCATCAGTACTGACTAAAAACAGGCCCCCGGTGGCAATCACCAGCGGCCTGTTTTTTAGTTGATTGCGACTTTTTTTTAGTTGGTCGCGCGTTGCTTTTTGTTTTTCAGCCGCAGTGACAAGATAAATCCAAGAATTGCCATAAGGAAGGCAACCAAGAAGGAGAACCAGTAGCCGTGGTTGAGCTGATTAACGTTTGACAGGTGTTCCGAACTGCCGATCTGCGTCCCAAATGAGACCAGCATCATCAAGATGGCGGTACCTAATGAGCCGGCAATCTGCCGCACCGTGGAGGAGGCTGCGTTACCGTGGACGCTGAGTTTCGGCGACAGGGCGTTGATCCCTTCTGTAAACGTCGGCATCATGACGGTTGCGATACCGATAATTCTGAAGGCATAGGACGCGGCGACAATAACCAGGCTGGTTTGCGGCGTGAAGAACAGCATCGGTAAAGTTCCAATGGCCACAATAGCGAAGCCGATAAGAGAAATCGTTTTGATACCGTACTTATCGTACAGCCGGCCAGAGATGGGGCTCATCAGACCTTCCAGCAGCGCACCTGGTAACAGCAGCAAGCCAGATTGGAGTGCCGAGAGTCCGTGCACCCGTTGGAGGTACAGCGGCAAAACCAGTTCGACCCCTAACAGTGCAACGTTACTGAGGGCACTCAGAGCTGTGGTCAGCGAGAAGGTTTTATTTTTGAAGACGGTCAGATTGATCAGCGGGTTGGCAATCTTAAGCTGCCGGTGACCAAAGGCGATGAGGATCACAATACCAACGATGAGGGAAACGATGCTGGCGGTGTCGAGGCCGCCGGTGTTGCCGATGGCTGAGAAACCATACAGCAGGGCGCCGAAACCAAGCGAAGATTCCGCGATTGATAGCCAGTCGACCTTGACGTCCTTGGAGGCAACGACTGGGTGAACCCAGAAGACCGCCGCGATGATGAGAATCAACGCCAGCGGGATCAGGACGCCGAACAACCACTTCAGACCCAGATTATCAATGATCCAGCCGCCGACCGTCGGCCCAAGTGCCGGGCCGAAGCCAACGACCAGGCCGATGACCCCCATGACGGTTCCACGTTTGCTTTCGGGGTACAGTAATAGGACGACGTTTTGAATCAGCGGGATCATGGACCCGGCCGAAATGGCTTGAATCAGCCGGCCGATAAGCAGCATGATAAAACTATTGGCAAAAAAGCCGATCAGGGAACCCAGCAGGAAAATGGCCGCCAGGGTGATCACGGTGTACTTCGTATTAAATTTGTGAAAAACCCAGGCCGAGAGCGGAATCATCAAGCCAGCGACCAGCTGATACCCGGTACTGACCCACTGGGCGGTGGATTGGGTGACGTGGTAAACTCTGATGATGGTGGGAATCCCGTTGTTGAAGAAGGTTTCTGTCAGCAGCATGGTGAAGGCACCAATTAGCATGACTCCTAACATTAAATTTCGGTTTTTTGCGGGTGATTTAATTGTGAGCATGAAGGTCACTCCTAACTGTGTAGCAGGCTACACTTTATTTTAAAAATAAAACGCCGATTGGCGCTAATTGAGTTCCAGACTGACAATCATTTTATTAAATAATTGTGACAGCGTTTGTTTTTCCTCAGTGGATAATTGACTAGTGAGTTTGGCTTCCGAGTGGGTGACCTGTGATTGGATGCGGGCGGTGTTTTTGTCCAGAAACGCGGCGCCCTTGTCAGTGAGCAGCAGAACGATCTGCCGCCGGTCATCGGCGGCGGGGGTCGTGCTGATCAGCCCGGTAGCGGCCAATCGTTTAACGATTCCACGCGTGGTCGGGTGACTTAACCGCAACGTTGTTTCCACTTCTTTTTGGGTGAGTTGCTGCGGATGCCGGTCAGCCAGTTGCATCAGCACTGCCGTTTGGGTGCCGGTCAGCGTGATACCCAGTTGTTTGAGGCCGTTGTTCATATCCTTTTCAAAGAGGATATTGAGGACTTTTAGCTGTTGGCCAAGGTTGTTTGAGAAAAATGGTTCAGGCATGCGACCAGCTCCTTTCAATAGTGTGTAGTATGCTACACATTTTGGCAAAAGTCAAGTCCCCTTGACTTTATTTAAGCGGAATAGTATTTCTATTGAGTTTGAAAGGTGGGTATTTACGTTCGTTGGCATTAATATCTGCAGACGGGTTCAATTCTGATAAGCGCGGACCCTTTTCTTTTTCTGCCGGTTGACAACCGCCCAACTCACGCTTATCATTGGAACAGAATTGAATAGTGATCGGCAATGACAAAAGAAGGTCAGTCAACTTGGGCAGCAGCGATTCCGGGAAAGTGGAAGCCGGAAGCTTAAAGTTGAGTGATTGGCGCTTTTCGAGCTGAACCAATTAAGCTGCTGGGAGTCTTCTCAGAAGTAGGGTGGAACCGCGAAATTAAAACTTCGTCCCTATGTAGATGTACAAGTCTACATAGGGACGTTTTTCTGTCTGCCGGTCACATGAATTAGGAGGAATTATTGTTATGACCAAGAAATTGACCATGCAGCAAATCATCTTGACACTGCAGCAGTATTGGTCCGCACAGGGATGCATGCTCATGCAGGCCTACGATACTGAAAAGGGTGCTGGGACGATGAGCCCTTATACGTTCCTGCGCGCCATTGGCCCCGAGCCATGGAACGCGGCCTACGTGGAACCTTCACGGCGGCCTGCTGATGGCCGGTACGCTGAAAACCCCAACCGGTTGTATCAACATCACCAGTTCCAAGTTGTGATGAAGCCGTCACCTGAAAACATTCAGGACCTTTACTTGAACAGCTTGAAGGAATTGGGTATCGATCCGTTGGAACATGATATCCGGTTCGTTGAGGACAACTGGGCGAACCCGTCAATGGGCTGTGCCGGTGTTGGTTGGGAAGTCTGGCTCGACGGGATGGAAGTTTCACAATTTACCTACTTCCAAATCGTTGGTGGGCTGGAAGTCGATCCCGTTACTTCTGAAATCACCTATGGCCTGGAACGACTTGCTTCCTATATTCAAGACGTTGAGAGTGTGTTCGACCTCGAATGGGGCGACGGTGTGCTCTACGGCGATATCTTCCGGGAACCAGAAATCGAACATTCGACCTACAGTTTTGAGAAGAGCAACCAAGACATGCTGTTGCACATGTTTGACGATTACGAAGCAGAAGCTAAGAAGCAGATTGCTAACGGTCTGGTGCACCCAGCCTACGATTACGTGCTGAAGTGTTCACACACGTTTAACCTGCTGGATGCCCGCGGTGCCGTTTCCGTTACTGAACGGGCCGGCTATCTGGCGCGGATTCGGAACATGGCCAAGGACATTGCCAAGGCCTTCGTAGCCGAGCGTAAGAAGTTTGGTTTCCCACTGATCAAGGACGAAAAAAAACGTCAGGCACTCTTAGCAGATGGGGAGGACAAAAAATAATGGCACGTACCTTTTTACTTGAAATCGGCTTGGAAGAAATGCCCGCCCACGTGGTGACACCAAGCATTAAACAACTGGTTCAAAAAACCCGCAAATATTTGAAGGACCAACGCATCGCCTTTGACGACATTAAGCCGTTTTCAACCCCTCGGCGCTTAGCCCTGAAGATTACCGGTCTTGCTGACAAGCAGCCCGACATCAATGAAGAAGTCAAGGGTCCGGCCAAGAAAATTGCCCAGGATGCTGACGGCAACTGGTCTAAGGCAGCCATCGGTTTTACCCGTGGCCAAGGCCTGACCGTTGATGACATTACCTTTAAGGAATTGAAGGGTGTCGAATATGTTTACGTTGAAAAGCACATCGCCGGCCAACCGGTGGAAGAAGTTTTAGCTGGGCTGAAGGATGTTTTAACCTCAATGACCTTCCCAACCATGATGAAGTGGGGCAGTTACCACTTTGAATACATCCGCCCAATCAAGTGGCTGGTGGCCCTGTTAGACGACAAGGTCATCCCGTTCCAGATCCTGGATGTTGACACTGACCGCATCACCCGCGGCCACCGGTTCTTGGGTAAGGACATCACGTTAAACAACGCCGCTGACTATGAGGCCGCACTGACCGAAGAGTTTGTGATCGCGGATGCGGACAAACGTAAGAAAGAAATCAAAACACAAATTGACCGTATTGCTGCCGATAATAACTGGACCATCAACATTGATGCCGACTTGCTGGAAGAAGTGAATAACCTGGTCGAATGGCCAACGGCGTTCGCTGGGAGTTTTGACGACAAGTACCTAAGCATTCCAGACGAAGTGCTGATCACTTCCATGCGGGACCATCAACGGTTCTTCTACGTGTTGGATAAAAACGGTAAACTGTTGCCGAAGTTCATCTCCGTGCGTAACGGGAATGCCGAACACATCGAAAACGTGGTCAGCGGGAACGAAAAAGTTTTAGCTGCTCGTCTGAGCGACGCCATGTTCTTCTATGAAGAAGACCAAAAGCAGACCGTTGCTGACTACGTTGAACGCCTGAAGGACGTCAGTTTCCACGACAAGATTTCTACGATGTACGACAAGATGCAGCGGGTCGCTGTGATTGCTAAACAAGTCGGCACGGCCCTTGGGTTAAACGACACCCAGCTGGCCGACGTCGACCGCGCTGCCCACATCTACAAGTTCGATTTAGTCACTGGGATGGTCGGGGAATTTGCTGAACTGCAAGGGGTCATGGGTGAAAAGTACGCCCTGTTAAACGGCGAAAACGCCAACGTGGCCACCGCCGTTCGCGAACACTACATGCCGATCTCAGCCGATGGGGACCTGCCTGCAACCACAGACGGTGCTGTTTTAGCCATTGCTGACAAGATCGATAGTATCCTGACCTTCTTCAGCGCCGACATGGTACCAAGCGGTTCAAACGACCCGTACGCCCTGCGTCGTCAGGCAACTGGAATCGTTCGGATCATCCGCGCTCAAAACTGGCACCTTGATCAAAACCTGATCGAAACGGCTATCAAGGCTGAGACTGACGCCAACGTTGCGCCAGATCTAGACCAAGCCGCCCAGGTCAACGCTGTGGTCGCCTTCCTGAAGGACCGGATCAAGGTGACTCTGCTAGACGAAAAGACGCGTCATGATATCGTGGATGCCGTTATCGCCGGACCAAACACCGATCTGCTGGATAACTTCAACGCCGCCAAGACGCTGAGTGACCACCAGAACGATGCCGACTTCAAGGGCAGCATCGAAGCCCTGAACCGGGTATTGCGTTTGGCTGAAAAGGCGGATGCATCGAAGGTCAAACCAGTTGATGCAAGTCTGTTTGATAACGACAGCGAGCCGAAATTGCTAGCGGCCGTTAACGCCGTGGCTGCCAAGGCTGACACCTTGGATATCCCAGCCTACTACGAAGCATTAGCGGGTCTGCAGAGCGTTATCAACGAGTACTTCGACGCGACCATGGTCATGGATAAGAACGAAGACGTGAAAAATAATCGTCTGAGTCAACTCAAACAGTTGGCAGACCTCATCTTACGTTTAGGTGACCTTAACCAATTGATCGTCAAATAAGCACACTAGTTGGCGTACAATCCAAAAAGTGCTATCATTAAGTTGCTATTAATGAAAGCCACTAACTGTATTGAAACGCCAAAGCCAGTTGAGGAAGGATATTCCTGAGCTGGCTTTTTTTGTAGAGTGCAAAACAGGGGCGGTTAAGGAGTGGATCCTAGGGGACTTTGCCCGTAAAAGCCCGGTCTTGGCTTTTACGGGCAAAGTCCCCTAGGTGCAACTCCTTGCCCCGTGTCGCACGTTTAGGCTTGAGAACATGAGAGATGGGTGTTAAAGGGGCCTATGGCAAAAATAGAATGGGAGCACGAGTGCAGAACCGGGTGCAACCCCTTGCCCCGTATCGCACGTTTAGGCTAAAGGAAATAAGAGCTGGATGTTAAAGGGGTATTTGGCAAAAATAAAAGGGGCGCACGAGTGCAGAACCAGGTGCAACCCCTTGCCCCGTGTCGCACGTTTAGACTCGAGAACATGAGAGCTGGGTGCTAAAGAGGCATGTGGCAAAAATAAAATGGGAGCACGAGTGCAAAATTTCGAAACAAAATATCTTTACTACACTTGTGTGACAACAAAATAAACGCACCAAACAAAACGCTATCACTGGACAATATCCAAGACGGCGTTTTTTTAAAAAAAACGAATTGACAATTGAACACCAAATTGATACACTAAAATAAAATTTGAGACAAAAAAGTCTCAAATAACACTAATGTAATCAATCGGAGGTCAAAACATGCCACTCACACAAAAAAACGAACTGCTCCTAAAAAAACTGGCCCTAGCAATGGCCACGCATCCCCGTGACACTTTTACTGAACTGGCCACGATCGTCGGCGTCAGCAAAGCCACCTTGCACCGTATTTATGGAACAAGAAACGATTTAGAGAAACTGTTGCTGCAACAGTCGGACACGATCATTCAAGGTATTATCCGTCTCGCCAACAGCGATTTTAACGATTATATCGATGGCCTTAATCAATTGATTGCGGCTTTCTATGGCAATAAAGAACTGTTCAGGTGGCTTTTTTCGGGTACCTGTACCGCATCGGAAGAATATGTTGATGCCTATTTCTCAGGTCTGGAGGGATTCTTTACCCGTGGGCAAAGACGGGGCACGTTCCGCGTTGAATTGAATGCCGATTTTTTGACCACTATGTTTTCATCAGGCATTGTTGCGCTGATTGATGCTGAATTAATGGGTCGAATCGCCCCGAAGGGAAGCCGACAAGAATTCGCGGACGTTTTTTTGCAGGGGATTCAGGGTCAATAATAGGTCAAAATTGAAAGGAGCAATCAATATGCAGTGTGCGTTGAATACTAAACCGCAAAGGGCAACCCAGCAGCTCATGAAGCGTGTTGTTTATAATCAGTTCGGGGGGCCAGAGGTTCTGAAGCTATCTAAGGGTGAGGTGCCGCAAGTAAAACGTGGTCAGGTTTTGGTTAAAATGGCCGCCACCTCAATTAATGGCGGCGATTTGGCCTTCCGACAGGGACCGAAGTATTTAAAACCATTCATACGTTTACCTAGAGCGCTTGGACAAGACGTTGTCGGCAAAGTGGTCGCGTTGGGTAGCGGCGTAACCGACTTCCATGTGGGCGACCGAGTCTGGGGCAATACAACGACCAGCAGCAATGCGGCTGCGGAATTTGTTGCCGTGCCAGCTCATAAGCTGTCGTTGATGCCGGTTAGTCTGACTATGACGGAGGCGGCTGGTTTGCCATGTTCAGCAACGACTGCGCTGGTTGCCCTTGTTGATAAGGGGCACATTAAGCACGGTGATGAGGTTTTGATTCGCGGTGCCGGCGGTGTGGGAACTTTTGGCGTGCAGATCGCCAAGACATATGGCGCGAACGTGACGATTCTTGGATCGCATGAAACAATTGCTGAGATGGCACGGTTGGGCGCGGACAGGGCGCTCGATTATCATCGGGTTAAGGCTGAGCAATTAGGCAAATTTGACATTATTTTTGATACGGTAGGGACGCAGCAGGATGCGTTTCGAACAAATTTAAAGCCGGCTGGCCGGTTACTGACGATTTCACTCGATGGTCAGAAATTTTTAACGGTCGTAAAATCGCTCCGTTATGGCAAGCATCGCAGCCGGGTGGTCGTTGCCTTCCCGAATCGAGCCAACTTGTCACATCTCGCTGAGCTGGTCGACACTGGCAGAGTGAAACCGGTGACTGATGGCGTTTATCCAATGAACCAAGTGGTGGAAGCTTACCAGCGGGCAGAAAAACACGGTATTGTGGGTAAAATCGTGATTCAAATCAGTGAAGCAGAATAGAATCAGGTTACAGAGGCGACCTGTTTTCAATCACCCAGCACCCGCATTCATGCTCAAAATGGTACAATCGGAGTATCTATTAGATGGGACGACGATCAAGTATTAAAAAATGACCATAGAGAGCGGCGGATGAGATGAAACTTGAAAAACCGGAAACTAAAAAACAACGCCTGATTCGGCTGGCTTTCGTGCTCCTCGGCATCCTGATCATTGTGGGTCTGCTATATGCGCTGTCGAAGGATTTTCAGCAGGATATTGATAATCTCGTTAAGTATAACGACGGGCTGCAAAAACAATTTTGGGCGCAGATTCGGCAGCATCAAACGGCTCCGGTCACGCTGCTGATCGTCTTTGCGCTGGTCGCAACACTCGCGGCGGTGCCGGGATTCCCAATTTCAGTTGCCTGCATTCTCATTGGGGTCATTTACGGCCGGTATTGGGGCTTTGCCATCAACCTAGTGGGTATCGTGTGCGGCAATCTTGTGACCTATACGATACTGCGCAAGGTTGGTATTTCCAAAGCGGCTCAGCACCATGACGGCCGGGTCGTGCGCAACATTATGAAAATGAAGTATCCGGTGGTGGGCCTGACAATCGGGTACGCGGTACCAATCGTGCCGACCATTTTCGTTAACTTTGCGGCGTCCAAACTGCACCAGCCGCTGCGGGATGTCATCATTGCCATGGCCATTGGTTCAGTGCCGACTGCCTTGCTGTATGCGATGGGCGGCGATTTCTTGAATCGCGGGGATTATAAGATCGCGCTGATTACCGTTTTAGCAGTCGGAGTCTTATTCCTGCTGGTTTGGCAGTTGTGGAAACGTGAAGAAACGCATACGGAAAAGGAAGTTTGATTACGTTCAACGCTATAACGCCCCCAAATCAATTTAGAATGTATCGCAAAAACTGAATTCAATTAAAAACAGCTTAGCAAAATCGTCTCAGACGGTCCTGCTAAGCTGTTTTCAGTCTTCTTCCGACCCAAAATTCAACTCACTCATTGAATCTTCAAGGCCTTCCAACATATCATTGTTATCCATGTAGCTGATCCACTGGTCCTCAGTCGCACTGCCGGGAAGCTGCGATGTCATGCGGCTGTATATGTTGCCAATAAACTCATCGAACAGTTTATCGGCCTCCCGTTGGAGCATGGTGTCGTTCAACCGACGGGCCGGCGCCTTTTCTTCGTTTTGTGCCTGTAAGTAGGGCAGGCACTTATCCATAAATAAATCGCTGACCCGGCTGTTTTTGGTCAGGTAGGCTTTTAATTGATCTTCATTCATGCGTCATCACTTCCTAGGTTCCAGTTTAGCAAACAAGTGTTCGAAATGTAAACACTAAGATTTGAAATGGGGCAAAATGGACCCTGGGGCGACGTCAGTTTGATGCGCTCAGCGACCTTGTTCACGGAGGCCGCGCCAACGAAATGTGTGCTGGATTTCTGGCCAGCTAAAATGGGTTTCACTGTTGTGAGCAAAATTTGCTTAAAGTCAGTGAGGACGTGGTACAATTTGAATTCTGGAAAACGGATTGCCGTCGATTATAAACGGTGTTTTCCAGCAATTTCTATTTTTTGAACGGGGCTACTTATTTTTCGAGCTAAAAAGTAGCTTTTTTTATGTTATGTGCTATCATATATATTGACTGTTTACGCCATAATCTGACTTGTGGCTGTCTCAAACAGTCCGATTTTCCGATTAAGCACTATTGCGAAAGGGGTGTTGAGCCAGTGGCAAAGATACCCGAAGCCGTGATTGAACAAGTCCGCGATGCCACCGATATCGTGGATTTTATTAGTCAGTACGTTCAGTTGCAAAAATCAGGTAAAAATTTATTTGGCTTATGTCCGTTTCACGAGGAGCGGACGCCTTCTTTTTCGGTATCGGAAGACAAGCAGATCTTTCACTGCTTTAGCTGCGGTCGCGGCGGCAATGTTTTTAAGTTCATTATGGAACTGGAGAACATTGGCTTCCAAGAGGCCGTTGTTAAGGTGGCAGAATTTTCCCACGTGGACCTGCCGGATTCAGTGGCGAACGCGACCTACTCGGGTCAAGCACGCCAGGATTCACCTGCTAATCACCTCATTCAACTGCACGAAGGGGCGCAAAAGCTCTACCATCACATCCTAATGAACACCGAGATCGGTCAGCCGGCGTTGGATTACCTGCATCAGCGGGGACTCACCGACAAAACAATTGAGGATTTTGGGTTGGGATTTGCGCCTGATCAGCAGTTATTAAAACAATATTTTGATCAGCAAAAGGTGGATTACCAAGAATTACGGCACACGGGACTGTTTATTGAAAATCAGTCTGGTGAGTTGCGCGACCGGTTCTTTAACCGGGTGATGTACCCCATTAAAAACGAGTCGGGTCAACCGATCGCATTTTCGGGGCGTCTTCTGGTCAAGGCAGATGACCAGCCGAAGTACTTGAACAGTCCGGAAACGGACATCTTCAACAAACGGCGGGTACTGTTTAACTTTGACCAGGCGCGCAACGTGATCCGTAAGGAAGGCGCAGTGATCTTGTTTGAAGGGTTCATGGACGTTATGTCGGCGCACCAGTCCGGTGTCGGTAACGGCGTGGCTTCCATGGGAACCAGTTTGACAGAGGAACAGATTTACGCGATGCAGCGGGTGACCAAGCAGGTGTATGTCTGTTACGACGGCGACACGCCTGGACAACGGGCAACGAACCGCGCGCTGACGATTCTGCGGGACAATTCGAGTTTAGCCCTTGGCGTCATTCAGATGCCCGAGGGGATGGACCCGGACGAGTACCGCAAGAAGTACGGTGAGGAAAAACTGGCCAGCGCCCTGCAGTCCGCACGGGAAACGCCGATTGCGTTTGCTATGCACTACCTGAAGTCGGAACATGATGTGAATACGGATGCCGGCCGGCTGGAATATATCGACCAGGTGTTGAACCTGTTAGCAACGGTGACGTCACCAGTTGAACAAGACGTGTACCTGACCCAGTTGGCGAATGAGTACCAGCTGGATAAGGGCAGTTTAAAACAACAATTGCTGATGATCAAACCAAAGCCCGCCAAGTCTTCACGACCGGCTCCGGCCACCAACCCGTATGACGGGGGCTATCCGCAATCCGGTTATCAAAATCAAGAACCGCCTGCTGAAGTCACGCAGTATCAGCAGGCCCCGCCGCTCAGCCGTACTGAAAAAGCTGAGCGCGGGCTACTACTGCGGATGCTGCACGACCACTCAGTTTGGTTGCGCGTCACGGGCATTGAAAATTTCAGCTTTGAATCAGACGACTATGAACTCATTTACATGCTGGCACAAAAGTATTTCCAGACGCACCAAACGTATGCGCCAGCCCAGTTCATTGATCTGATTACCGATGACCACCTGCAAAACATGGTTATCGAGCTGGAATCGCTCAATATCAATGACGAAGCGGCCGATGAAGAGGTTGATGATTACTTGCGTGTGATCATGAATGAAGCACCACTTGAAAAACAGTTAACGCAAAGCCAGCAAGCATTGAACGAGGCCAAACGGTTGGGTGACAATGACCGGGTCCGCCAGCTGGTGATTGAAATTATTAAGTTGCAACAGCAAAAGCAGTCTAATAAACGAGCTTAGGGGGCTTTATACATGGCAAAGGAAACAAAGAGCACCAAAAAGTTTGACCAAAAAGGATTTAACAAGGCCGTTAAGGACTTGATTAATGACTACAAGAAGGATGGTTCTATCACCTATGATATTCTGTCCGACAAAGTAGCTTCCCCATTTAGCTTAAACGCTAAGAAAATGGATGAACTGTTAGAAAAAGTTGAGGACGCTGGAATCAGTGTCGTTGACGCTAACGGCGAACCAGATGCACGTGCCGTTAAGGCTGCAAAGAAAGTAACCAAAAAGGAACTCAGTACTGCGTCAACTACTTCAGGTGTCAAGATCAACGACCCCGTTCGGATGTACCTGAAGGAAATCGGGCGGGTCAAATTGCTGACTGCCGATGGAGAAGTTGCACTGGCTCTGCGGATCGAAAAGGGCGAGGAAGAAGCTAAACAGGAATTGGCTGAAGCCAACCTCCGTTTGGTGGTCTCCATTGCTAAGCGTTACGTCGGCCGTGGCATGCAGTTCCTGGATCTGATTCAGGAAGGTAACATGGGGCTGATGAAAGCCGTTGAGAAGTTTGATTACCGAAAAGGGTTCAAGTTCTCGACTTACGCCACTTGGTGGATTCGTCAGGCGATCACACGCGCCATTGCTGACCAAGCTCGGACCATCCGGATTCCAGTCCACATGGTTGAAACCATCAACAAGCTGATCCGGATCCAACGGCAGCTGCTGCAAGACCTTGGACGTGAACCTACGCCGGAAGAGATCGGGGCCGAAATGGACATGCCAACGGAAAAGGTTCGTGAGATCCTGAAGATCGCGCAAGAACCCGTTTCTTTGGAAACCCCTATTGGTGAAGAGGACGATTCTCACCTGGGTGACTTTATCGAAGATGATGACGCCACTAGTCCTGCTGACCACGCCGCTTACGAATTACTGAAGGAACAGTTGGAAAGTGTCTTGGACACCCTGACTGATCGTGAAGAAAACGTATTGCGCCTGCGGTTTGGCCTAGATGACGGCCGGACCCGCACTTTGGAAGAAGTCGGCAAGGTCTTCGGTGTTACCCGTGAACGAATTCGTCAAATCGAAGCCAAAGCTTTACGCAAACTCCGCCACCCATCACGTTCAAAGCAACTGAAGGATTTCTTGGAGTAAGTAATTGACTGCTGAACGCACTATGAAGAACCTCGGCCATTTGCTGGTTGTGGTTCTTTTTTGTGCCGCAAACTGTGACAGCCTAGCCGTTAGATGCCGCAAGTTGGTCTGTGCTCCAGCAGTTCACGATGCCGTTAAAGTGATTGCTGCAGTTCGGTACTTGATCAGCGGCTCCTCGTTCCACGTGTCATTAACTGCTCCGAGAACGGGCGCCAACGGAAACCGATTCTACCATGCCGCGTTGAAGGGCGATAGACTCAACCTGGCCGGTTAACGTCAACGGAGAGCAAAGAACGCTAATTTCCTGTTTAACAGTAGCCTAATACCGGCAACATGGCATATACTTAAGAAGTAAACTAAAACAGAGGAGTCGTTTAAATCTATGAATGCATCGCATCTATCACTGCGTCTGCAGACGGTTGCGGACTTTGTGCAGCCCGGGGCGCGTTTGGCGGATATCGGGTCAGACCACGCCTACTTACCCGTTTATCTGGCTGAAAAGGGCCTGCTGGCGAAAGCCGTGGCCGGTGAAGTTGTTCGCGGGCCGTACGAAAACGCGGTGAGTGAAATTAAAAAAGAGGGTCTCGATAACGTCATTATGGCGCGCCTCGCTGATGGGCTGGCGGCCATCAAGCCTGAGGACCAGATCGATACCGTCACCATTGCTGGTATGGGCGGGACGCTCATTACAAAAATTTTAGACGACGGTGCCGACCGGCTGCGTCACCAGGAGCGCTTGATCCTCCAACCAAACGTGGGTGAGGATAACGTTCGACGATGGCTGCAGGAACACCTGTACGGCATTATCGCGGAACGGATCTTGGCCGAAGACGGCCACATTTACGAGATCATCGTGGCCGACCCGGTCGAGACGCCGACAACGTTTAGTGAAACACAGTTAAAATTCGGGCCGTTTCTTTTACGGGAAAAATCACCGGTACTTCAAGACAAATGGCGCAAGGAACAGGCACGCTTAGACGACGTGATTGCAACCATGCAGCGCGCCCAGCATGCACCCAAGGAAAAGATCGACGCCTTTATTAACCAACGAAATCAAATTCAGGAGGTCGTTTTAAATGAAAGTTAGGGAACTGATTGATCGATTCGAACAGTTCGCCCCAAAAACCATTGTGGAACCCAAAGATCCGGTGGGCTTACAGCTCGGGTCGCTTGACGCGGAATTTCACCACGTTCTTGTGACGTTGGATGTCCGGCCGGAAGTGGTTCAAGAAGCCATTGATCTGGGCGCAGACCTGATCTTTTCACACCATCCGGTGATGTTTCGGCCGGCGAAGAACCTGGATCTCAGTGATCCGCAAAACCAGATGTACGCTGATATTTTAGCGCACCACATAACGGTTTATTCGGCGCATACCAACCTGGACAGTGCCGATGGCGGCATGAACGACTGGCTGGCGGAGGCGTTGAAACTGTCTGACACCACCGGCTTGTGGGACGGGGTTGTGGATCCGCAGTATATGCTGACGGTTCGGGTGCAGCCAATGTATGCCGATGCGGTTCGGCTCGCCATGGTCGGAGCCGGTGCCGGTGAGTTGGACCGATACGCTGGCGCCAGTTTTGAATGGAACGGGACGACCTGGTACACGCCGCTGGAAGGGGCCGACCCGGAACTTGGCCCGGTTGGGGAACGAAATCACGTGGATGAACTCAGTATTCAAACGCGGGTCCAGGGCAACCAACTCAGCAAGATCACCCAGGCGGTCACCGAAGTGTACCCTGGCGGCCACCCCTCGTTAGAAGTTACCCCGTTGAAAAACGGTGGTCATCAGTATTCGATGGGCCGAATCGGTTCGTTGGCACAACCGATGACCGTGCGGGCCTTCGCGGAATACTGCAAGGACGTGTTTCAAGTCTCCGGTCTGCGGTTGATTGCTGGCGACCAGGAGAAGCAGGTTCAGCGGGTCGCCGTGCTCGGTGGTGACGGCGGCAAGTTCTTCAAACTGGCACAAGCTAAGGGTGCCGACATTTACGTAACCGGCGACGTATACTATCACACCGGCCACGATATGATCGCGGCGGGGCTGCCAGTGGTCGATCCCGGCCACCACATTGAAAGTATCTGTAAACCAAAGTTAGCTGAATTATTTGGCAAGTGGCGAAGCGACAATCACTGGGAATTTGACATTACAGCTTCCCAGTTGAACACTGATCCGTTTACCTTTATTTAAGGGAGTGTGGTATTCATGACTTACGAAACATTGATTCCTCGTTTTTTAAAGTACGTGCAAATTGAGACCCGGTCTGACGAGACCAGTGACACGATCCCATCAACCAAGACGCAGGCAGATTTCTTGAAGCAGTTAGCTGAGGAACTGACCGGCATCGGGTTAGATAACGTGCACATTAACAAGCAGAGCGGCTACGTCTACGCAACGTTGCCGAGTAACACGGATAAACAGGTTAAGACACTGGGTTTCATTTCTCACGTAGACACGGCGGACTTTAATGCCAAGCATGTGACGCCGAAAATTGTTGAGAACTACGATGGCCACTCGGTTATCCCCTTAGATAACGCGGGCGACTACAAGCTGGATCCGGCTATTTTTCCAAGTCTGAAAAACTATAAGGGTCAAACGCTGATCACCACGGATGGCAGTACGCTACTTGGCTCCGATGATAAGTCCGGCGTGGCAGAAATCATTACCGCAATGGAATACCTGTTAGCACATCCGGAAATTAAGCACGGTGCCATCAAGGTTGGTCTAGGCCCCGATGAAGAGATCGGGACCGGTGCTGATAACTTTGATGTTGCGGACTTTGGAGCCGATTGGGCGTACACCGTTGACGGCGGTCCCCTGGGACAGTTGGAATACGAAACGTTTAACGCGGCTGACGGGCGGCTACACATTACTGGAACCAACGTTCACCCTGGCAGTGCAAAGGGCGTTATGGTCAACGCATTGCAACTGGCGATGGACTTCCACGCGGCCTTACCCGTTCATGACCGGCCGGAAACGACGGATGGCCGCGAAGGCTTCTACCACATTTATAAACTGACCGGGGACGTGGATAGCGCTGATATGGGCTACATTATCCGTGACCACGACCGGGCCCGCTTTGAAAATCGTAAGCAGCTATTCCAAAGTATTGCGAACCAGTTGAACGCCAAGTACGGTGACGGTACGGTCACGGTGACCTTGAAGGACCAGTATTACAACATGCGTGAGATCATCGAAAAGGACATGAGTGTTGTTGAACTCGCGAAGAACGCCATGGAGGAATTGGATATCGAACCAGACATTGCCCCGGTTCGAGGCGGAACAGACGGGTCAAAGATCTCGTTTATGGGCCTGCCGACACCGAACCTCTTTGCGGGTGGCGAAAACATGCATGGCCGTTTCGAATACGTGTCCGAGCAAGTTATGGCGCAGGCCGTGGACGTTATTTTAAAAATGATCGAATTGAACGCTGAATAGCGTGTTAAAGGGGGCTTCAGATCGCCGGTTACCGGGTTGATCAAGGCCTCTTTTTTGCAATTATTAAGACTTTTGAAATTAAAGGTCAAAAAAGGTCAAACTATTATCGCCAAACTAAAAAAGTGTGATATGATACTTTTTGTGAACAAATTAAACAATGAAATCTGATATTACAATCAGTTATGACAAAAAACGACAAAGGATGATGACAATATGAACCCAGACATCTTGACCCAGTCGGTGACGGATGCAATCTCTGAAGCCCAAAAAATTGCCGTGACCCGGCAACAGCAAAATATCGGTATCTCCCATCTCTTTAAGTTTCTGACACAGCCAGGTGAACTGGACCGGCAGATCTTTAGTGACCTGGGACTTGACCTGACGGAATTGGATAAGGAGTTGGACCGCGAGATCGACTCCATTAGTTCGGTGTCCGGCGGCGGTGTGCAATACGGGCAGAATTTGTCCCCCGATATGTACCGGTTACTGCAAAAGGCCGATGAAGTGCGCAAAGACCTCGGCGATGATTATGTGGCGACTGACACGCTGGTGATCGCCCTCATTCAAATGGACGGCAGCCGGTTAGCGGACTATTTGCAGCAGCAAGGCATCACGCTGCAAAAGGTGAAAAACAAGGTCGCTGACATTCGGGGAGGCGAGCGTGTGACATCAAAAAATCAGGAAGAAAACTATAAAGCATTGGAAAAGTATGGCGTCGAGCTAGTGGCTGCCATGCGCAAGGGCGAACGCGACCCGGTTATCGGTCGGGATGATGAGATCTTATCCGTGATGCAGATTCTGTCGCGAAAAACCAAAAACAACCCGGTTCTGATCGGGGAACCCGGTGTTGGGAAGACCGCCATTGTTGAGGGCCTGGCGCAACGGATTGCCCGCGGTGACGTGCCGGAAAACCTCAAGGATAAGTCGATCTTCTCCCTGGATATGGGCGCATTGATTGCCGGTGCCAAATACCGGGGCGAGTTTGAGGAACGGTTGAAAGCCGTTTTAAACGAGGTGAAGAAGAGCGAGGGTCAGATCATCATGTTCATCGATGAGATCCATAACATCGTGGGCGCTGGCAAGACCGAAGGCAGCATGGATGCAGGTAACTTGCTGAAGCCCATGCTGGCCCGCGGTGAGCTGCACTTGATCGGGGCCACCACGCTTGATGAATACCGGCAGTACATGGAAAAAGACCGGGCGCTTGAACGGCGGTTCCAAAAGGTGCTGGTCCAAGAACCGAGTGTTGATGACACGATCACTATTTTGCGGGGGCTTCGTGAGCGGTTTGAAATTCACCACGGCGTTAAGATCCACGATAACGCACTGGTGGCGGCAGCGAAGCTCTCTGACCGGTACATTACGGACCGGTTCCTGCCCGACAAGGCCCTGGACCTCGTCGATGAGGCGTCCGCATCCATTCGGGTGGCCATGAATTCAGCACCTACGGAACTTGACCAATCCCGGCGGCAAATGATGCGTCTGCAGGTCGAAGAAGCCGCGTTAAAGCAGGAAACGGATGAAAATTCGCAAAAACAGCTGGTTGACGTCCAGAAGGAATTGGCCAACGTTAAGGAGAAGGTCGACAACTTAAACGCCCGCTGGCAGGATGAAAAGCAGGCCCTTGGTGCGTTGAGCGCAAAGAAGAACGAGCTGGACAAGGCAAACCGCGATTTGGCGGATGCCGAAGCCCAGTATGACTTGGATAAGGCTGCCGTTTTGCAACACGGGACGATTCCTGAATTGAAAAAGGAATTAAACGCCATGGAGCAAAAGGACCACTCCGGCGAATGGCTGGTCAGCGAATCAGTCACGGAGCAGGAGATCGCGGAAGTTGTGGCCAAAATGACCGGGATCCCCGTCAATAAATTGGTCGCCACCGAGCGGGAAAAACTGCTGCACCTAGCTGACAACTTACATGAACGTGTCATTGGTCAAAACGAAGCTGTCCAGGCGATATCGGACGCTGTCTTGCGGTCACGGGCCGGTCTTCAGGACCCCAGCAAGCCGCTTGGTTCCTTCCTGTTTTTAGGCCCGACTGGGGTCGGGAAAACGGAACTGGCTAAAGCGCTCGCTGAAAACTTGTTTGACTCCGAGGAACAAATGGTGCGGATCGACATGAGTGAGTACATGGAAAAAGAATCCGTTTCGCGACTTGTCGGTGCCGCACCGGGTTACATTGGATACGAGGAGGGCGGCCAGCTGACAGAAGCGGTTCGCCGGCACCCGTACACCATTGTGTTATTTGACGAAATTGAAAAGGCTCACCCGGACGTGTTCAACATTCTGTTACAGGTGTTAGATGACGGCCGGTTGACCGACAGTCAGGGGCGGACCATCAACTTTAAGAACACCTTGCTGATCATGACGTCTAACCTGGGCTCTGACATTTTGCTGGAGGGTACCGATAACGAAGGTGTAATCTCGGACGACGCCAAGAAGCAAGTGGCAGCACTCCTGCAACGGTCGTTTAAGCCGGAGTTCCTAAACCGGATCGATGACACGATCATGTTCAAGCCGCTCTCATTAGCAGACATTGATCTGATAGTCGACAAGCTGATTGCTCAGCTCTCAAACCGGCTGAAGGAACAGGACATTACGCTGACCATCACGGATGAAGCCACCCGTTGGCTGGGTGAACGCGGCTATCTGCCGGCCTTTGGTGCGCGGCCGCTGCAACGAACGATTACGAACTTAGTCGAAACCCCGCTTGCCAAGAAGATCATTGGCAACGAGGTCAAGGCGCAATCCAGTGTGGAAATCGGCTTGAATGAAGCCGGTGACGGACTGATGTTTAACGTTACAAGTCATGCGGTTAAGGCGAGTGAATAGGTTGTCAGACAGAGAGTGAAAGGAAGCGGTTAGAGACCAGAACGCAAGCACAGTGAGTGATAAATCCCGGTTTTGGATTTGTCGCTCACTGCGCTTGCGTTCTGGTCTCTGCTTCCTGAAACTCGTTTCGACTTCGTTGCCTAGAAGGATCCCTAAAATCAGATACTTACAAAATCGCAAAAAAAGAGCGGGACAAAAGACGGTTTTGCCCCTAGCATATAAACGCCCCTAGCTGAAAACCCTGAATGGGCATTCGGCTAGGGGCGTTTATATGCTGTGAAGGGCCGCTTGTTACCCATTCATTCTTAACTAAGACACAGTAAATCGACGTTACAGTCCGCAATGTCAAACCGCGGAATGGCACGGTAATATGGCAGAAATGCCAGTACCCGCTGCTGCACGTCTAAGCACGCAAAAAAACCGTCAGTCCACAAGGCTAACGGTCAATTTCAACCCTGAGCGAGGCTGAGGGTTATTTAGTTTCTGCTTTGGTATCGGAAAGACCTAGTAAATGGACACCGTTAACGATAACAAAACCGGCAATGGCGGCCACGACACCGATTTCCATCGTGTTGTAGGTCATGAGTTCCAATGAACCGCCGATGTAGCCAATGACTTCACCGAAGATTATCGACCAAAAGATGACGACTAAGTTTGCTTCTAAAATTTTCATGAAAGACACCTCTCAATCAATAAAAGTTTAGCACAATCGCTTAAAAAAGCAATTGGAAAATGACTAGAAAACGAATGTTTGGTATACTGATTGGAGAAGAAAGGGTGGTTAAAAATGGGCTTTGTGCCGTTACATGTTATCAGCAGCTACAGTCTGCTCCAAAGTACAATTGAGCTCAAAACATTAGTCACCACGGCGGTTGAACGCGGCTATAAAGCGCTGGCGCTGACCGAAAATAACGTGATGTATGGCACCGTTGAGTTTTATCAGGCCTGTCAGCAGGCGGGCATTCAACCCGTTATCGGATTGACGCTGACCCTGGACGGCATCCTGGCCAGCGACCAGCAGTTTCCGCTGATTTTCTTAGCCAAGGATCTGACCGGGTATCAGCATTTAATGATGCTGTCGTCGCTGCACCAGCGGCTGACCGGCGACCAGACGCTGACGCTGGCCGATATCAAGCCCTACATGACACATTTGATGGTGGTCGGACCGACCAACGGCGAAGCTGTGTACTGGCTCAATCAGGGTAATCAGCAGGCGGTCAGCGACTATTTGACGACCCTCAAGGCGGCCACGGACGACAATAGCGTGCTGCTTGGCGTGAGCGCGGACCAGTCGGCTGCGTACCGGCAGCTGCTGAGTAAAACGGCGGCCGATTTACGGACGTCGATCGTGGCACTGCCCACGGTTCAATATCTCAACGCCGATGACCGGTTTGCAGTCAGCGTCTTGGAAGCCATCAAGGATGGCACCACGATCAGCAACCTGGCAGACGCACAGCAGAAGACCGGTCAGTTCTGGTTGAAGTCAGCCGATGCGTTCAGTCAGGAATACCAGCAAGTTGGGTTACAGGCCGCGGCTGACATGACTGAGACAGTTGCGGCTGCCTGCCAAGTTCAGTTGCGCTTTCAGCACCCGCAATTGCCCCACTTTGAGACCCCGGACCAGCTGCCGTCGAAAGACTATCTGCGGACGCAGTGCGAAACCGGGTTGAAACAGCGGCTGGCAACCAATAAGATCAGTGAACCAAAACCGTACTGGGACCGCTTGAATCATGAATTAGATGTCATTGACCGGATGGGTTTTGATGATTACTTTCTGATTGTCTGGGACGTCATGCAGTTTACAAAAAAGGCCAACATCACGACTGGACCCGGCCGGGGGTCCGCTGCCGGTTCGCTGGTGGCCTATAGCTTGGGCATTACCGATGTGGATCCGATTCAGTACGCGCTGCTGTTTGAACGATTTCTGAACGAAGAACGGGCACAGATGCCAGATATTGACCTGGATATTCCGGATAACCGCCGGGAGGAAGTCCTGCAGTACGTCCACGACCAGTACGTCCATGAACGGGTGGGGCAGATCATCACTTTTGGGACGCTCGCTACCAAGCAGGCGCTTCGTGACGTGGGCCGGGTATTCGGCTTGCGCCCGTATGAGCTTAGTGAATGGAGTGCCACGATTCCTAACCTGCTGCACATTTCGCTAAAGGATGCGTTCAAACAATCGCAGCCGCTGCAGAACCTGGTGGCGGATTCCAGCCTCAATAAGCTGTTGTTTGAAACGGCTGAGAAACTGGAAGGGCTGCCGCGGCACTACTCCACCCACGCGGCCGGGGTCGTTTTATCCGACCAGCCGCTGACCAACATCGTGCCGGTGCAAAACGGGTCGGAAACCATGCTGATGACGCAGTATACCAAGGATTACGTTGAACAAGTCGGCCTGCTGAAAATGGACTTTCTGGGGCTGCGGAACCTGTCACTGATGGCGGCAGCTCTGGGCATGATTCAAAAACAGTACGGTAAACCGCTGCGTATCAGCCAGGTCAACCTGAATGATCAAGCAACGCTTAAGTTGTTTCAAAACGGCGATACAAACGGGGTTTTTCAGTTCGAATCTGCTGGTATTAAAAACGTGCTTCGACGACTGAAACCGGACTCGTTTGAGCTGATAGCGGCCGTCAACGCGTTATACCGGCCGGGCCCGATGGAAAACATCGACCACTTTATTAAACGGCGCTTTAACCAGGAGCCGGTCACGTATCCGGATGACTCGTTAAAGCCGATTCTGGCGCCGACCTATGGTATTCTGGTTTACCAGGAGCAGGTCATGCAGGTTGCCTCGGTCATGGGCGGTTTCAGCCTTGGCCAAGCCGATTTGCTGCGACGGGCCATGAGTAAGAAGAAAAAGGCCACCATGGACACCATGCAAAAGAAGTTCTTGGACGGCGCGGCAGCAAAGGGGTACCCGCAAGCTGCTGCTGAGCAGACGTATAACTATATCGACCGGTTTGCCAACTACGGGTTTAACCGCTCACACGCGGTGGCCTACAGCAAGATGGCCTTCGAACTGGCGTACCTTAAGGTGCATTTTCCGGGAGCGTTCTTTGCCTCGCTGCTGAACTCCGTGCTGAACAATACGGCCAAGACCAAACTCTACTTAATGGAAGCAAAGCGCCATCAGGTCGCCATTCTGCCGCCGGACATCAACGCCAGTTCCGCTTACTTCAGGCTGACTAAGGCGGGGATTCGGTTTGGTTTGGCGTCCATCAAGGGGATGCGGCGGGACTTTCTGCAGGCGATCCTTGATGAACGGCAAGAACAGGGGCCGTTTAAATCACTGCACCAGTTTCTGGTCCGGTTGGATAAGAAGTGGCTCAAGGAAGACCTGATTGACGGGTTGATCTACGCCGGGGCCTTTGACCAGTTTGGCAACAACCGGGCGGAAATGATTGCCAGTCTGCCGGAATTTTTGAGCAGCGTGGAACTGAGCGGCGACAACCTGGACTTGTTTGAAGCACTCGCGCCAAAGATCCAGCACCAGCCTGACTTGTCCCTGAGTGAGAAACTCGCAAAAGAAAACGAGTATCTGGGGGCTTATTTATCTGGCCATCCGGTCGAGCAATATCATGACCTGGCCATCGCCCGCAACACGGTGTCGATTGGTGATCTGGCTGCTGACCAGCAGGTAAATCTACTGGTTTATATCACAAAAGTCCGCACGATCCGCACCAAGCGCGGTGACCAAATGGCCTTCGTGACGGGATCGGATCTGACCGGTGAAATCAGTCTCACCGTTTTTCCGAACCTCTACCGCCGGGTCAGCGAGTGGCTAGATAAGGAAATCGTGGTGTTCGTCACTGGCAAAGCCGAGACGAACCGCGGCGGACTGCAGGTCGTTGCGAATAACCTGCAGGATGCGCGTCAGATCCAGCAACCGGCTCAACAGCAGGGCAGCAGCAATGAACTGCCGCCGGCACCGCGCTGGTTCCTGCGTCTCGACCAGGCGCACGACACACCTGAGCTGACTGCCAAGCTGTTTGCCTTGTTAAGGACGCATTCCGGGAAGGTTCCGGTGATTTTGTACCGGCTTAAGGACGACAGTAAACGGGTACTGGCGAAACAGTACTGGCCGGGTGAGGGTGATCAGGTGCATCATGATTTGGTCTTGTTACTAGGTGAACAAAATGTTGTATTTCAAAGAAAAAACTAATTTACAAAATAAGAAACGCAATGTAAGAGCAATGAAAACGCTTTAACACTCAAATTCATGTAAAATCCGAAATTAGACGCAGACAATAATTTTGAAAAGTGTTAGAATAACTTTCGGAATCCAAATTGTGCTGGTGCTTTGTCTCTAGTGAATTGTTCACGTGAGCGCCAGTCTTAAAATCCAAAGGAGAGATTTTTCTTATGAAGAAAGTCAAGATCGTAAGTACACTTGGCCCTGCTAGTACCGATGTCGATACTATTGTGAAGTTGATTGAAGCCGGCGCTAACATTTTCCGGTTCAACTTTTCCCACGGTGACCATGAAGAACATTTAGGTCGTTTAACCAATGTTCACGAAGCAGAAAAAATCACAGGTAAGACTGTTGGTATCATGTTGGATACCAAGGGTGCTGAAATCCGGACGACCGTTCAAAAGGACGGCAAGATCTCATTCAGCACTGGTGATACTTTCCGGATCTCTATGGATGACTCTATTGAAGGTGACAAGGACAAGATCGCTGTCACTTATCCAGGTCTCTACGATGACGTTAACGAAGGCGGCCACGTCTTGTTCGATGATGGTCTGTTAGACACTGTAGTTGACAAGAAAGACGATGCAACTAAAGAATTAGTTGTTACTGTCCAAAACAATGGTGTGCTTGGTTCACGTAAGGGTGTTAACGCACCTGGCGTTTCAATCAACTTACCAGGGATCACTGAAAAGGATGCCGATGACATTCGTTTCGGTTTGAATCACGAAATCAACTTTATCGCAGCTTCATTTGTTCGTAAGCCACAAGATGTTATGGACATTCGCGAACTTTTGGAAGAAAAGCACATGGAACACGTCCAAATCTTCCCTAAGATCGAATCACAAGAAGGTATCGACAACTTTGACGATATCATCAAGGTTTCTGATGGTTTGATGGTCGCTCGTGGTGACATGGGTGTTGAAATTCCAGCTGAAAATGTGCCTTTGGTACAAAAGAGCTTGATTCGCAAGTGTAACATTTTAGGCAAGCCGGTTATCACCGCTACCCAAATGTTGGACTCAATGCAAGAAAACCCACGTCCTACTCGTGCCGAAGCTTCTGACGTTGCTAACGCCGTGTTTGACGGTACTGACGCAACCATGCTTTCTGGTGAATCAGCTAACGGTGAATACCCAGTTGAATCCGTTGCTACGATGAACCGGATCGATATCAAGGCTGAAAACGCATTGAAGGACTTCGGTACTGACAACATGGACTTCCAGACCGGTGACGTTACTGAATCCATTGGTGCTTCAGTTGCCCGTGTTGCTAAGACTTTGGGCGTGAAGACCATCGTTGCAGCTACTGAATCAGGTTACACCGCTCGGATGATCAGCAAGTACCGTCCAGACGCAGACATCCTGGCCATCACTTTTGATGACCGGACTCGTCGCGGTTTGATGGTTAACTTTGGTGTTTACCCAATCGTTGCTGAAAAGCCAGCTAACACTGATGAAATGTTTGACTTGGCTGCTGCTAAAGCCGTTGAAACCGGCTTAGCTAAGGAAGGCGACTTGATCTTGATCACTGCCGGTGTTCCCGTTGGCGAACGCGGTACAACTAACCTGATGAAGGTTCAATTGATCGGTTCAAAGCTTGTTCGCGGCCAAGGCGTCGGTGATGACACTGTTATTGGTAAGGCCGTTGTTGCTACGTCAGCTGACGAAGCTAACAGCAAGACTACTGAAGGCAGCGTTTTGGTTACTAAGAACACTGACAAGGATTACTTGCCAGCTATCGAAAAAGCCAGCGCAATCATCGTTGAAAACGGTGGCTTGACTTCACACGCAGCCGTAGTTGGTATCTCAATGGGGATCCCAGTTATCGTTGGCGCTGAATCTGCTACTGACAAGATCTCTGATGGCGAATTGATCACTGTCGACTCACGTCGCGGTGTCGTTTACCACGGTGCTTCAAACGCACTTTAAGATCTTTAATTCTTAACAATCAAAGAAGCAAGTCCACTGTGGGCTTGCTTCTTTTTTATTACGTTAACGATGTTTTTGCCTCATATCAGCCGCCTATTGTCCTTTAATCAACGCTGGTGCGCAGCTTATTTTCACCTAATCTTCTTGATCAGCGAGACAATGAACCGATTCCAGTGAGCCATTTGATAAACGGCTTCGGTTCACTTTTTCTTGGGCAACGCTTGTTTAAAAAATACGCACAAATGCTGTAGGAAATGCCGCAGCGGAAGATGGCCAATCAGATTCCGTATTTTTGCCAACAATCAGGTAAGAAAAGGCAGAAAACCCGTTTTTTCTCACTTGGTAGCGGTTACTACGTGAAAATGCGTCGCCTTTTGGGGTAAACTTGTGTAGAATGGAATTACCTATGAAAATGAACGGAGATACTAAAATGGAGAATGAATTAAGCGGGTTGCTTGGCCGTATTATTGGCGGCGAGGTCACTGACGAAAATGATAAGCAGTATTTCGTGTCAGTCGATGGCCGGGCATTCCGACTGGATAAACGAGAGATCCAAAAACCGTTGAAGATCGGCAGCCATTTCAAAGGTTACGCCTACGAAAACGAAAACCACAAACTGCAGATCACCCGGGAAGCCCCGAAGATCCAGGTGGACCACTACGGTTTCGGTGAAGTGGTTAAGGGCCAGCATGGTCTGGGCGTCTTCGTGAACATCGGGTTGCTCAACAAGGATATCGTTGTGTCACTGGATGATCTGCCAGAAATGCCAGCGCTGTGGCCGCAAAAGGGCGACCGTTTGTTTATGGGCATTAAAACTGATAAAAAAGGCCGTATGTGGGGCGATTTGGCTGACGAAAACCTGTTTCGCGCCATTGCGCAACCTGCTAAGAAGGGCCTTAACAACAAGGATATTCACGTGACTGCGTACCGGTTGAAACTTGCTGGAACCATGGTCATTTCAGACGACTATAACTTAGGTTTCATTAACCCAACGGAACGTGACCAAGAACCGCGTCTGGGTCAACAATTGGACGCCCGGGTCATTGGCACGTACCCGGATGGCACGTTAAAACTTTCATTGCGGCCACGCGCTTACGAGGCCATTGATGATGATTCAAAGATGGTCTTGGCAACGCTGCAACATGCGCCGGAAGGTAAAATTGCGTTTACCGACAAGAGCGACCCCGATGATATTAAAGCGTACTTTGGCATCAGCAAGGGGCAGTTCAAGCGGGCCGTTGGTCATTTGATGAAGGCCCGGTTAGCCATTCAGCACGATGGCTACCTGTGGCTGGAAAATAATGACGACACAAAAGATGATCACAATACCAAAGATTAACAAGGACTGATGCGGGATGCAGAACGTCATCGCAGACTATCTGCACTATTTACAAATTGAACGGGGACTGACGGCCAACACCATCAGCAGTTATCACCAAGACTTGAAAGCATTCAGCGCCTACCTGGATGATCAGCAACTGACACTCAAACAGGTGGACCAACTGACGATTCTGAACTACCTCAACACGCTGAAGGAAGCCGGTAAATCACGGCGAACGGTGACACGAGCGGTTTCAACACTCCGCCGATTTTTCCAGTATCTGGTACAAAATGACCAGTTAACGGTGGATCCGATGGCCGAGATCAAAGCACCAAAACAGGGGCAGTATCTGCCGCAAGTGTTGACCGTTGACGAAGTGGACGCACTTTTGGACGCCCCGGATACCGGTAACAAGTACGGTATTCGAGACCGGGCGATTCTTGAAGTCATGTACGCCACCGGGTTGCGGGTCAGCGAACTGGTGCATCTCAAACTCGCGGATCTGCATCTGGATATGGGGCTGATCCAAACCCTGGGGAAGGGAAACAAAGAACGAATCATTCCCATCGGTGACGTGGCCATTCAGTGGCTGGATACCTATTTGGAAAAGAGCCGCCCTGTTTTATTGAAACAACGGCAGTCGCCCTACGTGTTTTTAAACGCGCACGGCAGCGG
The DNA here is from genome assembly GCF_001435975.1 of Secundilactobacillus collinoides DSM 20515 = JCM 1123. GTDB lineage: Bacteria > Bacillota > Bacilli > Lactobacillales > Lactobacillaceae > Secundilactobacillus > Secundilactobacillus collinoides. Next base: position 66,131 of record NZ_AYYR01000013.1, read on the forward strand.
TCTGAGCCGCCAGAGTATCTGGCAGAAGATTCAGCAGTACGTCAGCCTCGCGGGCATTCGCAAGCACGTGACACCGCATACGCTGCGGCATTCGTTTGCGACGCATATTTTGGAAAACGGCGCCGATTTGCGGATCGTTCAAGAACTATTGGGGCACTCGGACATTTCGACAACGCAGATCTATACGCACATCACCCGGAAACGGCTGACTGAAGTGTATAAGAAGGCCCATCCGCGGGCGTAGACAATTGGGACAGGAGGGAACGGTGTGTTACTAAAATATCGCAGTGATTACGAAAAAGTGGCCATGGGACTCCTATCCTTTGTGCCAACGCTTAAACAAATCGACCGTCTGCAGGCTGAACTGCAGTGGTACCAGCACGGTGAGCACCGTCAACTATTGTTGTGGCGGGATGCGAACCAGGATTTTTCGGGCATTATCGGCATTGAAGAACGCGATGCTTTTGTGATCGTTCGGTTGATCGCGCTGACCCCATCGACGCGAAACACAGGGCAGATCAACGGGATCCTTGACGAATTATCGGATATGTATCCCGATGCGCGTATCATGGGAACGCTGAATACTACGAAGTACATCGCAGAATGGGAGCAGACACATGGATAATCAACCGGTCATTCACATTCAAAACTTTGAGGGCCCGTTGGATCTGCTGCTGCACTTGATCAAGTCGGCGTCCATCGACATCTATGACATCCCCATTGTCGAGATCACCGACCAGTACATGACGGCCTTGCGGCAAATGCAGGACCATCAACTGGACGTGGCCGGCGACTACTTTGTGATGGCCGCCACCCTAATGAAGATGAAGGCGAAACTGCTGCTGCCGCAACAGACTGACGATGACGCTGACGATGATGAACCATCACTGGAAGAAATGCAGGCGGCACTGGTGGAACAATTGGTCACGTATCAGCGGTATAAGGAAGCTGCCAAGTGGTTTAAGCAACGTCAACAGGATCAGCAGCGGTTCTATACACGGCCGGAAGCTGACGTGCCAGCAAACGTCCGGCTGGGAAAGCTCAAGCCGGGGATCACCTTTGACCAGGTGCAACAGGCCCTGATCGACCTGATGGATAAACAGCGCGAGCCGGCCATGCCGCTGCGGATGATCGACGGCGAACGCTACACGGTCAAAGCTCAGATGTCAAAGATTCGTTTTCGCCTGCGGAAGACGAAAGTCGCGATATCGTTTAAACAATTCTTTGACCCGAAACCGAACCGTGATGAAGTGGTGACCACTTTTCTGGCCCTTTTAGAAATGACAAAACAGCACGAAGTCACGCTTGACCAGCCCAATCGCGTGCTTCCCATCACCGTAAAAAAAGCAAAGTTGGGTGACAGCAAATGACAAAGCTACAAGAAATTGAAGGGTTGCTATTCGTCAGCGGTGACGAGGGGCTGACCATTAAGGAACTTGCCGGTTTGACCGGCCTTATGGTACCTGCCGTGAACCAGCTGCTGGGCAAACTCAATCAAAAGTATACCGACGATGCCGACAGCGCACTGGTGATCCTGGCTAACAACGATACCGTACGCTTAGGTACCAAGGGAGAACTGGCCAATGTGGTCAGCAACTACTTTGAGGCACCAAACTCAACGGGGCTGTCGCAGGCCTCGCTGGAGGTGTTAGCCATCATCGCCTACCAGCAGCCGATCACGAGAATCGAGATCGATGAAGTCCGTGGTGTCCAGAGCTCTGGGACCTTGAATAAACTGCTATTGCGGCAACTGGTAACGGAGACTGGCCGAAAGAAGGGGCCGGGCCGTCCGAAACTTTACGGAACGACCAACTACTTTCTGGATTACTTCGGCTTGAAACAGTTGGCGGACATGCCGCCGCTGCCGGAAGCTCAAGAAGACAAACCGGCTGAAAGCAACTTGTTTATGAAACAATTCAACGATCAGTTTAACGTGGAGGACGATCAAACCAATGGATAGACTACAAAAAGTATTAGCACACGCGGGGGTTGCCTCCCGCCGGGGTTCTGAGGCCCTGATCACCAGCGGCCGTGTCAAGGTCAACGGCGCGGTCGTTACAGAACTTGGCGTCAAAGTCGCCAAGCATGACCATATCGAAGTGGACGGCGAACCTGTTGAAATTGAAATGCCGGTTTACCTGCTGCTATACAAGCCGCGACAGGTCGTTTCAACCGTGCACGATGATAAAAAACGAAAGACTGTCATTGATTTATTGGACAGTAAAATCTCCGAACGGGTCTATCCTGTGGGCCGATTAGACTACGACACGACTGGGTTACTGTTATTGACCAACGATGGCACGTTAGCCAACGAACTGACCCACCCGAAGTACGAAGTCGATAAGAAATACGTGGCCAAAGTTCAGGGGATTCCAACCAACGACGAACTTAAACAGCTGCGGAAGGGTGTTAAGATCGACGGTCGGATGACCGCGCCTGCCAAGTCGAAACTCATGTCCAGTGATGACAAGAAAAAGACGGCCATTGTGGCACTGACCATTCATGAAGGCCAGAACCACCAGGTTAAAAAAATGTTTCAAGCCGTGGGACACTCCGTGATGAAACTGAAACGTGAAACTTATGCCTTCTTAGACCTGCAGGGGATGCAGCCGGGCGATTACCGGCATCTGACCCCAGAAGAAGTCAAGGAACTCAAAAAACTGATTGCCAAACGCCAGAAACGATAAAATCCTTGCATTTGTGACAATCAGCACTTATACTAATTTTAAGAATTAAATAAATTTGGTTCATCTTCAGGGCAGGGTGCAATTCCCGACCGGTGGTTAAAGTCCGCGACCTACCGTTATGGTAGTTGATTCGGTGAAATTCCGAAACCGACAGTTAAAGTCTGGTATATAGAAGATTGGGATCACATGACTATAAATGTGAAACCGAATCGTTCTTCTCCCTGAGAAGTCTGATTCGGTTTTTTATTTGGTCTTGCGTGTCCCTTGAATTGTGAAGGTGACCATCCAGGAGGAATTTGTGATGGAACACAGTGCAACGTTTAGTATTCGTCAGGTCGTTATTATGTCATTATTTGCGGGAATTTCATTCTTGTTAATGTTTATCTCATTCCCGATTCTGCCATTTGTTTCGTATCTGAAGGTCGATTTTTCAGATATCCCGATCTTACTTGGGATGATCATGTTTGGACCGGCCGGTGGGATTTTGATCGCGGCCATTAAGAGTTTGCTGTACTGGTTGCTGACCGGTGTTGATGTGGCGAACTTGATTGGAATCGTGGCTTCATTTATCTCATCCATGAGTTTACTGTTACCGATTGCAGCTGTCCTCAAGCACACTCAAGGTAAGAAGCTTTGGACCCGGTTGATCTGGAGCATTCTTGCAAGTACAATCAGTCTGAGCGTGGTCATGGGTCTGCTGAACTACTTTATTTTAACGCCGCTTTACATCTCTGTTTTAGGGATGAAGATTACCATGCCACTTGCAAAGCTGGTATTGTTTGGGGTCGTTCCATTCAACCTGATCAAGGGTGTGCTGGTCGGCGTGGTCTTCGCAATTGTGGTGGACCGGATGAAACATTTCTTGAGCCAGCATTCAACGTTGATCTCATAGTTTGATAAAGGTTATTAAGGATTTGATGGAAACTGTCTAGGTTGCTAGACAGTTTTTTTAGTGTGTGGGAAAATGTACATGACGGTTGAAGGCATTTTGCAGTTTTTAACGATCACGTGATGGTCCCGGTGCCCGCCTGTTCAACCGCTTTTTCCGGGCGAGCTAGCTTGTTCGTTAGAGCGGTTCAGTGACTATCACTGAACCATAGTGGCAAATAAATGCCTATTTTGTGTATTAAGTTACCAGCTTTTCATCAAAACATCATCTACATAAACCCCAGTTAGCACAAAAAAGACGTAGTTTCTAGCAATTCCCTAAAACGTCATTAAGAAAGGAACCTCGCAGTGAACGAAACGCAACTTATTCAATTGTTATCGCCAACCAGCCCACGTCGAATCCGAGTTATTGAAAACTTGCTGGTCGGCAAACGGTCAGTCTCGACGCTGTACTGGGGGATGCGTTACGGCCTGCTTGACTGGCTGGGGTACCAAAAACATCTGACCCGTCAGGAGATGGAAACTGCGGTGAACGACGCGGCTGCTAAGGGACTCGTTACAGTTACGGACCTGCAAGCAAGCTTGACGCCGTCTGGGATCACATTACGCCAAGCAAATCTGAGTCGACAATATCAGCCTAAGGCATTGGGAATTCGGCTGACCGTTGACATTCCTCACTTTTGGCAGCGCCTGTTGCTCGCGGTTCAAGTGGTTTCTGAGTATAGTTATCACAACCGACAGTACTACCCGCTGCGGGCGGACTACCGGGACAAACAAGCTATCAAGCGGTGGTTCAGTGCCAATAAGTCTGACGTGACTACCAGGCTGCCAGATGCTTTGATCACGTTTTTTAAAACACAACCCGAGCCGGCTGCCGATTTGTTCAGCCACCTGCTGACGGGGCATAATACGCCGGGGTACACACTCAGTCAGCTGGCAGCTCAGACTGAGTTGTCCGCAACGACCGGGCAATTGATGCAGACGGATGCGCTTTGCCAGCTGGCTGAACAAGTGCTTGAAGATGACCAGCACGTCTTAAGACTGTTGATGCATGACCTGCAGCAGTCGCCCGTCAGCGACAGTGCCATGGCGACCCTGACTGCGTTTCAACGCGGACAGTCGTTTGATCAGATCAGCCACCAGCGCAAGCTCAAACCAAGTACCGTGCGGGAACACTTACTTGAAGCGGCAATTTTTCTGCCCGTCTCGGCGCTCCCGTACGACCGGCTGTTACCGGCTGACTTGCAGCGCACGTTTCAGACGCGTCTTACGGGGGCTATCGACGACTGGCAGTACGACACTGTCAGTGATCTCGACATTGAATTTTGGCAGTTTCGACTGTACGCTATTTTAAGGAGTAAGCAAGTATGATTGCAGAAACCACCTTTTATCAACAGTTAAAACAGCGCTACGGTTTCGAAAGCTTTCGACCGGGACAGTTGGAAACCCTGACGGCGCTGGCTACGGGTCAGGATGTGCTGTCGATCATGCCGACCGGTGCGGGGAAATCCCTTATTTATGAACTATATGGTCAGGTGACCCAGCAGCTGGTAGTGATCGTTTCACCACTGATTGCCCTAATGCAAGACCAGGTGGCATCCATGAACTACCACGGTGAAAAACGTGTGACCGCGCTGACCTCCATGATGAGTTACAGCGAAAAGGCTTGGACCCTGACCCATTTGAACAAGTACCGGTACCTGTTTGTGTCGCCGGAAATGCTGACTCAGGAGCGGGTCATGGCCCAGTTGCAGCAACAGAAGGTTGGCCTGTTTGTGGTCGATGAGGCGCACTGTATTTCAACGTGGGGGCCGGATTTTCGCCCGGAATACCTCCTGCTGGGGCAGACTCGCGAACAGCTGGGCGCGCCGCTGACCTTGATGTTAACGGCAACTGCCACCCCGCGGGTTAAAAAGGATATTAAACGACGGATGCGTTTGCCGGCCGCCAGTGTAGTGACGCAGCCGATCGACCGGCCCAATATTTATTTGCAGGTCGAAACGGTGGCGGGTACCGCGGAAAAACAGCAGCGGTTAATTGCCCTGGTCAGCCAGCTCGTCAAACCTGGCGTTGTCTACTTTTCGAGCAAGAAGCTCGCCAACGAAATGGCGGCCCTCATCAACGACCAAACAGCCTGTCGGGCTGCCGCCTACCACGCGGACCTGGAAGACGAGAGCCGGTTCAAGATCCAGCAGCAGTTTATGGCCAACCAGATCCAGGTGGTTTGCGCCACCAGTGCGTTTGGCATGGGCATTGATAAAAACGATGTCCGGTTTGTGATTCACTACCACCTGCCAGTTGATATCGAAAGCTACTGGCAGGAGGTCGGCCGCGCTGGTCGGGATGGAGCGCAGAGTATTGCGATCCTGCTATACCAGCCTGGTGATGAGCAGATTGCTGATTTTCTCAGTCAGGGCAGTATTCCGACGGATGAGGAGGTTCACTTCTACTTTCAACAAAAACAGCTGTCGGAATACGACAAGGACCCCAAGGCCAACCTCGTGTGGTTTTACAAACGCCACGCCATGAGCGAGGCTCAAGTTCTGGAGTTGTTCAAAAAACGGGCTGCTCAGCGGACTGGTGCGCTGCAGCAAATGCTGCGTTACGTGCGAACGGAGAATTGCAAGCGGCGGTTTATCACCGGCTACTTCGGTCAGGCGCACATGACCCAGCCGGAACAGTGCTGTACCAGCGATACACCGGGAACGACCATTGCCGAACTGGGACTTGAGTCGACTGCGCAACCACCGGAAAATGTGGGGCTATCCGGGTGGCAGACCGTTATGGATCAGCTATTTTTACGGAAAAAATAACCAAAATTAATTTAGGGTATGGTACAATTCGTAATGAACCTTTTTGAGGAGGGAAATCAATGGGTCAAAAAAATGATGGGCATTCAACCGAAAATAAACCTGAAACCCAACCCTGGGACCAATCCTTTGCGGATGACCGGGACGATTCAGGTAATCTCTCGCGAACCAAGCGACACCGCCAAAACCACAACAACCGTTTGATCACCATAATTTTAGTTGCAATTATTATTATAATTGCCGTGGGGTCTTTAATTTACGGCTTAGCACGACAAAGTGCGATGAACAAACCGGCTTCCGACAACGAAACGAGTCTGACAAGCCAAAAATCAACCAAGTCGAGTCACGCTTCTTCTAAGAAGGCGTCTAGTGACAAGACTAAGACATCTTCGAAAAAGGCCTCTTCTAAAACTAAGACCAGTTCGAAGGAGACGTCTTCTACTACCACGGCGGCTTCGAGCAGCACAGCAACCGCAGCGTCATCGTCAACGACCAGTTATGCTGACTCATCAAGTACGTCAAGCACCGCGAAGAGCAGCAGTTCTTCGACTAAGTCCAGCAGCAAGGAATACGCTACCGTTGGCTCTGGTCAGGGGATGTACCGGGTCGCTGTGAATAACGGGATCTCCGTTGCAAAGTTAGAGGAACTAAATGGTCTGTCGGCAAATTCAACTTTGACGCCAGGCCAAAAATTGCGTGTTAAATAAATTTCTAATGTAGGTGAGTAAGAATAATGGGAAACAAAGGGTTGCAAGTTGCAATAGACGGCCCGGCTTCGGCTGGGAAAAGTACGGTTGCGAAAAAGATTGCCAAACGGTTTCAATACATTTACTGTGACACCGGTGCCATGTACCGGACAGTCACGTTAAAGGCAATGCAGCAGGGGGTTGCGCTGGATGATCCAGCCGCCCTGGCTGACATGCTGAAACATACGGAAATTACTTTTAAACCGGGAGATCCCGAACAATTAGTCTTTCTTGATGGGACGGATGTGACGGCTGCAATTCGCCAAGAAGACGTAACGAACAACGTTTCTACCACGGCCGCACAGGGCACGGTTCGAACGGATCTGACAAATCGGCAGCGGGAGATTGCAGACGCTGGCGGTATCGTCATGGATGGGCGTGATATCGGCACCACCGTGCTGCCCGATGCGCAGGTTAAGATCTTCCTTGTGGCAAGTGTTGAAGAACGGGCTCAGCGGCGGTTTAAGGATAACGCCGAAAAGGGTATTCACACACCGATCGATGTGCTACGGGAAGAAATCGAAATCAGAGACCATAAAGATTCGACCCGGAAAATCTCACCGCTGACGCAGGCTGCGGATGCCGTTAAATTAGATACAACTTCATTGTCGATTGATGATGTGGTTGATAAGATTAGTGCTATAATTGAGCAAAATGTCGAGAAATCGAATTAATCGCGTCAACCTACTGGTATTATTGACCATTTTCGGTTAAAATTGACATTAGAGTTGTCGCAAGGAGGAAAAGTTCGTATGAGTGAAAACAATGCAAATGAGAACAACGATTTATTAAATGCTTTAAACAGCATCGAGACCGTTAATATCGGTGATGTGGTCAAGGGTGAAGTGTTAGCCATTGACGATGATAAGCAAGCAATCGTTGGTATCGAAGGTACTGGTATTGAAGGAGTCGTTCCACAAAAGGAACTGTCTACTAAGCCAGTTGCTGATATTAATGATGTCGTTAAGGTTGGGGATAAGTTAGACTTAGTCGTCATTTCCCGGATCGGTAACGATAAGGAAGGCGGCAGCTACTTACTCTCAGTTCGTCGTTTGGAAGCCCGTAAAGTATGGGATGAAATCCAAAAGAAGTTCGAAGCTGGTGAAACAATTGATGCCCCTGTTACCCAAGTGGTTAAGGGCGGCTTAGTTGTTGATGCTGGTGTTCGTGGCTTCGTACCCGCTTCAATGATCAGTGATCACTTCGTTGAAGATCTCAACCAGTTTAAGGGTCAAACATTGACCTTTAAGATTATCGAAATTGAACCAAGTGAAAACCGTCTGATTCTTTCTCACCGTGCTATCGTTGAAGAAGAAAAGGCTGCTAAGCGTGACGAAGTTCTGGCTACTATCAAGGCCGGCGACACCGTTACAGGGACTGTTGCGCGTTTGACCAACTTCGGTGCCTTTGTTGACTTAGGCGGCGTTGATGGGTTGGTCCACGTTTCTGAAATTGCCTACGAACGTGTTGACAAGCCTTCAGACGTTTTGAAGACTGGCCAAGAAGTTAAGGTTAAGGTCCTTTCAGTTGACCCAGACCGTGACCGGATTTCACTTTCAATCAAGCAAACCTTACCAGAACCATGGGATGGTATCGAAGAAAAAGCTCCTGAAGGCGCTGTTCTTGAAGGAACTGTTAAGCGTTTGACTAGCTTCGGTGCCTTTGTTGAAGTCTTCCCTGGTGTTGAAGGTTTGGTTCACATTTCCCAAATCGCTCACGAACACATTGCTACACCTAATGATGTGTTATCAACTGGCGAAAAGGTTAACGTCAAAGTTCTGGAAGTACACCCAGAAGCTCACCGGTTAGCCTTATCAATCAAAGCTTTGAAAGAAAAGCCAGCATCTAGCGAACCTGAGAAGAAGCAATCAGCTCCTCGTCGTCAAAACAATAACAACAGTAACAACAACCGTCAAAACGTTGTTTCTACTGACGATGATGACGCCGGCTTTACATTAGGTGACCTGATTGGTGACCAATTAAAGAACGCTCAAAATTCAGATTCTGATTCAGATAAAGACTAGTCCTGGTTTATTATTAAGGACATCAAAACAGGTTGGGACGAAGGTGATTCGCCCTAGCCTGTTTTGTTTTTGGAACCGATTTTATGTTTGAAAGAAGGGAACAACTATGAGTATGCCAACTGTGGCCATTGTTGGCCGGCCAAACGTGGGTAAATCCACTATCTTTAACCGTATTGCCGGGGACCGGATCTCAATTGTCGAAGACACTCCCGGGGTGACTCGGGATCGAATCTACGCGCATGGTGACTGGTTAAGCAACACCTTCAGTATGATCGATACTGGTGGGATCGATGTCGGTGACGAACCATTTTTAAAGCAGATCACCGAACAGGCCGAAGTGGCCATTGATGAGGCTGATGTGATTGTTTTTGTCGTGAGCGCCCGCGAAGGTGTGACCGACTCTGACGAAAAAGTGGCTCAGATTTTATACCGTGCCAACAAACCGGTAATTTTAGCGGTCAACAAGGCTGATAATCCGGAACAACGACAAGATATTTACGACTTTTATTCACTTGGGTTCGGCGACCCGTACCCGATTTCCGGGGCTCACGGGCTTGGCTTGGGTGATTTGCTGGATGCCGTGGTCAAAGCCTTTCCTGACGAAACTGGTGACGTTGATGATACCAGTACCCGGTTTAGCCTGATTGGGCGGCCAAACGTTGGGAAGTCGTCCCTGGTCAACGCCTTGCTGGGTGAAGATCGCGTGATTGTTTCAGAAATTGCTGGGACGACTCGAGACGCCATCGACACGAAGTTTGTGACCGACAACGGTGACGAATTTACCATGGTTGATACGGCTGGGATCAGAAAACGCGGCAAAGTTTACGAAAATACCGAACGTTACAGTGTGATGCGCGCAATGAAAGCCATCGATAATTCTGACGTGGTACTGTTTGTGCTGAACGCTGAAGAAGGCATTCGCGAACAGGATAAAAAAGTTGCCGGTTACGCCCATGAAGCGGGCCGAGGAATCATTATCTTAGTCAACAAGTGGGATACCATCAAGAAGAACAACCAGAGTCTCCATGACTTTGAGATCCACGTGCGTGAAGAGTTCCAGTACTTGGCGTACGCCCCGATGCTGTTTGTGTCTGCAAAGACTCATCAACGCCTTAACGAACTGCCAGCGCTGATCAAGAAGGTTTCGGTCAACCACAATAAACGCATTCAGTCGTCAACGCTGAACGATGTTTTGATGGATGCCGTTGCTATGAATCCAACGCCAACTGACAATGGTCGACGTTTACGGATTTTTTATGCCACGCAGGTGGCTGTGGCGCCGCCAACTTTTGTCGTTTTCGTAAACGATCCGGATCTAATGCATTTTTCATATGAGCGTTATTTGGAGAACCAAATCCGAGAACATTTTGACTTTACCGGAACACCGATTCACTTAATTGAACGACACAGGAAGTAGTTTCTGTTGTCAAGATAAAAATGACGAAAAATGCCGTTATGTCGCGTTTTTCGTCATTTTTTAGCTAAATTTTATTCAAATATTACAAAATTAGATAAAATGCGTTGAAATTCACTTATAAACGTTAAAAAACCTTGCTGTTATAGGTTTTCTGTGCTATCTTAGAAACAGAAATGATGCGGAGAGCCGTTATTATTTCAATAGTCGATTTCAAATTCTGGTGTCGACTAGATGAGATAAATTTGTACTCATCATAATTCATCCGAGGAGGTGAATCATTCATGGCAAACAAAGCACAACTTGTTAACGATGTTGCAGCAGCAACCGGTTTAACTAAGAAGGACGCAACTGCTGCAGTTGATGCAGTATTTGATTCAGTTCAAGCAACTTTGGCTAAGGGCGAAAAGGTTCAATTGATCGGCTTTGGTAACTTCGAAGTTCGCGAACGGGCAGCTCGTAAGGGTCGCAACCCACAAACGGGCGACGAAATCCAAATTCCTGCAAGCAAAGTACCAGCATTCAAGCCTGGTAAAGCTTTGAAGGATGCTGTTAAATAATTCATTTTATTAAACAGTGAGCCAATCCGATTAGTCGGGTTGGTTTTTTTTATGGTGCGGAAGAAGGGCGTTTAAAAGGTGGAGCACAAGTCAACTCTGCCATAAACGCCCGGGCTTGGCGTTTATGGCAGAGTTGACTTGTGTGCAACCTTTTGCCCTTCTGCAGCCCGATTAGGCTCGAGGACAGGAGTGCGGGATGAGGAAGGAGCCTTTGAGAAAAGAAACAGCAAAAACATAGTACGGAACAGGGTCAGAGTTGACTTGTGTGCAACCTTTTGCCCTTCTGCAGCCCAATTAGGCTCGAGGACAGGAGTGCGGGATGAGGAAGGGGCCTTTGTCGGAAAAAGCTCCAAAGGCATGGTAGCAGCCCAGACTAGTTTAAAGGACGTTAAATCAGGATAAAACTGTTGCAAAGTCTCATCCAAGCGCAAAAAAACCAATTTTGGCTTGAAATAAAAACCATCAAACTCCTAATCAGGTTGATTAAGATACTGATAGCAACCAACGCAAGTATCAGTAAACGATAACGGCTCAAAAGAAATAATAAAAAGTTACTTTAACTTAAATTAAAAATCACAAAGCCCTCACTCAAAGCGTCAAAGTTGCCCATTACCCTCAATCTATGCTATGTTAGTAGGTACGGAATTTAATAATGGAGGCGGCCCATGAGCTACTCAGAAGAAGCGTTAGACCAACTGGATCGTGGCCAGTTAGACAAGTTTAAAAAGGCTTATGCCAGCGCGTTACGCCACGATGACGACGATACACTTTATAATTTAGCAGAGGAACTTTATACGCTAGGATTTTTAAATCAATCCAGACGTATTTATGAAAAATTACTTGATCGGTACCCAGAAGAAAACGATATTCGGGTCAACTTAGCTGATATCGCCATTGACGAAGATAAAAACGATGAGGCACTTGATTACCTCAATCAAGTGAGTGAAGACTCGGAGGCGTACGTGCGTGCCCTCATGGTCGCGGCGGATCTTTATCAAACGCAGGAATTATTTGAAGTTAGCGAGCAAAAATTGCTTCAAGCACAGACGTTGGCACCCGAAGAACCAGCCATTATTTTTGCGTTGGCTGAACTTTACTTCACCATGCGTGAGTTTACAAAAGCTATTCCGCTGTATCTTGATTTGATCAAGCAGGGGATTCCTGAATTCAGTTCTGTGAACCTAGTGGAACGGATCGGTGTGGCGTACGCCAACGCCGGCCGGTTTGAACAAGCAATTGGTTATCTCAAGCAGGTGCATCCTGGTGATATGACCCCAGACGTGAAGTTTGAGACCGGTTTCACATACTTACAGCTGAAGGATAACAAGATGGCCATTCAACTGCTAAGTGAGTTGAAGGATTCTGATTCGCAGTACACGAGCTTGTACATTCCGTTAGGCCAAGCACTGGTTAACGAAAACCGTTTGGATGGGGCGCTGACAACGTTACAAGAAGGTCTGGGAGTTGACCAGTATAACGAAAAGCTGTGGTCATACGCGGCCGATATTGCGGCCCGAACGGCAGACGAGAAGCTGACGGAAAAGTACTTGAAAAAGGGGAACGAACTCGACGCTGAAGACCTCGATATTGTGATTAAACTATCAAACCTGTATATCAAACAAGAACGCTATCAAGACACGGTCGACTTCTTAACGGATTACGTGAAGGCTGATAACGTGGACCCGCAGATCTACTGGAATTTGGCCAACGCGTATGATCATTTGGAAAATTACGATCAGGCAATGAAATTTTATCAGGCAGCCGAGCCATACTTTATGGATCAGGCTGATTTCCTGAAACCGGCCGTTTACTTCTTCAGAGAAGCGGGGCAGCGTGAGGAAACGATTAAACTGCTGCAAGCTTACCTGAAAGTCGTGCCAGATGATTCAGAGATGGCACTGATGCTGGAAGAACTGCAAGAAGACGACTATTAGGTCATAAAAGAATTACGACAGTGGCCGTAGTTCTTTTTTATTGCGCAGTTATTTATAATAATAAGTTACTTTAACCTAATAACCAAAAAATCAAAAAAAAAACACCCACTAGGAGTGTTTAAACCACGTGCGTTTCGGCCGCTGGTAGGTGAACCCTTCACCAATGGCCTCATTCACGTCAAAAATGGTCATAAAGGCATTTTCGTCCAAGTCGCTGACAATCATTTGCAGGTCATGCAACTCGCCTGGACTGACCACAATGTAGAGCACGGGACGGTTCTTATGTGAATAGCCGCCTTCGCCGTGCAAAATGCTGACCCCGCGGCCCAGCGAACTCATGACCTCGTCCGTGATCTCGTTTGTCGCGTTACTGACAATGAGGACGCCCTTGGCTGAGTATGTCCCGCTTAGGATGAAGTTGACGATCCGCGAGAAAACATAGGAACATAAAATCGTGTAGGCCATGTGCCGAATATCGATGTAAATTAATGATGCGCATAGAACAACAACGTCCAACCACAGCAGTGTTTGGCCCATTGGTATGCCGCGGAACCGCTCAAGAATTCGGGCAACGATATCCGTACCACCTGTCGTACCGCCGTATCGATATAACAGACCGCTGCCGGCACCGCCAATTAGACCCGCAGCCATCCCAGCCAAAAAGAGATCATGGTGCAGCGGCAGGACAAATGGTACCCGCTGCCAGATCCACAAAAAGGCGGACAGCATCACGGTACCATATAACGTATAAACAATGGCGCGCCGGCCTAGATACCGGTAGCCGATCAAAATCAGCGGAATGTTGATGATGATTGTTGAGTAGGCGGGGTTGATCTTAAACAGCGCCCGCAGGATCAGCGTGATCCCGCTAATCCCGCCATCAGCTAAATTGTTGGCGATGTTGACGAACACCAGCGCAAAAGCGTAACCGGCACACCCAATGCCAATCATCAAGAGATCCAGCGGCCGAATGCGTTCTTCAGGTTTATTTACCATAGTGCACCCCCTTAATTGCGATGAAACTTCTTATTCATCATAGCATATTCATCTATTAGCGTGTGTATGATAGCAACGATTTTGCAAAAGATAAAGCGCTTCCGGTTCGTGAAAAATGATATTCCCTGTTTAGGCGACCCGTTAAAATATGGTACTATAGTTAGGACTTTGAAAGGGTAGATCGAACATGAGAATTGAAACATTACCAGAAGAATTTATCAAGGCGCAGCCGATTATTGACACCATTGATGCGGCGGGGTATGAAGCATACTTTGTAGGTGGGTCGGTCCGCGACACGTTATTGGGGTTGCCGATCCACGATGTCGACATTGCCACCAGCGCCTATCCGCAAGAGGTGAAGCAACTCTTTAAACGCACCGTAGACACGGGTATCGAACACGGCACCGTCATGATTTTGGACCACGGCACCGGTTACGAAACGACAACATTTAGAACTGAATCGGGGTATCAAGACTACCGGCGGCCAGATTCGGTGACGTTCGTGCGGTCATTACAGGAGGACTTGAAGCGTCGCGACTTTACGATCAATGCACTGGCACTGCGCAGTAATGGGACGATCGTTGACTATTTTCATGGCCTTGATGATTTACAGGCAAAACGCATTCGCGCAGTGGGCAACGCCGATGAGCGATTCAATGAAGACGCCTTGCGCATGATGCGTGCTGTGCGGTTCGCGAGTCAGCTCGACTTTGATATTGATTCCGACACGATTCAGGGCATTACCCATCATGGTCCGCTGTTAGAGAAAATCGCGGTGGAGCGAATTCACGTTGAGTTCGTGAAAATGCTGCAGGGAAACTGGCCCGCTAAGGGATTGCAAATTTTCCTCGATACCGGACTCTACCAGTACTGTCCTGATTTTAAGGACCGGTTGTCAGCGCTGCAGTCACTAGCAACGACACTCACTGCGTCAGCTGGGGATGAAACGGCCGTTTGGACGCTGATTTGCACCGAATTTGGGCTGCAGGGCCGCCAGATCGACCAATTTCTCAAGCATTGGAAGAGCGCGAATCATTTGATTGATGCTGTCCGGACAGCTGTTGCGATGGTCACGGCAATTCAAAACGACAGTCTTGATGATTGGACACTGTATCAAACGGGGGAAACGTTAATTCCCATCGCCAATCAAGCGGCGACTACCATGGGGCTGGCAACACGTGACACGGCGCAACTGGTAGCACAATATCAGGGTCTTGCCATTAAATCCAAGAAGGAGCTGGCCGTTACGGGGCAGTCACTCATGACGGCAGGCATTAAACCAGGGCCGATCCTGGGTAAATTATTAAACGAACTTGAGTATCGCGTTGCCACAGGTAACCTGCCAAACGACGCGGCACAACTCACGAAAACAGCCCTTGAATTAGCATCATCCTAAATATAATTAAGAAAGCGTGACATCATGCAGACATTACGAGCTGAAAATTTAACGCGAACATACGGTGAAAAAACGTTATTTGACAAAATTAGTTTCATTATCAACGAACATGACCGAATCGGTCTGATCGGGACTAACGGGAGTGGAAAAACATCGTTGCTGAACACGCTCGCCGGCCTCGCACAATACCACGGCGACATTATTACGCCAAACGATTACAGCATCGCCTACTTGAAGCAAATTCCTGAATTGAATGCAGACCAAACCGTCATGGACGCGGTATTTTCAGGGTCGCAGAAAGTTTTTAAGGTCATCCGGTACTATGAGGATACCTTAGCAGCTTACAGCAATGATCCCGAAAACCCGGAACTGCAAAAGAAGTACATGGCGGCTGAAGCACAAATGAACGAAGCGGACGCCTGGACGGCTGAAAGCGACGTTAAAACGATTTTGACCCAGTTGCATATCACAGATCTGACCCAAAAAATAGGGACCATGTCCGGGGGTCAGCAAAAACGGGTTGGTCTGGCGCAGGTCTTGATTCAATCACCAGATTTGCTGTTGCTGGACGAACCGACCAACCATTTGGATTTTGACTCCATTGATTGGCTGCAAAATTATCTGGCAAACTATAAGGGTGCTTTGCTGGTCGTTACCCATGACAGGTATTTTCTGGATCAGGTTGCTAACCACATCTGGGAATTATCATTTGGCCGGTTATTTAATTACGACGGCAACTACCAGGACTTTGTTGGCCAAAAGGCGGAACGGGTCGAGATGGAAGCCTCACAAGACCACAAACAGCAACAATTGTACAAACAAGAACTGGCTTGGATGAAAGCCGGTGCCCACGCGCGGTCAACGAAGCAGCAGGCTCGAATCAACCGGTTTAATGACCTCGAAAGTAACCTTGGGACAACACCGACTGAACACGATGTCTCGATCGACCTCGGGCAGACCCGACTTGGCAAGCAGGTCATCGAACTCCAGCACGCCAACCTCACACTCGGCGATCACCGTATTCTCAATGATTTCAGCCTGTTGGTTCAGGCGGGTGACCGGATCGGTATCTCAGGTGAGAATGGCGCCGGTAAATCGTCACTGCTGAACGTAATGGCGGACCGGTTACCGTTGGACTCTGGCACGCTCATCATTGGCGAGACGGTCAAAATGGCGTACTATACGCAACAAACGGAGCCGATTCCTGACGACAAGCGGATCATCAACTATCTGAGCGAAGTCGGCCACAACGTCACCGATAAATCCGGTAACAAGATCTCTGTTTCAGAATTACTGGAGCAGTTCCTGTTTCCACGGTTTATGCACGGGACGCTGATCCGGAAGCTTTCAGGGGGCGAAAAACGGCGCCTGTACCTGCTGAAACTGTTGATGGAACAGCCAAACGTGCTGTTCTTAGACGAACCCACCAACGATTTGGATATTGGCACGCTGACAGTTTTGGAGGACTATGTCAAGCACTTCAATGGGACCGTCATTACGGTTTCCCATGATCGGTACTTCCTGGATAAAGTCGCGGACAAACTGTTATTTTTCGACGGAGACGCCAAGATTGAATCGTACAGCGGCCTGTTTACGGATTACCTGGCACAGCAACAAACGGCTGCCACCAGCACCGCGGCCGTTTCCAAAAAAGCAAAACCAGTGAAGCCCGTTGACGACCAGCCGAGCGAACCCGTCAAGAAGGAAAAAACGAAGCTGACTTACAAGGAGCAACAGGAGTGGGCAACAATCGAAGACGAAATTGACGCACTTGAAACCAAAAAGGCTGATTTGGAGTCGCAAATGACGCAAAATGGTGACAACTATGATAAATTAGCCTCATTGCAAACCGATTTTGAAGCCACGGACAAAGAACTGGACGACAAAATGGCCCGGTGGGATTATCTGAGTCAGTACGCAGAATAACATCGAGAGAATTGAAGATTACATTGGAGAGAGGAAGCTGGCTTACATGTTAGAAGACGCTTATTTAGACTTGCAACGCTTTGTTTTGGAAAACGGCCATCGCAAAACGGACCGGACAGGGACAGGCACCATCAGCACGTTCGGTTATCAAATGCGCTTTGACCTGAGCAAGGGGTTTCCACTGTTAACAACTAAGAAAGTGCCCTTTGGCCTGATTAAAAGCGAACTGCTGTGGTTCCTGCACGGCGACACCAACATTCAGTACCTTCTGAAGCATAAAAACCATATCTGGGACGAGTGGGCGTTCAAGAACTTTGTTGAATCAGCCGACTACACCGGTCCCGACATGACCGACTTTGGCCGTCGTTCATTAGTCGATGCTGATTTTAATAAACATTACCGCGAACAAATGGACGCGTTCTGCGAGCGGGTCGTGAACGACGATGCATTCGCTGCTAAATACGGTGAGCTGGGCGACGTTTACGGTTCCCAGTGGCGCGCTTGGAAGACACGAAATGGCGGTACCATTGACCAGATCAGCAACGTGATCGACACCCTGCGGACCCATCCTGATTCCCGGCGCATGATCGTTTCAGCCTGGAATCCTGAAGACGTGCCCACGGTGGCACTGCCGCCTTGTCACACCATGTTCCAGTTCTACGTTGCCGATGGCAAGCTGAGCTGTCAGCTGTACCAACGCAGCGCTGATATCTTTTTGGGCGTGCCGTTTAACATTGCGAGCTACGCGCTGCTGACGAACCTGATTGCTAAGGAAGTTGGGCTGAAACCGGGCGATTTCGTACACACGCTTGGTGACGCGCACATTTATTTGAACCACATTGATCAAGTCAAGGAGCAGTTGACGCGCAAACCTTCCGATATCCAGCCGCAACTGGAACTGAACCCGGACAAGACTTCCATTTTTGATTACGATATGAAGGACATCCACGTGACCAACTACCACCCAGCGCCCGCTATCAAGGCGCCGGTGGCAGTTTAGGAGGGCGCTGATGATCTTTATTTGGGCGGAGGACCTGAACCACGGCATTGGCTTCAAGGGACACTTACCTTGGCACCTGTCATCCGATATGAAGTTTTTCAAACGCATGACCACCGGCAACACGCTGGTGTCCGGCAGTCGAACGTTTCTGACATACGGAAAGCCGTTGCCGCATCGGAAAAACATTGTGTTGACCACAAACCGGCAGAAACAGTATCCGGAGGGTGTTTTGGTGCTCCACAGCGTTGATGATCTGCTGACCTATCAGGAGCATCATCCGGAAGAAACGATTTTTATCAGCGGCGGTGCAAAGGTGTTTGCGAGCCTGCTGCCATACGTTGATGAACTGGTGAGAACCCGGATCGACCATGAGTTTGAAGTCGACACGTACATGCCGACCATTGATTACTCATTGTTTGAGCTAGTGTCCAGCGAACCAGGCGTGGTGGATGAAAAAAGTCCGTACCCGCATTTCTTTGATCGTTTTACTCGAAAATAACAAAAAAACCACTCAGTCATTTTTGGCGACTGAGTGGTTTTTATTATGCGTATAGATAAACTGAAAAATACATGAGGATCGTGCCCAGCAGAACAAACAAGTGCCAGATGACGTGGCCGAACTTGATGTTCTTGAAGCTGTACAGCACTGCGCCCACTGTGAAGGCAACGCCGCCGAGAACCAGCAGCAGGAAGCCACGGGGGCCAAGACCGTTATACAGTGCCTTAGCCCCAAGCAAACAGAACCAGCCCATGACCACGTAAAGAACGGTCGATAATTTTTGGAACTTGCCTAACCATAAACATTTGTAAATAATGCCCATGATTGCGGTCGCCCAAATGACCCCGAAAATAACCCATCCTAGAGCGCCTCTAATGACGACTAGGCAGTAAGGGGTATAAGTGCCCGCAATGAGTAAATAAATGGCACAGTGGTCGAAAATTTGAAACAGGTGGCTTGCCTTAGTGAAGTACAGACTGTGGAACATGGTCGAAGCGAGATAAAAGAGCACCAGGATCGACCCGTAAACGGTATAGGCTGTGATGCGCATCGCACCGCCTAAATGGACGGCACGCAGGATCAAAAGCACTAATCCCGCGATGCTGAGTCCGACACCAATGCCGTGGGTCACTGAATTCAGCACCTCATTGACGATTTGATACCGCCGCGAAAACTGCGGCGGTGTTGCGTGTTTTTTTGAATAGTTTGTTTGAATCAATAAAAGGCCTCCCATAAATGCTGGCGGGTCACCATACATCCGCAATAAAATTATGAAAACACCCGTTAAATCTGCTATACTATTAGCGAATCGTTTTCATGCTACTCGTGTAATTGTAGCATGAAATGACAACCTTTTGGGAAGAAAGCGTGGTTATAACCAATTATGGCAACTGTAAAGATAGTAACGGACTCTTCGGCGGGATTAACGGACGAAGAAGTCGAAAAATACCACATTACGATCGTGCCATTGACGGTCATGATCGATGACGTCGTTTACGTGGAACGGCACACGATTACTAACGAAGAATTCATTAACAAAATGGAAAGCTCAAAAACCTTCCCTAAGACCAGTCAACCACCGCTGTTTATTAAGGTCTTCGACGAACTAGGCGCAGACGGCAGTTCTGTCGTCTGTCTGGACATGCTGGAGGGCATCAGCGGCACGGTCCACACGGCCGAGCAGGCAGCTACCATTAGTAAAACAGACGTGACTGTTCTTGACAGCGGCACCACTGACCGAGCCTTAGCGCTTCAGGTCATTGAAGCTGCTAAATTGGCACAGCAGGGGGCGTCGAAGGAAGAGGTGCTTGCTGGGATCAACAAAGTACGGACGCACACGAAGCTATTTATGGGCGTTATGACCCTCAGCAACCTCGTAAAGGGTGGCAGAATTAGTCGGGTAACTGGCGCCATTTCGTCACTGTTGAACATTAAAATCGTGCTGCAGGTCGGTGACGGCAACTTGGACATTCGGACTAAGGGTCGCGGCGCCAAGCCGATTGACAAGTATTTTGATCAGGTCATTGCGCAGATGAAGGATTTAAAGGTCAACGCTATTGGCATCTCTCACGTGAATGCGATGGGCGAAGTAAAGCGATTAACCGATCAGCTTCAACCAATGTTTCCAAACGTGGATATTCTCGTCCGGGAAACGGTGCCGATCATTGCCACACATGGTGGCCCTGGTGCTTTCGCGCTGATCTATTCTTACGACTAAATTGGTCTCGAACCGACTAGCCAAATAAACAAAAGTGTGATAAAGTCGAGAATTCAGAATTGAATTCTTGATTTTTTCTTATATTGACGTGATGCAACTTGGAAATGCCGGTTAATATCGGTACGATTGACGCCAAATGGCTTCAAAGAACTCGCGTTATGCGCGCTGAAACAGGTCTAAAAGAGGAGAGTTGGTTTATGCGTCGATTGATAAAATGGCTCGCTGTGGTGGTTGTGTTGGCCATCATTGGCGGAGGCGGGTACTGGTACCTGCATCAGCAACAAACAGCCACGACTGAAAAGGACAAGACCCCGACTACCAAACAGGTGAAGCTGGTTGCCATTGGTGACTCGCTGACGCAGGGCATCGGGTATGCGAACGACCACAAGGGCTACTTGCCAGATTTGAAAAATGATTTGCAGAAGGCCTACTATGTGAAATTAAGTTCAAAAAATTACGGCATCGGTGGGCTGCGGTCTGACCAAATAGATAAGCGGGTTCGCAATAATGCAAAGGAACGCGCGTCACTGAAAAAAGCAGATGTCATTACCCTGACCGTTGGTGGAAATGATTTACTTCAGAGCCTGGAAAAAAGTATCTTTGTATCTAGCAATAAGCAGCTAAAGTCTAAGCTTTCACCAGTCAAAAAAACGTATCAAAAAAAGGTTGAACGGCTGATTAAAGATGTTCGCGCTGTCAATCCGAATGCGACCATATATATGTTTGGTATATACAATCCGGTGTACGTTTACTTTACAAATGCTACCATGATCACCAATGCGGTCAACCAATGGAACGTGGTCAACAAAGCAGTCGCTAAAGAAAGTGACAACGTTCACTTTATCAGTATCAGCAAACAACTGACCTATGGCCAGTATCAAACGGCTGCTGAACAAACCAAACTTAAGCAACAGGTTTCAAAGTCAAACAGCAAATACGTTTCTGCGTCATCGGTCGAAAGTTTGCTGCAAAATCAGACGAGCAAGGAAAAGAATCACTACTTATCCAGTGAAGACCATTTCCATCCGAACCGCAAAGGGTACCGGTACATGGCTAAAACGCTGGCCAGCGTCATGGGTAAGTATGAATCATGGCAATCAAAATAACGGGGTGATATGGTGAAACGTGCGGCACAAACGAAGACAAAAAAACCGGTGAATCCATGGAAGTGGGGCTTTTTAGGACTGGTGATCGTCATTGTTCTAGCTTTCATTTTCTTACTGACACAATTCACGGGTGCGTCTTCCGTCAAACAGCCGGCAACGACAACGTCGAAGAGCGCGGCCAGTTTCAACGTCAGTTTAAATAAGAAACAATTAAATGCGATGTCAGACTATTACCTGGACCGGTTCCAGGATAAGAGCGATTCGCAGATGAATTATAAATTTCACGTCAAAAATGACGCGGTGGTCACTGGGCAAACCAAAGTACTGGGTATTACCGTACACTTTGGGTTATCATTGACGCCAAAGCTGCTGAAAAACGGCAACGTTCAACTTAAAGCCAAAAAACTTGCGGTTGGTCAATTAAGCGTTCCCGTTAGTGCCGTGATGAGTTATATTAAAAAGTCATACAACCTGCCCAAGTGGGTCGTACTAGACACGTCGAACAAGACGATCACGCTTAACCTGAATGCTTTTAGAACAAAGGGTGTCCAATATCGCGCAACCAAAATCGATATGAGCGGCGCCGGCAAGTTTGAATTTAAAGTTTTAATTCCTAAAAAGTAACCCATAATCACATAAAGGAGTGATCTGATGCGAAGAAGTTTCTATCAGTATTTGATGACGCAACGCAATCCAGAAGACCACAGTTCCGTGGCTGAGTTTGCGAATAATGCGTTTTTAGATCAATCTTTTCCTAAGCAGGACACACATTTCGACAGCATTTCAAAGTACCTTGAGGAAAATGCGCCCTACTTACCAACGATGACCATTTTTGATGAAGCTTGGACGATGTACCAAGCAGCTGAATAACGAGGGGAGAAGAACAATGGCAACAATTCAGTGGTTTCCCGGCCATATGGCAAAGGCCATCCGCCAGCTAGAAGAAAATTTACACGTGGTGGATATTGTCTTTGAACTGGTCGACGCCCGCATTCCCGAAGCATCGCGGAATCCAGAAATCGAACGCCTCATTAAGGATAAGCCCCACCTGATGATATTAACCAAGAGTGACCTTGCTGACCCAGTCCAAACAAAAAACTGGATCGCACACTTTAAAAAAATGGGCCTGCCCGCCATTTCTGTTGATTCAAAGGCAAACATTACCACGAAGACCGTGACCAAGATCGCGCAGTCGATTCTCGGTGATAAACTGGCCGCCGAGCAGCAAAAGGGTTTAAAGGAACGGCCGATTCGCGCCATCACCGTGGGGATTCCAAATGTGGGCAAGTCAACATTGTTGAATCGGCTTGTTAACAAGCGGGTCGCACAAGTAGGTGATACGCCTGGGGTCACCAAGGGTCAGCAGTGGTTACGGTCGTCTTCAAAACTGTCGTTGCTGGACACCCCTGGGATCCTCTGGCCAAAGTTTGAGGACGAAGTAACGGGGCAAAAATTAGCGTTAACTGGAGCAATTAAGGACAAACGTTTTGCCAGTGATGACGTGGCGTTGTACGCCCTGCATTTTTTCCGCGAAAATTATCCAGAAGCATTGCCGAACCGTTATAAATTAAGTGATGCCGACCTGGCGCTGAGCGACGTGGATCTGTTGCTGGCGATTACCAAGAAAATCGGCATGAAAGACGATTATGACCGGGCCAGTGAACGACTGATCTTGGATACGCGCAAAGCCAAGCTTGGCCGCTACACCCTTGACCGAACGGACGGCGAGCAAAATGACTGAAAAGCTGTCAATTGCAGCATACAAAAAGCAATTCGAAACGGTAACCTCCGATGATGATCCGCTGTTCGTCCAAGCTGCCGCAGATAGTCGTAAGGGTGTCCAACAGCTTATTGCGCACACCCATCAACGGCTTGAACGATTAGCCAAAGTAAAGAGCGCTTTTGAGAAGCGCTTTTTTTATGAAAATCAGGCGCGGCAAAAGGGCCGGACAGTGATTGCCGGCATCGATGAGGTCGGCCGCGGACCGTTGGCCGGTCCCGTGATCAGTTGTGCTATCGTGCTGCCCGCTGACTTTGATGTTTTGGGCGTTAATGATTCAAAACAGCTGAGTGATCACAAACGCGAACAGCTCTACCCGCAGATTCTAAATGAAGCCGTTAGCGTGGGTATCGGCTGGGCTTCAAGTCAACAAATTGACGATTTAAATATTTATCAAGCGACCCGAGTAGCCATGCTTGAAGCGGTCACACATCTTACGGTGAAACCCCAGCAGCTGCTGATCGATGCCATGGCTATTGACACCGATATTCCCCAGTTGAAATTGATCAAAGGCGATGCCAAGAGTATCAGTATTGGTGCGGCCAGTATCGTGGCCAAAGTGTTCCGGGATCACGTGATGCAGGCTTATGATCAACTGTATCCAGGCTATGCATTCAGCCATAACGCAGGCTATGGCACAAAGGCACACTTGGATGGACTGGCACAGCTTGGGCCGACACCCATTCACCGAAAAACGTTTGCCCCGGTTTCGGACTTTTTCTAGGAATCCTACGTAGTTACTCCTAAGACCAAATAAGGAGTGATTTGACGTGGATAAACGACGATTATTACTGCGGCTCAGATTAGCAAGGGGGATTGGCATCAAGGGAGAATCTTTGATTTACCAGTGGCTGTTGGCCCATCCCACGGGGGTGAAAAATTTATTGCCGCAGGATATGGCTCAAATTGCGCACCTGAACGTGACGACTGCTCGGAAATTTTATGAAAGTTTTACCAGTCAGCAATTAAGCGATGTGGTGGCGCGCCATTTGACCGAAGCAAACTGGTTCACGATTCTAGATGAAGCCTACCCAGCACAACTCAAAGAAAGCTATTTGCCACCAAACGTGATTTTTTATCAGGGTAACTTAGCACTCTTGAACGCGGGAAAATTATTAGGCGTCGTTGGTGCGCGAGAGCCCACTAAATACGCGCAAATCGCAATGCAGCGCCTCTTACCTGGGCCGATTCAACAAAACCACATTATCGTTTCCGGGTTGGCCATGGGGGTCGATGCCCTGAGCCACCGACTGGCGATCCATGCTGGTGGTCACACCATTGGCATCATCGGCACCGGTCTCAACCTGACCTATCCCGCGCAAAACCGAAAATTACAGATGTACATGTCAGCCCACGAACTTGTCTTGAGTGAGTATCCGTTTGGCGACGTTGGCAAACCGCACCACTTTGTAGAACGTAACCGGATCATTGCCGGATTAAGCGAAACAGTGTTAGTTGTGCAGGCAAAACAACATAGTGGCAGTCTGATCACGGCTAACTTGGCGATTCAAAATAATCGAAATGTTTTAGCGGTTCCTGGCCGGATCGATGACCCGCTTTCTGCAGGGTGTAATGAACTCATTCTGGCAGGGGCTAAACCCGTGCTGGCACCGCAACACATCGTGGAAGAATTTTTGTAATATTAGCTGCGAAAAGCGACTGATTTGAACCCTCACCGACACATTTACGCACTATAATATAGTAGTTCTTTGGTTGACAATCCATTTTTTATGAAATATGATGTGAAAGATTTGATGAATAAAAACCATAACATTGTATTTTTAAAAAAATGAGTTAAAGGAGTAATTGGATGCCAACATCAACCAAAAAACGGGCAAAGCGTAAAAAGCCGCAAAAGAAACTTGTTATTGTGGAATCGCCTGCCAAAGCAAAAACCATCGAGAAATATCTCGGTCGGACATACAAGGTGATGGCTAGTCTGGGTCACGTCCGCGACTTACCAAAAAGTAAGATGGGCGTTGACGTTGATCACGACTACGATCCCCACTATATTTCCATCCGTGGGAAGGGCGACGTCATCAAGGAATTGCGTTCCGAAGCCAAGAAAGCGAAGCAAGTTTATCTCGCAGCTGACCCGGATCGTGAAGGCGAATCCATTGCTTGGCACTTGTCCCACATTCTCGACTTAGATCCGAAAGATAAAAACCGGGTGGTCTTCAACGAAATCACAAAAGATGCCGTTAAGGACGCCTTTAAAACCCCACGTTCCATTGATATGGATCTCGTTGATGCCCAACAAGCACGGCGGATCCTAGATCGTTTGGTGGGCTACTCGATCTCACCACTCTTGTGGAAAAAGGTGAAGAAGGGACTCAGTGCCGGGCGGGTACAATCCATCGCCCTCAAACTGATCATTGACCGGGAAACCGAGATCAAAAACTTCGAACCGGAAGAATACTGGACCATCGACACAGAGTTTAAGCACAAACGGTCAACGTTTGCGGCTAGTTTTTACGGTCTCAAGGGCAAGAAACAGGACCTGCCAAGCAACGAAGCGGTTCAAAAAATCTTGGCCGACATCGACCGTGACGGCGACTTTGATATCACCAAAGTGACCCGGAAGGAACGTAAACGTTCGCCGCAGCCACCGTTTACGACGAGTGCTATGCAACAGGAAGCCAACAAGAAGCTGAACTTCCGAACCCGGAAGACCATGATGGCTGCTCAGCAGCTTTACGAAGGGATCAATATCGGTAAGGAAGGCTCACAGGGGCTTATTACCTATATGCGGACCGACTCCACTCGGATCTCAAACATTGCTAAGCACGAAGCGTCAACTTTCATTCACGAAAAATACGGCGCTGAATACGCAGCCACAAAGCCTATCAAAGGAAAGCTGCCTGAAGGGGCGCAAGACGCCCATGAAGCCATCCGACCAACCTCTGTTTATCGGACACCTGCCGACTTGAAGGAATATTTGACCAACGACCAGTTCAAGCTTTATTCACTGGTCTGGAATCGCTTCATGTCCAGTCAGATGACACCGGCTGTGATGGATACCATGGCGGTCACCCTGGAACAAAACGGCGTGACTTTCAAAGCCAACGGTTCGAAGATGAAATTTGACGGGTTCTTAAAGGTCTATAAGGACGGTAAGGAAAAAGATAATTTACTGCCTGATCTCAACGAAGGCGACACGGTCACCCTCAGCAAGACCGATCCCGCACAACATTTCACCCAGCCACCGGCACGTTATTCTGAAGCCAACCTGATCAAGGCGCTTGAAGAAAACGGTGTTGGCCGGCCATCAACGTACGCACCAACGCTGGATACGATTCAACGACGGTACTACGTGAAATTAACGGGGCGTCGTTTCGAACCAACGGAACTGGGCGACATTGTTAATTCCATCATCCAAGACTATTTCCCAGACATTGTGAACGTTGGGTTCACGGCTGGTCTAGAAAAGGAATTAGATGGCATTGAAGAAGGTCATCAAGACTGGGTCAAGGTCGTGGACGACTTCTACAAGCCGTTTTCAAAGGAAGTTGACCACGCTCAAGACACCATTGAAAAGATTCAGATCAAGGACGAACCAGCGGGCTTCGACTGTGATATTTGTGGGGCACCGATGGTCATTAAGATGGGCCGTTACGGCAAGTTCTACGCGTGCTCGCGGTTCCCAGATTGCCGCAACACCAAACCGATTGTTAAAGAAATCGGCGTTATCTGCCCGAAGTGTAAGCAGGGTCAGGTCATCGAACGCAAGAGCAAGAAGAACCGGATCTTCTACGGCTGTTCCCGCTACCCAGACTGCGACTTTGTGACATGGGATAAGCCAGTGGGCCGTGACTGTCCAAAGGACGGCCACTACTTGGTTGAAAAGAAGGTCAAGGGCGGCTTGCAGGTCGTTTGTCCAAATGGTGATTACGAAGAGGCGGTACAAAAGTAAGCGTGCGGAACAAGCCGGTTAGGGGGCGGAGTGTAAGCAACTCTGACAGAAATGTCTGAACTTGGCATTTCTGTCAGAGTTGCTTACACTCCGCCCCCTGGCTTGTGGAGCACATTTAGTCTCGAGGACAGTAAAAAACTGTCTAAGAGGGGCTTTTCATCAAAAAAACCTCACTCCTCAAAGCCTCTGAACGCAAACCGGAGTACTTTACCTGCCAAACTAGTGAGCTTACGTTAAGTCTTTGACAGCAAAAACTGTCAAAAGGGTAGCTCTATCTGCAAACGCAAAGCTCCTAAACAAAACCGAACCCAAAGTACCCAATAAAAAACTAAAAAAGGAGACCCGACAGAATCCAAATTCTGCCAAAGTCTCCTTTTTAGTCTCTTCTTCATTCCTATCATCAAACCGAATAATCATCCACGGATCAATCGCAGTGCAACTCTCAAACCATGTTTCAATCCCGGCCTTCAAACCGCTTCGTTAACTTTTGCTCACTACCGCTCAACAGGTCATCCGCCGAAACGCCATACTTACTGGCACAAAACAGCACCTGGTCCAACACATCCCCAAGCTCTTCGTGCAAATTAGCCACCATTTCAGTCTCGGTCGCGTGGTGTTCTCCAGGGTGGTCGCGGCCGATTTCAAGCGTCCGCACCGCCCGCGATAACTCGCCGACTTCTTCGGTCATAAAATTAATACCGATCTGTGCTGAATATTGGTCCCAGCCGCGCTGGTGATAAAAATCTGCCAGCCATTTTTGGTGGGTGTTTAAATCCATGTCATCATCTTCCTCATCTTTGTTTCTCTTAGTATACCAAAGTCAGTGACAGCCGGATTTAGTTGTTTAATATCTTATCGCGATTGTTATATAATAATTATTGTAACCGAAATCATTGCTGGTGAAGCAAGGCATACATGGTTCCGGACCTGGTCAATAAGGGTGTCATCCGGAGCTAATGCAGCTAAAAGATTAAAATTCATTAAACCTTTGACCAAGTTTGACCAAATGCTTGAAACCTGTCTCAAAGTCTGTTAAATTGTTTGTCAACGGAGGTGGTTACGTGTCAGACTTAGAAAGTTTATTTGTCACCTATCTCACCAGTGAGCGTCAATATTCGGACGATACGGTCAAAGCCTATCGTGAGGACATTGATGCGTTTCGCCACTTCCTGTCAGAGACCGGTGGGACGGTTGACCTTTTAAAAATCAGCAAGTTAGACGTTCAGGTGTACCTGAGTCAACTCTACGATGAACACAAGGCGCGTACAACGATTGCGCGAAAGATTTCCAGCCTGCGGTCATTTTATGAGTTTCTGGTTCGGGAACACAAAATCGCGCAAAACCCGTTTGCCTACGTCACACTGAAGAAGCGGCCAGCGCCATTACCTCGGTTCTTTTACGAAAAGGAAATGACGGCGCTTTTCCAAGCGGCAGCGGCGAACCCTGATGCGACCTTGGCGCTGCGGGACTCTGCCATTCTTGAAGTTCTGTATGCTACGGGGATCCGGGTCAGCGAATGCTGCGGGCTCACGCTTGACGATGTTGATTACAGTACTCAACTCATGCTGATCCATGGGAAGGGGAACAAGGAACGTTATGTGCCGTTTGGCAACTACGCGAAGCACGCATTGCAAACGTACCTGACCGACTGCCGGGCACCGCTGATGACCAAGTATCAACAAGCACACGACACAATTTTTATCAATCACTACGGGCGGCCGATAACCGCGACAGGCGTTGAATACGTTTTGAACCAAGTGATTGATCGCAGTACGCTGACTGGGGACATTCACCCGCACATGTTGCGGCACACGTTTGCCACCCACCTATTGAATCACGGCGCCGATCTGCGGACGGTGCAGGAACTGCTGGGACACAGCAGCCTGTCCACCACCCAAATCTACACGCACGTGACAAAGGCGCATCTGCAACGGGATTACCGCAGGTATTTTCCGCGGGCAACACACGACTAAAAAAGAAAGTTGGGATTATAGATGACATCAATCGTAGCGGTACAACACAATGGCCACAGTGCCATGGCTGGTGACGGCCAAGTAACCATGGGCGAAAAAGTGATTATGAAGGGTCAAGCCCAAAAGATTCGTAAAATTTACGATGATAAAGTCGCCGTTGGTTTTGCCGGCGGGGTGGCTGACGCCATTACACTGGAAGAAAAATTTGAAGCCAAGTTAAAGGAATTTGACGGTGACCTGCAGCGGGCTGCCGTTGAACTTGCCCAACAGTGGCGGTCTGACCAGGGACTGCAAAAACTCGAGGCGATGCTGATCGTGATGGATAAGGATAACATGCTGCTGGTTTCTGGGACCGGTGAAGTGATTGCCCCAGATGACGGCATTCTCGCCATTGGATCAGGCGGTAACTTTGCCCAGGCCGCAGCCCTTGCCATGCACCGTCACGCAACGGATATGAGTGCTGGTGAAATTGCGAAGGCGGCTCTTGGCATCGCCAGTGAGATCGATATTTTCACGAATGAAAACA
Organism: Secundilactobacillus collinoides DSM 20515 = JCM 1123; assembly: GCF_001435975.1. GTDB lineage: Bacteria > Bacillota > Bacilli > Lactobacillales > Lactobacillaceae > Secundilactobacillus > Secundilactobacillus collinoides. The sequence goes on from NZ_AYYR01000013.1 coordinate 96,026, forward strand.
TCAAAGTCGAAGAATTCTAAATTAATCCCCAAATAGAAAGCTGGAATTTGAATGGATCCGATAACCAAAACACCAAAAGAGATCGTGGCACTGCTTGACGACTACGTAGTCGGTCAGGGCGACGCCAAGAAATCCATTTCAATTGCCCTGCGGAACCGGTACCGCCGAATGCAGCTGCCGGAAGCCATGCAGGACGAAATCACCCCAAAGAACATGTTGATGATCGGTCCCACCGGGGTCGGGAAAACTGAACTTGCGCGCCGGCTAGCGAAGATCGTTAAGGCGCCGTTCGTTAAAGTCGAAGCCACCAAATTTACCGAAGTCGGGTACGTTGGCGGTGACGTCGAATCCATGGTTCGCAGCCTCGCTGACGTGGCTGTTAAAATGGAAAAGGACAGCCAGTTTGAAGGCGTTCGTGCCGAAGCAGCCCGTCGCGCTAACAACCGGTTAACGAAGCTGATCGTGCCGGGTAAAAAGCCGAAGCAAAAACAGCAAAACGACATGTCGGCCATGATGAACATGTTCTCCCAGCTGCAACAGGGCAACATGCCATCCGCACCAGAACAGCCTAAGGAAGAGGTCACTGACGATATTAAAAACGAGCGTATGTCCGTTTCTGATCAGTTGGCGAAGGGCCTTCTAGAGGACCGTGAAGTTGAAATTGAAATGGATGATCCGCAACAAGCTGCTGCGGGCGGCAATCCGATGATGAACCAAATGGGTATCGACCTGAGCGACACACTGGGTCAAATGATGCCGAAGCGTCGAGTCAAGCGCAACATGCCCGTTTCAGAAGCCCGCGAAGTTCTAATCCAAGAAGAATCAGAAAAACTCGTGAACGAGGGCGACATCAATCATGATGCCATCAAACGTGCTGAAAACACCGGGATCATCTTCATCGATGAAATTGATAAGATCGCTTCCAAGAACAACCAAAACAGCGGTGAAGTTTCCCGAGAAGGCGTTCAGCGAGACATTTTACCAATCGTTGAAGGGACGCAGGTCCAGACGAAGTACGGCCTGTTAAGTACCGACCACATCCTGTTTATCGCAGCCGGGGCCTTTACCGAATCAAAGCCAAGCGACCTGATTGCTGAACTTCAGGGGCGGTTCCCGATTCGGGTGGAATTGGACGACCTGGATAAGGATGACTTTGTCCGAATCTTGACAGAACCAACCAACTCGCTGATCAAGCAGTATACGGCGCTGATCGGCACCGATAACATCAAGGTGACCTTCACCATGGAAGCTATCCAACGTATTGCTGAACTCTCAGCAGAGTTGAACCACGAAAATCAAAACATCGGTGCACGTCGTTTGCACACGGTGCTGGAAAAATTACTTGAGGACCTGTTGTACGAAGGGCCTGATATGCAGATGGGTGACATTACCATCACTGAAAGTTACGTGAACGACAAGATCGGCAACATTGTTAAGGATAAAGACCTTTCGCGCTATATTCTTTAATCAGTTGTTGCTTGCAAAACTTAAAAGCCGCCACAACCCGATATTTTCAGGTTGTGACGGCTTTTAGTTTCCGTCATGGCTCATCAGCTGTTCTGATACTAAAACGGCCATGTGAGGGTCAAATACGGTTAAGATTGAAGGTTACTAAACTGGCTGTTATATAGGGCTGCGTAGAAACCATTAGCGGCTAGCAGATTTTCATGTGTGCCGCGTTCAACGATTTCACCGTGGTTGACCACAATGATCTGGTCCGCATTTTGAATCGTTGATAACCGGTGGGCAATAACAAAACTGGTTTTATCCTGCATGAGCTGCGTGGTGGCTTCCTGGATGTCCAGTTCAGTTTTCGTATCAATGGATGAGGTGGCTTCGTCTAAAATCAGCAGCGGTGTTTGCGCAATAAATGCTCTGGCAATGCTGAGAAGCTGACGCTGTCCCTGTGATAAATTCTGCGCGCCATCCGTCAACGGTGTGTCATAACCCTGCGGCAATAGGCGGATAAAACTATCGGCATTCGCGGCCTTGGCCGCAGTGACGACATCGGCATCCGTTGCGTTCGGCCGTCCGAGCAGAATGTTTTCTTTGACAGTCATTGAAAACAGGAAGGGTTCCTGCTGAACAATGGCAATGTTGCGCCGCAGGTCCTGACGTCTGATCTGGTCAATGTTAATGCCATCAATTGTGATGGTGCCGGCATTTAAAGGATAAAGCTTCGTCAGCAGGTTGATCGTTGTTGTTTTACCGGCACCCGTTGGACCTACAATGGCCACCGTTTCACCGGGTTTCGCTGTTATCGACAAGTCTTTCAGTATATTAACGCCCGGTTCATAGCCGAAAGAAACGTGCTTCAGCACGACTTCGCCCTTGATCGACGCGGTTGGTGGCAGTTGTTCTTCGTCTGGCTCCGGCGTGGCATTGACCACTTCAAAGACCCGTTCAGCGCTGGCAATCGAAAGCTGCAGCGTATTAATCAGGTCCAGCATGTTGCGGATCGGTCCGTTAAAGTCCCGTAAATAAATCAGAAAGGAGAAGATGACCCCGACCGTAATGCCGCTGTAGCCCTTGATGATGGCGATAGCGCCGATAATGGTGATGGCCGCGTAGGCTAAATTATTGACCATGTTGTTTAACGGCCCCATGGTACCGCTGAAGAATTGCGCCCGGTAAGCGTGGTCGACGTAGCGTTGGTTCGTCGCTTTAAAATCACTTAGAATTTGATCCGTCCGTTCGAATAATTGAATCGTTTTTTTACCGGACAGCGTCTCCTCAATCTCACTGTTTAAAACACCAAGCTCTTCTTGCTGGTGAATAAACGAGGACTGGGTGGCGCGAGCAATGGCGCGTGAAAAAACGTAGGTGCCAAGCGAAGCTACTAGGACAACGACCGTCAGCATCGGACTGACGATGAGCATGGCGATCAGCATCCCGATGACCGTAATGATCCCCGTGAAGAGCTGAATAAACGTTTGCATGAGGGCGGTATTGATGTTGTCAACATCGTTGGTCATCCGGCTCATGAGATCACCGCTTGGATGGTGGTCAAAGTAAGTGAGCGGCAGACGCTGCATACTGCTGAAGATATCATGCCGAATTGAGGCGCTGGTGTCTTGAGAAATGAGCACCATGAAGTGGTTTTGCAACCAGTTGAAAATACTGGAAAATAAGTACATGCCGACCATAATACTGCAGATGATCGTCAGCATGCGCAGCCGGTCGGAACTGATATATTGGTCGATAATGATCCCGTTTAACCGGGTCCCGACAATCGAGACGACGGTGGTCACAATGGTGAATAAAAAGACCATAAAAAGCTGGATACGCTTTTTGACCAGATAATGCCAGAGCTGTTTTAACGTCTGACTTAGATCATTGACGGTCAGCTGTTCCTTGGAATAGTGCTGGTGATGACCATGACGATTGTTCATGCCAGGTGCGTTACGCATGCTGACCACCTCCTAACTGGGTCTGCGCGACTTCTTGGTAGAAGGGCGATGATTGCAATAATTGCGCGTGGGTGCCCTGTGCCACCAGTCGACCCTGATCCAAAACAAGAATCAGATCACTGTCGACAATTGAAGAGATTCGCTGGGCAATGGTCACGGTTGTTTTCCCTTTGCGATCCTGTCGTAACGCTCGTTGGATTCGCGCGTCAGTGGCCAGATTGACCGCGCTTGTGACGTCGTCCAGAATGAGGATATCTGGTTTTGCGACAAGCGCCCGGGCAATGTTCAGCCGTTGCTTTTGACCACCCGAAAAGTTATTCCCCCGTTGTGTCACCGGGGCTTCAAGCCCCTGCTCACGCGTTGAAATGAATTCATCCGCAGCGGCCGTTTGCGCGGCCTGCTTCAAGTCAGTCGTGGTCGCAGTCTCACTGCCGTATCGTAAATTGCTGGCAATCGTACCGGAAAACAGGGTACTGGTTTGCGGGGCCACGGCGATTTTATGACGGAGTTGAGACAGTGTGAGGTCGTTGATATTGATGCCGCCGACCTTGATGCTGCCAGCCGTCACATCATAGAGTCTGGTCAGCAGGTCCACCAGGGTCGTTTTGCCACTGCCAGTCGTGCCGATAATGCCAAGTTTTTGCCCGTCCTTCAAGTTAAAATTAATATCGGTGAGCACATTTTCCGCGCCCAGATAGGCAAAGTTAACGTGGTCAAATTGAATGGAATTCGCTGCGGGTAAGGCCACGGTTTCCGATTGAGGTGCGTCGTGGGGCAGGTTCAGAATCTCTCGAATCCGAATAGTGGCGGTTTGAGCCCGCGACAGGCTCGACACGGTATCAATGGTATTGATCATGGCGTTTGTGATTTGAATCATGTAGTTGACGAATGCAATAATCTGACCATCAGAGATCAGATTTTGGGTGTGCAACCGGCCGCCGAACCACAGCGCAGCGACGACACTTATGTTCAACACTACCGTGACGATGGGTGACAAAATGATCACTGACTGCTGGGCATTGACGCTAGCCTGTTTGACTTGATTATTCGTTGTTTGAAAGTTATCGTACTGCTGTTTTTCAAGCACGTATGATTTAACGGTTTTGATTCCCAGCAGATTTTCACGCATCACTAAATTAATGTGGTCGATGGCGCGTTGCATTTTAGTAAAGAGCGGCACACTGTACGCGATGATCGCCCCCATGAAAATTAGCAGCACCGGCACCACAATAAAAAGGATCCAGGCAATTTTTGGGGAAACGATAGCGGCCATCACGATTCCGCCCAGCAATAAGAAGGGCGCTCTGATCATTGACCGGGTCAGCGTCATGACAAGATTTTGCATCTGGATGACATCGTTTGTGATTCGAGTGATCAGTGTTGGGGTACTGATTTCCTGACCGTTTCGCGTTTTTAGCGAGAGGTCCATGAGGTGGTTTCGTAACGCTTGACCCATCTTCAATGAGGCATAACTGCCAAAGGCGTTGCAGCCGCTGCCGCAAAACATGCCAAGGATGGCAAAGAATACCATCCAAATGCCGGTTTGAACAATGACTTGGTTGTTGCCGCCGTTTTTCAGGCCAGTATCCACAATGTGAGCCATTAGCGTGGGCTGCTGCAGATCACTGAACACTTCCCCCAGCATAATCAGGGGCGCGGCGAAAAGACACACCCGTTGCCAGCCGCGGGTGTGTTGCCAAATAATATTAAGCATGGGACACCTCCGTTATTGAGATAAAAAATCCCCCCGATAGCAGTTAGCTGCCACCAAGAGGATATTTAATTCTTTGTGTTTATTGTATTGATAAGAATAGGCTTTAACAGCGCGCTTTGTCAAGGTGCAACGGACTGATAACGTTTCCTGTCAACGCGGTTTACCTATGCCAAATTATGGGATGGGCACAGCACACTCACGTGAACAGATCACTTCCAGGCTGGTTTTTGCAGGCACCAATTACTTTTGTGCTTAACTAAAGTTAGTCACCAATTTTCAACACGCAAGCGCCGCGAATATCGCCTTTTTTAACGTAGCGCAGGGCTTCATCCGCCTTGTCAAACGCATAGGGCGTCGTTTCTGGGTGGATATCCAATCGGTCGGCAAGCGTCAGGAATTCCTCGCCGTCGCGCCGGTTATTGCTTTCAACACTGGTGAGATTCTTTTCGTGGAAAATGTGTGCCTGGTAGTTCAGACTTGGAATATCCGTCAAATGGATGCCGGCCAATGCAAGTGTACCGCCAGGGGCCAGACCTTCCAGCGCCTTTGGCACAATGTCGCCCACCGGTGCGAAAATGATGGCTGAATCCAGCTTGACTGGCGGTAAGTCATAGGCACCCTGAGCGGATTTGGCGCCCAGTTCCAGCGCAAATTTTCGTGCGTCGGCACCACGGGTCAGGACATGGACTTCCATGCCTTGATCCATCGCAATCTGGGCGGTGATGTGGGCGGAACCGCCAAACCCATACAAGCCTAAACGGCCGCCAGCAGGAATGTTGGCGCGACGAAAGGCCCGGTAGCCAATGATTCCCGCGCACAGCAGCGGGGCAGCGGTGATGTTGTCAAACCGTTCCGGGATTCGGTACGCAAAGCCCTCCGGCGCGGTGACATACTCGGCATACCCGCCATCGTGGTCCCAGCCGGTGTACAGTGAGTTCGGGCAGAGATTTTCACGACCTGAACGGCAGAACTGACAGACGCCGCATGTCCAGCGCAACCATGGGATACCGATTCGGTCCCCAAGTTTGAACCGGCCGGCTTCAGGGCCGGTAGCGACCACTTCACCGACAATTTCATGCCCAGGTGTCACGTGCTCGTGGTGCACGGCGAGGTCGCCCTCAGTGACGTGCAGGTCCGTGTGACAGACGCCGCAGGCTAGTACTTTAACCATGACTTCGCCACGTTCAGGCGTTGGTACCGGCTTGGTGACGAATGCCAGCGGTGCTCGATCACCATCGATGGGCCCGGGTGTTGTCACTTCCCAGGCTTTCATTTCACTAGGTAAATTAGGAATTGTTGTTGCTTCGATTGTCATTATAATCGCCCCATTTAATTTGTTCTTTTAAAGCGTATCTGATTGGCCGCACCCGATGCTTGTTAATCGATGTGCGGTCTTTCACGACCACCTTCATTTTAGTCGGCTTGTGAAGGGAGTGCAATGATTTACTCTAGCTGACGTCGTACGAGAAAAGTGGCATTATCACGGGTTTTTCAGCACCATCGTTTAACAAGTTAGCGCAAATTTGATGCCGGTTTTCAGCTCGTTTTTATGTTAAAATAAAAACATGTTGATTTTTCTGTTAGGACAAGACGCGTTTGTTAGCAAATTTTAAAATGACAATGAATTCTGAAAGGTCTATACTAATTGTAAATTCTTGATTCCGTTGTCGGGAGGACTTTCCATGATTAGCTTACACAGCAATGATTTAACCGTAAAAATTAACGAAAAGGGTGCCGAGTTGACTAGTGTGAACGACGCCACCGAAAAAATTGAATATATTTGGCAGGCGGATCCCATGTTTTGGACACACCACGCGCCGATCCTGTTTCCAATCGTTGGCCGCTTGCAGGACAACCAGTACACGCTTGACGGTGAAACTTTCCATATGACACAGCACGGCTTCGCCCGGGACTACACCTTTAAAGTGCTGGACCATGACGACAGCAAGGCCGTTTTTCAGTTACTGGCCGACGATGACATGAAGGCCCAGTTCCCATTTGAGTTCGACCTGCAGGTCACGTTTACGCTGACGGATCACACGTTAGATGTCAGCTATCACGTTTTGAACCTCGATGACAAGACAATGCCATTTTCAATTGGCGGCCACCCCGGGTTCAACGTCCCGCTGAATCCATATGAAGGCGGTTTTGAGGATTATGCCGTGACCGTTGCGCCGCGTCGTTCCTACGCGCAAATTCCGCTGGTCGGACCCTATAACGATGCGGACCATGAAAAAACGCTCAATTTGACGACCCCGTTGCAGTTGGACCATGATCTGTTCAACCAGGACGCACTGATTCTTGATCTGAATCACGTTGAAACGACCATCATGTTGAGCAGTACAGTTAGTGACCACGGGGTGGCTTTGACCGTTGAAAATGCCCCATACGTGGGCATTTGGTCACCGTATCCGAAGCGCGCGCCATTTGTCGCTATCGAACCTTGGTGGGGCATCGCCGACAGCGTGAACACCACTGGCGATTTCCGTCAGAAAATGGGTATTCAAACCATCCAGCCGAACGCCGAATTTAGCGCAGACTATCAAATCAGATTCTTTTAATAGTAACGATGAACGATTGATGGGACAGCTGTCAGTCGTTTTTTAGTGATCTGGATTAGTGCTGGCGGGCACAACTGTCATCATTATTTAATCAAACGTACGTTCTATTTGTCAAAATATCGGGTATAATAGTATTTTGTAGACAAAAAAAGATACCCGAGAAAAAAATCCCAAGTATCTTTGACTGCGTAGATTAATGACTAGAGGCTCTATTTTGAAGCGTTGCGGTTCCGTCGTTTAAAGCCTAACCCAAAGGGCACCATGTTTTCCGTGCCCTCACGGATCCGCTTAATATTGGTGCGATGCCTGTAAAACACAAAAATCGTCAGCGCAATTGCAATGATCGACAGGTACACATCGTGGAATAGAATGCTTAAAATTGTGATGATAGAAAAAGAAATCATTGACGCGAGGCTCACCATACTGGTTAAATAGATAAAGCTGATGAATAACAGGCAAGCAATGAGAAAGAAGACGGGATTGTAAGCGAGTAACATGCCGGCACTGGTTGCGACAGCCTTGCCACCTTTGAACCCGTCGAAAACAGAAAAGGTATGCCCAAGAATGGCCATTAATCCAAATAGAAGCGGGCTAACCGTGGTAATATGAAACCACGTGGGCAAAAGTGTGGCAACCGTTCCCTTGGCGATGTCGAGCACCATAACAGTTGTGCCGGCAATCGGTCCGAGCACCCGATAGGTGTTGGTGGTGCCGATATTGCCTGACCCCGCTTTGCGAATGTCGGTATGAAAAAAGATCTTACCGATCCAAACCCCGTTTGGAATCGCGCCCAGCAGGTAAGCCAGGATGAGTAGTAAAACGAGTTTCAAATTGATTTCCTCCAATACGGATTCGTTACAAATCACTGGCTAATATTTTAGCATGTTTTAACCCAGTTAACGAGAATTATAAACAATTCACATTAAAAATTGTGTCTCATCAGCGAGTAGGCTGATTGAAAGGAGTCTTTTTAGTGGCGAACAAGAAGCCAACTTACGATGATTCATCCATTCAGGTCTTGGAAGGCCTGGAAGCCGTTCGAAAACGACCAGGGATGTATATCGGGTCAACAGACGGCCGCGGGCTGCACCATTTGGTATATGAAATTGTAGATAACGCGGTGGACGAAGCACTTGCCGGTTACGGTGACGAAATTGATGTCGTTATCGAAGCCGACAACAGTATCACCGTGCAGGATCATGGCCGTGGGATGCCCGTGGGGATGCATGCCTCGGGCAAACCAACACCAGAAGTTATTTTGACGGTCCTGCATGCCGGTGGGAAGTTCGGTCAGGGGGGTTATAAGACCTCTGGCGGGCTTCACGGTGTCGGCGCTAGTGTTGTCAACGCCCTGTCCTCTGAACTGACGGTCAACATTGTCCGGGATGGTGTGATGTATGAACAAAAATTCAAGGATGGCGGCCATCCGGTCACCACTTTGGTCAAAAAAGGCAACACCCGCAAGCCAACCGGGACACGCCTGCATTTCAAGCCCGATTCAAGTGTTTTCACGACGACCGTTTACAACTACAACACGTTGGCTGAACGGCTGCGGGAATCTGCGTTCCTGCTGAAAGGTGTCAAAATTATCCTGACCGATAAGCGCCAGGGGCAAGAACAAGAAGATGTTTTTCACTTTGAAGATGGTATCAAAGAATTTGTGAGCTATCTGAACGAAGATAAGGAGACCCTTGGCGACGTCATGTATTTTGACGGCAAAAAGGAGGGGGTAGAAGTTGAAGTTGCTGCACAGTACAACGACGGCTACACCGAAAACCTGCTTTCCTTCGTCAACAACGTTCGAACCAAAGATGGTGGGACTCACGAAGCCGGGATGCGTAGTGCCTGGACCAAGGCGTTTAATGAGTACGCCAAAAAAGTAGGTCTGTTGAAGGAAAAGGACAAGAATCTGGAAGGTTCCGACGTGCGTGAAGGCTTATCCGCCGTCATTTCATTGCGGGTACCGGAAGAGATTTTGCAGTTCGAGGGGCAAACCAAGGAAAAGCTGGGGACCCCGGAAGCCCGGACCATCGTGGACAGTGTGCTGAGTGAACAGCTCGGCTACTACCTCATGGAAAACGGTGAGTTTGCACAAATGCTGATTCACAAATCCTTGCGGGCCCGGACGGCGCGTGAAGCCGCCCGAAAAGCGCGGGATGAAAGTCGAAACGGTAAGAAACATAAGCGCAAGGAACGACTGCTGTCAGGGAAACTGACCCCCGCTCAATCGAAGAACGCTGATAAAAACGAACTGTTCTTAGTCGAAGGTGATTCCGCCGGCGGATCTGCTAAGCAGGGCCGTAACCGGAAGTTCCAAGCCATCCTGCCGTTGCGTGGGAAGGTGCTGAACACTGAAAAAGCCAAGCTGGAAGACGTCATGAAAAATGAAGAGCTGAACACCATGATCTATACGATTGGTGCCGGTGTCGGTTCTGAATTTAATATCGAGGATGCCAACTATGACAAGATCATTATCATGACCGATGCCGATGATGATGGTGCCCACATCCAGACACTCCTGCTGACGTTCTTTTACAAGTATATGCGGCCGATGATCGATGCCGGCCGTGTCTACATCGCGTTGCCGCCGTTGTACATGATTCAGGCGGGCAGCGGTAAGAAGACCAGCATCAGTTATGCTTGGACCGACGAGGAACTGGCAAAGAAAACAAAGACACTTGGCAAAAACTACAAACTGCAACGTTTCAAGGGGCTTGGTGAAATGGACGCGGAACAACTCTGGGCCACGACCATGGATCCTGAAGCCCGGACGCTGGTTCGGGTACGAATCGACGATGCTGCTCTGGCAGAACGTCGGGTCACGACCCTGATGGGTGATAAGGTTGAACCGCGCCGGAAATGGATCGAAGAAAACGTGGCCTTTACCCTTGAAGAGGACGGCAGTATTTTAGATAATAACGTGGCAAATTCGGCACACACTGAGCCGACGAATGCCGACTGATCACGAAAGGGGATAAGATGGTGGCTGATCATATTCAAGAACTGACTTTGGAAGAAGTCATGAGCGATCGTTTTGGTCGTTATTCAAAATCAATCATCCAGGAACGGGCGCTGCCTGATATTCGTGACGGGCTCAAACCCGTGCAACGCCGGATCCTTTTCGCGATGAATAAGGACGGCAACACGTACGATAAACCGTTTCGCAAGTCCGCTAAATCCGTTGGGAACGTCATGGGTAACTTTCACCCCCACGGTGACAGCTCAATTTACGAAGCCTTAAACCGTATGAGTCAGGACTGGAAAGTCCGGGAACCGCTGATTGAAATGCACGGGAACAACGGGTCAATGGACGGTGATCCGCCTGCCGCCATGCGGTATACGGAAGCCCGGTTGAGTAAAATCGCTGGTGAAATGCTGCGGGACATCGATAAAGACACCGTTGATATGGTGCTCAACTTTGATGATACCGAGTATGAACCAACCGTCCTGCCTGCAAAGTTTCCTAATTTGCTGGTCAACGGTGCAACCGGGATCTCAGCCGGTTATGCGACGGATATTCCGCCGCACAACTTGGGTGAAGTCATTGATGCATTGATCTACCTAATGGACCATCCCAAGGCTGATCTGGACCGCCTCATGCAGTTTGTGAAGGGTCCTGATTTTCCTACCGGTGGGATCATTCAAGGATTAGACGGTATCAAGAAGGCGTATCAAACGGGGCGCGGGCGTATCGTTGTCCGTTCGCGGACGGCTATTGAAGACATCCGTGGCAACAAACAGCTCATCCGTGTTAGTGAAATTCCGTATGAAGTCAACAAAGCTGTTCTGGTCAAGCGAATCGATGAACTCCGCATGCTTAAAAAAGTGGACGGCATTTCCGAAGTTCGGGACGAATCCGACCGGGAAGGCTTATCGATTGCCATTGAGCTCAAACGGGAAGCCGATGCGCAAGGTATCTTGAACTACCTGTTTAAGAATACTGACCTGCAGGTGACCTATAACTTCAACATGGTCGCCATTAATCACCGGCGGCCAGAACACGTCGGCCTGAAGACGATCCTTGTTGCTTATTTAGAACACCAACAAGATGTCATCACCCGCCGGACGAAGTTTGAATTAGATAAAGCTCAAAAGCGACAGCACATCGTTGAAGGCTTGATCAAGGCGCTATCGATCCTTGACCAAGTCATCAAGACCATCCGGGCCAGCAAGAACCGAAAAGACGCGCGTGATAACTTAGTTAAAGCGTATGATTTTTCGGAAGAACAAGCTGACGCCATTGTGGCCTTGCAACTGTACCGGTTGACCAACACCGATGTGACCGCACTTGAAAAGGAAGCTGCAGAACTTGCGGACAGTATCAAGGAGTACCACAAGATCCTTGATGACCCGAAGGAATTGAACAAGGTACTCCGCGGTGAACTGCGCAGTATCAACAAGACTTACCGCAATGGCCGTCGGACCGAAATTCAAGACGAAATCACACCGCTGAAGATTTCGACCGAAGTCGTTGTTTCAGACGAAGACGTGGTGGTCATGGTCAGTCGTGACGGCTATTTGAAGCGGTCTGGGGTGCGGTCTTACAGCGCCTCTGACCCTGAAGATAACGGGTTGAAGGAAGACGACTACCCGATCTTTATGGATAAGCTCAGTACGCTGGATCACCTGTACATGTTCACCAACAAGGGGAACTTGATCTACCGACCGGTTTACGAGATCAGCGATGCGCGCTGGAAAGACACCGGCGAACACATTTCGCAAACGATCGGTTTAGCCGATGACGAGCAGATCATTGCCACCTACGCGTTTTCTGATTTGAAGACACCTGGTGAATTCTTGATTGCCACCGACGAAGGGTACATTAAGCGCACCGAATTGTCAGCACTGCAACCGAGTCGGACCTATAAGAGCCGGGCTATGGTTTATGAAAAACTCAAGGCCGATGATGCCCACGTTGTCAACGTGACGTTTATGGCAAAACCGGAACAAACAACGGTCTTATTGATGTCAAAACTCGGCCTTGCACTGCGGTTTGACATTGCTGAAATTCCAGTCAATGGTGCCCGAACCACTGGCGTCAAGTCCATGAACTTGGGCGATGACGACTGCGTGACCGACATGCAGCTGATCACTGATGATGACGTGGTGAGTCTGATTACCCAACGCGGAGCCTTCAAGAAGATGAAGGCCAGCGAACTGCCTGTGACAAGCCGGGCACGAAAGGGCGTCATGGTCTTACACGCACTGAAGAATAATCCGCACGAGATTGTTGATTTCTTAAAGCTGCAGGATGACCAAGCAATCGAGGTCATTACGGATCATCGACGCATGCATGATATCCTGCCGGCTGAACATCCGTTGAGTACACGCTATTCAAACGGGTCCTTCGTAGTTGATATTGAAAAGGAAGGCACACCGGAAATCTTAAGGATTAAGCCGACTTCCTTAACATTATCTTAATTTTTATTAGGTATTGGTTATTTTTAGATTACATTAATTGCACATTTTGCAAAGTATGGTTATTATAGCTATAACAAATACCTTAGGAGGCTTTCCCTAATATGAAAAGCAAGCAAGAAAGCATCTTCAGTTCGAAGACCTTGACGTACTTTTTGCAATTATCAGAAACCATGAACTACACGCAAGCTGCGCAGATCTTAGGAATCACTCAGCCTGCCTTGACCCAACAGATCAAAAAATTGGAACGGACAGTCGGTGCCCGCTTATTCTACTCAGTAGGTAAGAAGCTCCGGTTGACCGATGCTGGTTACACAATGTTGGACGCCACCCATAAGATTTATGACATCTTAAACGACGCTGCTGATGAGATTCAACAATCTACCAGTGCCACTCAGGGGGATATCAAAATTGGTATCTTAGCCTCCGTGGAAGACAGTGTCTTTGAAGACTTTGCCATTCAGTCTTACCGGGAAAATCCTGATGTGAAGATCAGCTTCCACATGCTGACAAGAAAAGAAATCTGGGATCGTTTAGAAAACAACCAGATCGACCTTGCCATCATGTACCTGCCTGATGAATCCATCAAGAATTGGAAACCATACGAATCTAAGCGGATCATCAGCGATGACCTGTTGTTCATTCACCATGACGAAAGTTTAAGCAAGAAGAAGCGAATCAAGTTTGCCGACTTACCAAATAAGCCATGGGCAACGTATCCAAACAACTATTACTTAAACCACATGATGCGTGAATCCTTCAAGAACGCGATGGTCGACATGCCAACGAGTGTGGCACAATTCACCACACCACTGCAGTTACTGCGGTTCTCGAAGCAGACTGGTGCCTACACGGCATTGCCTAACTCTTTCTACGTTGGCCAAGGTGATTTTCCAAACACTTGGACTGCGCGCTTCGAACCAAACATCCGCTTTGAATTGGCGTTTGTCTTCCGGAGCGGAAAGGATAAGATTCCACGTATCGGCCATTTCTTGGCTCAGTTCGATCAATATTTGAAGACCAAGGATTACCTATCACGGCTACAGGAAATCCAAGCTGAAAATAAAGAATAGTTTCTGAAAGCGCGTAGAACAAAATACTTTTGCGCCTGGAATATAAAAAAGGCTTCACCTAAAACCCACGAATTTGGGTCTTTAGGTGAAGCCTCTTTATACGGATATGACCAGAAGTGGTCGTTTGTTGCACGCATAGACTGGGTAAACCGGAATCAGTGAAGTAATCAGCATGGCACTGTCTATTGATGATAAGGATTGTTGACTCAGCCGTTTTCCGACGCTTTAGTCATACCAATTGCGACGTGATACTTTGAAAAATTAACCGGCAATCCACGCTGAAGATGGTTACGGTGCCATTTTTTTGGTATAATTGACTCTGCGTGGATTACATAGACAGTCCGGTATTCACAACGCCGGTCGTTGTGCAGGACTGTTGAAAACAACACTAAAAATCTGTTTTTCAAGCTGAGGAGAGATATACAAATGGCAAAAGAACTTGTCTTTGGTCACCAAAGTCCTGATACGGACGCCATCGTGGCTGCAAAAGCATATGCATACTTACAATCTAAGTTAGGAAAAGACGTTGAGGCCGTTGCCTTGGGCGAACCTAACATGGAAACAAACTTTGTCTTGAACTACTTTAACGAACCAACCCCACGGATCATTAAGACCGCCGCTAATGAAGTTGATTCTGTTATGTTGGTTGACCACAACGAGCCGCAACAAAGCGTGAGCGACATCGCTGACGTGACGGTAACTCATGTCGTTGATCATCACCGGATCAACGGGTTTAACACCGCTGCACCGCTATACTACCGGGCAGAACCCGTTGGCTGTGTCAGCACCATTATCACTGAATTGTTTGACGAAAACAAAGTGGAGATTCCCGCTCAATTAGCCGGGTTGATGCTTTCCGCCATCATTTCAGATACGTTGCTGTTGAAGTCACCAACCACTACTGACAAAGACCGCGCTGCAGTTAAGGCACTGGCTGAAATTGCCGACGTCGACTACGAAAAATACGGTATCGAAATGTTGAAAGCTGGGACGAACTTAGCTGCTAAGAGCGATGCTGAATTAGTTGCTGCTGACGCTAAGTCATTTACCATGGGCGGCAAGAACATTCGTATCGACCAGATCAACACCGTTGATCTGAACGATGTTTTGGCGCGTGAAGATGGCTTGAAGAAGGCCATGGCTGACGAAGCTGCAAAGGAAGGCTACGACCTCTTCTTAGTTTTGGCAACTAATGTTCTGGACAGCAACTCCGAATTATTCGTTTACGGCGAACCAAAGGATGTTGTTGAAAAGGCCTTTAACACAACGTTGAAGGACGACCGTGCCAACTTACCTGGCGTTGTGTCACGTAAGAAGCAGGTTGTACCACCATTACAAGGTGCCTTTGAAGGCTAATAAATGATTCCAGGAAACAGCATTGCCATGCCGGTGATGCTGTTTTTATTTTAGGAGGGAAAACCCGTGAAAATCGTAATTGCACCCGATTCATTTAAGGGCGGGATGACAGCAAAACAAGCCGCAGATGCGATTGAATTAGGAGTGAAACGAATCTTTCCCGATGCTGATTACGAGAAGATTCCAATGGCAGACGGCGGTGAAGGCACTGTTCAAGCGCTTGTTGATGCCACGCGCGGACAACTGGTGACAAAGCAGGTCACGGGCCCCCTCGGTAATCCAGTAAACGCCACCTTTGGACTCTTGGGTGATCGCCAAACGGCCGTCATCGAAATGGCTGCTGCCAGTGGTTTGGAAACCGTTTCAAAGGAAGAACTAAACCCACTGCTTGCCACTACTTTCGGTACGGGTGAGCTGATACTGGCCGCACTGGATAACCATGTTAAACACATTATTTTGGGCATCGGCGGCAGTGCAACCGTTGACGGTGGTGCTGGGATGGCACAAGCACTCGGTGTTCGGCTCCTGGACGCTTCAGGTCGGCAGCTTCACCCGGGTGGCGGTGATCTGGGACGCCTGGCCCAGATTGACATTTCAGGGATCGACCAGCGTTTAGCGACCGTTTCTGTGGTTGTCGCGTCCGATGTGACGAATCCGCTAACCGGCGCCAATGGGACAGCAGCCGTTTTTGGCCCGCAAAAGGGTGCGACGCCTGCCATGGTAAGTACATTGGATGCCAATTTGCGACATTTTGCGACGAAAATCTACTCGGCGCTGGGGCTTGATGTTGATCAACGACCCGGAGCGGGTGCCGCGGGTGGTCTCGGTGCTGGATTAATGGCGTTTACTGGTGCTGATCTGCAACCTGGTATTGCGATTATGATAAAGTACACACACCTGAGGGAACGTGCTGAAAAGGCTGATCTGGTGTTTACTGGTGAGGGACAGGTCGACTTTCAGACCCAGTTTGGCAAGACACCGTTTGGCGTCGCCACGGCAACTAAAGCGGTTGCGCCGTACGCGCCGGTTATCGTTTTGACCGGTAACGTTGGCAAGGGCAGTGACGTTTTGTTTAACCTCGGAATTGATGCGATTTTTGCGATTGAACAGGGGGTCTCGTCGTTGTCCGATGCCATCAAAAATGGACCCGCCAATTTAGTGGCAACGGCCGAACAGGTGGCACGGATTATTCAGCAAACCAGCAAATACATTGATAAAGTTTGAGGATGGCGCGTGGGGAAAACACGGTTTGTTACACGCGCTTTCCTATGATTATTCACGCCGTTGTATTCAGAGACACGCTTTCTTAGGCAGTTGAAGGACCCGCGTTTCACAAACCAAAGACTTGCATAGAAGCGACCTATTTTACACAGTCCGAGCCTGGATTTTATAAAATAGGCCGCTTTCTGTTTCAGTCCTTAACCGGTTTGCGACACTATCGTTAGGCAGATTGCTTGTTTGCTGGCGGAATCGTGCTATACTCAATTAGGTTGTACACAACCTAAAAATGTTTGTCTGTATAGTGCGTTTTGGAAATGCAACAGCATTAGGCAGAATAACTAGTGAGGAGTGATCAGATGGCAGAATCACAAGATGAGTTAAAACAACGATTATCCCAGGAGGCCTATGAGGTGACGCAGCACGCTGCGACGGAACGGCCATTTAGCGGACAATACGATGATTTTTATCAAGCAGGCATTTACGTTGATATTGTCAGTGGTCAGCCGTTATTTAGTTCAACCAATAAGTATGATGCCGGCTGTGGCTGGCCATCTTTCACGCATCCCATTGATGCAAAGGCGCTCGATAGCAATCTCGATACTTCCCATGGCATGATCAGAAATGAAGTTCGTTCTCAAGAGGCAGCATCCCATTTAGGACACGTGTTTGAGGATGGTCCGCAGGAGGCGGGAGGTTTGCGCTACTGCATCAATTCAGCGGCGTTGAAATTTATTCCCGTTGAAGAATTGGACGCTGCCGGGTACAGTCAGTACAAGACCTTATTTGATAAGGGGGAATGACGATGAGCGAAACGGCAATTTTTGCTGGCGGGTGTTTCTGGTGCATGGTCCAACCATTTGACGAACAGCCGGGAATCGAAAAAGTGATTTCAGGCTACACTAGTGGTCACGTACCCAATCCGACATATGAGCAGGTTGCGAGCCACACAACTGGCCATACTGAAGCCGTTGAGATCACGTTTGATCCTAACGTCATTTCATACGACCAACTCGTTGAAATCTACTGGCGTCAAACGGATCCAACTGATGCAATGGGCCAATTTCAAGACCGAGGCGACTCGTATCGACCAGTGATTTTCGTAAAAAACGATGATCAACGTCGAATTGCCACCGCTTCTCGCGAGGCTTTGGCTAACTCCGGCCGGTTTGATGCACCAATCGTGACGGAGATTGAAGATGCAAAGCCGTTTTACCCAGCAGAGGATTATCACCAAGACTTTTATAAAAAGAATCCATTCCGCTATCAAATTGAGGAAATGGGTGGCCGGACCGCGTTTATCAAACGTAACTGGCAGGGTTAGTTTTATTAAGTTTACTCAAAAAAGCACCAACGTTTTCAATACAATACAAACAATACAAGAATTTTAGCTTAAGCGACATTAAGCTGTTAGAGAGATTGCGCGGAAAACAATCTCTTTTTTAATTTGTTTCATCATGCACAAAGGTACGCACACCACCGTTTCTAAGCCTTATCCGAAGCAGTTTAGTGGAAAAACGTTTGCAAAATCGCTAGAATTAACGGAAAATAGAGATTGAATAAAGGACTAAGGAGCTGGTTTTTGTGCGAAAACAAGCAGTAATTTCCTCTTGGATCACAGCGGCGTGCTTGTGCATTGCGACTGTGTTATCAGCAGCGTTTCAGCAGCATATCACGTACATGATTGGAATTAACATTCTCAGCTATTTGGGCGTGTATGGTATCTGTATTTACTTATCAAAAAACAATTCGACTGAAAAGATTGTGTTGACGCTGGTAAACATTTTGGCGATTTTTATGATGTTGTCATGGATGTACATGGCGGTTCAAAAATTCAGCGTGATTGGCATTGTCTTGATGGTCATCGTAGGTATTGTCGGGATCATCGGTGCTGGCTGGAGCATTTTTGCCAACAACAAGTTCCAAAAGATGCACTCGGATACTAGCAATTCAAATGAGTAACGATCCAATCATTCTTAAAGTGAAGTCTGAGCGCTGGCTTGGACTTTTTTGTTTGGCGACTAATGCGTAAGTGAAACGTGCAAAAATAAGCGGTAATTTAAGCGGTAATTGGGGATAATTGATCATTGATTAAAATACAAAAGTTCATAATCAAAGGCGCTCAATATGACGAACCATATTATTCAAAGCACTACTTTGAATAATATATATTATGTAAAGTAGAGATAAATTTCTGGGGGAAGCCTGATTATAGCGTCTTCCCTGTTTATCTTTGTCTCCAAAAAAGTTTATGTTTATGTTGGCGTCAAATAACGTCATCGTCATTTAACTAGCAACTCCTTTACAGTTAACCGTGAACGTTTGCTAGTGATGCGTGATGTTTTCGATTGACGTTACCAATCTGCATTCAGTCCTTTATCTTGAGTTTGCCTTGGTGATTTTAAGATAAACTCATTTGCAAAAGCTACTCAGATTAATTTACTGGCTGAATTGCCAATTCGGCGTGTTAAAACATTGCTAATCTAAAAATCGTTACTCAAATTGATACGTTGCATGATAGTTCATTCATAATGACATGACCAACCAACGTTCAGCTCGAAAATAACGGCGCGTTCTAAGAAAGATTCGTGGTCAGTTATCCGTCTTATAACTGAACTGAGCGTCAGAATGCGTCTGAGTAAATGGCTATCTGCTAAACGTTGATATAACAGCGTTTGTCGTTCGTGGAAAGCCCAACATGTGGTGTAAACTAAGAAATAATGTCTGATTTGCTACTGACTAGACTTGATGACGAGTACTGATGAACAGAATTTGCTATGCGTTTGAAATTGCATTCATGATCTATGATTGATTCCGAGTCTTAACCATGTTAGTTGCATAAATTTGTGCTTGTTTTAAAGTTAATCCCAATATTTAGTCCAAAAATCCAGAAGCATTTGCACTACAAAATGATTAAAACACCGCCATATCAGCCATTACAAGACATTTAATTCCGATATCAAGCAAATTCATAATCCAAGGATCCAGTTATTCAGAAAACTAGCTGATTCGACTCAGCTTTCGTGTTATACTAAACTTAATAAAACTGATATTTTATTAAGTTTAACTATATCTTTTCACCTCTTATGATCAGTCTCGCTTTTCATCTACAGTTTCAAACTATAATGACCAAGGTGGTTTTCTCATGCGTCAAGCTGACTACGTAAAACACAATGAAGAGCTCGTCGCCCAAATGCCGGACTTTATCCGTGACTACTATTTGACTAAGTCAACTGTCCCTCTTTCGGCTGCGACGCTCTATCAATATTTAAATGAATTTCACCGCTTTTTCGAGTGGTTGGTCGATACTGGCGTTTCCAGCGCGCAATCTCCCGCCCAAGTTTCCCTATCCGACCTGGAGCACATGAAAAAACAGGACATGGAGCTCTATAAGTCTTACCTGCTCAACCGTGGCAAACAAACTGCCAAAAATCCTCAAGGCGCGATCTCACACCGCACCGTCAATCGCTCATTAAATGCGTTATCCGCCCTCTTTCGTTTTCTGACTGAAGAAACTGAAAATCAGGATGGCGAACCCTACTTTTACCGCAACGTGATGAAAAAGATTTCGTTAGTGCGTGACAGTGAGACGTATGCTGCCCGCGCTAACAGCATTAAAAGCCAGTTGATGTTGGGCAAGACTGACATGGATTACCTGAATTTTATCCAGGATGATTACGCTGACACCATTAAGGACGATGACAGAAAGCTGCGCTATTTCCAACGTGACCGAGAGCGCGACGTCGCCATCAACGCACTGATGCTGGGGACCGGGATTCGCGTTTCAGAACTGGCAAACGCAAATTTAAAGGATCTCAGTGTCAAACAAGCCACGGTCTCCGTGCGACGTAAGGGAGGCAAGTGGGATACGGTGCCGGTTGCAAGTTGGGTATTACCCTATGTGACCCCTTATTTAGAAATCAGAACCGAACGCTACCAAACAACATCCAGCACCACTGCGCTATTCCTGACGAAGGGGAAAGAAGCACCGCGCCGAATTACAACCGCGACGGTCGAACTGCTGGTATCTAAGTATTCGTACGCCTTTAACCATGTTAGAATCACCCCGCATAAGCTGCGGCATACGTTGGCGTCAAAACTTTATCTGGCCACTAAGAATGAACATTTAGTGGCTACCCAACTGGGGCAAAGTTCAACAACTGCTACGGGGTTGTACACACATATTATTGACACGAAGCAGCATGAGGCTTTGGATGAGCTGCATGAAGATGAATAGTCATTTTTAGTCAATGTTATTGGTCACCGCAGTTGCAATCATGTTTTCACTGCTCACTTTTACCTTGCTAAAGGTTAGCCGACAAGCCTCGGTTGCGCAAGATAGCGTAATTGACACAGCGTCGTAAATTGACCCAAAATTCTGTCGGCTGCAACAGTATTTAAAAAGCGTTGCGTATCTTGCTCAATTTATCCCCCTCTGGGCGACAAACGTGGCTAAACATAGTACAATTAAGTCTGACGGTAAAATTTATTGTGCACAAAAAACAAGGTGCAACGCACAATTTTAAGCAAATTAGTTTTACCAGGAAGGTCGTTCAATGAATAGAACTGCCTCCCTTCAGTTCAAACACACACTGAAAAATAAATTAATTATTAAGTAAAAGTAAAGTAATAGAACTTGTTCTCATTACACTAGGGTGTAATAATTAATTTATAATATACTATAATACGAAAATAAAATTAGCACGCTAGGGTCAAAATCAGTAGGGACTAGTGTGCCCAATTTATTAAAAAGGTGGAAGCTTAAGTGAAGAGTCTGACTATTACAGTACCTAGCTACAATTCTGCAGATTACCTGGGCCGTTGTTTGGATAGCCTGTTAGTCGGCGGTGAAAAAGTCGAGATTCTTGTCGTCAACGATGGGTCAACGGATGAAACAGAGAAAATTGCGAATGCCTATGCAGCAAAATATCCCACGATCGTTAAAGTGATCAATCAAGAAAACTTAGGCCACGGCGGTGCTGTTGGCACTGGCCTGCGTCATGCGACTGGTAAATATTTTAAAGTCGTTGATTCAGACGACCAGTTGGGAGCCGACGCGCTCAAA
The DNA here is from genome assembly GCF_001435975.1 of Secundilactobacillus collinoides DSM 20515 = JCM 1123. Classification (GTDB taxonomy): domain Bacteria; phylum Bacillota; class Bacilli; order Lactobacillales; family Lactobacillaceae; genus Secundilactobacillus; species Secundilactobacillus collinoides. Next base: position 117,841 of record NZ_AYYR01000013.1, read on the forward strand.
ACGGTTTTACAGCGTATTGATCAGTGGCAAGCCGATGGTGACAACGTTGATTTGATTGTTTGTAACTACGTGTACGAAAAAACCGGTGAACCGCCGTACGTCGTTAATTATCGTAAAGCATTCCATAACGACAAAATCGAAAGCTGGGACGAAGTCGGTAATTTTGACTTGACCCAGTACCTGATCATGCACGCGCAGATTTTTAAAACCAGCGTGTTGCGTGAAAGTAAGGTCACATTACCCCTGCACACGTTCTACGTTGATAATCTATTTGCTTATCAACCGCTTCCGCTTGCAAAAAAAATCTGTTACTTAGATGTTGATCTGTACCACTACTTTATTGGCCGTGACGATCAGTCGATCACAACGCAAAACATGATGAACCGCATTGACCAGCAATTATTAGTAACCAAATTAATGATTGATGTGACGGACATTTATGCGTTGAATAGCCCGAAATTGACCGCTTGTATGGAGCGTAACCTATCCTCTGTCATGTCAATTTCGTCAGTTCTGCTGTTAATGATTGGTACCGATGATGCACTAAAAAAACGTACCGATCTTTGGCAGCACGTCAAGAAAACTTCACCGCACTTGTATCACCGCCTGCGGTTCCATCGGGTCTGCGGGTTTACTTATCTGCCAACTAAATTTGGCGGTTGGGTGACTAAGTTTGGGTATCGTATCGCACGTAAAATCGTTAAATTCCAGTAGCGATACCGTTTTACCTAAGGAGAAGAGGCATTACAATAAATTGGTAAAAATTGCTGAAAGACAACAGGAGCCGGTGGGACTCACCAGCGCTGAAGCCGCTGCACAACAGCGTAAAGGCCTAGGCAATCAAATTACTGAAAATGGGCAGACCAACCTTGGTAAAATTATCCGGCGAAACTTATTTACTTGGTTAAACTTTTTTCAGTTCGGTATTGGGGTGCTGGTCGCCCTTACCGGTTCCTACATTAACCTGTTGTACCTCGTTGTGGTGAGTTTCAACATCATCAGCGGTATCGTCCAGGAGTGGCGTGCCCAGCGTGTAACTAATCAGCTCGCCATTCTAGCCGGTAATCAGGTCCTGACCCGGCGTGACGGCCAAACAATTAAACTGAATCCAGCCGAACTAGTGCTAAACGACGTCATTGAACTGACGGCGGGCGATCAGATCAGCGCGGATGCCATCGTGATCTCAGGTCAACTGTTTGCTAACGAAGCGCTGCTGACTGGTGAAGTCGATTCGATCACAAAGGAGAATGGTGCCCAGCTCCTTTCTGGCAGTTTTGTTGTCAGCGGAAAGGCTTACGCGCGCATCAACCGTATTGGCAAGGACAACTTTGCCATGCAGCTCACGTTACAAGCCCGGACAAGTCAACGTCAAACGTCGCCGATTTTAAAATCCATGCAGACGTTCAACCACATTGCCAGCGTCATTATGCTGCCATTGGGGGCTGCCCTCTTTGCGCAGTCGTATTTATTACGCGGCACCGCGGTGCACCAAATCATTTTGAATACAGCAACCGCGTTGTTAGGCATTCTGCCGATTGGCGTGCAACTGCTGCTGGGAGTGTCCTTCATCGCGGGTGCCCTGTGGCTGTCATTGAATCACGTGCTGGTTCACGATGGGTACGCCCTAGCTGCACTTTCACGGACGGATGTCCTGTGTTTGGATAAAACTGGGACCATCACCGAGGGTAAGCTGACAGTAGCTGATGTTCACGAGATCAAACAACCCGCTTTTGGGGAGTCACTCAACCAGGTCCTGCAAAATTTCATTACCGCTACCGACGATAATAATACAACTTTCCAAGCCTTAGAAAACTACTTCGGCGGTCGAAACGACTGGCCGGTCAGCCGTAAAATTCCGTTCTCCTCTGATCAAAAATGGAGTGCCGTGTCGTTTGACAAGCTGGGAACTATTATAACGGGTGCACCGGAAAAGTTTGCGAACGCCGCCACGCCTGATATTACCCAGTCTATTTTGGCCGCGCAACAAGACGGTAAACGCCTGATTTGTGTTGGCCAATTGCCCGCAGACGCGGCAACAATCGATCCGGGGGATGCTGAAATTCTCGCCGTGATCGCCTTCAACGATAAAATCAGAACCAATGTACAGGATGTGTTAGATTATTGTGCCGAACAGAAGATCGCCGTTAAAGTCATTTCCGGTGATAATCCGGTAACGATTGCGAACGTCGGCGCTCAGGCCGGCATTAAGGACAGCGACCGTTTGGTTGATATGGCATCGCTTTCTGATGATGATATCACCGCCAACGTTGCAGCGAACAACACAATTTTTGGCCGGGTGACCCCGAACCAAAAGCTGAAATTGATTCGGACCCTGCAATCTGAAAACCATACTGTGACAATGGTCGGCGATGGTGTTAATGACGTGTTAGCCCTGCGGTCGGCTGATTGCGGTTTTGCGATGAACAGCGGCAGCCCCGCGGCACGTCAAGCCGCGCAACTGGTGCTGCTCAACAATGATTTCGGCAATTTACCGGCACTGATCAACGAAGGCCGGCGGGTCATTAACATCATTACCAGCGTCAGCAGCCTGTTTTTTGTCAAGGTCATTTATTCATTTCTCTTGGCGCTGGTTTGCTTGGGACTGAACGTGCCCTTCCCATTCTTGCCGATTGAAATCACACTGATTGATCTGCTGATCGAAGGTTATCCAACCTTCTTTCTGCAGTTCAGCAATGATAAGCGACCCGTAAAAAAACAACCTCTAGGATACGCCTTTTCACAAGCGTTGCCGTTTGCGATTGCCATCACCATTGGTGTTGGCGCGCTCTTAGCGATGTCAGGCGCATTAGGATTGCCAACAATGCAGATTCGGACCATCGCCTTTTACATTGTCATTTGGAACTCCTTGTTCAGTCTGATAACGATTTGTCGACCATACAACCTGCTGAAGACCATTTTGGCCGTTGTCAGCGTGATTGTTGTCTTTATTGCGACGTACCTGTTCCAGCATCTGATCGGCCTGACAGTGAGCTCAATTACAGCTAATTTCGTGTTAATTGGCCACACACTGGTCATCAGTCTCCTGCTGTATCTTGTATCCTATGCGGGGGTTCGCTTGGTTAACCTACTACGCGACAAACGCTCGAAAAACCGGGCTGAACAGCATTAAGCTAACCCGTTTTGATCATTGAATGTCCATGGGTTGCAAATCGACACTAATAAAAAAGTCATCCGTTTTCTAACAATTAAAACGGATGACTTTTTTTATCGTTGTACGTGAATGCTGATCATGCTGACTGACTCACCAATGTTAGGCTATTCGCCAAAGGTTGTTTTGACGACCCTGAGAGCAGCCATAATCGTTTGATCCATGTTGAAATACCGATACTGCCCCAAACGCCCGCCAAAAATGACGTTAGGCACCGTTATTGCGAGTGTCTGGTACTGTTTGTAGAGGGCGTTGTTTGCCGCGTCATTGACCGGATAATAGGGTTCGTCACCACGGTGCCAGTCCATCGGATATTCTCGAGTGATGACCGTTTTCCCCTTGTCGCCCTTGCCAAATTCGAAGTGTTTATGCTCAATGATTCGGGTAAATGGTGTTTCCGCATCAGTATAATTGACCACAGCGTTCCCCTGATAGTTATCAACGTTCAGGGTCTCCGTATCAAAACGCAAACTTCGGTAAGCTAACTCGCCAAGCTGGTAGTCGAAAAACTGATCGATCATGCCGGTATAAATAATCTTGGTATATTGCTGGAGGTAGTCCGCCCGTTTATCAAAGAAGTCGGTACCCGTTTCAACATCGATCTTGTCACTTGCCAGCATTTTCTCGATTATTTGCGTATAACCGCCAATTGGAATGCCTTGGTAAGCATCGTTGAAGTAGTTGTTATCGTACGTAAAACGCACCGGCAAACGCCGAATAATGAACGCTGGCAAGTCGGTTGCCTTTTTACCCCACTGTTTTTCAGTGTACCCCTTGACCAATTTTTCATAAATATCGCGACCGACCAGGGAAATGGCCTGCTCCTCAAGATTTTCAGGGGTCTTCCCAGCGAGTTCTTTTTTCTGTGCATTGATTTTCTGCTGGGCTTCATCAGGCGTGATCACGCCCCACATTTTGTTAAACGTGTTCATGTTAAACGGCATATTGAACATTTCGCCCTTGTAGTTCGCTACCGGGCTATTTGTGTACCAATTAAAGCGCGCAAAGTGGTTAATATAGTGCCAGATTGCTTCATTATCAGTGTGAAAAATGTGTGCGCCGTACCGGTGGACTTGAATGCCGCTCACGTTCTCGGTATACACGTTACCGGCGATGTGGTCTCGTTTTTCAATAACCTTGACTTGGTGGCCTCTTTTGGCAGCTTCGTAGGCAAAAACGGCGCCGAAGATTCCCGAACCAACGACTAAATACTTTTCCATAATACAACCCTTTCATTTCAAAAAATTGACTGTCAGCCGCTGCTTTAATAGGTCAGACATCGACAGACTGACAATAATTGTCTCATCATATTCGATACTCGGTTTAACCACCAGCATATTTGTAAAGACACTGAATATGTTAATGATAGGCATATGAGTTATTATTTCAGACTATGTGAAGGAATGTCAAGGACAGTTAGGAATCCATCCCGTTTAATTGAGTAAAAGCTTAGCATTGATCCGATTGCTTGGCATTCCTGTGATAGTCGCTGCCGGGTGATTAACTTGTCTAAGCGGGCTGTGTGCCTTAAAAAAACCTGCCATGGTCATATTGCCATTAAAAATGAGCAACTAACCTCCGAATTAACACTTCAGCAACAATTCATAAACATTCCGCTAACAAAACTATCGCATAATAACGACATCATCAAAGTTAAACAACGGATTAGGAGGCTTCACCAATGGAAAAAAGATCGATCATCAGTATGTTTTTAGGCACGTTTACCGGCATCTTGTTTGCGCTTGGTATGTGCATGAGTCTCATCCCGGTATGGCATCTGCAAACTATCGGCATTGTCTTGGGGGCTGTCGGTTTGTTCGGCGGATTGATTCTGACCATGATGCGTCGCTGGTTTGCTGGCCAGAAATTGGTCCCGTTCACTTTGCGGACAGTTTTACTCACACTCTTTGGAATTGTGGCTGCCATCGTTTTTGGTTTCGGGATGGTGTTGTCACTCATCAGCAGTTTCTTCCTTGTTGGTATCGGTGTCGGTATTTTGGGCATCGTGATGATTCTTAGCCTGATCGTAATGATCAAAGGGTCAGCCCACCGCAAGGCAGAACGCAAAGCAGAATAGGAGGCGATTATGAAAACTAAACAGAAATCTCAACTGAGTCAATCACACGTATTCGACGGTTTGCTGGCTTTGGGTGGGATTGTCGTCACCGCAATATTTCCAGCACTGAAACTATTTTAACGCGTTTTATCACAACGAAAATCACGCACATTAACATTAAAAGGAGACTGATCAATTATGACAGAAAAACACTATCGATTAAAAACAACTAAGGCTGATGGCACACCAACTACTAACGCAAAGATTGCCAAACAATTGAAGGAAACAAACGACAAAATTGCCTCTGGGCTGTTTGGTGCCAACCAGAAGATCAGCGATGGCGTAGTTGGTGCTTATAAGAAGGTGGAAAATGCCTTTACCGATAAGTTCCTGGAAGAAGTTCCGGATGACCGAGACGATTCAGACACAACTGCCGCTGAAACCAAAGATTCAGAGTCTTAGTACTCATACACCCTTAGTAAATGACTAGTATCCCTGAAGCCATTCCGAACGTGCTTCAGTTTGCAGCCTAACTTAACGATAAAAGGTCGCCAGCTGCGTTTTTGATAGCGCAATTGACGGCCTTTTAACTTATAATAAAGACAAAATGAGGTGACAACCTATGATAAAAATTTTGGTGGTTGAAGATGACACAGATTTAAATAAAACCGTGTGCGCTTTCCTAATTCGCCACAGCTATACGGCCAGAGGTGCGTTGGATGCCCAAGCCGCTTACGACCGGTTGTACGAGGATCAATTTGATTTGATTATTTCCGATATCATGATGCCGGGCATCGACGGGTTTGAGTTTGCCGAAACCGTGCGCAAATTGAACACCAACATTCCCATTATGTTTATGACTGCCCGCGATGATATTGAATCGATGCAGATCGGGTTTAAAATCGGGATCGATGATTATATGGTTAAACCCATTAATTTAGACGAAATGATTTTGCGGATTCAGGCACTATTGCGGCGGGCCAAAATTGAATCCAGTAAACGACTGACAACTGGAAAGTTTGTTCTGGACGCTGATGAACGAACGGCGACAAACGATGGCGAGGAGATCAGTCTGACCGCGCGGGAGTTTGATATTGTTTTCAAGCTCCTCTCCTACCCTAAAAAAACGTTCACCCGCGGTCAGCTGATGGATGAATTCTGGAACGCCGATACGGAGACCAGTACCCGCTCCGTTGATGTGTACATGGCAAAAATTCGCGAAAAGCTGCAGACCGTCTCCGACTTTTCGATTGTGACAGTACGCGGTCTCGGCTATAAGGCGGTGCCCAATGAAACCAACTAAACAGCATCAGGTTCAGCACAGTTTATTTGGCATTGGCAGCTACCTCATCTATTTTCTGGCCAGCGCACTGGTCGTCACGGTCATCGTTTTGATCGTGTATAAACCGACCCGGCTCGACACAGTTAGTTCACTGCGGCCGCGGGCAATCATCGCGATGGTGGCGATTCTTGCATTTGCGCTTATTATGACCCTTTCGAATGGTCTGTGGCGCCGCTACACCATCGGCCGCCCCGTCAAACGGATCCTCGATGCAACTCAGCGGTTAACCGATGGCGATTTTAGCGTCCGCATTGAAACTAAGTCTGGTATCACGGAGCTTGATGAACTGGATGCGATTATTGATAATTTTAACATTATGGCAACTGAGCTGGGCAGTGTTGAAGCGTTGCAGAGTGATTTTATCGCCAGTGTATCGCACGAGCTTAAAACACCGCTGGCAGTGATTCAAAACTACGCGACCATTCTGCAGGACCCTGGCCTTTCCCCAGAAGACCGTCAAAATTACGCGATGCGGATTACCAGTGCGACCTCTCGATTGAGCGTCTTGATTACCAATATCATGAAAATGAATAAGTTAGATAATCAGCAGATCACACCGAAGACGGATAACTTTTTGCTGAATGAACAACTCGCTGAGGTTCTGGTCAATTATGAGTCGCTGTGGGAAGCAAAGAATCTTGACTTGGATGCTGAGATGGCTGATCTCCACATTACCAGTGATAAGGCACTGCTGGAATTAGCCTGGAATAATTTGATTACCAACGCAATCAAGTTTACTCGCAACGGCGGTCATTTAAAGGTAACCATGACGCAGCCGACAACGGATCTGGTCGAGGTGGCCATTTCCGATGACGGCGTTGGGATGACGGACGACGTTAGACACCACATCTTTGATAAGTTCTACCAAGCGGATACTGCCAGGGCCTCACAGGGCAATGGTTTGGGATTAGCGTTGGTCAAACGGGTCGTTGACCTCTTACAGGGGTCGATTACTGTGACATCAACACCCGATAAAGGCAGTACCTTTCGCGTGACGCTCCCCGTTACTTATAGTAGAGAGGCAACCAGTCATCCTAACGGTGCAAAACGGCCACTGCTTCGCGCTAAACCCCATGCAAAATAGCGAGGACCTTCACCAGCAGAATAGTGGCCAGTGCAACGCAAAACAGCCTGCAGTCGAAATGAGTTGACTGCAGGCTGTTTTTATTTTGGTTTTGTCTTAGTTTAGTCCCAGAGTGGTCAATTATTGAGTCATTCAATCATAAGACAGCGCCAATTTTTTACCTCTTTTTTACCGCTTTAGACGAGGTCATTGATCGTCAGGCGAAATCAGGTGATAGTCGATTGCCACTGCGACGGCTTGTGCCGGTGTTGTAACGTTCAGAATGGTGTAAATATCGTCTAGCTCAAAGCTGACAATTTTTTCTGTGGTCAATAGTGACGCTGCGATTTGCGGGGTCGATTTACCCTGAGCAATCAGTGTTAAGATAGCCAACTGCTGAGAGGATAATTTTTCAAAAAGTGTTTTTTCGGTCAGATACGCAACCGTTTTTTCGGTCACTTCGTCACTCAGCGCCATATAATAGTCTTCATTGATCACTTTTACGAGTGCCTCAATGATGGTTTGCGAGTTCTCGCGTTTGAGCAGATAACCATGCACGCCATACTGTGGCATGTGCGCGGCAATATCAAAATTGATGCATGATGAATACACAACAATTTTTGTCTTTGGACGCACGCGTTTGATAAATGTGACCCCATTGATTTTCGGCATTTTTAAATCGACAACGATGACGTCTGGTAAGGTCGGCAGTTGCGCGATTGTGCGCTGCGCCGCCTCACCATCTTCCGCAGTCGCAACCACCTCTAAATAAGGATTGCGACCAATAAAATAGGCCAGCCCATCACGTACGATCGGCTGATCATCAATGATCATCACCGTTCCTTTTTTAATCATATCATTCCCCGTCCCATCTAATGTTAAAAGCTATCCTGATCTGGATCCGCCCATCACTTATCGTTACTGTGGGAACCATGATTTTTGCCCTATCGATACAATTGGGCTTTTAATGATTTTCACCTTGGTCCAGTAGCGCCTTAATTGGTGTTGATAATATGGCGGATGCTTTTTTATCATTAATTGAACTATAACAACCAACGCCACGAGAAACCATGGCCTAAGGGGCAGACTTTGATTGCCCTTTAGGGAAATATGAATGGCAGCGTTCTATGTTTTAGCATGATGGCACTTAATAGTCAGTCACGTTGACTAGTTGATTTTTAGACAGCTTGGATTGATTTCCGCTGCTGTGACAAGCGACAACCGTAGCCCCTATCGTGAACAGTTTAAAAAATAATCGTAACAAATGAAATGACTATACTGGCTAAAAGTGTGGCAATATTCTATGCTGAATATAAGTATAAATAAGCCATTTAACCGCTTTGCTGTGGTTCGCGATAGTCGTGGGCACAGCTGCATCGTATTCGACCAGTGACGACAACTGTTGGTAAAGCGAAGTGAAAATGGGTACGCAGAGGAGAAAGATTATGGCAGAACATGCATGGTCATGGCATCATATCAATACAGATAATCAAGACAGCATCGCCCAAGCTGAACAGGAATACGGATTAACATCGGAACAAACCAGTTACGCCAAGGACCGTTTCGAACGGGCGCACGTTGAATACGACGCCCCTGCCAAGACTTTCCTAATGGTGTTTAACATTCCTGATGCAGATGCGGATGCCGCTCAGGAAGAACAGCATCAAATGGCGTTTATTATTAAAAAGGGTTTGTTGCTGAGTTTCGGCCATGCTGACGCGACACCGCTGATTACGCTCATTCAGAACCGCTTTTCTTCGGTTGACGGGTTCACCCCGTACCAGTTTCTGCTGGAAATGCTGTACATCGTGACCGAACAGTTTATGCCGCTCGTGGCAAAAGCTGACAGCGGCCGGCATGACATTGCCAAAGCACTGCGGTCTAAAACGACGCGCCAGCGGTTACTGGAACTATCTGATTTGGAAACGAATGCTTTGTATTTGGGAAATGCCACTAAACAAAACGCTAGTGTTTTGGAGCAGCTCAAAGGCCTGTCCATTTACCATAGTTTTTCCGAATCTGAACAAGAACGGTTAGACGATGTGTTGATCGAAGCCAATCAACTTGTTGAAATGACCCAGCTTGGCAGTCAGAATCTCAACCAGCTTGAGGGCACCTATAACAATGTGTTGAACAATAATCTGAACGACACAATGAAATTTTTGACGGTGTGGTCGATCGTCCTGACAGCGCCAACTATTATTTCCGGCTTCTTTGGTCAAAACGTGCCCTTGCCGTTTGAACATACAGCGGGCGGCTGGCTGCTGACGTTGGGGCTCGCACTGGTCTTGTCATTGGTATTAGCACTGGCGATGAACCGGTACATTAAAAAGTAGCAAAAAGAGTCAAAAAATGGACGACTGCCATTGCAGTCGCCCATTTATTATTGAAGCAAAGTCGATGATTTTCAGCGTGGGACCAATGCCAAGTTCGCTGCCGGCCGTTGGTTATTCGTTTGAACTAGCTCAACTGGCCATAATGTTTTTTTGTACTGCTTCAAACTTACGCCACTCGCCAACACTGGTTACAGGCGCTTATTTGACACCATTTAAGACGGGCGTTTGACAAGCAACGTCGATAAAGTCGCCCTTCTCAAAATCATAAAGACCCTGATCCGTCATTTTAATGGTTGGAATGACCGGTAATGTCAGAAATGACAAGGTGATAAATGGATCAAACGCAACTGTTTTCTGACCGGTGATCACCTTATATGCTTTGAACAGACCATCTAGGTCGGCCGAGGCTTCTTGATACGGTTTATCAGACATCAAACCAGCAATGGCTAGCGGCATTTCGCCGATGACGGTACCATCTTGAGCGACCGCAATGCCGCCGTTTGTTTCAGTGATGCGCGTAATTGCAGCGAAAATCGAGGCATCATCCGTCCCGACAGCGACGATGTTATGGTCGTCATGGGCAACCGTTGTGGCAACGGCGCCGTTCTTAATGCCGAACCCTTTAACCAGCCCGACACTTGATGTGCCAAGGTTATGATGGCGTTCAACCACCACGATTTTAAGGATATCCTGGGTGGTATCGCTGGTAAATTCGCCATTTTCGAGCGGTACTTCACACTGTAAATGAGCGGTCTCAATGTGGTTTGGTTTAACGCCGATCACGTTGCAGGTCGAGCTGTCTAATGACAAGACCAGATCTTTGCGGTTTAAGTGATGGTGCACCGTTTGTTTGTTAAAGGGCGTGGTGTTAGAGTCAGATTCTGTGACCCAGTGTCCCGCCTTCATCGTTTTTTCAACGGTAACGGCAGCCATATCAGAGACAACGACCAAGTCAGCATCGGACCCGGCAACGATCGCACCTTTGTTGGTGAGCTGTTGTGCTTGAGCGGCGTTGTAGCTTGCCATGGTATAGGCAGTAGCTGGATTGATTCCCGCCTTCATGGCTAACCGGACGCACCGGTCAATTCCGCCTTCATTGATGATGTCGCTGATGGTTTTGTCGTCGGTACAAAATGCGAATCGTTGCGCGTTGGCTTCGGTAACGACACCAATTGTGTTCTCCAGGTCCCGTTCAACAGAACCTTCACGAAGGAAAACGTTAAGGCCAGCGTTTAAACGATCTTCAGCTTCTTGTAAGGTCGTGCATTCGTGGTCGTCGCTGATGCCGGCACGTTTGAATACTTGGAGCTGGTCGTAGTTTAGACCGGCGCCATGACCATCGGCGTGGTACCCGGCTTCCTGGGCATCGTGAATCTTTTGCATCACGTCTGTCTGCTGGCTAGCAACTGCTGGATAGTCCATGACTTCTGCGAGTCCGTGAACCCCTTCGCGTTGGTAGAGCGGCTTTAACGTTGCAGCTGGCAAGGAAGCACCATTATGCGAAATTGGTGTACATGGCACGCTTGACGGCAGCATGTAAAAGATATCTAACGGTGTTTGTTTGGCATCACGCAACATGTAGTCGATGCCCGAAACCCCGCAGACGTTCGCAATCTCGTGGGGGTCAGCAACGATGCTAGTCTCCCCGTTTTTTAACAATACTTTTCCCAGTTCGCTTGGTGCGACCATGGCACTTTCCACGTGCATGTGGGCGTCAATAAAGCCAGGCACGAGGTATTTTCCTGCCAAGTTCTGATACTGGTCGGCTTCAATGTGCTGGTCCGGTTTTTCCACGACCATAATCACACCATCCGTGATGCCGACATTTTTCTTCTCAAAAGTCCGGTTAAAAACGTTCAGTACGTTTGCATTCAGTAAACAAAGGTCAATCTTAGTCACGCTAGATCCTTCTTTCTTGCCCGTAGGCAGCTGCATAAGAATAGTGATGATTCAATGAGATACTGGTCATTTAACCATGCATTAGCGTTATGTGATTGACATGAGAACGGGCCTCCCTATCGTTTGGATTAGTATTCTAACTGAAATTATTGTTGTCTATCTTACAACTTGGGCTCGGGCAAATGCAAGCTCTTTTTGCTGAAGACTTATTTTGGGGTCGGATTCTATATAAAACCTCGAAGCGGGCACATTAAACCCATTGTCCAATGAGTTGTCGTGACAGGTGGTACCCACCATTGCGACTGTTGAACGATTTTAAGAAGTTGATCAAGCTTCTGGTATGTATTGATGACATTTCACCTACTCACAAACACGACACAACAAAACGCAACCTTCGATGATCAAATGATTTCGGGTTGCGTTTTTTGTTTGCCATTGAATCAAACAGTCCACCAATGGCGATTTTATTTCTATTTTATTTTCTCACGATGCAACTTTAACCTGGCTGGAAAATCTTTGGCGTCAGTCAGATCACCTTGACTCCGATTTATCGGGCCGGTCACTGCCACAACCCATAAAGGTCATCCGCCATGGACGGGTACGCAAATATCATCCGTTGAAGTGCTGTCTCATCGATCTTGCCATTTAATAACAACGCAAAATCATTCACGAGGATATCCGCCTGATCACCCAGAACAGTCATGCCAACAATGTGACCATCGCTTCTTCTGCGAACCAGTTTCAAAAGCGTTGGCCGTTGATTGAATCGGGCATAGGTCTGCCAATTCGCAGCATCGATTGACTGGATCGTATAGGCGTTAGGGTTTTGCTCGGCGGTTTGCGTTGCCACCCCAACCTGCCCTAACTTAGGAATACTAAACACTGTCATTGCGGGGACGGGGTAATCGATCGGATAATGATCAACACCGGTCAGTTGTCGGACCAGGTATTTCCCCTGATAAATAGCGTAAGCACTTAGCTTGGGTACCGCGGCATCATTGCAGTCGCCGACAGCCCAGATAGAAGGGACCGTAGATTGCAAGGTCGCACTGACGTGAATGCCATGCGTACTTGTTTGAACGGGCAGGTCTTCAAGCCCAAAACCGGCAATGTTCGATACACGCCCCGTGACGTTATAGCAGGCATCTGTAGTGATATCAGTTGTTTGGTCAGCTTGGACGATCGTCACGCTGAGACCGGAATCATTTTTACTGATTTGTTGAACCTGCGCGTCAAAAATGAACGTCACGTGCTGTCTTTTCAGCTGTGACATGAGTTTTGTCACAAACGCTTGGTCAAACGCCCGTAACGCCGCTTTATCGTGCTGAATAATCGTGACCTTGGCACCAGCTTCACTGGCAATACTGGCAAGCGCAAACGCAATAATGCCCGCCCCCAAGATTACGATTCGAGCGGGCAGCTCATGCGCTCGCAGCAACGTGGCACTGTGGCCCACGTACTGATTACCAGGAAATGTCAACACGCGCGGTTTGGCGCCACTGGCAATAATGAGATCGTCGGTCTGATAACGGCTTCCCTGTACAGAGATGGTGTGCGGATCTACAACCACAGCGTGACCTTCGATCGTTGTGACATTATTTGCCAGTAAGCGGGTCTTCGTCCGCGTGCTTTCATCCATAATAAGCTGGTCACGGATGTTGCCGGCGGTTCGCCAGTTGATAGTCGGAACAGCGTCAAAACCGTTTCCCTGTAGACGGACTAATTGGTGGTGCGTCTCAGCAATCGCCAATAGCGCTTTCTTTGGTGTACTACCGCGGTTGATCGTCGTGCCGCCCCAATCACGTTCTTCAATAATGGCGACGTGTCGCTGGTTGGCTGCCAGCCCGTTGGCCACAGTGGTGCCCGCAACGCCACCGCCGATCACAATGTCATCAAAGTGCGTCATCCTACTCGCCTCACTTAAATACGTCGCTGGCATGGTCGGTTAAATCATCAGTTTCACTGGGCTGTTTAGGGACTGCCGTCTTCGATTGGTCGTACCAGATGACCGCTGCTTCCTCCTGTGGCAAACTCGTCACTGCTTCAGGCGTTAGGTTCAAATGATCGGCGACCATTTGTGTGGGGTTGGTTGCCAGCCATTTATTGAGCGACACATCTGAATAGACTGGATTCTTGAAAAGTTCAATAAAAATCAGCGGTTCTGTACCGATATTTTGAATGTAATGGCCTGCAACCAACGGAATGACGCCAACATCACCGGCTTGGAAATTATAAGTTCGTGCCAGACCAGCTGAATTGAAAACGCCGACCTTTGCGTGCCCTTGGACGTAGTAGTCCCACTCCTCAGACTTCGGGTGCCAGTGAAGTTCACGCATGCCGCCAGGCTGAACTTCGACAATGGCAGCGGAGATTGTTTGGGCGGCCGGGAACACACTTGAGTCAATGATCCAGACCTTGCCCGCTTCAAACTGTTTAGGCGTCACGGTGTCCATATGGAGCGTGACGGGCACCGGAATATCGCCGTTAGCATTCTGACGCTTCACACTTGCGAGCGGTCCTGGCACTTCGCCGTTGAAGATGTATTTTTCTTTTGTCGGCAGACTCGTCAGGGCATCTTCGCTGGTCTTGAAGTTAGCGGCGATTACGTCCTTTGGCGTGTGGGCCAGCCAATCGGTCAGTAAGAAGGTATTGTTTTCGGAAAAATCAGGTTCACTAAAGACTAAAAGGAATTCACAACCCTGGTCTAACGCTTGGATCGAGTGTGGTAAACTGGCTTCAAAATCCCAGAGATCACCAGCTTTAATATCATCAATAAACGAGCGGCCATCTTCATCTAACGCAGTCACCCGTGCGTTTCCGGCAATCATAAACGCCCATTCAGCTTCTTTATGCCAGTGCAGTTCCCGGTATGCGCCAGGCTTCAAACACATGTCAACACCCGCCAGGTCATGACTTGCCGGTAATTCCCGGTTCGTAACTTCACGCGTCCAGCCCCCTTCTTCCAACCGTTGGTGCGCGTCGGAAAAACTAAATCGCATGTTTGGCAAGGTGCCGTGATCGGTTGTCGGCGGTACTAAAATATCAGGATTTTGGCGATCCCGTTCAATATTTCTCGGGCCCTTATCGACCCAGCCTGTGTGGTCACGATTACGAATTGGTTCTACATCTGTCATGATATTAGCCTCCTCCTTGTGTATGCTTGAATTATAAATCGGTCATGAAGGCAGGTAAACTTATTGGCTTATAATTCCCTATATGGCAACGATTATAAAACTTTCTGTTGGCTATATTCGATACGCATTACTAATTTTCAGGGCTAGTTTGACAATTATTTCACGTTTGAACCAGCACTTTTTTTAAAAACACTGCGTTTGCGAATCTTAACTGCGTTTTGGCAAAAAAAAGTCTCGGGTGCAAAACTACCGCTCAAGACTTTTAAAAATAATATTCAGCTTCTAGCAGGATGCGAGCCGTCAACCGTTTATTCTCCAGGCACGTAATCCTTATCAATAACTAGTACCGGTTTAACAACTGACCCATCATTGGAAGCCGCATTTGCTTCGTTGATCTGGTCAAAGTCGTAAAACTTCTCTAATTTGTCAAACGGGAATTGTCCGGCTTGCCAGAAGTTGATCAGCGTTTGAATGGCGATCTGCGGTACAGCATCGCCCATTAAAACTCCGTCGATGTGCTTGTTTAAGGCACTCAGCTGGCCCCATGTCGCAACGTCCAGGGTCTTGGAAGTGACGGCTATCGGTGCCAGGTGGCCGCCACTGGCGAGTGCGTCGACTGCCTGTAACATCACTGGTGCGACTCCAGTAGTATCAACGGCGTAATCCACTCCTTCGCCACCGGTCAGTTCCTTGACCTTAGCGACCCAGTCTTCATTCATACTGTTGATGGTGTCGGTGGCGCCCAGTTCCAGCGCAGTTGCCAACCGGTTATCGTGAATGTCGATGCAGATGATCTTGCTGCAGCCCTTGATCTTAGCTGCCATCAGCGCACCGGCACCCACGGCACCAGTGCCGACGATAGCAATAGTTGAACCTTCTTCTGGGTTCAACCCGTTAAAGACAGTGCCGGAACCCGTGACGAACCCGCACCCGAGCGGGCCGACTTTTCGCAGATCAATGTCCTTGCCGACAACGATGACGTTCCGTTCTTGAACCAGTGTGGTCGTGGTAAACGAGGACTGGTTAAAAAAGTTGCTGATAGCACTGCCGTTATCCTTGGTAAAGGCGTATGAGCCGTCTGGCCGAGTGCCCGCAAAGTTCAGGGCGTCCCAGTTCACACAGGCTGACGGGTGCCCGGTCAGACAGTGCCGACAAGTCCCATCGTAATCGTAGGACAGGACGACATGGTCTCCCACCTTGATATTTTGCACGGCTGAGCCGACCTTTTCAACGATGCCGGCCCCTTCATGGCCGACAATACCCGGGTACGTGTATGGTCCAGCTGACCCGTCACGCACTGCTTGATCACTATGACAGATCCCACTCGCAACGATGTGAACCAAGACTTCCGTCGCCTTAGGTTCATCGTCAACTAAAACGGTCTCCAGCGTAAAGGGTGCGTTAAGTTCTTCGATCACGGCACCGGTAATTTCTCTAGTCATGTGATGACCTCCTATGCATTTGTTATCTAATAATTACATTTGGGAGCGCTTCCAATGTTAAAATATACCAATTGGTATACAATGTCAACTAAAAGGTTGTGAAGTTGATAAACACTTGTATATCAAGCTTTGTGAAACGTTTCTTCACAAGAAATGTTGCAGATAAATCATCATATGGTATTTATATTTTGCATAATTTAATGATTATAAAAAAGCCTGATAAAATGTATCGTTAGGCTTTTTTTAAAGTGGTTATTTTTATTGATTCAATTGCGTCTTTAACGCCACACCGGTTCGTGATTCTGAGTGTGTGATACTTTCTTCAGGTGTGCCTTCAAAGCAGACCTGACCGCCATACTTGCCGGCGTCCGGGCCCATGTCGACCAGCCAGTCAGCCTGACTGATCAGGGCCAGGTTGTGCTCGATCAATATGAGCGTGTTCCCCTTGTCGACCAGGTCTTCAAACAAGCCGATCAACCGTTTGGTATCGTTCAGGTGCAAGCCGGTCGTCGGTTCGTCCAGAAAGTAGATGCTGCCCGTATGGTCGAGTTCCATTGCCAGTTTGACCCGCTGTACCTCACCGCCGGACAGCGTGGTCATCGCCTGACTGAGATTCAAATAGCCGAGCCCGACCTGTTCCAACAGGCTGACCTTTTTGTAGATAGCGGGTACGTCCTTGAAGAAATCCAGGGTGTCGCTGATGGACATATTCAGCACTTCAGCTATGTTTTTGCCGTGATACTTGTATTGGAGCGCTTCTTGGCTGTACCGTTTGCCGCCGCAAAGCTCACAAACCTGAACGACCGGATCCATAAACGCCATTTCAGTAATCGTGACGCCCTTCCCCTTGCACCGTGGACAAGCACCCTTGCCGTTGTAACTGAAAAGCTGTGTTGAGACGTTGTTTGCATCGCCGAACAGTTTACGTAACGGATTTAAAATGTTGAGGTAAGTCGCCGGCGTCGAACGGATGTTGATGCCGACTGCATCCTGGCTCAGATCGATATAGTCCTGGTCGGCCACCCGTTGTTTCACAGCGTTGACCAAGGTACTTTTCCCTGAACCTGCTGGGCCGGAGATGATCGTCATGACCCCTTTTGGAATCTTGGCACTCACGTCTGTTAAGTTGTGTGAGGTTACGTGGTCGACTTGCAGCCAAGCCGTTGGCCGTCGCGGTTGCCGAAACGTCATGGGTGCGCGCAGCATCCGGCCGGTGATGGTATCGGACTTCAACAGTTCTGGATAGGTGCCAGTAAACGTGACCTGGCCACCGCCCCTTCCTGCCTTCGGACCGATCTCCACGACGTAGTCTGCCGAGCGAATAATTGCCGGGTTGTGGTCAACCAGCACGATGGTATTGCCGTGGGCCTTTAGCTTAGCCAGTGACCGGGTGATCAGCTGAATATCGTGGGGGTGCAGTCCCACGCTTGGTTCGTCCAATACGTAAACGAGGTCGGATAAAGAACTGGTCAGATACTTGGCAATCTTGATTCGTTGCGCTTCCCCGCCGGACAAGGTATCCGTTCCCCGGTCAAGCGACAGGTAGCCCAGTCCGATATCGACAAGCGCCTGCACTTTGCTGCGGAGTTCCCGGACCATCGTTTTCGCCATTCGGTCGGTGATACTATCCAGAAAGTGCAGCACGTTGACCAGGTCCATGGCGCTGACGTCGGCAATGTTTTTACCTTTGATCCTACCTTTCAGTGCTGCCTGATTCAGTCGTGAACCGTGACAGACCGGACACGTTTTCCGGGTGACGATTTTAGCTAAGGCGGCCTGGTGATGGCGTCCCGATGCGCTGTGGATGACCGAGCGCATCATGCGCGGCACCAGGCCTTCATACTTGGCCGTTTTATGCCATGCTGCCGGCGGATCCTTCAGTTTTTGCTGTGGCGCGTGCATGAACAGGTCGTACTCGTCTTTGGTATAGTCTTTAATTTTCTTATCTAGGTCGAACAGTCCGCTATTGCCGTATTCGTTCC
The DNA here is from genome assembly GCF_001435975.1 of Secundilactobacillus collinoides DSM 20515 = JCM 1123. GTDB lineage: Bacteria > Bacillota > Bacilli > Lactobacillales > Lactobacillaceae > Secundilactobacillus > Secundilactobacillus collinoides. Next base: position 136,264 of record NZ_AYYR01000013.1, read on the forward strand.
ACCGCCAGGTTCCTGGTTGAAAGCCGGCAAACGTCATGGCCCCTTCATTCAGTGATTTTTCGGGGTCGATCAGCTGAGATTTGTCGACATCATCGACAAACCCCAAGCCCTGACATTCCGGGCACATTCCCTGTGGCAGGTTGAACGAAAACCATTCTGAATAACCGACCCATGGCTTGCCGATTCGTGAAAACATCAATCGCAACACGGAATAGATGCCGGTGTACGTTGCTAGCGTTGACCGTGAGTTGCGGCCGATGGGCTTTTGTTCGACTACGATAGCGACTGGCAGGTGGTCGATACTGTCAAAGTCCGGTTGGCCAAATTTTGGCAGGTACTGTTGCGTAAAACTCGGAAAGGTCTCATTGAGTTCCCGTCGTGACACGGCGGCCAGCGTGTCAAAGACCAGGGATGATTTCCCAGCACCGGACAAACCGGCAAACACAGTCGTCTGGTGTTTAGGGATATCCAGGTCAATATTTTTAAGATTATTTTCACGGGCGCCATGAATACTGATGGCACCATCCGCAAATAAATTCGTCATGCAGCGCTCCTCCAATCATAACAAGCATATCCATGTAGCGAACATACGTTCTAATAACGAGAACGACCGCAAACCCACTCGTCGCCGCAATGTTAAATAAAACGCTTGGTTAAGGCCATCATAGCATTTTGCGTCCGCTTTTGGCATCTTCGAGTTAAAAAACTAGAAGGTGCTGGAATATACGTCTATAAAATCGCAAAACGGCCTGCTTTGGATCACGCTGTATGCCTTAAGAGTGGTCGAAAAAATGCAAAAACGGGTCTTGCTAGGCAAACAAGAAAAACCGAATTGCAAAAGGTTGGTGCTGCTGAGTTATGGCGCTTGAAACAAAAACGATGATTCAGAGCTGGCGTTTTTTCTGCTGAGTGGTGCCTGCGGTAAGATTTCAGGCCTCATAGCCGATATGAGCGATACACAACAAAGACTGGAACAGAAGCGGACTATTATATGCAATAGTCCGCTTCTGTTCCAGTCTTTAACCGGTTTGGTCCACTCTGTCCTAAACCCGTACCATAAAAAACACACCCGCAATCAGCACAGCAAGGCCAAATCCGGTGATCAGCAGCTGTCGGCCGCCCTTTTCGTGCAGCACGACTGCTCCGACGATGGTGGCAATGACCACGTTTAACTGGGTAATGACAAAGGCGTTGACCAGACCGTTTAATTGCAGTGAAACGAGATACGACCCCGCGGCCACCGCGAAGATGAGGCCGGCCGAGAGATTTCGCACGCCCCACGCGTCTGATGTTGGCAGGCGGTGACGACCGATCAGGTAAATAAGGAGGCTGCCGCTGAACATGCCCAGCGCCTGTGGCAGAAAACCCGCTAGCCCGTTTGGATTGGTCACATAGTGTGGAAATCCCGAGTAGCACCAGTAGCCGATCGAAGTTACCAGTAATATGACGTAGACCAAGGCCTCTTCTTTTGCGATGTGCAGCGCGCCGTTTGAAATAAACACGCAGAGAACGATGACGATTAATGCTGCTAATCCCAACAGATTAGTCTGCCAGCCCTGCCACTCGCCGAACAGCCAGGCGCCGACCAGTGAGTTGCCGATGACCTGCAGCGCCGTGGTGACTGGCATCACGGCGCTGACACCAAGTCGCATAAAACTCCAGCACTGGCCGATTTGACCAATGTTCCAGAGGAAGCCGGATAGAAAGTACAGCAGAAAATCATGGGGTGAGACGCCTTGTTGCAACCACAGCGCAACTGCTCCGGCAGCAATCAAAATACCGCCGCTCGTTCCTAACAGTTGCTCCAAAAAATTCCCACCAGTGACCTTTTTCATCCATACCGGGTAAATGCCCCAAAAAAGTGCCGGCACCAAGCCAATCAACACACCCATCTTGTCCACCTCACGTGCAACACCGATAATGGTATCGCTTTCAAATTAAGACTAGTGTATACTGAAATTGGTGAAAATTTATTCATAATCGGCAACTGTAAAACTGATAACAACGGGATTTACAAAACAAAGACGACGAAATTCTGTCATTTTTTAACCTGAGGGGGTGAAAACAGATGCGGCAATTTTTTTGTCAACGAGTGGCAGGCAATCAAAATGTGAGCAGCTTAGCCTATATTGCGAAGGTGACGCCGACGGATGAAGTGTACATTCGCGGCATCCACCAGCACGACCACGTGACCGAGGTTTCATTAGTGATGGCTGGCAGCGGCAATTACTTTATTAAGGACGGTCATTTCCCAGTGCGCCAAAACGATGCGGTGGTGATCAACGCGGGGACGCTGCATTCCGAAGGCGCTATCCTGCCCTCACTGTGTATCGGTATCCGCACACCGGCGCTCATCGACGACGCTCAGGCACCGGTGTTTCATCTCACGCAGAGTCAGTTTGACGTCCTTGTGCAAATCGGCAACCTTGGCTTCAATTTGTTAAAACGACCGGACCGCGCCGCCCACGAACTGGCCAATAATTTGATTATCAGTAGTCTGCTGCCATTTTTGCACACCAGTTTGCCGGCCCCGCAACCGTTGACACGAACCACACCAGTGATTGTCAGCCGAGCGAAGGGCTATATCGACGACCACTTTCACGATTTTATTAACATCAGTGATGTGTGCGCACGCTTGGCCCTGAGCCACACCTACCTTGACCGAAAATTTCGGGATAACCTTGCCATGACACCGATCCGCTACCTGACCTCGCGCCGAGTCGGCGAAGCGCAGCGCTTGCTGATAGAGACACCCAATCTGACGCTGACGCAGGTTTCATTGCAGATCGGCATCAATAACGTCAACTATTTTCAGCGGTGTTTTAAAAACTATGCCAGTGTGTCGCCGAAACGTTTCCGAACCGCGGTGGTGATTGCGTAATGCATGAGTTTTATTCAGGGCAAATTCATGGCTAACCGATCGTGTGAAAAACGCCCCAAATTGCGTCGAAAAAAGCATCCTGGCAAAGTCAGTTAGACCCTTGCCAAGATGTTTTTATTGACCATTTTTATTTGTGGCATGGACTTCTTGACGCAGCTGCTTGATTTCTGCGCGCATGGCACTATTTTCTCTCAGCAGTTGATCCAGCTTGTCACTATTGTCCGCTTGGGTCACCTTGTCCGAATCCCGAGTAAAGTACGTGGTGATCGAACTGGTCAGCATACTGATAAACCCGATACCGATCAGCATTAAAAGCACGGCCGACAGCTTGCCGACGATCGTGGTTGGCGAGATATCACCGTACCCCACGGTCGTGACGGTGACCACCGCCCACCACAGCGAAGTGGCGAAACTGACCCGCTCGGAGTAGGCATACATCGCAGCCGACATGATAATGATCGCCCCGGAAATGTAAAACCATTAAATCAACCCATTCGTGTGCAAAAATTTTTTGGCATAATGATTTAATTTGCCGATGAGACCGATCAAACGTGTTAACTGGAAAAACCGGGCCAGTCTGGCAAGTTTCAGCACGCGGACAACGTGAAAAATGCGTCCCACTTGAAACAGTCGGCTGAGCCGGAAAAAACTGAAGACCTGGTTAAACGGCACAATTGCCAGCAGGTCAAAAATATGATGTTTAACAAACTGCCATTTCTCACGGCTGAGGATCAAGCGCGTAAAGTAGTCGATGGTAAAGATAATGAGAATGACATTATTGATGACAGCATACGGTTCGTGCGACGCTGGAACTGACCCGGTAAATTCCATGAGTGTGAGAATGACTGAAATAACGGCTAATAACGCAATAAAAAGCTCGTAAAAATCACTGATCGGTAATTTTGTTTGGTGATGTGATTGCATGATGGCTGGTTCTCCCCTTGTGTTGATCAAGATGCAGATTGGTGTTTTCTTTAGTTTAACTTTTACTTACAGGAAAATAAACTTTTCATCAGCAAAAAAAGGCTACCGGTTGACGGTGGCCTTTTTTAATGGACTTGAATAAAATTATAGTGAAGTTGCCGTATCGTTCTTGAGCAAGATAGCCAGGGCAGTTTGCGGCACGTAACCGCAGCCTTATCGGACGATTGGTCCCCTTAAAGCAACTGGTGCGAAGACTAACCGTTATAAGCATCCACATTCTCCAGGTAAGTCATCTCGTCGATTGAGATCCGCCGTTGCAGCCTCTGTGCGAGGTCGGGTTCGATCTGCCCCGAAGCCATTGCGCTTTGGATGAGTTCGTACTCGGCGTGAAAGGCACGCATGAACATCTGGTAGACGATGTCGGAATCAACATCTTTGGCGTGGATCCGACGGTGACGTGTCCGGTAAAATCGGCGAACCAGGTTCGTCTCCACCGCGTTACCCTTCTTCGTCTTCAAGAAGGCCATGACGGCATCGAAACCCGCCTGCTCGATCGGTAAAATATCTTCGCCATGTTCTTCAAATTGTTGCCGCCAGTAGACTTCTTCCAGCGCGATAGGTGCTGTTAGAAAGGCTTCCTGTGCTTGACTGAGGTCCCGGTACTGCGTGCCCATATGCAGGCTGAACCGGATTCGCAGCCAAACGTTCTTCCAGATCTTTTCGTCAGCGGTAAAGTTGTTCAGTTGCAGAAAACGCCCGTAGTATTTCTCTTCATCGGCCGTGATCTTGCCATCGACGCGTAACTGGTGAACCGCTTTGAGTTCAACCTGGTGGCTGTCACTAATGAGCTGCCGTTGCAGACGCCGGTTGGGCGTTGCATCCAAGACGAGTTGTTGCTGCAGAGATTCAATAACGATCTGGGCTTCAGCGGGATGTTCTTTTTCGCCCGAAAGGTCACGAATCGCGGTTTGAATCATCCGCCGCACCCATTGGTACCGTGGCTGGGTGTCGTTTTGACTTGGCAGAATGATGGGCACGAAAATCGTTGGCATGATCAGACTGACCAAAATCACCACGGCGGCCAGAAAAATCATCGTGCCCCGTAAGGCAAACGCGTGGCCGTTGACGGTATTGGGAATTGAAAAGGCCAGTGACAGGGTAATGGTCCCGTTGGCACCGCTGAGCGCCATAATCAGGCTGTCACGCCAGATATGCTCGGAGCGGTTCCGTCGTTTAATCAAGAACCGCGTCCAAAGGAGCCGCAGCACACCCTTGGCCAGATAAACCAGGATGCCGATCCCAATCAAGACCAGCACAGTAATGTTGCTTTTATCCGAAATGTGCAATGCCCGGGTAACTTCCGGCAATGACAGGCCCAGCAGGACAAACACGGTCCCGGTCAGGGCGCCCGATAGAATTTTCCAAACGTTGCTGGTGACCATCTGCATCCGTGAACTGGTCAGCCGCAGTTTGTCACGCTCCGACCCCTGGACCAGCCCAGCAGCGACCACCGCGAGAATTCCGGAGAGGGCGAGCTGTTCAGCTAACAGGTACACGACAAACGGCGTCATCAGTGAGATGAGCACCATGATCAGCGGCGTATCGTCATTGTAGCGGATGAGGGCCAAACGAATGCTGACGATAATCGTCCCCAGCAAAGCCCCGAACAGCAGGCCGCCAAGGAACTCCCAGAGAAACAGCACCAGGGCGTGATTCAGTGAAAACGATCCAGAAATGTAAGCCCCCAAAGCCATGTCAAAAATCACAATGCCGGCCGCGTCGTTAAACAGCGACTCGTTCTTCAACGTGCCCGCCTGTTCTTCCGCAATCGGGTTGGCCACGAAAATTGAATTGACCGCCGACGCGTCCGTTGGTGAGACAATGGCCAGCAACGCGTAGCACAAACTCAGCGGCAACAGGACGTACAGCGCGTGCAAGCCCGTTCCCACAACGAGCACCGTGACCAGCACGAGGCCAACCGCCATGGACAAAATATTGGTGATGGAGCGACCGATCCAGCCCCGGGAGCTGTTTTGCGCTTCGTTAAACAGTAACGGTGCAATAATGCCCAGCGTAAAGGTCGACGGAACGAGCTGGAAGTTCTGGTAGACTGGAACCAGTGAGAGCACCAGCCCAATCGCAATTAAGAAAAACGGCGCGGGAATAAACGAGACGTGCCGCGCAAGAATGTTGGCAGCAACGACGGCCGCCAGGATCACTGAAAATAAGAGCACGAAATCCATATTGTGCGAAACCTCCCCTTACAAATAATCTATAAGGCCATTTTACGCCAGAACTGCGGGAAAAGTCGCCCGAATCGACTTGCAGGCCAGATTGACCAACAAAAAACAACCGAGTGTCGAGCGTACGCGTCAGTCTTATCTAAAAATCAAGCGTCTCCAATGGCGCTCAGCCCTTTTGACCGGTATACTTTAACTTATAAGAAATTTGCCACCATACACTAATGATTTTGGGGGAACGCAATTTAATGTCGAGATATCAAAAATTCATCGCCAACCAACCTGTTCGTCGCGGGGTCGTCCTGCTGAGCCTAGTGTTTGTCCTCTGGCTGGCTCGAAGTGAAATGAGCACGGTGCTGCTGACGTTTATTTTTTCGTTTCTGGTGATTCAGTTGGTGAACCTGATTCGCCGGCACGTCAACATTCGGCCGGTCATCATCGTGATTCCGCTGTATCTTTTGATCATTGGCGGAATCTTCTACGCCGTCTTCAACTACGTCCCATCGCTGGTCAGCGAATCGATCAAGTCGATCAACACAGTGATCAACTTCTATACCAGTGGCGCGTTTGACCACAATCAAATGATTCAGTGGGCCGTGAAAAGTGTTAAACAAATGAATTTGACCGGCCAGATCAAAACGGGCCTGACCGCTGTGCTTTCGTACGCCGGCAGTATCGGTTCAGCCGGCGTAACGATTGCCCTGTCGTTTTTACTGAGTTTCTTCTTCACCGTTGAGATCGACGAATTGAAACATTTCGGCGGGCTGTTTATCAAATCACCGTTGGGCTGGTACTTCGCTGACCTGCGCTTCTTTGCGCTAAAGTTCATCAACACATTCGGCGTCATCATCGAAGCACAATTGATCATCGCTATCGTGAACACCACGATTACGACCATTACCCTGATTTTCTTAAAAATGCCTAACATCCCGACGCTGGCCGTTATGGTCTTCTTCCTATCGTTGATTCCAGTGGTCGGCGCCATCATTTCCGTCGTCCCATTAACCATCATAGCCTTTACGGTTGGCGGTGTGCAATCGGCCATCATCATTATTGTCATGATCATTATCATTCACTTTCTGGAAGCCTATGTTTTGAATCCGCGATTAATGGCCAGCCGAACTGAACTGCCTGGATTCTTTACGATTGTGATTTTGATTATTGCCGAACGGCTATTCGGTGCCTGGGGGCTGATTGTCGGGATCCCGATTTTCACCTTTCTGCTTGACGTGTTTGGGGTCAAGAAGATTGGCAGCAGAACGGCGAAACAAGCAGTTAACGACACTGATGCAAAGCCTAAATCTTAAAAACGTTTGGCATAAAGCCAATATCATCTATAGACAAGTATTGTTTTACCGCGCCCAGTTTATGTCGCGTAAATGGATGACTAACGACTACTTATGACAATTCAAGGCACCCCAGACCGAAATCCTAATTTGGATTTCGGTCTGGGGTGCCTTGGAATTTTGAGACATTGATGTTTGTTCAGCGCTTTTTTACGGTTAGTTCAGGCGAATAGTTTGAAAACTGGTTGGCCACTTTTCTGCGATTGGCCATCCTGTGTCAACATCTATAATTGATGAACCAGTGCCTTGGCGTACGCGCGAAAATCGGTTTTAAATCGCGATTGATTCAAAATCTGAACCCCCTGTCCTAAACCTAACAAAAACCGGTAACTCGCGTCATTATTCGGCAAGCCGATCGTTGCGTGAAATGTCTGCCCATCCGTTTCGTTGATCACATCCGGGCCAAACCGTTCCACGAACACGTCACGAAGCCGTTCCGCCACAGCTAACAAGAGGGTTGTTTCCTGCTGGGCTTTCGGCCCGCCATGTAGCACAAGCTCATTGGCACTGATTGACCGCGGTTCAAATGTTTCTGCCGGGTACTCGATCATGGTGAGTTTTGCGAGAGTAAAGGTTCGAAGCGCATGCCGGGTCGTGTCGAAGCCCTGTAGATACCACCGTTGGGCTTTGAAAACGATGCGGTATGGTTCCAGAATTCGCTGGCTCATTTGGCCACCCCGGTCCGTGTAGGTAAATTTCACGATACGGTGTTGTCGAATCGCAGTTAACAGAGCGGTTGCGCGTTCTTGCAGGGCAACCGTGCCCGGCCAGCCCTGATATTCAATGATTACCGGCACCAGATCTTCAGATACGGCAGAGAGCCCCTTGATTCGGTTCAGCGTTTCCAGAAGTTCGGGGGTTGCCAGCAGCGTAGTTGTACCGGATAGCGCAATCAGCAGATTATCAAGATCCGTTTGGGTCAGCAACTTTTTGTCCACCTTGTAATTCGGCATGATGCCGACACCACCATAGCGTCCCTGTTTGGTAAAAATCGGGATTCCCGCCTCATTTAACGTGTCCAGATCCCGATAAATGGTGCGGACACTGACTTCAAATAACGTTGCCAGTTGCGTTGCCGGTACCATTTCTTGTCGCAGCAGTAGGAAGACCAGACTAATTAATCGACTTATTTTCATTCTTTTCTCCAACCTTGACAGACAGTTGTCATGTTTTACTTGCTATACTATGCTTATTAAATCAATTAAGCAATTGGAGGTCGTCATCATGACAAAAACAGAACTGATTCCTTTCCTATCGTTAAATGGACAAGCAAACGAGGCCATCGCCTTTTATGAAAAAGCACTAGGGGCCAAGGTCGTTTTTAAAAAGACTCTGCTTGAGGTTCAGCAAATGGGCGCGCCAATTAAGCTGACGCCTGAAATTGAGAACCAAGTCAGCCACAGTGTGTTAGTCTTGCCTACCGGAGGCGAATTAATGATCAACGATGCACCCGTTGACGGCGCACCATTTGTGAGCGGCAACAATCAGAGTATTTGCCTGCAGTCAACGGACAAAGACCAGATCACGACCCTCTACCAGGGATTGGTGACAAACAGTGACCAAGTTGACATCATCACACCACTGACCAGTAACGTCTTCAGCCCAGCGTACGGAATCGTGAAGGATCCCTTTGGCATCGTCTGGCAGCTGACGACCTCAATTCACAATGATTTCTAACCAATCGAAGACAGTATGATTTAGTTAACAAGGCAAGGTTGTTTCCAGATATATAAAAGCCCCCACCTAACTCCCCAATCGGGATTTTTAGGTGGGGGTTTTATATTCTGGCGCAAAATCGCCCTTTGTCGCACGCGCGGGTCCATTAACCAGTCCAACAGTTAATCTTCATGATTCTTTCTAGTCAGCAAAGTTGAAACGACTACCAGTTATATACGACAAATGTGTACCGCTCTGACCCTAATGTTTTTGACAAAAAAACCAGGAAACCGTTTTGCCGTTTTCCTGGTCGGATTTCTGAAATACCGTCATCGGTAGCTGGTAATACTCGCCTGGCAAGGTGACTGAGCAAAAAGCGTTTACTCAGTAGTTAATAATACACAGCTACCCGATACAACTGATAGACAAAATCCTTTCGCGCCGCATTGTTCTTCAGCGGACCACGGTTGCCAAACACGATGGCCGCGTGGTAGTTGCCGGTGGTGGCGTAGTAGCCTGTGTGGTAATTCAGGCCGCTAAACGAACCGTTGTTGAATTTGACGCCGCTGCGACTGACATAAAAGCCGCCGGAATAGGTGCCGCCATAGTGCAGCAATCTTTGATATTGCGGTTTTGACAACACTTTACCGTTTTGCAGTCCCTGGATGATCGCTGTGAAGTCCGTTGGCGTTGTCAGCACGTTACCAGCGCCGACAATGGCCGCCATCCGCGCGTTTCCTACCGTTTGCGGCTGGGCGTAAGCATTGGCAGCCGTTAGGGTATATGAATAAGCCGTTTTGCGCTTCAATGCTGGTATCGATTGGTTAACGAGCACCGTGTGGGTCAGTCCCAGTTTCGATAAGAGTCGTGACTGCACATTGGCCGCGTAGGATTTCCCGGTCACCTTTGAAATGATCCCGGCGAGCAGCACGTAATCGTCATCGCTGTAGTTAAAGGTCTTATCACTACTGACCTTGAGCGTTTTGATGGCTAACGCAACCGCCCCGCTTTCCGTGGGTGCCGAAGTTGGCAACTGTTCCGAGTTCGTGATTCCAGAGGTCATACTGAGCAGCTGTTTAACCGTGATTTGTTGACTGCCGCTGACTTGGGGGTAGTAACGGCTTAGGGGTGTTGACGGTGCGAGCTTGTGCTGACTGATGAGTTGTTGAATGATGGCCCCAGTCATTGCTTTTTGCAGCGATGCCAAGGGATACAGCACGGTGCCGGAACTGCTGTTAGCTGTGTGCGTTGTCGTGTCGGCCATGCCGGCATTGACCACCGTTGGCTTGGTTTTACCGGCGGAGATCAACGCCGCTGACCCGCTGAAATTGGCCTGTTTCATCACCCCTGATGCGACCGTTGCAAACGACACTTTCTTGATACCGTGAGTATTCATCCAGCCTAACGTTTTGTTAAAGCAACGCAGTTTGACATAGCTGCCCGTCTTGGTGGTCTTCGTTTGCAACACACGCACATAGGCGTTCGTGTAATCACTACCATCGGCGTCACGCGTCTTGGTGCGGCGACTTGTGTCATAGGGGCCGTCCGTGTAAATGGCATAACCGCCCTTGCCAACTTGGTTAACGACCTGGGCATCATAGTGATGCTGATCAGTCGTTAAGACGGGATTGTAGCCGTTACTGGCCGCGCAACTGACATCGCCAATGAGAATGACCATCACGATAACTGCCATTAAAACGATTGGTTTGCGCCATTTTGACCGCTGTTTGCTTAAAATAACACTCACCTTCTGTTTTCCTTTGGAATGGTTATCGGGTTAAGTTCAGGTTAGGTGGCGGTGCTCGTGGCCTACAGATTGGCATCGCTAACCCGCCACTTTCTTAAACAGCGCCTTAGCCAGCGGCAGGACTGACGCTTTTTTGCGGTAATCGTTTGACAGCAAAACCACCCCCGACTTGCCATCACGCGTCAGCAAACCTGCCGATTCGTACCCGTAGCCGATGCCGTGCAGGCGAATACCATTAGATTGGTTGTAGACCCCGCCGCCATACGTCGAAACACTGCCGGCTTGATGCAGTTCCGAGATTGCTTGACGAGAAATGACCTTACCGGAAAGCAATTGCTGTTCCGCGCGAAACAGGTCCGTCGTTGTCATGTAGAGTTGGCCGGTCCCCAGTTCGTCTTGCATGGCCGCCCGCGATTCGTGGTAGACCCGCTGGTAGTTCGGGGTCAGCTGATTGCTGCTGACGTGATGGTAGCTGGTCGTGCGAAAAACTCGGTGGCCCCACTGTTGAACAAAGCCCGTGTGTGTCAGGTGCAGGGGCTTTTTAAACGTGGCGTTGAAATTTTGTGTGTAGGAACGGTGGGTCAATTTCGTAACAATGCCGGTCAGCAGGACGTAGTTCACCGGTTCGTAGCGCCACTGACCTGCCAGCTTCGGATGAGATTCCAGATGTTTCACATCGTAGGCCACGACCTGTTTTTCACTGAGCGGGGTCTTACTGCTGCGGTCGAGTGATAGTCCTGATGTCATGTTCAGTAACTGTTTGACCGTGACGTTGCGTGCGTTTTTGATCTGCGGGTAAAACTGCGACAAGGGCGTGGTCATCCGTAACCGCTGCTCAGAAATAAGTTTCATGACCATCGCTGCGGTGAGCGACTTTTGAATGGATAGTATTTGGTACTGAGATTGACTGTCGTTTGGCGTTGGCCGCACAGCATTAGCGTATCCAAAACCCTGTTGGTAAATGATGTGGCCGTTTTTAACGACCAGTGCGCTGCCCACAAAATGGTGCCGCAGCAGGTACCTGGTGACGCGTGTCCGTTTCCCTTTTGGCTTGTTTTCCGAAGCCGTCAACCCCTGTGACGTCTGAATCGGTGCTTGATAGTCTGGGGTGTCAGCGCCGGACCAGTGCCGGTGCAGTTGCCAGCCAGTAATTCCTGTGACACCAATGACTAAGACGATTGCCCCTAATCCAAATAATCGTTTATCGATATGCATTTTCTAACCACCTATTTTTAGCGCATGGCGGCAATCAGTGAAAGCCATTTTGTGCTTTAAACCACCCGCTCAGCTTGCTTGCTGAACGGTGTGTCCAAATGAATAAACATGGCTAACCGATTCCACTGATGCGCTGTTTTCATGACACGTTAAAAATTTGGCCCGTAGTTGATCCAAATTAAGCATCATTGACGTAGTTATCATAACGAAGACCGCTGCACGCAAAAAGTGACGGTCGCTAAACGGTTGCTGAGAATTTCTAATCTTTGAAATCAGTTTGGTCGACACACTCAATCAGAAACTTTTGGAATTAAAGTGCGCGACGCAAAATGATTGTATTTTTTCTAGTGAATAATGCCGCTTCGTTTACCAGTGATTCGCACTCCACGGCTTGGCAGATTCCCGTTATCGCAGCGGTGCTGACTAAAGATTAGAAATTCCAATCTTTTCCTAAGCCAATCTAGAGGGTAAGTTAACAGCGCTTTGCGTAAGGTGAAGACATACAAAAAATGATGATAGCAATCAAAAAACGAAAATGAATTGATGAAAAAAGGGTGATCTCATATGCGTCGATGGACATTATTAATAGCAGCAGTTAGTCTTCTGGCTGTCGGGGTGGCAGCAGTTGGCCAAACAACCATATCTCATTCAACCCACACACAAATCGTGAGTGTGGCTGCCCAATCCGGGGTGGCGACCGTCTACATTCCCGGTCATCACGCTAGTCCGCACGCCATGAATGCGTTGATCTCAGGTGGTCAACGGGCATCCGGGGAACGATCAGTGACAACGGCGACGGTCAATCGTAAGGGTCGGGTCAGCCTTTCTGGTGGTGATCCGTACACGAAGCATCCGCTAGTCCGGGTCGTCTTTCAAAACACCCGCACCCGCGATTATCGCACCCTGGGCCGCTGGGTCGAGCACGTCTTCTGGGCATTGCAGTACCAATACGGTGTCAAGAAAGTCAACGTGGTCGCCCACTCCTTAGGCAACGCGGCGATTATGGCCAACAACCTTGAATACGGCCACAGCCATCGCCAACTGAAATTGCAAAACTACGTGGCAATTGCCGGCAATTTTGATGGTATTCCGGGCCAACACCGCCACCAGCATCCCAACTGGATCACCATGTCCGGCCGTCCTCACTGGCAGGCACCCTGGTACCGGTACGCCCTGGCGCACCGTGGTCAATTTAATTTAAGCGGCGTGCGGGTACTCAACATCTTCGGTGATGTTCGGCACCATTCAGACGGCAAGATCTTAAACGCCAGCTCGCAGTCATTGCACTATCTGATTGGCGACAAGGTCAGCAGTTTTAAAACGTTGCAGATACGCGGACTGGAAGCCACTCACCGTGGGTTGAAGCATAATACGCAGGTGCGCCAAAACGTGGATACGTTCCTGTGGGGTTAGAACGGACACAAGCATTCAGGGATGACCAGTGCAACAATAAAACAGCCAAGCGATAAATCTCGCTTGGCTGTTTTTATAGTCGCTCCGATTTTTAATATGTTCTTTAAACACCACAACTGTCAGATATTTAATCAAACGTTGGGCCAAATATTCAACACGCTGTATGATTTCCCCGTGTTGATTCAACGTCTGTGTGGCAGGGTTTTATAACGCATCCCGTTGCTACTCAAGTACATAGACTTGTTCCGGTATCTGCCCTACGCTTGGCCAAGCTTTTCTAAGCAAACGAGCGGGAATGAGCTCGCCCTCAAGGTTTTGTTTCGCCTCTAAATTAGCCGATAAGTAACCACAATCATTTGCTATCTGATAATGAACTCCGATGGAATACCCACTCGGCGTTGCTTGCCTAGTTTTCCCGTTGCCATCAGAAAGGCTTCGTGCCCCACTGTTTCAAAATGGTGGTCAATGGTGGAAATGCCCAGCAGTCGGCCTGTCAGTTGATTTTCTTGGCCAATCAAAAGGGGCACTGGCAAGTGGTGATCCAGCAGATATTGCCGCACGCCGGCTGCCACATCATCGCCATCGGTGAGCACATATTTTGCGGATGTAAGCTGCGACCCGACGCGGTAACCATCCTCATAAGTCATGACAGCCGTCAAAAATTGGGTTGTTGGTTTCGCATCGTTAAACACACTGCGGTAGGCCTTCATTGTCGCCTGAGTGGTCGCACTACGTGATTCCGGTCGGTATGAGAGCAACGCCAGATGATCAGCGTGTTGGGCCTTAAGCCAATGAAATACTTCCCGGTAAGTTGATTCCCGCTGCGAATATACAGCCGCCAAGTCGGTCGTTTCTGGGTGTTCACACATGACAATTGGACCATACTGCTGGTAATGCGCCAAAGTCGAAAGCGGTAAGCCATGGGACGTGAAAATGAGCCCGTCAAACTGGTTTCGGTGAAGCTGTTCAAGATAGCCGACTTCAGTCTCATCATCGTACGCCGTTGGCAGCAACGTCACCCGGTATTTGCTGGCAAATGCCGCGGTCATGATACCCTTGATGAGCTGCGTCTGGTAAGGATGATCCATGTGCGGTAACACCACACCGATGTTATGCGCCGAGCCGCTGCTTAGGTCCTGAGCCAGCGCACTGGGTACGTAATCCAAATCATGAACCGCAGCCATTATTTTCTGCTTCGTGGCGGGCGCTACATAACCGCTGCCGTTAAGAGCCCGCGAAACCGTCGAGGTAGAGACGCCCGTTCTGGTGGCAATATCACGAATGGTTGCCATAGGTTACCATCTTCCTTGTCTAAGTTGTTCGATGCCGAATGCGACACCATCGTTTTGATTCGTTTTTGTCGTGTGCACAGCCAATTGTTTCAGTGTTGCAGTGGCGTTGGCCATCGCTATCGGCACCGTCACGTGCGTAAGCATGGCCACATCGTTGTCACCATCGCCAAACGCAGCGGTCTGGCAGAGCGAGCCATGATCTTGTGCGAGCACCTCATCGATGCCACCCGCCTTGTCCGTTTCAATACTGGTTAGTTCGATACAGAAACGGCCGGATCGTTTAGCCGTAATGGGCCAGTTTTGACTAAAGATAAATTGTGTTAACTGGTGTAATCGATGCCGATTCAACGTCTGCAACATAATCTTATATACTGGCGTTTCACCACGCATCTTAACAAACGAAACGACCCGTGGCAATAGTCCCGTGAGCTGGCTCTGGACCATAACGGTGGTCTCGATGTGTTCAGTAAACCAGTTATGTGCTGTGTAATAACTGAGACCCACATCGGGGAAAGTACAGGCCAAAATTGGCACAATTTGTCTCGCTAGGATGAGATTGATCGGTGTTGCTGTCAACGGTACCCAGGTGACACCAATCGGTTGAAACACGATGCCGCCGTTAAATGCAACTTGCGGTGTGGTCAACCCTAGGCGAATGATGGCCGGCATCATTTCCCGGGGTGACCGGGCAGAAACCAGTGACACCGGCAATGAACTTTGCCGAATCGTTTTGATGGTGGTGTTGCTGACACGCCCACACGCGTCCAATAAGGTGCCGTCCATGTCACTAAAAATGTGTATTGTCATGATAAACGCTCCTTGTATCACAAATTTAGCTTAAGCATAACTTGTGGAACGCGTTCCATGGCAAGAGAAAAGACAATGACGAGATGGTTTTTTCATCATTGTCTGATTGAGGTACATTAGAACTGATTAGGTCGATAAAGGCGTCAAAGTGTTGGGAGATATGACAGAAATGCAGCAACTGCTGAATCCATGGGGCTTTTTAGGTAGCACCAACCGGTCGTCATGTGTGTCGACAGGTTGCTTTTAATGGGCACAGATTCAAGGCCAGGCATATTTTCGGGGATTTGAGTTTTGGGAAGAATGGTGAACGATGGTTCCATCAACAGTTCCGTCATCATCAGATCCAGTGATGTAAAGCTTTCCCGCTCACCGTTAAATTGGCCTTCTGCGAGTAATTTATTAATTTGATTTGAAAAAAATTGTCCAGGCCACTCATCTGGTTGAAGAAACTTCAAATTTGTCAGTTGAGAAATCTTCAAGGGACGTAATTGTTTCAAAATACTAGTATCAGCGACGATAACAAATTCATCCGTATTGACACTTCGCCAAGCCAAAGGTTTAATCGAATGGTCAACGATGGCCAATCCCAACTGAGCCGTGCCCCCAAGAACATCAGCGATGGCATCATTTGAGGACCGTTTATTAATTCGCACAGTAAAGTGATTTCGATAGGTTTTTTTAAATGCCGTTAGTTGCTCAACAAATGGTTGAAAGACGGGCCCTAGAAACATTGAAACATTCAACGTTGTTTCGGCGTAATCACTATCCTGCCAAAGCGCCGCGAGTGCCTTATTGTAAGTTTCTAGAAGTTGTTTCGCGTAACCTAGAAAAGTTTCTCCGGAATTCGTCAACGCAACGTGGTGGTGATCCCTTACGATGAGTGCGTGGCCGACTTCTTTTTCTAGGGCTTTTATGTTAGCACTCATTGCGGGTTGTGAAATAAAATTCTTTTTTGCAGCTTGTGTAAAATTAAGTAATTCCGCTACATCTACATAATATTTTAAGGTATTAAAGTCCATATTCTGCCTCTTTGTTATAAAAATCACTTATGACCCATAACAATTATCCGATATTTCCGTTCTGATGTAAACCATTTTAGAATGAAACCGTATTCAAAAGGAGGAACTATCATGTTAAGAAAGTCCGTTTATTGGCCATCCGCCGGCGTTGCAGAATATCACGAGTCAGAAACGCGCGAACCAAAGGATGACGAAGTTTTGATTGCGAATCACTACTCCTTGATTAGTCAAAGTAGTGAGCATAGTTGGTTCATTAATGATAAAGCCCACGTTGTTTTAGGCACGACTTTCCCTTTCATTCCGGGTTATAGTGCGTCCGGTTACGTTGAGTCCGTTGGTAAGAATGTCACGAAATTTAAAGTCGGTGATAAAGTCATTGGTGCGCCAGTGTTCGGCGCTCATTCAAATTTCGCATACGTGGATGAAATCAACACCTATGCTGTTCCAGAAAACGTAAAATTGGATGATGCAGTTTTTTATAATCTGGGTATGACAGCCCTTTTCACGTTAGATAAAGCGGCGCTTAGATTAGGTCAATCCATCGCAATCATTGGTGCGGGCGTTCTTGGGCAGATCGCCATTCAAGGCGCGAAAGCTGATGGACTGCACCCAATTATTGCGTTTGACATTCAAGAGCAACGGCGTCAGGCTGCTAAAAAAGCTGGTGCAGATTACGTTTTAGACCCGAACGATTCTGATGGCATCGAATCCCTGATCCAACAACTGGGCGGCGGTGTTGACGGTGCGCTGGATGTTTCCGGTAGCAATGCCGGTATGAATCTGGCAATTCATTTAGCAAGACCGCTTGGCAAAGTTGTTTTCTGTACCGCAAATAATGACGATCAAACGTTGCACTATGGTGAATTATTCATCAAGAATTTAACGCTTCTCGGCGATTTTGTGAATACCGAAATGAATCGTCAACACAAAGCAATTAGCAACTTTTTGTGGTTGTTAAGCGCAAAAAAGATTGTCGCCCCTGCCCACGAGGATACCATTTACGAACCGACGGACGACAATATTAAAATGCTTTACGGCAAAGTATTAAAGCATGATAACACAATCAATAACCCCATTTTTAAGTGGCGTTAAATTAGTTGGTAAAAGGAGATAATTAAGATGAAAGTACTAGTTACCGCATCGTTTTGTCACATCGGTCAAAAGGTGATCCCACTGCTTGCTGCCAACAACGTGGACGTTCGAGCTGTTGATCCGGATCCCAAAAACACCGCCCCACTAAAAAAATTGGGTGCAAAAGAAGTTATCGTCGGTGATATTCGGCGTGATGAAATTATTGACAAGGCAGTTGCCGGCGTTGATAAAGTTTTGCTGATCTTGCCCGATGCACTGTCAGGTATGGTGCCAATGGCAACCAGATTAATCGAAGCTGCAAAAAAGAATAACGTCACCCATTTTGTTTTCTCTTCATGCTTAAATACCGTGATGGAATTGATTCAGCACTGGGAGAAGTATGAAATTGAAGACGAGTTGATGGGATCGACGCTGAACTATACCATCACCAAACCAAGCGGCTACATGGAAGGACACTTTCCGACTGGACCAGGCAGTGTCTTTGAAACTGGCGTCTTAACCAGTTTCATGAAAGTTGATCAACCTTCCAACTTAATCAGTTTGGACGACATCGCAGCCGCCAATGTCAAAGTGCTGTTGAGTGATGACGAGTACTACGCCTGCTCACTTGACTTATGTACAAACGACAATCGGACAACGCGAGAATATGCGCAAGAGATTTGTGATAAAACGAATCAAACATTAAAGGTAAACATGATTCCTATTCCTGATTTTCCATCAGTTCATGCGAATGACCAGTTTGGCCGGATTGCCGCTTACCATGGCAATCATCCCTACAAAGAAAACCCGCTTGATTTCAATGCGGTAATGGAACGGCCGGCAAAATCATTTAGTCAGTACGTTGATGACGTTCTAGCCAGCAAATAAGTGATGAATAAGTAGTAAGTGCGAATGAAATACCATCCCAAAACAACGCCCCTCATCCCTTGTACAGAATGAGGGGCGTTGTTTTGATGTCGCAGCAAGTCATTGTCATAAAGCCCTAATAATTGCACACGTAAAGCAGGACTAATGGTGATGAACAGCAATGCAAATTGCCTTTAAAACACAACAACTTGCTATCTACGTTGCTACTAGTAGTCTGATCAGGCCCGACCTAATCCTACTCAATTTCCCACAACGTCACAACAGACCTAGTTTTCAAAATGTAAAGTGTGCCTTATTATTTGAAAGCTTGGTCTGTTGTCTTCAAGTGGAAAATCCAAATTGAATGGGTAACCCCCCAGGCTCGGCCAATTATCGTGAGTTTCTCAGCTATTTCTTTTCATCGATCAAAACGGTACCCTGATCCGGATTATGGTCAATGGCGCCCACGATTTCGTGTGGGAAGTACAGTGCTTCAAGATACTGCACGTCATCGGCTGTCAGCTGCAGGTTCAGCGCGTTGGCAGCGTCATCTAAATGACTGACCTTGGTCGAGCCGACGATTGGGGATGCGACACCCTTCGCCCACTGCCATGCAAGCGCGATTTGGCTCATTGAGGTATTGTACTTGTCTGCTAATTCACTGACCCGTTTGACGATGTCCAGGTCTTGATCCTTAGCCTTATCATATTTGCCCATAGCAACGCGGTCAGTCTGACTGCGCAGCGTATCCGTTTGCCAATTCAAATGGCTCAGGTGGCCTGCCGCCAACGGACTGTATGGCATGAGTGACACGTTGTCCTGTTTGCAAATAGGAATCAGTTCCCGTTCGTCCTCACGGTACAGCAGATTGTAGTGGTTTTCCATGGTTGAAAATGGTGCCCAGCCGTTGTCTTTAGCCACCTGCTGCATGTTCTGGAACTGGTAGCCGTACATGGCAGATGCCCCTAATGCCCGGACTTTTCCTGCTTGGACCAAGTCGTTTAACGCACCCATCGTTTCTTCAATTGGGGTGTCATAGTCGAAACGGTGAATAATGTAAACGTCAAGGTAGTCCGTGCCGAGGCGCTTTAATGTTCCGTCGATCTCGCGGGCAATGGCAGCCTTTGATAATCGGCCTTCATTAAAGTACACCTTTGAAGCAATAACGACTTTGTCCCGGGCGACGTTCTTCTTGAGCGCCTGACCCAGGTAAGTTTCACTGGTACCGGCTGAGTATACATTGGCGGTGTCAAAGAAGTTGATGCCTAAATCCAGTGCGTGTTTGATAACCGCTTCACTGTCGGCCTCGTTTAACGTCCAGTCGTGCATAGTTCCGGCTTTCCCAAAGCTCATGGCGCCAACGCAGATTTTTGAAGCGTTGATGTCGGTGTTGCCCAATGTCGTGTATTTCATAATGCGACCCCTTTTCTTGATTGTGATTTACAAGACAAGTGTAGCCCTTCGAGTGAACTTTAAGTCAAGTATTTAGTCGCGGAATTTTAAGCGTGATGTTGGCGACGCTGCCAAGTAGCCACCAGGCCATAAGGAATCGTGCGTTCAGAGTGGGACAGCAGCCGTTTGATATTCGCATGATGTCGGACTGTCACAAATGCTGAAACCAGGATCATAAAAATAACTAAGATCGGTTGGCCCATTGTTGCGCAGATGACAGTGGTTCCCCATAAACTGACAACGCTGGCGACGCTGACCATGCTGGAAACTGCCAGAAGAAGCAGAAATAATCCTAGCGCGATCAGCAATAGTTTAGGTGCCACAGCTAAAAGAACGCCGGCAGTGGTGGCGACGGATTTGCCGCCTTTAAAGTGGAGAAAGCACGAAAACGCGTGACCCACAATGGCTACCATCCCCGCCAGAAGTCCCAACGCTGGTGCATGAGCAAAATGCAGCCATACCGGCAGCAACACTGCAACGTAGCCTTTGGCGGCGTCCAGCAGCAAGGTGACCAACCCCACCGGCAATCCCAGCATTCGTGTCATATTGGCTGTCCCGATATTACCGCTGCCAAACTGCCGCACGTCTTTTCTGCTTAGCAAGCGGCTCAGTAATACCCCAGTGGGAATGGACCCGATGACGTATGCCCCCAACAAGAGCACGTAGATGATAATCCCTGTTTTTTCTGACATTAGAAGATCACCGGCAGCCAGGATTTACGAGCGGGCATTTCTTCAGCCAATGCTGTGAAGGTCTGGTTGAGGTCGTAGGTCGCTTGTTCGCGCTGCTTTCGGTTAAGTGGTTGTGATGGATCGGTCTGAATTGCGTCACCGATAACCAGTGTGTTGCGTCCCCACCCCTGATGCTGGATGGCGACGGGCAGAATCGGTGCCCCACTGTTATGGGCAATCACGAGGTAGCCAGATTTAAGCGTACTGCTGTAGCGCGACCCGCTTGGAAACACGATCAAGGACTCCGGCCGCGTTTTTAAATGGTCAACAGTCTGGTTTAAGACTGCTACGTTAGGCTGCCCCCTGTCGATTGGAAATGCATTGAGCCGGCGGAGAAGCCAACCAACTAATGGCTGCTTAAAGAGTGCCTGCTTTGCCATGAAGAAAAACGGTGTTGGGGCCAGCGTTGTTGCGTATACCAAGGCATCCCAGGCGTGGTGATGCTGCGCCACAAGAATGTACGGCTGATTCATAATAGCACGATCACGGTGCTGGATTTTGATTGGTCCGAGTTTAAAAAATAAGTATAAGTGCACACATTGGCGTGCGAAACGATAGAACATAGCATCATCCTCCTAGGCTTGAACTTGCAGCTGTGAGCGCTGGCTTATCATCTGGTCGACCAACACTTGCCAGTCATAGGCCCAAGCGATGGCGAGTACGCCGGCGCCCGTATGACAGCCGACGCCAGGACCGATGACGCTGGCACTGAAGCGAACATCTGTGAACGTGTGTTTCAAGTGGTGCAGCCAGGCACGTTTTTCATCCGGCGCGTTGCCATCAAACACAACGGCGGCGTATGGTAATTTAGGGGCAGCCTTCAAACTCGTTGTCAGGTCTGCTTCGATGTGAGCCAGGGCACGCTGCGCTGTTCGTTCCTTCGCGATTGGGCGAATGACACCCGAGTCCTGAGTGTCAATGGCAAGAATCGGTCGCACGCGCAACAGGTTGCCTAACACCTGCGAAGTGGTCGAAATGCGCCCCGTTCGTTTTAAGTAATTAAGGTCCTTAACGATGAACTCGATTTGCAACGAGGACTTCAGTTTTTCCAGAGCCGTCAAAATCTCGTTGACCGCAAACCCTTCCTTTGCCAGTTTTGATGCCAGCAACACCAACATTTCATTTCCCCCGCAGGTACTGTTGGTGTCGACTAAATGCATTTGCGGCTGCTGCTGATCAGCAAACACGGTCAACGCGCTGTTAAACGAACTGATGCCTTTAGACATCGGCAGCATGATGACGTCGGTCACCCCCGTTTCACTCAGCTTTGCCAGCAGATCAGTCACCGTTCCCATACTGGGCATTGAAGTTGTCGGTAACGTTTTGCGGGTCGCTAATTGCGCATAGAACGCTTTGGGCGTAATCGTTGCCATATCGATAGCGGTTTTTCCGTCCCAAATAATTGAGACTGGTGTGATATAAATATTACCGGCACGGGCGACCGTTTGCGGAGTCAGGTACGCCGTGCTGTCTGTTATGATTGCGATTGTCATATAAACGCTCCTTCTGGATTGCTTTTTGAGCACTATACTAGTATAGTTGCTGAATGAATCCTATACTAGTATAGTCACGTGACAACGTCAATCAAAAAATGATATGATAGTTATTGAAAACCACTGAGCGCGGGGCGTGACGCCCACCTTAATTTTTTCAAAAGGAGGTCATCGGATGACGACTGAACCGTTAAAAACCAAAATATTAGCCGTGAGCCTGCCATTATTTATTGAACACGGTTATAAAAAAGTAACTTACAAACAAATCGCGGATGCCGTTGGAATCAGCAAATCGCTCCTGCAGTACCATTACCCGCAAAAGAGCCAATTGATGGCAGATCTAATGAACGTCAACTTCAACCAGTGGCTCAAAACGATTCCGGAGGGCGACCTGTACACCCGCCTCACCGCGTTTTTACTGATGTTTTTTGATTTTATTTCAACTAATAAGGCCGTCAACGGACTAATGACCGAAATCATCGCCAATAACGAACTCTTCAACGCCTTCATGACCTTCTTTAGTAACTGGCTGGCGGATAACAACTTCGTCAAACACGATGACAACAAGGTCAAGGCAGCCCTGCTGTTCGCTGTCAGCGGCGGTCTGCAACTGTACCGGTTTAAGGACAGTCTGATGGTGCCGGTTGAACAAGTCACGCATACGATTATTGCGACCCTGCTGACAATTGTGGGCAAATCCAGTCAGTTGATCGACAGTACGTTTCATAATGCTGAAACATTGTATCAGCAATTACGGATCAAGGGGTGGCAGTTAGTGTACTAAAAAAATCCCCGCAATAGCGAGGATTTTTTTATCTTTAACTTTCAAACTTCAGCGTAAGTGCTGAGCAAGTTTCGGATTCGATGACGGATCGACTAAATGATAGTGACTATTTAAGCATTGCCAGTCGGAGTATAGAAATAATTTCTCACCGTTCCTACTGAGTAGCTGCCAGAAGTTTTGTTTGCACGAATTGCCAAACGATAATTATACTTTCCTGTCTTACTCTTAATATGTTTATCTGGTAATTTAAGCATGTTTGTTTTCGCGTAATAGTAGGTCATATTATTCGCATGACGCATCGCAGTAAGCTTGGTTGAGGAAATCGGCTTAGTATTCAAATTACCGGACGTATAATATTCAGCGTACCCGTTAACAGTCAACACTAACCTTGGTGCTTTTTTATAGGCAGAATTTGTTAAATTTGCCTTTCCTTTCACCAGATAATGATAGGCGTATATAGCTTTGGATCGTGCATCTTTAACAGTATTCACAGCGCTAAAGGTTAATGTCGTTTTGGTTGTTTGATGCCGTATTGCATAATTTGTGTCATCCAAGGCGACTGTAATCATTTCTTTGTTCTTCTTAGTTGGTTGCGTCATGACCGTCAGCGTTGTGCCACGCGGGATAGTAACCTTGCCTATTTTAATGGTTTTTGTGGTCGTCACATCGTCTGATTTTGCTTGTGCATGAACAGGTTGATCAGCACTGACAAATAGCGTTGCCATCAGCATAGAAAAACCTAGAAATATAACTTTATTGGGCTTCATTTAACCACCTCCAAAATTATTTTACCATAAAAAAAAACGATTATACTACCCGCCATAAGCACTGCCGTTTAGCATTTTGGGAACGTTTTTTATCAAAAAAAATACCGGTCACGTCACGATTTAAATAAAGTCGGTTGTATGATTTGACCGTGCCATTCAGTCATTGATAATAAAATTTGGAGAATATGATGGCAATCGTATTCTCTTTTATGATATAGTCACAAAAAAACCGTAGCGCTTAAAAGCGTTACGGTTTTTTAGTTTATCAGATTAAACGTGATATTCAGCTGGCACTAACTGCCGGATCGGCGTTTCTTGCGGGTCCGTGACCTGTGGCACCCAGTCATATGGGACGCGGTAGGCGCGATAAGTCATATTCAGTGTCTTGCCTTCGAAGGCTTCGTAATAGGGGTTGATGTACTCCCAAACCGTTTCGTGTTGCGGGGTGACCTCAAATAGTCGACCGTCTGAACCCTCAGTGATCATTGTGTTACCGTTTGGCAGCCGTTGGGCGGCACTGATGTAGGGACTGAAGAAACGTGAATTGTCCGCTTCACCAGCATCCTGAGCGGTGTATTGCCATTTGATTTCAAGGGTTGTCGGGTCGATTTCCAACACGCGGGAATAGTCACGGTGTTCAGTCTGGGTGCCGTGTTCAGATACCCCGTTGACAGCACCGTAACCAGCCCAGCCGCCGTTATCAAATAATAACAAGTTGCCTTCACCTGGCAGCCCCTTTGGAATCATGTGGAAGTGGTGCTGACCAACGATTTGGCCGAGTCCGACATCATCGAAGTTCGGTCCGATCCGCCAAACGATTTCACCAGTTTTCTTACTGGTAATGGCGAGAATGTTGGCGTTTCGCGAATCCCAGATGATGTTGTCCGGATTAAAGCGTTCGTCGCCAGCATCGTACCATTTGTTGGGGCCCAACGTCGATAAACAGTTGATGTGTAGCCAGTCGCCCATGCCACCGCCCGCGGGCACCATGCTGGGATCGCGGAAGAGGACGTTTTTCTGGGTCTCACTGAACCCAAGTTCGTCAAAGTGGTCACTCGCTCGCCACTGCCAGAGGAGGTTGCCTTCCCAATCGACTTCAATAAATTTATCATCCAGCAGTCGTTTGTCGGTGATGTTGTGGTTATAGAGATTTTCGTGGGTCAGCATCAGCGTATTGCCGCCTTCAGACTTCGGTGTCATTCCGGGAGCGTAATAACCGGTGGTCGAGCCTTCCCGCTCAAAATCATGGTGTTGTCGCGCCATATGTGTGGGTGCTTGACCCGGGTCAGTCACTTCTTCGTTTTGGTCATACCGCCAAACGATATTGCCGTCCCAGTCGACCTGAACGAGGTTAAGCTCATCTTGATAACCCTGTTTAATATCGCGCTCGCCGGTTGACCCTAACACGTAGCCGCCAGGTAAAATCTTATTTGGAAAGCCGGAGAGCCCGGCCCATAATTGAACCTCGTTGCCGGCCATATCAATGAGTAATGCGCCCTTTGCTGAAGGAAAAATCGTTAAGCCGTTATAGGCTTTTTTTGGATCATACAGAGTGGTGCCGGTTGGATAAATTCTTGGATAGCCCATAGACAAGTCCTCCTAATGTTTAGCCGCGCCGCCAAAGGTGACAACGCAGAAGTCATGTTCTGATGTTTTTGTGAGGTTCTGTTTTGAATGCGGATCGCGAACGGCCCGAAGACGTTGCGGGTCGACCCCGTCAACCACGGTAACCTTCCCTGCATTCGCGCCATTCGGTGAGCCGGGGACGCGCAGGTTGGTGACGTTGAGTTGGGCCACAGGCCTTTCGCTTGGTCGCGGCAAGTCTAACTGCGCATAGGCAATCCGCTGCATGCCGGTGATATGGTTAACTTTCGCCCCGCCAGCCAGTGTTTTGAAATCTGGGCTGACATACTCCCAAACCGTTTCATGCGCCGGCGTGATCTCAAATAAACGCCCGAACAATCCCTCTAAGATCAGGGTATTGCCGTTTTCTAACCGTTGAACACCGCCTAATTG
Source organism: Secundilactobacillus collinoides DSM 20515 = JCM 1123 (assembly GCF_001435975.1). Lineage (GTDB taxonomy): Bacteria > Bacillota > Bacilli > Lactobacillales > Lactobacillaceae > Secundilactobacillus > Secundilactobacillus collinoides. The sequence continues at coordinate 161,985 of NZ_AYYR01000013.1, forward strand.
GGGGCTGTATAGTTTGTACGCATCGAGGGGTTGTACATTGCCTGCTTCTGTTGGCGTGTACTGCCATTCAATTTTTAACGTTGTTGGGTTAATTTCTAAAATGCGCGAATACTCCCGGTGCTGATTATGGATACCGTCTCGCGATAATCCGGACACGGCACCATAGCCGGCAGCACCACCCTGATCAAAGACCAGCAGATTCCCCGCCCCAGGTAAAGTAGAATCAATCAACTGGGCATTTGTGGGGTTGATCAGCCAGCCTAACTGCCGGAGCGCAGGTGTTTTCGTGTAGGTTGGGCCGAGCTGCCAAACCAGATGACCTGTTCGCGAGCTAATAATGGCGACAATGTTGGCGTTTGGTGCGCTGAAGATCAAGTTGTCAGGGTCAAACCGGCTGTCTCCGGCATCGTACCAAACATTGTTACCTAGACGCCGCACGCTTTCGATGGTTAACCATGGCGTTTGCCAACCGGAACGGCTGTTTTCCTCAATCAAACGGTAAATGGCGTTTTCTGCGGTGGTATCAAAGCCAAATTCTGTAAAATGGTCGCTTGCAACCCATTGCCAAACGGTGCGTGATTGGGCATCACAAATTGTAATTTGACTATCTAATACCGGTAAACTGCTGAACCCAGATTTTGCGAACAATTGTGTTGCCACCTGGATTGATTCACCGGTTGGATTCAATTTCGTGGTCGAAACCACTTCGCCATTCATAGTCATAATATCGGTCTTGCCATCCCGTGAAATAACGGTGTAGCCATTATTTGCTTGTTCTGGATCATAGACGGTCGTTCCCGTCGGATAAACTGTTGGAAAACCCATTGAAAAGACTCCTTTCGAATGTGAGCTGTTGGTTAATTGTCAGCAATTGAAGCGCTTGGGATAGCCTTCTTCAGTGCTGAGGTATCAACATAATCGCTGATATTATAGGTGTGTTTTAATTCGTTGCTTGAATCGAGATATTTGTAGATCGTCTTGAGACTGCTGTAGGTCGAGCTATCAAAATTAATATTAAAGTTTTCGCTATTTAAGGTCGCAAGCACGGTGCTCTTTGGCACGTTCAGCTTTGCAGCAACGATGGCCGCTGCTTTTTGTGGGTGCGCTTTGACAAGTTTGACCGCGTCGTTAATGGCTTTCAAATAGGCTTCAGCCGCTTTTGGATGTTTCTTTAAGAACGATTTGTTTGAAATTGCAAAGGAAAGCGTTGGTGATGTTATCTTTGACTGGGTGGTCAGTACGCTGAATTTCCCGGTTTTTGCAAGTTTTTCCGCATTTTGTCCTGAAGCCCAAACAGCTGACGCCTTCCCAGACTTCATTAAGGCCAGTGCTTCTTGCCCCGTTTCAACTGATACTAGATTGACCTGACTTGATTTCAAGCCGGCCTTCTTGAGCGTTCTTGCAACCACATACTCTGTATCGGTACCTTTACTGGTAATAATTGTTTTGCCCTTTAAATCAGAGAGGAAATTAATGCCCTTTGCGACATAAAGTTTGTTACCACTCCCACTTGAACTAGAGAGTTTGGCAAACATTTTGAGACTGCTCTTGCTGGAACTGCCGAATCGGTTCAGTGCCGCAAAATCCGCCACGTAACCAATATCAAGTTGGCCGGTGGTGATGGCGTTTACGGATTCGATGCCGTATGAGAACGTCGAAGTCTTTACTTTGATGCCGTATTTGCTGAAGTAACCCTCTTTTTGAGCGATAGCAGCTAAGTATTGACCATCCGAGTTGGTCATGAGTCCTAGCCGAACTGTGGTCTTACTGCCACTGGAACTGGATGAAGAGCTGCTGCCTTTAAGGCCGAACATGGCGCCAACAATTATTCCTATGACGACCACGATACTAACGACCCAAACGATTATTTTTTTCAAGACACTATATCCTTCCTTTACCTATTTAGTTGTCCGGCGACTGTCAGAAATGCCGTACTTCTTTAAAACTACGTTGCCAAATAAGCGCAACAGTGTGTCTGAGAGAAAGCCAATGAATCCCAGAATAAAGATCCCGACAAAGATCCAATCCGTTCTGTAATACAGCCGTGATGTATAGATCAAATACCCGATCCCGTTTTGGGCCGCCAGCATTTCAGCCGCGACAATGGCAATGATGGCCCCACCTAACCCTAGCCGAACCCCGGTAAAGATGCTGGGGACCGATGACGGAATCACGACGCTATAGAAGATCTGAAATTTTGAGGCACCCTGCGACTGAGCAGATTCAATTTTTAACGGGTCGATCGCAATGACACCAGAAATCGTGTTGATAATAATTGGAAACATTGTGGCGTAGATGATCAAGGCCACTTTCGAAACTTCACCAACACCGAACCATAACAGGAACAGCGTCAGAAACCCAATTGCTGGGACGAACCGGAAGAAATTAATCAGCGGTTCGATCAACCAGCGGACAATTTTGAATTGCCCGATGACCAGCCCGAGCGGTACGGCAATGATGGTCCCTATCAACCACCCGCACAGGATTCTGAAGAGACTGACGAGCAGGTCGCTCTGCAGGGTGCCCGATTTAATGAGTTCTTGCGCTCCGGCCAGTGTTTTCAGCGGCGTTGGCAAAAAGCTGCCACCCATGACGGTTGCGGCGATTTGCCACACCACCAGCAGCAACACCCACGCCAGCAGTCCTCGCTTAGCCACAAACAAGAACCCATCCTTTAAGCGGGTCCCGATGCCGGCTTCCGCCTTTGCACCCAACGCTTCAGCCTGATGGACGGAGTCAGTGATTGGTGTTGATTCTTCTAAATTTTTTACGCGTACTGCTTTCATTTGACGGGTCCTCCTACTTCAAAGTATTGGTTGAGTGTGTTGACTAACTGCTCATTTTCTGACGAGTAAACGTTGCGCGGATAGGGCCGGTCAACCGGAATAGTAATGGCGATGTGTGATTCCGGCGACCGCGAAAAGATGCTGATCTTCTGACCGAGGTACGCCGCTTCCTGAATATCATGGGTAACAAACAAAATCGTTTTGCCGGTTTTTTGCCAAATGTCGATCAATTCGTTTTGCATGGTACGACGGGTCTGGGCGTCCAGTGCGCCAAAGGGCTCGTCCAGAATCAGGATACTGGGGTCGTTAGCGATACTGCGCGCAATTTGAACCCGTTGTTTCATCCCGCCTGACAATTCGTAAGGATATTTGTCGGCGTGTTCTTCCAGACCAACCAAGTTTAAGCTGCGTTCGACCACTGGCTTGCGGTCTTTGTCAGACACATGCTGCATCTTCAAGCCGTAGCCCACGTTTTCTTCAACGGTCAACCAAGGGAATATCGCAGCATCCGCGTTTTGAAACACAACGCCCCGGTCACTGCCGGGCTCGGTTACTTCACTGCCGTTCACTAAAACTTCGCCGCCCGTTTTCGGCAGGAAACCAGCAATGATATTTAACAATGTAGATTTTCCGCAGCCGCTTTGGCCTAGGAAAACGTGAAATTCGCCAGTGGGAATCATGAGGTTGATATCTTTTAGGACTAATGGTGAGCTTGTTTTTCGTTTAAAGAGCGACGATGCGGGTTGGTACCGCTTGGAAACGTGTTTGAGTTCAATACTGATTTTTGTCATTCCGGTCACCTCGTTTGGGATTTGTGTGAATGCCACCCGCGCCGCCGACACGCTTGCGGGGTAACAACTTGTCCTAATGCTACCTGAGGATCTGAGGGGCGACAAATTATTAAAAAAAATCACAGTCAGATGTTCATCCTGAACAAATGGCTGTGATACCTGCTGTCATGCGTTTTTGCTGGGTGATAAGTTTTGACCATCACCCCCATATTAGACTTAAGCCTTTCTTTGAATTTTTAGGTTCGGTTAAGGCGTAAAGGCTTATCAGTGCTAAATGATGATTTATGCAGATATTGGCGCTCATTTAATGCCTATGTTCGAATAAATGACCTCGCCAGCCCCAAAAGGCCCATCAAAACACATGCGCAATGTGTTTGATGGGTTGTTTTTTTCTAGGAGACCTGATTAAATCCTGACGTTTTCTGCAGCTAACAAACAGCATTACTGAACTGTCACAGAATCTACCCCATTCGCAGCAAAAATTGGCTTTAATTCAGTCATAAATATTTTACAGTGGTTTAAAAAGCGCTAGCAAAGAGCGCGACCACAACGTTTTATTTTAAAAACGTTGCTTGTGGCTGACAAACTACTTAATATGAAAATTTCTCAGATGCATCTTATTTATCCCCTCTTTTTGCCTCGTTTCATAACCGATATGATGAACTTATTGAAATCAAGAAAATCACATTACTCATTATTAAAATGACCAGAAACGATTCAAAATTAATCACGAAGGAAGTCAATGATTTTGAAACATATCACAACAACCTTATTGGCAATTGCCATTGTCGGGGTGATTGGCACAGACGGTTTTTACTTATTCGTTAAAAATCATCTGACGGGCACGGCAAGTGTCCGCACTTCAATGACAGCTGACAGTCTGCCAAGCGGCGTCGTTAAGCACTCAAACAATTATAAAAATGGTACTTTTACCGGTGCCTCTATGACGACACCCAGGGGGATCGTGCAAACACAAGCAGTAATCAAAAATGGCAAAATCAGCAAAATTAATGTGTTGAATTTTCCCAATTCAAGCGGTATTACAAAGCGAATCAACGCGCGGACTCTGTCAATTTATATCGCTGAGGTGCTGAAAGCTCAGAGCGCGAAAATCAAACTGGTGCCTGGCACAAGCGAAGCCTATACAGGTTTCACGGGCTCACTGCAAGATGCTTTGAACCATGCAGAATCTTAAACTGTCATTAGTTTTTTGGCCACGTCAAAAAATCATATTAGAAAGTGATCATCCATGCTAAAACAACATTTTTATATTTTTGGATTAACCTGGTCTACCATTTTATTTCTAGTACCTCTTCCACTTATCCTAACATTGGGCGCAGGGCTTCCTGCAAGCCACGCGTCCGATGCGCTCGCGATTCAGTTGGGCTCAATTGCCTATGTGTGGTTTTTAGTGGCAATATACCTCAGCACAAGGCCAAAATGGTTAGACAGACTCATCGGATTGCCAAATGTGTATCTCATTCACGGGATATTGAGTATGTTTGCGATTGGGCTCGCGTTTCTTCATAAGACAAATTTAGGGTCGCATGGCCTCATCAGACTCACCGGAGACTGGGAGTTTGATATCTTCCTTGGTCTGCTGATTTATTCGCTTCTGTTTATGGCTGGCTGGTTGACTGCTCGCATCCGACCGCTGGCAATGTTGAAACAGGTTTTGGAACACATTTTTCACCACGAGCTATCCGTTTGGCTGCACCGGCTTAACATTATTGCGGTGATACTTGTATTTATTCACGTCCAGCTGATTGGCTACATGACTAATATTTACGCCTACATGTTGTTGTTCGATCTATACAGTGCCGCGACAGCGATTGCATACTGTGTCAAGAAGATTCATGACTATCGTTTCTTGCCCGCCGGAAAGCTGATCAGCAAACGAGAATTAAAGGATAATTTTTTTGAATTTAAGATTCAAGTTCCCCACCTCAATTTTAGAAAAATTCAGGCTGGTGATTACATTTTTATCAGAATACCACACCAATCTGGTTTGAGAGAATTACACCCATTTTCAGTGGTCAATCAGGTCACAGATAATAACGTCATCACTTTGGCAATTCGTGGTGATGGGGATTTCACAAAAAAAATCCAAGCAATAAATATTGGGGAACTCATTCAAGTCGATGGTGGGTACGGCCGCTTTAATACATTGATTTCAGAAAATAGCGGTGACCGCCTGGTGCTCATCACGGGTGGGACTGGCATTGTTCCGATGCTTGCCATTATCGATGCCCATCCTGAACGAGATATGACGTTGTTTTACGCGGTACATGCTTCAAATGATCAGCTTTATGTGTCCCAGCTCAATCATTGGGCAAATACGCGGCCAAATTTAACCGTCCATATCCAAACTGGCCGATTCACGCCGGCAGATGAGCTCAAGACTATTCGTGCTAATCGTTCGACATTTCTCATTTCGGGACCATACGCCCTGGGCAAAAACTGGGTTCATGTACTAAAACAGCAACATGTTGCAGCTAATAAGTATTACTATGAAGAATTTAACTGGTAACATGAAACGCAATTTCCAAAGTGACGCTGATTACTTGCGGTTAAAGGCAATCATTCATTGTCGAAACAAATTTGCATAGCCGCACAAACTGAACATAACGCGACTGTCTTTCAAATCAATACTTATCATTTCAATCAAGGGAGGCGATGCCAAAAGGACTGTTTGCAGCTCAGGATAAACTTTGGAAACAACAGTCAGTTAACCTTAATGCGCTATAGTAGGTTCATTAGAATAATCGACTTAAGTCTTCAGATTTACACAACACTTGAACAGTTATGCTGCACTGGCGGTTTGAATAAGCCACATGTAGCCAGACGCGCGTCACCGCAGACATTCGGGATTGCCCCTGACCCCTTCAGAAAACACGCATAGTCACTCACTAATGGTGACATTGTTGACCCCCTTTTCAATACCAATTCACAGTTTCACCTAACAGTGTCCGATTCAGCAGTGTCCAACACGTTTTCACGCATTTTAATTGCGTCCGCGATGGCGTTTAAAATACGAAAAATCATACACCCGGTTGAGTCTATAATCGTTTTTTCAAAAACTGGCTTACAAAAAGGTTGTTTGTGAACTTGATGTTCGAAGTGCACATTAACAGCGCCAGTACAGCTGTGAATGACCGATGCCTTCATGCTGCAGTCATTCACTGAACGCTGCCGATAGTAAGTGGATTACCCATCGACTACGCGATGAAACTTGTTCATTGTTGTCTGAACATTGCTAAGGCACCACAATACAACGTGAGACATCCTGACTTGCAGGCTGTGATTATTTTGAATTTTTTCAGTTAGCAGTCCAACTTCAATAAACTAAAACCACCTAGCCTTCTGTACAGAAACTAGGTGGTTTTAGTGTTGTCGTACTGATTAAAAAGATGTATGAAAGACCATTTCTTTAGTAGCAGTCTTTTTCTATACCCGGTAAAAAGAACGCGTAATCCTTTGTTGGATCACGCGTTCTTTTGTTATCACTCTTATAGAACCGACTCACTTTAAGAAGCCGTGCTCCAGCACATCAATGTAGGTTAATGATTGTTGCACCAGCCACTCAAAGTCTTCAATTTTCGCGTTAGGATGCGTGGTCATATAGGTTTGGGCCTTATCCGAAATCAGATCTGTCATCATCAGAAACAAGTCCTTCACCGTTGTCACATCGACACCGTCCCGCATTGCCATTCGCGAAAGTACGGGTCCCGCCAAATCTGTACTGGCCATCTTCATTTCGTCTTCTAACAAGGCTTGAATTTTTGTTGCCAGTGCTTCTGGCAAGTTGCCGGTACCGCCGTACAATGCCATGGAAAATGCGAACTCATCTTGGTAGTCCAGCTGCATTTTGATCTTATAACGCATCGCCCGTTCAATCATGACCTTCAAGTTGGGGGCGGATTGCCACACGTTATAGTCCGCCGCGTCATTCATGCGGCTGATCGACCACTTGGCGACCTCATAGTAGAGGTTCGCTTTGCTGCCGAAGTAGTGAAACAACAGCCCCTTTGACACCTGGGCTTCACTGGCAATCACCTCAGTTTTCGTATTTCGAAAGCCGGTTTGGGCAAACTCATGGAGGGCGCTGGTTAAAATTCGGTCGATCTTTTCAGGATCCTTGGGGATTTCCCCCTTGACCGTTGCTTTTGGTCTTGCTGCCACCGTTAAGCCCCCCTTCTAATTCATGGTCAGGTCACGGCGCCGGTAGCACACGTACCCAATGATAAACAACGCTATTCCAAGAATGGTCATCCAGGTGAATGTCGTCCAGTTAACCGCGTGGGTTGGCACAAGGTTGACCCACCCGTAAGGTGAGATGTGCTGGGCCCATTTCGGTAGATCAATCAGCGCGCCCAGGTACAGTGATAAAACGCCGTAGACTGGGATGATCCAAACAACACTCTGAAATTTTGGCAGGGCGCCAACTAGTAATGCGGCGATACCGCAAACGACCAGCAAGGATGGCCAAAACCCGATAAAGCCGCGCATCAGCTGCCCAATTGAAACGGGCATGTGGGCCATCGAACTGTTCCCAGTTGCGGCCATACTGTAGACGGCCAAGGCAAAGCTCAATGTGCAGACGACCAGAGCCTGACCAGTGTACGTCAAGAATAACCGTAGTCGTGAAACGGGCTTTGCGTGCAGGGCCTCGAGATATCCCTTCCTGTCATCGGTATTGAGTTTCAACAACGTAATTAACGGCGGAATCGAGGCGACGACGACAAAAATGATCGACAGTTTGTTAGAGAGGCCCAGAATGATGGCCTTATTGGCAGTGTTCACAGCGGTGGTACCCAGCACTTTGCCCATCATCGGGTTGGTTTTAACGATGTCGCCAACGGTGCCGAAAATCGACCCGTAACTGGCACCCAAGAGTGCTAGCCCAATGATCCAAATGGCGGTGCTGACCCGGTCCAAACGCATCAGTAACGTTAATGGCCCACGTAACCAGATGCTGGCCTGACGCCGCCCATTGCGCGGTGCGACTAACCCGGCTCCAATGTCACGGCGCGTGGCGACCAGCAACGTGATTAAACCGATCACAACGCTGAGCACGACCATCAATAACACGGGCGTCCAGTCATTTTTGGTGTACAGTTTCATTTTTTCGATCCAGCCAAAAATGGTCCACCACGTGTATTTCGTGTTCTGAACATCCGTCCCCATTCGAGCGATGAAGACGATTGCCAGAAAGACGTAGCTCAAAATTGTGGCACTGCGGGCGTTATTGACAATTTGACTGAAGCCAAGCGCGAACATGCCGAACATGAACCCAAAAGCAGCCAAACCGAGACCGAATAGCCAATTACCAGCGGCAACCGCACCGGTCATTCCAGAAAACTGTAGTCCCAGGACTTCAAGAACACTCACACCCAAGTTAATGAGCAGGAGTTCCCAAACGGCTGCGACCAGCGGACTTTGCCGACCAACTGCATGTGCCAGCAACAGCTCTGTCGTACCGTCATCTTCCTGTGAACGAGTTGCATGAACCGCAAAGTACAAGTTCATCATAGCAGCGAACAGCCCCATGAAAACCATCATTTCAGAGGCGTAAACCATCGCTACCGTGTAGGGCTTGGTACCGTTAAAGGGACCCAGCAGTGAGACCATGGCAGGTGTTTTTAAAGTGGCAATAATGGCGTTCATCGCTTTCGTGGAACCATACAAGCTGTCGAATTTTGCGGCTGCCGCGGTCATCAACCCGGCAAGACCAATACACCAGTACAGGATCTTAAACCTGTCATGTCGTAAATTCAGTTTTAATAAGGCGGCTGTGCCAGTCAGTTTACTTGCTGTCATGGCCATCACCCTCTTCGTTGTAATAACGCAGGAAGAGATCTTCCAGGGTCGGCGGCGTGCTTTGCAGTTGAACGATATCAAGCTGGCCAAGGGCTGCCATGATGCTTCCCACCTGTTCAGAATCAACCGAGAATACGGCCTGGGTCGGCGTCTTCGCGTCAAACTGATGCACACCCGTCATGTTTGCAATGTCGGCCAGCGGCTGTTTTGTCGTGACCGTGATCGTGGACCGGCTCAACTGACGCATTTCAGTCAGGCTGCCGATTTCAATGATCTCACCCTTTCAGATAATGGCGATTCGGTCACACATCCGTTCCACTTCACTTAAAATATGTGAGGACAGCAGAACGCTTTTACCCACGTCCTTCAATGCTAAAACATACTTTTGGAAAACTTCTTCCATCAAAGGATCCAACCCGCTCGTTGGTTCGTCAAAAATATAGAAATCGGCATCGCTGGAGAAGGCGGCAACCAGGGCGACTTTTTGCCGGTTACCCTTGGAGTAAGTCCGCGCCTTTTTTGACACATCGAGCTCGAAGTCCTTGATCAGCTGATCAGTTTTGGCCGAGTGCTGCTGGCCGTTCAACCGCAGCAGCAGGTCAATGACTTCGCCGCCAGTCAAATTAGGCCACAGGTAAACGTCGCCAGGAACATACGCGATTCGTTTGTGAATCGCCACGGCGTCCTGCCACACATCCATCCCAAAAATCTGTGCCGAACCGCCTGTTGGCCGCAGAATGCCCAACAATGTTCGAATGGTCGTGGATTTACCGGCCCCGTTTGGCCCGATGAACCCAAAGACTTCCCCCGCGTGAATCGTCATCGTAATGTTCTTCAAAGCCTGAAACTTACCAAACTTCTTTTGTAAATGATCCACCATTAAAATGTCACTCATCATTCTCACCCCTCAGCGATACCGTTCTTTGCCGGTATCTATCTTGATGCCTAAAGTATAGAATGACCAAACCAGCCAGTCAATGACTATCGAGTCAACAGAAAATGTACCCAAAACGATGGCGTTGTAAGCGTTTGACTGACGGTGATTTCCTGGTCAATGAAATTAATGAACACTTGTCCATTAATAAATAAAAGTGGTTTCAGAACGCAGAATATCGTCCTTGAAACCATAATTAAAATCATTGTGTGGACCCGTAATGGGGCCATTCTAAAAAGCATTATCGCGCTTTCGGCAGCTAGTCATCACCTAAAGACTTTGCCGAATGCCCCTCCTTTAGTAACTGATCATACTCAGCGTACGTGCTCGGATCGACTTGGGTGGTGCCGGCCTTCAAATGGATCTTCTCGGTGCCCGCTGCCTTGGCCGTTTTGTAGTACCATTTTTTGAACCGCAGATAGGCCAAGGACTTTTCCAGTGACGCAATTTCGTCTTCCAACACCTTTTCGTGGGCGTTGAGAAAGTCGTAGCGTTCACCCAGCGAATCGTCACCATCCAGCCGCCAGGACACAAAGTACGCAATGTCTTTGATGGGCACGCCGGCTCTTTTAAGACCCATAATCATCTGCATGAGCTGAATATTATCCTCAGTGAATTGCCGCCGACCGCCGCTATCACGTTTGACAAACGGTAATAAACCCTCGCGGTCATAATAGCGGATGGCTTCCACCGACAACCCCATCTGTTTTGAAACCTCGCCAATTGAATAAGTCGCCATGTTAATTCCCTGCCTTCCTATATCCTGTTAAGGTCAGTGTACCATTAAAAGAGCCGAATCAGGGCCACGCCGCCGATCATCACTAACAGCCCAACCAACTGAATTCCGGTGATTGGATTCTTCTTTGACGCAAACCAGCCGAATTGGTCAATCAGTAAACTGCCGGTCATTAACCCGACTAATACGATAACAACGGCCAGTCCAGTACCGACGATCGGCACCAAATACACGTTACCGAGGACGTAAAGGGCACCAATCACACCGCCGATCCACATCCACCAGGGATTACGTTTGCCGGCTGGGGCACTCAGTTTCAGTTCTGGTCTTAGGAGCAGCACCAAAATAATCAGTCCTAAAGTCCCGACGAAAAACGAAACGAACGCAGCGTGAGCCGTGGAACCTAGAACGCTGCCTAAATGGCCGTTGACCGCCGTTTGGGTGGCACCGAACATCCCGGCAATCACCCCGAGGACACGCCAGAACCAAAGCCCGGATTGCTTGGTTGCAGCCTCAGTTTCTGCATCCTCTAAAATCCGATTGTGCCGCCGCTCGAGCCAGCCCTTGGCAGCAACGGTAATGATCACACCTGCTAGCACCAAGAGTGCGCCGATCCCTCTTGTGACCGTCAACGCGCGTCTTGGTGAATCAAAGAGGCCGAAGTTGTCGATGATCAGTCCCGCGAGAATCTGGCCCAGCACCGGCATGATGCCCGTTTGCACACTGCCGAGTTTGGGAAACAGCAGGATGTTGCTGGTCAGGTAGATAACGCCGAATAATCCGCCCAGCCATATCCAGGCTGGCTGGGATGTAAAAAGCGACAAGCTGACGCCAAGCGTATGACTTTCAATCAGGGTAATGACCGCGAGAAAGATCGTGCCCACGCCAAACGATGCGAATGACGAGAGAAACGGTGAACCAACTGATGACCGTAATCGTGAATTGATACTGGTTTGCATGGGCATTCCCACACCGATGATGAACCCGATTAATATTGCTAGCATAAGAACTCCTTTTCTGTGACCAGTAATGAACAACATGTTGAAGCCTACACCCTGTAGTTAGCTACAGCTCAAGCAGTTTTATTCGATTGGTGTGCAAAATTAAAAGCGCAGCCTCATCAATTGCGATGAGACCGCGCTTTAGCGCACTATTATTTTTGCGTTGGATTGTGGAAATGAGTCGGGGCTGCGTCCTGAATGGCATTTAATGTTGCCATATCAGCCTCGCTAATGGTGAAGTCAAGTTCAGCATTCGCTTCAATATGCGCTTGAGACGTCGCCTTTGGCAGCGGCAGCAAGCCATTTTGAATGACAAACCGTAAGGCCAATTGCGGAACGGAGACCTTGTACTGGTCAGCCAGACTGGTCATAGTCGGGTTATGCAGCAGATTGCCGGTTGCCAATGGCGAATAGGCTTCAACCAAAATCCCGTTATCCTGTGAAAACGCGGTGTTTTTGGGCTGCGTGAAACCAGCATAGTACTGGATCTGGTTTACTGCCGGCACAATGTCCGTGTTGTCCAACAGGTTCTTCACATCATGGGCATCGAAGTTGGAGATTCCGATACTTTTAATCTTGCCGGCTTTGTACAGTTTCTCCAATTCTTTCCAAACCGCCACGTTTTCCTTATCAAAACGCGTACCGATTTGGCCCCATGGCCACGGTGCATGAATCAGATAAAGATCCAGATAATCCGTTGCCAAGTTTTTAATTGTTTTATCGAAGTAGCCTGCCACTTGACTGGCATCCTTTACTTCACCGGGCAGCTTGGAAGTCAAAAAAATGTCCTCGCGTGCGATGCCGGACTCGTTGATTGCCTTGCCCACACTCTTTTCGTTTCCGTAGACGTAGGCGGTATCGATGTGGCGGTAGCCAGCCTTCAGTGCGGCCGCAACAGCGTTGTAAGCTGTGTCACCATCGGGAATCTGCCAGGTGCCGAAGCCGACCTTAGGGATCTTGACGCCGTTATTAAGCGTAAAAGTTTCTGTTAAAATACTCATCAAAACATCTCCTTATTTAATTACGGTTATAAGCATACGACCTTGAGTTAACTCTAAGTCAATCAATTTGACTTCTTTTCCACAAAAAACCACCATCTTCCAACATGGCAGACCGGAAGATAGTGGTTATCGATTATAAACGAGTGATCGTAATTGATGTCGATTGACTAGGAAAGACTGACCGGTTGCGAGTAACCGACCAAGTGCCACCAGGCGGCGGTGATCGATTCGGTAATGACGCCATCATCTTGCGCGTCGATCATTTTACCATCGCCGACATAGATGCCGTCATGGGTGATGCTGCCGGTGCTGGTCCCAAAGAAGACTAAATCGCCCTTCTTCAGGGATGAACTGCTAACGTGAGTGTAGTCGCTGTACTGTGCCTGGGCGGTCCGCGCCAGGGTCTTGTCAGCCGCCTTCTTGTAGACGTACTGGACTAAGCCGGAACAGTCGAATGAATTGGGCCCTGTTGCACCGTAACTATAAGATTTGCCGAGTTCTTTTTCAGCGTATCCTAAAACGGTGGCCGATGAGGTTCCCGCTTTCAAATATTGATGCCAGATCCAGCCGGAGACAGTGCCGGACTTGTTAGTCACATAGTAGTAGAGATACTCGCTGCCGTTTGATTTTTTCAAGGTCATTTTTTTCGTGGCTTCCCAGGTCGTACTTGGGTAATTTTTCAGGTAGTGGGTCGCACTACTGAAGGTTGCCGTGGTGCCGCTGGTACTGATATTGTATGTAGCACCGCTGGATGAGGCGCGAACGTATGTGGCGGGGGTCATGCTGGATTCACTGACGACCGTTGCCGTAGTGGCCGCGTGGGCCTGGGTGAGGCTTGTTGAGCTAACGGCGGCAAAAGCCAACATGGCCAGGGCGCCGATCTTTAATGCGAATTTTCGAAACTTCAAAACGAAGACACTTCCTCAATTGATAAATTTAATCATGATACATGCACGGTTGTTTGTGCGATTGAGGATCATGTTACGCCAGAAATGTAACATCGTAATTGCATTTATTTATCAGCACTGTTAAGCATTTGGGGAGCGCAATACAATTGATGCCCCACTGTCATTTAGAATGTGAATGATACTTGCGGTGGCGGTCAAACATGCTGATATCGTTCGTCTGACAACAGTTTTACAAAAAGATGTCGGATGAAACACTTACTTCCCGTAAGAAGAATGTTTCTAAGTAGAGTTAAAATGTTTGCTATCGGTTATGAAGCTAGCGTAATCTTAAATCTGCTTACAATAAATAACCTAAATCCCCCAGGAGGCAATTTTGATGACAAAAGTACTTATTGTGTTAACGAACACCGCGAAGTTTGATACTTTGAACCGGGCAACGGGTGTGTGGCTCAGCGAAGCAACCCACTTCAATAAGGTCATGACCGATAACCAGATCGATGTGGACTACGTCAGTCCAGCAGGCGGCTACGTTCCCGTGGACCCCGGAAGTCTGGCCGAGGATCAGTTAGACGCTATCAATAACCAATTTTATACGGATGCTGACTTTCGTAACCGCGCCCTCGCCCATTCCCTGAAACCAGCTGACGTGACTCCCAGCGATTATGATGCGATTTATTTTGCGGGCGGTCACGGGACCGTTTGGGATTTTCCCAAAAACAAACCGCTGGGTAAAATCGCAAAGTCAATCTACGATAACGGCGGTGTCGTTTCGGCCGTTTGTCACGGGGTGGTCGGGCTGTTAGCCATTGACGGTGACGATGGCAAGCCCTTCATCAACGGCAAACAACTGACGGGTTTTACGAACGAAGAAGAAGCGATTAATCAGTTAACGGATGACGTGCCGTTCTTGGCTGAGGATGCATTAAAGGCTGCCGGTGCTGTGCATACCAAGCATGACGCGTACACGGAATACGTTGTGACGGATGGCCGGTTAGTAACAGGGCAAAATCCACAGTCAGCCAAGGGCGTTGGCGAAGCCGTTTTACAATTAATTCAAAAATAGTCACTCTAAAAGATTTCGAGGAACCCCTGCCCCGGAATCTTTTTTTGGCAACTAAATGGTTGACCTGTAGCCAACTTCAGCTTGTAGACTGAATGGCGTGTTAGTGAAAAAGAAAGGATGATTAACATGACAAAACAAAACCAGCCCTATGTTGTCATCACGGGGGCTAGTGCCGGCATTGGTGCCGCCTCAGCAAAAAAATTTGCGGGACTCGGTTATAACCTCGTGCTCGTTGCCCGCCGATTGGACCGATTAAAGGCGCTGAAACATGAAATTCAAACCGTGCATGCCGATGTTGCTGTGGTCACAGTACAACAGGATCTTGCTATGATTTCTGACCTGCCGAAAATGTATCAGCGGATCAATGATAAGTACCAAATCAAGGTTTGGGTCAACAACGCCGGCTTCGGTAAGATAAAGGCCCTTGACGAGTACGACCTGACAGAAGTCACCCAGATGGTGCAGACGAATTCGGAAGCTGTCGCAGTGCTGACGACCCTGTTCACTAAGGACCACGAAACCGAAGATGTGCAGCTGGTTAACGTGTCCTCCCGTGCGGGTTACCATGTCTGGCCTAATACGGTAATGTATTCAGCAACGAAATTCTTTGTCGGCGCACTGACTGAGGGCTTAGATTCGGAATTGCAACGCAGGGGGTTAGCTATGCGGGCCAAAGTGTTAGCACCCAACGCGACCGAAACTGAATTTCAGCGCGTTGCAAAGAACTTGGACCACGACGTTGACTACAGTGAAGTATTTGACAAATACAACACCAGTGATGGCCTAGCTGATTTCTTGGTGGCACTGTTGGACAGTGATGCAGCCGTTGGATTTGTGAATGATGAATATGAACTGGAATTGAGTGGCTCACGGTTGCCATAGATTTTTCTATACCACTTGTTTCATTTTTTTAATCCATGTGTTAACTCTGCGTATGATTTAAGAGCAAAACATAATTATCTTTCTGTACTTGCCATCAAAAATGAAAAACTGCCTACCAGAAGGCTTAGATACATTCGTCTGATGGTAGGCTCTTATTATTCATATTAACTAAAAAGTCAATAAATATAGAAAATATTGAAATTAACATTAATCTTCATGTGATTTAAACTACATGTGTATCATAAATTAGGAGATGACAATGTTGAGTTCACTTACAATAACCTTAATTATTCTTTTCTGCACAATTTTGGCTTTTCTGTCTGGAAAAGTACCAATGTCTTTGACCTCCATGGGAATTATATTAGCATTAATTCTGACTAAGGTAATGTCCCCTGCACAAGCATTTTCTGGCTTTATTAATACCAACGTTATTATGTTTGCTGGAATGTTCGTAATCGGGGCAGCAATTACTAAAACCAGTATTATTAAGCGCTCTCAGTCTTTAGTTGAGCGGTATCGTGATAATCGGAGCAAATTAATATTAATTGCCTGTCTGGCTGCCACACTCTTAAGTATTTTAACAAGTGCCACGGCAACTATTGCAATTCTTCTCCCCCTTTTAATCGCAATTGCGAATGATGTTGATATTAGTCGAAGTAAGATATTATATCCTGTCGCAGTCGTTGCAAATATTGCAGCTGCAACAACATTCCTAGGAATCGGCTCTGCTAACATGGCTTGGAGTTCGGTAATGATAAAAGCTGGCGGTAAAACACCTTTACAGTTGTGGGACTTCACTATTGTTAAGTTGCCTATATTAATAGTATCGATTATCTATATGGCGTATATCGCTCCAAAATTGTTACCTAATCACGATAATAACCTATTCGAAGATCATTTAACTAAAAAAAATGTTGATACTCAATTATCGCCACGAAAAGAAAAAATCGCTATTGCTATTATCCTATTAACAATTATTGTTATGGTCCTTTCTAGTTATATAGGTGTAGAGTTGTATATTATCTCGACCATAGGTGCCTGTTTATTGGTTATTTGTGGCGTATTAAACGAGAAAGAAGCTTTAAGTTCAATTAATTTACCAACTATCTTCTTATTTGGTGGTGTTCTTGTACTATCTGATGCATTAACTAAAACTGGAGCCGGCTCTGTTATTGCAAACGGGATGAGTACCTTGATTGGAAATAATACAAATCAATTCCTAATAGCCGCAGTTTTCTTTGGTGCCCCTTTCATTTTGACACAATTTATGTCAAATTTAGCGACTGTGGCTATCTTTGCACCTTTAGTAGCAACTGCAAGTGTTAATCTCGGTCTCGATTCAAGAGCTGCTGTTTTGGCTGCTGTGACCGCTAGTTCGTGTTCATTTCTGACCCCTTTAGCTTCACCGGCTCAAACAATGATTATGGAACCAGGTGGATACAATCTTTGGAATTATATCAAAGCCGGATTTCCTTTGGCTGTAATTATTATGGTTTTAGGCTCCTTAATTCCACTGATTTACCCAATGAATTAAAAATTTAATATTTTAAAATAATAAGGAGTAGTGATTAAAATGAAAATTGAAACAATTAAATTAATTCCGGCAAGTAAATATCTGTTCGTTGAAATAACAACCAACACAGGAATAAAAGGAGTTGGCGAAGTTGGTGTCTGGGGATTCCTGGACAGCACCGCAGAGGTAATAGATAAGTTTCGAGACTATTTAGTCGGTAAAGACCCTTTTAATATCGAAGATCATTGGAATTATTTATATCGAAGTATGTATTTTCGTGGAAATATTATCATGGGAGCACTTTCAGCAATTGATATCGCTTTGTGGGATATTAAAGGTAAAGCGCTGGGGGTACCAATCTATCAATTATTAGGTGGTAAAACTAGAGATAAAATTCGATGCTATGCAGTTGCTTTTGCGTATACACCAGAAACAATTGCTAAACAATGCCTCAATTTGAAAAAATCAGGTTTCAATGCTGTGAGATTAATGATAACAAAAAATATTGAAGATAGCAGTTCTTCAAAAGTTTCTAAAACTTTTTCGCAAAGTATCAAAGACTACCTTGCAAATATTAAGGCGTGTCGAGAAGCGGTAGGTGATGATTTTGATATCATTTTGGAATGTCATCGCAGTTTAACGCCCGCTGAAGCTATCGTGCTTTCACAACGAGCTG
Organism: Secundilactobacillus collinoides DSM 20515 = JCM 1123; assembly: GCF_001435975.1. GTDB lineage: Bacteria > Bacillota > Bacilli > Lactobacillales > Lactobacillaceae > Secundilactobacillus > Secundilactobacillus collinoides. The sequence continues at coordinate 180,096 of NZ_AYYR01000013.1, forward strand.
CTAAGTACAATCCCTTATTTATCGAAGATCCAATTGCACCTGATAATGTTGAAATGATGCAAGAAGTTGCCGAAAAATCACCCATTCCGGTTGCCACTGGTGAAAGGAATATCAATATTCAAGAATTTGAAATTCAATTACAACACCACGCAGCAAAATATGTTCGTCCTGATGTATGCGTAGTAGGCGGTATTACAGCTGGCAAAAAGATTGCATCAATTGCAGAAGCCAATTATGCTCAAATCGTTCCTCACAACCCTCTTGGACCAATTTCAACCGCAGCCTGCATTCAGCTCGCCGCATCAATTCCCAATTTTGCGATTCAAGAATTTCCCTCTTTTTACTTCCAAGGCGAAGAGTCTAAAATGCTAAAAGATTCTTTTGAAGTCCATAACGGATATATTACTGTGCCTGAAAGACCAGGATTAGGGATTGAATTAATTAAGGATGTAGAAGAAAAATACCCAGTTGCTCAAAGAAACATAAAAGCTCAGAGGGCTTTTGACGGGTCAATTGTAGATGTTTAATGATTTAAACGGACTAAGCAAAAAGCAAAGTCCGTTTTTTATATTACTAATTAAGTATAAAATAGCTTTAGGGGGTGATAGCTTATGAATCGTGAAATCACATATATGCTGGCAGTCGTAAAATACGGTGGTATTACAAGGGCCGCAGAAAAATTGTTTATTACACCATCAGCACTTAGCAAGTATGTTCATACAAAGGAAACGGAATTAGATATTACTATCTTTAATCGAATTGGAAAAAGTTTTCAATTAACTTATGCTGGTCAACGGTACATCGACTATTTAAAAAAAGATCAAGAATTAAGGAAAAAAATGAGGTTAGAACTACGTCAGATTCAACAACAGAGTGGTGGTCAAATTAACATTGGCTTCCAAAATGCAGAAGCTGAGTTTTTAATTACTTCCATTATTCCAAGATTTATGAAAGAATTTCCTAACGCTCGAATCAGTTTAAAAGAAAATGCGACAAAAAAATTGGTGCCTCTTCTACAAAAAAATGAATTAGATTGCGTTATTACTGCCGGTATCAACTCTAATCAAGATATTCAGGAACGTATTATCCGAACAGGCGAAACAGTGATTGTTGCACCCGCAGGCGATCCCTTATTCACGAAGCCTGTTGAAAAACCGGAATTTCACCACCCATGGTTGCCCTTTTCTGAGATTCATCGTCATGAAATAATTGCATCAAGACGCGATGATTATTTCCGGAAATTTTTAGATAATTACCTTGTTAATGAAAAGTCTGAAGATCAACCCTTCTCCATTGATGTAACGTCAACTCACACGATGTTGATGGGAGTTCTTAATGGGTTGGGATGGGCCATGACTCTTGACACGTTTGTAAAAAATTCTGACCTACAAGGATTAAAAATGTATTCCCTTGGCGAAAAACCTAATAATATTAATTTAAAGTTTTTAACCATGGATAACATCAATAAGTCCCCTGAATTAACCATGCTTAATAAAATTTGTATGGAAGAATTTAAATAAAGTTGCATTATTCACAGAAGCTTTTCCTCGAAACATGATATTCAAAAAAATAAAAATCTAAATAATAATTTTTTTATAACCTTATTTTCTAATCTAGATGTTGGAAGGTCAATAATACTATAAAAACGCGTTTTCTAAGGGTTCAGATCCTAACCAATATTCAAAAGAACTTTACATGGCATTGTCCAGTATTCGATTCATATTGTTATGTAATGATTGGAAAATGAGGAAAACAGTTCATTAATGATACTTTAAAGATACTTTTCTTTAGCATTTTAACCCAGATAATAATTTGTTATGATAACAGCCAAACGCCCCTACAACCTGAACATTTGTTAAAGACTCAGCAAAATAGTAAAATAGGTTGTTCAATGTGTATTAGTGACGGCTCTCTTACCTAGGTAAATCCCAAAATTATAGGTCATTATCACCATTGCTATATTACTCAAGATGTATTCATAGTTATGTTCTAATTAGGGATACTGTTTTGCGGTTTGAATGAGCTTTCCAGCTTCCAACGAGGAGTAATTCTTTTTGGTGGGCAATCCGCAAGGCGGTTTGAACTACGGTCTTTATCGGCGCTTTGTCAATAAAGACAAGGTAAAGTAGCTGGCAGGACTGGAACGAAGAGACAGCGACTTAATATTAACAAACTCGCTTATTAAATAATGTTTCAAGACCAACTGAAAAGTGGCACAAAGCCATTCAGATAAGCATTTCAACATTTGAGTATTTGGCAGAGTTTTTTTGGAATTTGATGCTACTGTCTTTCCATTTTTTGGAATAATTGTCCAAAATAGTCTTTTATTTCTTATAGCCATCCGCAAAGAATCAAATTGTGCAAAAACACAAATAATTAAATCGACAAAAAAGCGTTAGGAAATGCTGTCTGGGATACTATTGTCTTTCAGATGGCTCTTTTTGATTCCCACTCGTTAATTTGAAAGGTCTTGTTGAATAAATTTAACAAATTCATGAACGCAATGTTTGTCATTATTTTTGTGCAAAACTGCAACGTATCTAATTATCCCCTGCCAGTTTAAAGGCACATACGCCAGCCTATCATTTGAATGTGGATAAATAAAGTTTAATCCTAACGAAATACCCTCTTCAGCATTGACCAAGATATTTGCAGCTACAATATCATTAGCGTAAGTAATATCGATATGTGGATTATCATGAATAATCTGACGCTGCAATTCAATCATCTCAACTCCCGTCCAATTATTATCAATAAATATCATTTTCTGATCGTGAAAATCATCAATTTTTAAATGGCCATATTGAGCCAGATGATTTGATTTTGGCATGACTGCAAAAAATGAATCGGAAATCAATGGATAGGTTTGGCTATTACTTAAATCTGAAGCATCTCCTTCGCTAGTGAATAAAATATCTATTTCGTTTGTTTCTAAATATTGTTTTAGTTTGTTATGATTTAAACTTTCTACATAAAATTTAGTTTCCGGTTTTTGCTTTTTAAAGTCCTTAATCCATTGAGGAATATATAGTTCATTAAATGGGGTCGATGAAAAGCCTATAGTAATCGTATTTTGTTCTGAATAATCTTTTTCTCGAATCGTTTGAACAGCTAAATAATACCGGTTAATCATCGGTTTAATTTTGTTGTAAAACTCTTCACCATTACTGGTAACATGTACATATTTAGTGCTACGGTCAAATAATTTAATTCCAATTTCATCCTCAATTGCCTTAATATTATGGGTCACCATTGGCTGAGAAATATGTAAATTGGCAGCTGTTCTGGTATAATTTCTTGTTTCCACAAGGTTAACAAAAACTCGTAAACGATTAATATCCATATTGATTTCTCCAGTTATTAATAATTTGTATTGTTAATAATACTTATTAATTTCACTTATTAGTATAGCCCTTTTATAATGAAACCGTATCTACTAGTTATAAATTTAACAAAGGGATGTGTTCATAATGGATTACGGTTTAAAAGATAAAGTTGTCGTGATTACAGGTGCAACCGGTGGTGTAGGCCAGGCTCTTGTTAAAGAATTCGCAAAAGAAGGTGCTAAACTTTCTATTTCATCAACGAGTCAAACAAAGTTAGATAAATTTTTGAATGAAGTTGACATTGATAAAGACCATTTGCTTACAACAGTTGTCGATGTTAGTAAAGAAAATCAAGTTAAGACGCTTATGGAAAACACAATCAACTATTATGGTCAATTAGATATTTTAGTTCCAAATGCTGGTAGTGAAGGAAAAGCACTACCCATTCAAGAACAAACCTATGCAAACTTCGAAAAAACATATGGTATTAATGTTTTCGGTGTCATGTACAGCATGAAATATGCTGCACCACAGATGATTAAACAAGAAAGTGGCCACATTGTGGTTATTGCATCGGACGGTTCTATGGTTGGTGCACCTGAAATGTCACATTATTGTTCCTCAAAGCATGCTGTTCTAGGCATGGTGAAGAGCGTTGCCATGGAATTAGGACCTCATGGGATCAATGTTAACGCCGTGTGTCCTGGTGCTATCGACACTGATATGATGAACAGAATTGAAGATATGGCAATGACAGATATGTCGCATGCACAAGCAAAAAAAACATATGCCAGTGCGTACTTGGACAATCGGTATGCAACGACTACAGAAGTTGCTGATTGTGCTGTATATCTAGCTTCTGATCAAGCAAATCACATTAACGGTGGCGCGATTAGATTGGATAACGGACTAGAAAGCACAAGCCGTTAATCAAAGAAGCCCAAAACCATGACGCAATTTTCCGTTACGGAAAAAGGATTTCATAATGCTATATCAGCTGTTGTCAACGTTGATGGGCCAAGTTAACATTTCTAATATTTAAAGGCGAGAGCATCATTAAGAAACCTATCGAAGCGCCGGGATTGAAACTTGATTGAATGAGGTAAACGTGCAAAAAATGTTTTAACATTGACGCAATTTCTGGTGCATCGATTTCAACTGGTCAAGGATTTTATCAGTGGCCGAATCCAGAGTTTTTCTCAAAGGATTTCTTACACTAGAATTTAGAGCGTTAAGTAGTATTCTGCCCGCCTTCATAATGTCAACGTTACATTAAGATAGACCTGAAAATAAATACCTAAGCACACAAAAAGTGCTATCTGAAATTCTATGACCTTTCAGATAGCACTTTTTAATTTAGAAATGGTTTAGTTTAGATCCTAATAACTAAGCGCGGTATTATCCAGCAACCAGCCATTATCGATCAACTGGTGGTACTTCTTGCCCATCGGCACCCAAAGCTTGGCTTTCAGGATGCTGCGTACTTCTTCCCAGAATAGCGGGTCCTGGCGCTCCGTCGGCGAAACGTTGACTTCCACCAGCGAGCCAGTTTCTGTGCGTGCCTTGATAACGGGGTACGTGACTTCAATGATTTGTGCTGCGGTTACGTTATTTAATTCTTTATTTTGGTCGATTAACATGATTAGGACACTCCTTTTCTGTATGACGATAGCGTGTCGGCTAGAATTCTTTGACATGATGATTTGTGGTGCTTCGTGTCTACGATTACTAGTTAACCAAGTTGACCTTAATTCGAACTAAAAAACAAATGTGAGGAAAATGAGAATACCAATAACGACGTTTACATTGCCGTTATATCAACGTTTCGAGTGAAAGTCTAAGCTTCGGTAAAAGGATTAAAAAAACATAAAATTCCGAGGTATTCCAGGCTCATTGTGGGACAACGAGTTTCGCACGGCTCTTACCTTGTCCTTGCGTTGTCACTTGAATCTGATACGGGATCTGCGTCTTTAACGCCGCAACGTGACTAATAATGCCGATCATCCGGTGGTCGCCTTCGATGTGTTCCAAGGCCGCCATAGCGGTCTGAAGGGAATCAGTATCAAGGGAACCGAAACCTTCGTCGATAAACAGCGCATCGATGGAAATTCCGCCGGCTTGGTTTTGAATCACTTCACCAAGTGCTAAGGCTAAACTCAGAGCAGCAATGAAACTTTCGCCACCCGACAACGTGTGCACACTTCTGGTATGGCCAACGTTATCGTCATAAACATCCAATTCTAGCCCGGTATTCTTCGCGTAGGTCCCTGCTTCTTCGTGCAATTGCAGATAGTAGCGGCCGGAACTTAATTCCTGTAGGTGGCCGTTAGCGGCGTCCAGGATCTCCAGCAAGTACTGCTGAAGCACATACCGTTCCAAACTCAATTTAGCATCACCGCTGCCGTTGATGGTACTGGACAGCAAGGTGAGTTCATCAAGGTCGTGTGCCTGTTTGCGAATAGCCTTGGTGGCATTTTCAATAGTCTCAAGCGTTTTTTGGTTTAAGATATAAAGCTTGCTTGTGGCATCCAGCTGATCGCTTGCCCGCTGGAGGTCAGTCTGCAGCGTTTGTAATTGTGCCTTTGCTGTTGTCACATCGACACGGTCACCACTGACCATCTTGCGGTAGGTTTCGAGTTGTGCCCTGACCGATGCGGTCTGCTGGTTGTACGCCTGTATCTGTTGGCGTTTGTCAGGAATGGTTGACACTTGGGCAATTAGTGCTTTGAACTGGTCCCAGTCTGCCTGACCTTCGAAATGTGTTTTCAAGTCGGTTGTCAGCTGATTGTTCAAATCAGTGACCTGAGTGGCTAACTCGGTTTGCCTAGCGGTTAACACATCTAATTTTGAGACTGATGCTGCCAACGCGCTCTGGGTGGCGACTAAGCTCTTTTGGTTATCTGACTGTTGCTGATTGAAATCGGCAATGGCCTGTTTGAGGGCTTTCAAATGGGCATCAAGACTTGCCAGATCCTTAAAATCGGCCGGTAACTGGGCCTGTGCATCCGTCAGCTGAACGGTCACGGTCTGCACCCGCTGCTGGGCTTCATTGAAACCAGTTTGTTGCGTTGACATTCTCTTAGTCAACTCGGCCTGTTGTTCAGTCAACTGGGTGACTTGAACAGCCGCTCTTTCACTTTCTGCGACCTGTTGTTGAATGTTTGTCATCTGCTCAGCCACTGTCTTAGCCATGGCCTGTAATGAGTCCAGACAACCGACCAAGTCTAAACCGGTTTTGATCGATAACCAATCCAGATCAGCCAACTCATTCTGAAACGCAGTAACAGCGTTGTTTTGAGCGGTTTGTTGCGTGCGCAAATTTTGTGTTAACTGATCAATTTCAGTTTCTAATTTGGTAAAGCGTTGTCGTTGCATCGTCACGTTCTTATCAGCCGTCGTGAGCGCGGCCTTAGTGATGGTTTTGCCTTCAACGGCAAGGGCCGGGCTTGGGTGGTCAACACTGCCACAGATCGGACAAGGGGTACCAGGTTTCAACTGTTGGGCTAACTCTGCGATATGGTTAGCTAACCGTTGATTTTCTAAGTCGTCCTTTTGCGCTTCGGCACTTGAAACGGCTGCCTGTGATTCCGGCAGCTGAGTTTGTTTTGCCGTCACCTGCTGATTACTGATTGTCAGCTGCTCGGCTGCCTGCTGCAATGCGTGCCCCTGCCGCGTGTAGCCGGCCAGTTTGTCTTGTTGCTGCTTCAGGGTGGCTTCCTGCAGCTTTAGCGGAGCGGCCTGATCCGCCACTGATTGCTGCTTGACGAGGTTATCACTGACGGTCTGTTGCTGGGTCGTTATCGTTGTCAGTGCCTTTTGAGCCTGAGTCGCCGCGACCTTTGCCTGCGTTAAAGTTGCGGTGAGCTGTGCCACTTTCTCAAACGAGGGGCGTTGTTGTTCCAACAGCGGCACCTGTTGTTGTTTAGCTGCGTATGTCGGGGCTTGTTTCTGCAGTTCTGCCTGGGTTGTTTTCAGCGCCTGCAGATCCGTTTCAGTCTTCGCCTTATTTGTTCGCTCAGCGATAATATTTTGGGCGGTCTGTTGGTGACTAGCTGTGGCCTGCTGCAGCGTATCGTATTTGGGCTTTAACGTTTGGACCCAGGTTAAGGTCGCAATCGTTTTCTGAAGTGTCGCCATTGCGGGTGCCTGACTATCAAGTTGCGTCTGTTGCGCCTCAAGTTTAGCAAGTTCATCCAGCTGTTGATTGTGCTTGACGCCTTGCTCGATGGTCGTTTGCTGTTTTTGAACAGCCGCCCGTTGCTTGTTCAACGCATCGCGCTGCTGGTGACCGGTTGCTTCCGTTTGTGTTTGCTGGTCCTTTAGCAAAGCAACCTGCGATTCAACGCCTAAGTCGGCGAGATCAGCCGGTTTTTCGAGCCACTGAATGCCCTTTAAATTATCGGTAATCGTGCTCTTCCAGCCGCGGCTCTTCGAATTGGCTTCCCGCAACTGGTCCTTGATCTGTTCACCCCAGTTTTGATACAGCTGCGTTTTAAATAATTTTCGCAGGACACTTTCTTTGCCCTCACTGTCTGAAATTAAGAAGCGGCGGAAATCTCCCTGCGGCAACAGAACAATTTGTGAAAACTGGTCCCGGTTGATCTGCAGGAGTTGTTCCAATTCAATGTTGATCTCCTTAAGCTTGGTGGTGTCTTCAACCTTGTTAGCGTTGTCAAACACTTTTAGCTGGGCCGAGGCCGCGTATGTTTTGTCGCCGGTGCCCCGTTTTTTTGCCAGTGTCTGCTTAGGCTGGCGGGTAATCTCATATTGTTTGCCTTGGTGATCAAACAACAGCGTGACTTCCGTCGGTTCGGTATCCACTGCGAAGTCTGACTGCAAGCTGTTTGCCGGTCGATCCGAGGTCACACTTTCACCATATAGCGCAAACGTCAGCGCTTCGAAAATGGTCGTTTTGCCACTTCCAGTCTGCCCGGAGATCAAGAAAACCGGCACTTGGTCTAATTTTTGAAAGTCGATAACCTCACTTTCGTAGGGGCCAAAATTTTTAAGGGTTAACTTTAACGGCTTCATGACTGGACCTCCTTGTTTGCCTTCTTCAACGCCTCTTCCGCCCATTTTTTCTGCTGGTCGCTAAGGTCGTCCTTCGCCACCAGTTCGTAAAACTGGTCCAGCAGCGCCATCGGGTCCTGGTGCTTCACGTTGATCGCACTTGGACGCAACGAGGCCTGGTAGCCCTTTTCACGTGCCAGGGTGATGATGTTTGGATAGATGTCGCGTAACCGTGCCAGGACGTTTGGAATCGGCTTGGTGTCGGTGAGCGTGATGCCGAAATAGTTGTCGCGGTCGAGGTCGTCATAGAAAACGGGATCGATCAAGGTCTCAAACGCTTCGTGTAACTGTTGCACATCGCGCAACGGTGTCAGTGGTTTGAATTCGCGCGTCATGGTTTCCGTATCGAGGATGTACACGCCCTTCTCCTGATTTGCTTCAGACAGGGAGAATTTCACTGGCGAGCCACTGTAGCTGGCGTTGTCAGCCTGCAGGGCTTGCCGCCCATGCAGGTGACCCAGTGCGACGTAATCGAAATCCTGTAACGTTGATAAGGGAACCGAAGCGAGTCCGCCCACCGTCAATTGCGTTTCAGAATCTGTGGTTGCACTGCCGGAAACGAAGAAGTGCGCTTCCAAAATGTGTTTTTTATCAGGGTCAAACAACGTTTTCATCTTCTCGACCGCTCTCGCAACCGCTTGGTCCAAATGAACGATGGTGTCATCGTCAAAATATTGGGCGGCCGCGAAGGGTTCGAAGTATGGCAACAGGAAAATTTGGGTGTTGCCCACGGTGATTGGGTCAAACGCCTCCTTGATGTCGGTCGCCATGTAAAAATCGGTTGCCCGGAACCACTGGGCACCCGTGGATAAACGAATGGCGCTGTCGTGGTTGCCAGAGATGGCGTAGATTGGAATCTGGTCAGTGAGATTCAACTGCTCGATCATCTTGTTCAGCTGGCCAACGGACTCTTCTGACGGCATGCCCCGGTCGTAAAGGTCGCCGGCTAATAAAATACCATCCACTTGTTCGTTTGTAGCAATCGTTTCAATTTGGTTAAAGGCATCGGCCTGACTATCAGTCAGGTCAAACCCGTGCAGGCGCCGGCCAATGTGCCAATCGGCTGTATGTAAAAAACGCATGGTAAACCCTCTTTTCTGAATTTTGGTTGGTTACTAGGAACTACGTAAAACTATCCCTACTAGTTTACCATTTCGGAAATTTTTTCAGAAGTTTTCCAGACGTTTTATTGGCGTTTTATTTTAAGTACAATAGAAAATCGTCATCACCCTGGGCGGTGCCCACTCGATGGGTAGCGATGAAGGATGTTGTCATATGCCGGATGACTGCCCATTTCGACATTCAACGTTGTATCAGAATGCCTCTGTTAAGTAATCGTTCGACATCCGCATCTCTTCATCAATAGGCATTTTTACAATAAAAGAGTCAATTTGACCACGATTAGACTATTCAGGATGATAGTGGCTAATGACGGTTTCATAATGGCGAATCAAGGCATTCACATGATGTTCAAACTGCAGCATAAATGCCTTTTTGTCGGCATCAAGCGCGGTGTCGGGCGCAAGCAGCTGATTGTCACCAGTTAGCAGGAACTGATTCAAAAAATCGTTACTTTCCCGAATAAACCCCTGCAGCGGCGCTACAAACCCGCCACCGGACACTTGGTAGCTGTTAATGAGCTTATTGCCGTGGGTTTCAATCGTATCTTTAAATGATTTTAAATCCGCAACTGTGAGCGTCTCCGGCAACCGTGAACTCTGGCCTAAAATATAGTCCCAGTAAGCAGAGAGTGTTTTTTTTGCGGCCGATTTACTGCCACCGCTGTGGTGGGTTGCCCCGCCAAAATCAAAGTGTTTTTGTAATGCCATGGCGATGTCTCACTTTCTTTGTTTAGTTTTGGTTTGTTGAGTCTTTCTGGCTTTTGACCGGCCGGGGTTGATCGTAGCGCGCCGAGCAGAACCCAGTGTTAGCACGCGCTTGCTAGTCGCTTGAATTTGCGTCCGTGTCGCTTCAATCGTTTTCATGCGGGCTTGTGCCTTGCGTGAAACGAGGTAGAAGTGGCGGTGCTGCGTCGGCGTTAAGGCCAACAGCGCGGTGTTCGTCAACTGTTTGGGAATCGTGATGCCCGGCAGCACACCGATACCCATATTATAGGTCACCGCCTGCCGAATTGCGCCGTAGTCTTGAAAGGTCGCGATCCGATGCGGCTGATAGCCTGCCTCCTGGCACAGCCGCCAAACCTTGTCGCTGAGGTAGGCGCCGTCTGGTTCCATCGCCCAGTCCTGGTCGCGCAGGTCATTAATGCTGACACTGGTTTGGCCGGCCAATTGATTGTGTGTGTTGACCAGTACCTTGAGCTCATCAGTGCCCAACTCAACGGCAGTCAAATCGTCTGGCAGCGGCATCATGTCACCAATGTAGGCCACGATGGCCAGGTCGATCTGGTGTGCACTCAGCGCGGTTAAACTGGCTGGGGGCTCGAGTTCTGCCAGGCGGAAATCGACCTCCGGATACTGTTGATTGACCGCAGCCGCTGCCGGCACAACTAGCGCCTGTAACGCACTGGAAAAAGCGCCGATGCGGACAATCCCCTCGTAGTTGGAATCGGCACCGGTCAGCGAGGCTTCAACTGCTTCCAGGTCATCGATAATTGGCCGAACCTGGGCAATCAATTCCTTGGCCGTTGCCGTCAGTTCAACGTTGCGGCCAACCTTTTCCAATAAAGTGGTGTTCGTGTCTTTTTCAAGCTGTTTTAGCTGGGCAGACACCGCCGACTGGGTGATCGCCATCACTTCGGAAACACGTTTCATCGTTTTGAGTGTATCGAACTGAATCAAAATTTTAAGCCGCCAAATATCCAGCATGGCTGCACCTCCCGTCATCATGTCTGCTGATTGGTTGGTTTATCACAGTGACATCGAAATGATAAGTCAATCAGAACCAAACTTATACTCAATAAATTCTTGATTTTTTTAGGAAAACACTTAAGTTAATATGAAGTATACGCTGATGACGGGGGTTGGGTCAATCACCCTGTCCAGCACCTTGGAGGCACTATTAATATGACAGAAAACATTGAACAATTAATCCATAAATTCCCACTATTAAACAATATGCGTCAGTACGAGCCAATCGACTGGATCAACCCAGAATTTGGCGAAAAGGCTGAAATTCCCTTTACTCAAGCCGAAGTCTTTGACGTTGCGGCCCGTTTCAAACGGTTTGCACCCTATCTGGCCACCGCGTTTCCTGAAACCCAGAAAACCAACGGTCAGTTGATCTCGCCACTGATCAAGATCGATAAGATGCAGTCTCGTTTGGCCGGTTTAAACGATGCTGAGATTCCTGGCAACGTCTACCTGAAGGCTGACAGTATGCTCCCCATCTCTGGTTCCATCAAGTCACGGGGTGGCATCTACGAAGTTCTGAAGTTTGCTGAACACGTCGCAACCACTGAAACCAACCTCACCTACTCTGATGATTATGCGATCTTGGCCACCCCTGAATACCACAAACTGTTTGCCGATTACGGTATCATGGTCGGCTCAACCGGTAACTTAGGGTTAAGCATCGGTATGGCCGCTGCCAGCTTTGGTTTTAAGACCACTGTGCACATGTCGGTTGACGCACGTCAGTGGAAGAAGGACATGCTGCGGGCAAACGGCGTGACCGTTGTTGAACATAACGACAGCGTCTCAGTTGCCATCGCCCAAGGACGGGAAGAAGCGGCTAAGGATCCGCACACCTACTTCATTGATGACGAAGGCTCAAAGGACCTGTTCCTCGGTTATTCAGCAGCTGGGATCGAAATTCAAAAACAACTCGCTGATGACGGCATCTTTCCAGACGCCGACCACCCGGTTTTCGTCTACCTTCCAGCCGGTGTCGGCGGCAGTCCAAGCGGCGTTAGCTTTGGCTTGCAAATGATGATGCCAGAGGGGATCTATCCCGTTTTCGCCGAGCCGACCCACGTGCCATCCGTTACCATGGGCATGATGACCCACTTGTACGATAAGATTGCCGTGACGGATCTGGGCATCGACGGCAAGACCCTGGCAGACGGGTTAGCTGTTCCCCGCTCATCAAAGATTGCCGGCCGTGTAATGCGGACCCTGTTATACGGTGCCCACACCTTCAGCGATGATGACATCTACCGGTACCTTGCCATGTTGGCAGATACCCAGGATATTTACGTTGAACCATCCGCAGCTGCTGGCTTTACCGCCATCGTACCAACCGTTAACGGATTTAAAAACAAGGCAGCGTTGAAGAACGCCACCCACGTTGTTTGGGCCACCGGCGGAAAACTGGTCCCCGATGATGAAATGCAGAAATACTATGATAAAGGCCGGGAATTACTGGACGAACCGCAACAGATTCTCGCCCGGTAGACACTTCGCTTAATATCGAAACGATAAAAGAGACTGGAAGAGACACTTTCCGGTCTCTTTTTGAGTATGTGCGCTGTAAGAGTGGTCACTGGTTCCCCTCCCGGCATAATTTCCGAACAATGCTCTTCAAAAATTGGACTGACGGTAAGGTTTAGCTTAAACTATTAGTAAGCATTGTATTTTATCATTGGCAGTATGACGACCGAAACAAATCGCACAATGACAACATTGAGACTGAAAAAGGTCGTTTTTCTTGACTTAAAGTGGACTTTAAGTTCTATACTGTTTTTACTTGCTGAAAATGTCAGCAAGGACGATGTTTTTACAGAGAGGAAGTTAGTTTAGACCGATTGCCTGTGTAATCTGTCCATCATATAGTGAAAAAAATAACAACTGAAATTAACCAACAAATTTTAACCGGTGAACGGGCACTCTTTCAAGCCCACGACACCCACATTACAAATAGTACCTTCCGGGATGACGAATCGCCGCTGAAGCACGGCAGCAACCTCGCCATCGACCACACGCTGTTCAAGTGGAAATACCCGCTCTGGTATGCCAACGACATCACCGTCAGCGACAGTGCACTCCAACAGGGCGCTCACGCCGGTATTTGGTACACCCACCATCTCGCCATGCGTGATACCATGGTGTTGGACACCAAGACTTTCCGCCACGCCACCGACCTGGATATCAGCAACGTGACCTTCAGTGACGCCGGCGAAACGCTTTGGTGGTGTGCTGACGTCAAACTGGATCACGTTACCGCGACCGGGGATTACTTCGGCAAGAACTGTGAAAACGTAGTGGTCGATCATCTTAACCTGACTGGCAACTACGCATTCGACGGGTCGAAAAATGTTGAGGTTCACAACTCAACGTTTATGACGCACGACGCGTTTTGGAACTGCGACAACGTGACCGTTTACGATTCTACGCTAATCGGTGAATACCTCGCCTGGAATGCCAAAAATATCACGTTCGTGAACTGCTGGATCGAAAGTGACCAGGGGTTGTGTTACGTGGACCATTTGACACTGAAAGACTGCAGTATGATCAACTCCGACCTCGTGTTTGAATACTGTTCCGACGTGGACGCAACGATCACCACGGCCATCGACAGCGTCAAGAACCCAATCAACGGCCGCATTAGTGCCCCAGCCATCGGTCAGGTGATCTTCGACGACCCGCAGATTGACCGTCAGCGCACAGACATTCAAATAAGGAAGGATCAACAACATGCCGTATGATTTTGAATCACCCGTTGACCGCCGCAACACGAATTCCGTGAAGTGGGATGTAAAACCAAACGAACTGCCGCTCAGCATTGCGGACATGGACTTTCGAACTGCGCCAGAGATTGTGACCGCCATTCAGACCCGCGCTCAAACGGGCATCTTCGGGTACGAAGAAGTGCCGCAATCATATTTTGAGGCCGTGGCCCACTGGTATCGCGACCAGCACGATTGGCAGCCGAAACCGGAATGGATGCTGTTTGCGACCGGTGTCGTTCCCACCATCTCCTCAGCGGTACGCCGTTTGAGTCAAATCGGGGATAACGTTTTAATTCAATCGCCAGTCTACAACATCTTCTACAACTCAATTTTAAATAATGGCCGCCACGTGTTATCAAGCGACCTCGTGTACACTGATGGCCAGTACGATGTTGACTGGGCCGATTTGGAAACCAAAATGGCTGAACCGCTGACTTCGTTGATGATTTTTTGTAACCCGCACAACCCGACTGGCCATATTTGGTCAGCGGATGAGTTGGCGCGTGTCGGGGCGCTGGCGGCTAAACATCACGTGATCGTGATTGCCGATGAGATCCACGGTGACATCACAGATACCGGGTACAGCTATGTGCCCTTTGCCTCCGTCAATGACGTGAACGCGCAGAACAGTGTGACCTGTGTGTCGCCCAGCAAGACGTTTAACGTGGCTGCCCTGCACGCTGCCACGGTTATTGTGCCAAACGCCAACTTGCGAGCCGTGGTAAACCGCGGTCTGAACAGCGATGAATTAGCCGAACCCAACTCGTTTGCGATTCCGGTAAGCATCGCAGCCTATGGCCAAGGTGCTCAGTGGGTCGCTGAATTACGCCAAGTGATCACTGCGCACAAAAAGCAATTAACTGAATTCGTTGCGACAGAACTGCCTCAGGTTCACGTCATCACCGGCCACGCCACCTACCTGATGTGGCTGGATGTCAGTGCTGTGACGGCGGATGCCGCTGAATTGGCCGTTTTTTTGCAGCAACAAACCGGCCTGATCATCGCCGATGGGAACGCCTACGGGCCAAACGGCAAGACCTTTATTCGAATCAGTGTCGCCTGCCCGACTGCGGAGTTAACTGACGGGTTGACCCGCTTGAAGAACGGAATCACCGCATTTCAAAAATAGTATTTTGTACCTTTGAACAGGCGTTTCATAACCGGCATTGTGTCGAGAATGAAACACCTGTTTTTTCATCCACCTATGCTATACTGTTGGCAAAAGGATGTGACCATTATGACTGTGATTACCGACTATCTTGACCAAGCGCCTGCTGAAGCCCAACCGCATTTGCGGGCAACATACGCCCTGTTGAAACAACTATTGCCGGATGCTGAGGAACGCATCAGCTATGGCATGCCGACTTTTTGGCAGCAGCATAATCTGGTACACTTCATGGCCAATAAACACCACATGGGCTTTTATCCGACAGCGGAGCCGTTAGTTGACTTAGCGGATGAAATCGGTGATTTTAAACATTCTAAAGGCGCAATCCAATTTCCGTATGACCAGCCGCTGCCCACGGCGCTGATCAAGAAATTAGTGGCCAGTCGGCTTGCCCACCATGAACCGGTAACGCGCATCACGCGGCCGGATGAACCCGTACCGGCTCATATTCAACAGCTGCTGACGGCAAAGCAGCTGACAGCAGTTTTTGAAGCTCGACCAAAGTACCAGCGCAACGATTATTTAAGGTGGATCCGGCAGGCTAAGCGTGAGGAAACACGCGAGAAACGGCTGCAGCAGATGATAGCCGAGTTGACAGTTGGTAATCTATATATGAAAATGGAATGGCATACGAAGTCAAAGTAAAACACGCCCCCAGGTTTTGGGGGCGTGTTTTTGGTCTTTATTTGGCTGGGGTTGGCAGTTAACTATTACCTTACAAGCCTTGATTAACAAAGATGTTTTGTTGGTCTGGGGATGAAATGCATGCTTTTACACACACGCTTTCTAAAACGCACCGCCACCAGAACCGCCGCCGAAGCCACCGGAACTGCCTCCGCTGAAACCGCCTGAGCCGCCAGTTGTGCTGCTGCCTTCCGTTCTGCCAACGTTGGTGCTGAAGTCGTTATTGAACTGTCCGGCGAAACTGTCGTTAAAGCCGACTCCGTAGAAGAACAACGGGTAATAAAACGCGAGGCCAGTCTGCAATTCCGCGTCCGTGAAGTTGGCCTGCAATGCTTTAACGACCTTCTTTGCTAATCCGAAGGCCACGGCATACGGCAGAATCTGTTCCCACAAGATCAAATCGCCCACCTGGGAGCGGTCAAAATGACCAATATCGTTTAACATGTCCTTAAAGCCTTGAATCGGCGCCACGATATCTTCACCTTCCTGCGTGTATGGCGACAGGCGCCACATTCTGCGAATCCCCGTGAACAGCGAGAGTATCAGCAAAATAGCGCTTAACAGCCAGCCGATTGCCAACCAGAGACTGCTGGCAACGAAACCAAAGGCCAGAAAACCACCAAGAGCCAGGGCGCCATTAATGAAAATCAGCAACCAAGCATGGGTCTTCACATTCTGGTTTGCCAGGTTAAACAACTCCATTCCGCTGACCCCACGATAGATATCAGATTGCCAAGTCGAAAAGTGATCATACAGATTGTTGCCATTGGGGCCCTCATAGTGGTTGATCTGGTCGAGGGTCACGGTCCGATTGCCGTTGTTGTCCGCGTCCCCCACCTGATCAAAGATGAACCGCAACATGTCGTTAGCATGATGAGCCGGCGTTAATTTGGCTGTTTCAGTCAGTCGGTATGTTTGCGGCTGACCGTCCGTCTGCTCAATAGTGATTTCACCCGCAGCAGCCAATTCCATTAACCAAGCGCTGAATGCTTTATCGGTTGGGTCATCGCGACTCAGTAGTACCTGTGACGTTACCGCATCGTAAGGCGGAATCTCATAGTTGTGAACTTCGGGCTGATCAATGATGTGCTGGGCCGGATTTTTTCTGAACCAGCTGAGCTGATACAGGTAGTGAGCAACGCCAAGGACCAGCACAAGGATACCCAGAATCAGTGGGATGGCTTTTGCCCAAAACCGCTTTTGATTGGCCTGCTTTGCCAGAGTTGCCTCTTGCTGCTGTGCTTTTTTCAAATGACGTGTGTTATTTGTCTTAGTGTTAGCCGATGTCACACGGGTTGGAAATAGTAAGTGGCTCTCGACAAACGTGTTCGCAGCTACGTGATTCACCGTCATAGTAACGGTGCCGGCCTGCTTGTTGACGTTAGTGTGGCCAGATAATGGCCCATGCGTCCAAGCCTGCAATTGCGAAATGTTTTTAGCCGGCAGGGCAATTTTTATCTTCACGTTGTTAAGCGCAACGTCCCACTTGCTGCCGATAATCTTCCAGTTCAGTTGGGCGGTGTCGATGTAGTTCGTAATGACACCGTCAAGCTGGTAGCGATATTGGAAAGTGACTTTCTGGTTGCTAGCTGGATAAAACACTTTGAAACGGTAATTGCTGCTGGTATCAGTAGTCTGATACGTGTTTGGCTGCGCGCTGTTATTGTGCGTCAGTGCGGTAGTCTGGCCGTTTTGAATGACGGCCACGGATGGGCTCTTCAGCCCGTCAATGCCTGATGTATCTTGGTTGTAGTAAACCCCGTTAAAATCACCATTGAAATCATAGGTGATTTTCTGCGTCAATTCTGCGTTGCCGTCCTTTTGA
This sequence comes from Secundilactobacillus collinoides DSM 20515 = JCM 1123, assembly GCF_001435975.1. GTDB lineage: Bacteria > Bacillota > Bacilli > Lactobacillales > Lactobacillaceae > Secundilactobacillus > Secundilactobacillus collinoides. The sequence goes on from NZ_AYYR01000013.1 coordinate 197,795, forward strand.
ACGTTAATGTTGACCCGGTAACGATCAATGGTGTAGTCGCGCGCGTGGGCCTGATTTGTGGTTATTCCCATTGTGATCAGGCTCACGACGATAGCAACGAGCACTTCTAAATGCCGCTGTTTCATGTGACATTCCCCCCTTAACTGGTAGTTTAAGTTTACCATGTTGCGTGTGAGTTTGCCGTAAATTGTCGGCCAGAGCTTGGAACAAGCCTTTTTAGGTTTGGCCAGAGAGTTTCTCGACAATGAAATTGACATTATTGCGCGTGTTGATTGTCTGGCGTGAACGTGCGATAAAGGCTTCCTTGACCAAAAAAAGCACCCTTAGCTGAAATTTTAGTTAGGGGTGCTATATTCTTGGGGCAAAACTGCTTTTGTGCCCAGGATTAGGTTAACATTTAGTTTTCGTCATTTTTTTCTTGGCCCCCGAGTGGAAACGGGCTAAAGTTCAAAAACACGCTTTCTAGGCCACCAAGTGGAAACGAGTTTCAGAAAGCAGAGACCGGCCACGTAAGGGCAATTAGTGACAAATCCAAATTCGGGATTTCCCACTAATTGCCCTTACGTTCTGGTCTCTAACCGCTTTCTTTCACTCTCTTACAAAATTACATCCGTTTCTTAATCAACGTCTGTGCGGCCTTGCGTCCCTGGTGTACGATACCTGCGATTGCGGTCCCAGATCCTGGATAGTACGGGCCAAGCCACCCGCCTGCAGTGAGTCCGGCGGCGTAGAGGCCTTTGATCGGCGCATCCAGCACATCGAGGACCTGGCCTTCAACGTTGATGGTCAGCCCACCAATAGCGCCCAAGTTCATCGCTGTTGTTTGGTGCACGTAAAACGGTGCGGTTAACGGTGCGATGCCCGTTTGTCGGTCGTAAACCGGATCTTGGCCAGTTTTCGCATGAGTGTTCCATTCGGTCAACGTGGCTTGCAGATTTTCTTCTGGAACGTGAATCAGTTTGGCCAATTCAGCGACCGTCGCAGCCTTTTTGACTTCGCCTTTTTCAACGTCTTTTGCAAGCGTCTCGGCTGTCCATGCGCTGCCCTCAGCCTGAATACTGTTTTCGTCAAAAATCATGTTGGTCGGCTTGCCCAGTTGCTTCTCCTGCTGGAAGACCGCCCGCATGGTAAAGGCGTACGTGGCATCTTCGCAGACAAACCGCTTGCCCTTAGCGTTCACGTAGATCATCGGCATTGACGGAATCTGGTCGTTGGTGGCGTTTCCGGTCTTGCCATCCAAATCAATCGTTCCACCCATGCCGTTGATGCCGGCACCGGCGGCCATACCAAGGAAAATCCCGTCGCCAGTATCTGTGACCGCCGACAAGTTAGCGTGGTGCTGAAGGTCGCTGTAATGTTGCGGGTTCTGTGCCTTAGCTAATTCAAGGTTGTGATCGATTCCGGCAGTGGCTAATATGACGCCGCGCTTGGCCTCGATCAATCTCTTCTCACCGTTTTGATGAACGACCACCCCGTAAATAATTTTCCGGTCCCGGTCTTGAACAAGCGCAGTCGTTGGCGTGTCATAGCTAATGGTGGCGCCTGCATCTAGGGCGGCCTTCAGCAGCGTCTGCGTGAGCACGATGCCGTCACCCATTTGGCCACCGCCGCCTTTTCCGTTGTCGTAAACGTGGATCCGGTCGGCAAAATCTAAGGTACTGGTTGCAGGAATGTGATTATTCCCATACACGCTCTGCCACTTGATGCCCATGTCGGCTAACCAGTCGATATTTTTGGGGGCATTCTTAGCCAGATCTCGTACCAAGGTCATGTCAACCTGGTCTTCGCCAGCATCGATCCAGTAGCTGGCATGCTTATCAGGGTTATCGTTATCATATGATGTCAGCGCCTTTTGATAGGACGTGCCAGCCGCCTGCATGACTCCGCCTGAGAAGTTCGTAGTCCCGCCAGGAATACCAGCTTTTTCACTGATGAACACTGATAAACCAGCCTGCGCAGCCTCCGTGGCAGCAGCTAATCCTGCACCGCCAGAACCGACTACGACAACATCGTAACTGTCATCAAACTTGACATCGTCGTTGTAGGGCACGGGTTTCGTTACTGGCGAAGGATTACGTTCAACGACATTGACGTTTTCAGATGCACCAGTGGTCGCATCCGCCGGCTTATAAGGGTCTTCCGTTGCAGCGTCCAGTGCCTGCTCCGCAGTTAAATCACCCTTGGCAACGGCGGTCGCCTTGTGAACGGCTGCTTCAAATGCGTAGGAACTGATGGTCGCACCTGTAATGGCGTCCACATCAGCATGACCAGCTGCTTTCACCGCGTTTTCTAAGCGGGCAACCCCTAAGCCGCCCACCGTTCCTGGTTCAACCTCGGCTGTGACATCTGAGATCGTATCGCCATCGAGGGTGACGGTAGCCGTAATATTACCGTGAAATCCCTTTGCGGTTCCTTGATACTGTTCACTCATAACTTCAAACTTCCCTTCAAAATGCGATTATATAAAGCGCTTACATTATTGCTTTTACCTTTAAAAACCAACCGCATATAAACTTACTTTTATTCATTAACGTCTCTATCATAACACGTTTCATCAAATTAATTGCGGGTAAAAGTAATCGTTTTCATTATGAAACTGACGGCTTTCATTAGTTTTCACTTGAATTTCTGACCGTTGACATTTATGTACAGCTAGCTGTACATTTTAAGTGAGGTGATTTGATGACAGCAGATGAATACCATATTGCACGGGCCGTCCTAGCTCTCGCAAACTCGGTGACTAGAACCCGTAATGCCCACTTACAAGACCTTGGCATTACCACCCAACAGGCGGATGCGCTGACCTTTTTTGATGACTATCCCAACAGCACCATCAGCGCGTTGAAGGATGCCCAACACATCCGCCATGCCACGGCCCAGATGCTCATTCAGCGGCTGGTCAAACGCGGCTTGATCCAATTGACCGTTGACCCGAATGACCACCGCGCTAAGCTGGTGCAATTGACACCACAGGGCAGCGCATTGCGGCAACGTTTGAAGCACAAGGGCTCACACACTGGTGAGCGCCTCCTGACGGGGTTTTCGGAAACTGAAACCCGGCAGTTTTACGAGGCCCTGCATAAAGCCTATGAAAATTTAACACATGAGGAAGATGAGTGAATGACAAAACGACATTTATACGGACGCAACATCATTTTGATCCTGGCAGCGAGTTTTTTCTACATCGCAAGTGCCATGTTCATCAATCCATTAATTACCGGTTTTGCAAAAGGTATCGGCGGCAGCACGCTGATGGCTGGTATCGTGGCCGGCATTATGAACATCACGTCGCTGTTTCTGCGTCCTATTTCCGGCCAGTTAACGGACAAGTTTTCTAAAAAACGACTAGCAAGCGTTGGCGGACTTGGGCTGCTGATAGCGACGATTGGTTACACAGTGGTCAACAATACGGCCTGGCTACTGTTTTTTCGGGTCGTCAACGGTGTCGGGTACGTCCTCTGTACCGTTTGTATGGCAACTTGGATGGCCAGTTTGCTGCCCCGTGATAAGATTGGCTCCGGGATGGGCATCTATGGTCTGATGAACGCGTTAGGCATGGCCATCGCCCCAGCATTGAGCATTGCGTTGTACCAGCGACTCGGCTACCGAAAAGCGTTTATTGCGGCCGTAGTGTGCAGCGTTTTGATGATTCTCCTAGTGCAACTCGTCGGGGATCAAGGTGCCCCGCAGGCCCCGCAAAAAACCGGTAAGTCGGCACATCAGCTGCGAATCGTTCAACCTAAAGTGTTTCCGCTCGCAATGATGCTGATGCTGTTTGCAATTCCGTATTTTGCCACGCAGGCGTACATCGTCAGTTACGTAGAAACGCTTCACCTCAACGTTGCGGTGGGCGCCTTCTTCCCAATTTACGCTGCGTTTTTGATTATTCTGCGATTGAGTTTGCGGTCGCTGTTCGACACAGTAGCCTTTGGAAAATTCCTCTACGTGAGTTTGCTCAGCACAGTGATCGGGCTGTTAGCGCTGACACATCTCACCAACGATATCTTACTGGGCGTGGCCGCTTTGGGCATTGCTGGCGGCTACGGGTTGATGTTTTCAATCTGCCAGGCAACCGCCCTGCTGATCGTTCCTGAAAGTGAACAGGGTCTCGCAAACAGTACATTTTATATCGGTATGGATCTCGGAATGTCCATGGGGCCAATGATTGGCGGGTTGTTAAAAAGTGTGTTCCCGCTGCATTTATTCTACCCGATCATGCTGGTGACCCTGCCCGTTATTTGGCTGATCTACTTCATGAATCGACGGTCGCTGAATTCAGCGGTGGCGCGGTAACACTGTTTATCCAAATCAACCACAAAAAATAGTCCTGCGAGTGGCCAATTCTGGCGCGTTAGCGGGGCTTTTTTTTGACGGTCATTTTATCTACAAAACAATATTGCGCTGTTCCCCGCGTTGGAAAGCAGCGATGTTCAACCCGATCTCATCAACCGCCCGTTGACGCGCCTCGACACTGGCTCAGCCAATGTGCGGGGTAATGATCAGTTTACGACTGTCCTGAATTTGCAGCAACGCGTCGTCCGCATGCATGGGTTCGTGACGCGTAACATCCAACCCGGCAGCCGCGATTTGCCCAGTGTTCAGCGCCCAGGCCAAATCGTTTTCATTAATGACACGACCGCGACTGACATTCAGTAACATGGCGGTCGGTTTCATGAGTTCAAACTGCGGTTTCGCCAGCAGATCTGCAGTTAGCTTACTATATTTCGTGTGCACGGAAACGATATCCGACGTTGTCAGCAGCTGTTCAAGTGACTTAGCCTGATAGTTGTTATGGGTTGTATTGCCAGTTGGCGAAAAATAGGACACTTGCGCACCAAAAGCAGTTGCCAATTGGGCGACTTTTTGACCGATGTGGCCCATCCCGATAATGCCCCATTGGTGACCGGCAATTTCGTGAATCGTGTTCTGGTAATAATCGCCAGAATAGTTGTCGGTGTACCCGCCAGTTTTAACGAAGCGGTCAAACCCCACCAAATTGGTTAGCAGACCGAGTGCTAAGGCCATGGTCTGCTGCGCGACCGCATCAGTTGAATAATTCGTAATGTTCGCGACCGCGATACCCTTCGCTTGCGTAGCTGAGAGGTCAACGCTATCAGTACCCGTAGCCGAAAGACAAATGAGTTTCAGGCGGTTCGCCTTCGCGAGTCCAGCGGCATCAATTGGAATTTTATTACTAACAGCGATGTCAATATCGTGTAACCGATCAGGGAGTTCTTCGGCTGACGTTGTGGCATAGGTTTGAACTTCACCCAGTTGTTTTAAGGGACTGAGGTCGGCCTGCTCACCTAAACTTTGACGTTCTAATAGTGCAATTTTCATGGTGGTCACGTCCTATCTTTAGTCTTTGAGTTAGATTTTACGCTTTTTTGTTAGCTAATTGTTTTTGTACCTTAAAAATGACAACGATTTGCCGGCATCTCATAATTTTCAAATATCAAATTTCACCCCTGTAAGTTTTTCACCAAGAGACCATAAACGTTCAGCTAATTGCGCATCAATTGACCATGGACGAACGCCAAATTTTGAAGTACTGTCGCCACCGACTTCCTTGCCGATATTAGAATCCTCAACAAAGACGCCGCCCTTATCCCTCAGCAAGGTACTGGTTGCACTCCAAAGAATCGGCGCTGCGCCCTGACTGACAGTTTTAAAATAGTCGTATTCTTGCTCGCCGTGAAGATAGGCTTTGAGCGCGTTTCGTGTGCTGATCAGGCGCGTAGCTTTCAGGTCATTCATCAAAAAACGCATGGCATTCTGCAGGTAAGCATTACTATTAATGAAGCGCCCCAAACCGGTTCCTGGTACAAGCCCAGGATGTACTGCAAACGCACGGATACCATCATGTTGTGCCCGTTTGTCTAATTCAACTGCAAACAAGATGTCTGCCACTTTAGATTGGGCATAGGCAACTCGTGGGTCATACTCACGCGTGCTGAAATTGGGATCATTAAAATCTACACCGTTCCAGCTTTGTGCGCGAGAGGTCACCATAATGACACGCGACTTTCCCGCCGCCTTAAGTGCTGGGTAGAGTTTTGCAGCTAGTTGAAAGTGACCAAGATAGTTGGTTGACAGCTGGGCCTCGTTTCCCCGATTGTCTCGTTTTAGCGGCGCAAACATAATGCCGGCACAAGCGATTAATAAATCCAACTGATGATGTGTGTTGAGAAAATCGGTCGCAAAAGCATCAATCGATAACGTATCCATTAGAACAAGCACGGCAAATTCAACGTTGGGTAAATGCCCAGCCGCGTTTTGCGCGTTTTTTAAGTTTCGAGCAGGAATGATCACGTGCGCGCCTGACCTGACTAAGGATTCAGTGACTTTTAGACCAATGCCACTGTACCCGCCGGTTACGATGGCCGTCATACCCTTTAAGTTAGTGCCTCGCATAACTTGTGTACTGGTACTCTTCATAGTAAAAGGACTGTTGATTGGTTGCTGTGGTGTTTTCATGATTAAGTGTGCTCCTTTGACGTTACACTTGTAACGGATATGGGAACATGATACCCTTGAGCTGAATCGATAACAAGCCCACTGCACTGTGCGGTTACATTCAGGAGGCGATTGTCACGGCAAACCCATACAGTCAAGAACAAAAAGCACTTAGCCAGGAAAGTTTACAATTAGCGCTGTTTGCACTCATGAAGCAAAAACAATTTGCGGCCATTTCGATTAGCGAACTTGTGAAGAAGGCGGGAATCTCAAGGATGGGCTTCTATCGCAATTACAACTCTAAAGAAGCTGTGTTGATCGATTATTTTGGCCAATACGTCACGCCGTTTTATCAGATTTTAACCCAGTTGCCTGAGAAAAATCCAGTGGTTATCAGTCATGCTTATTTTGACTACGTTAACGCTCACAGTGAACTATTTGAAGTTCTGATTAGCAGCGGTGCCGAGGATATTCTAAGCAAACGGTTTAACCATTTTGTCAGTCAATTTTATGTGAATAACGTTCGTACTATTTCGTTTGAAGGCGACTATGCGCGTTATTGGAATAGTTTTATCGCCGCTGGACTTTTTCGGATGACCATCGATTGGATCAAAGATGGTAAACAAGCGCCAGTAGATCTGATGGCCAAAATTGCGCTGAAGGTTGCTGGTTAGGGTCGAACTTTAATCGTTCATTGTACTGAATAAAAAAGCACCGCCAGAAAAATACCAACTGTATCTTCTGGTAGTACTTTTTATATTTATATGACACTTGGTAATTTTTAAAGGTGATTCTGCTTACCAGCTAAACTATCATTTTAACAACGCAAACTGTCGATTCTACTGCACCTCGCCCGTCCGAAACGCTGAAATCATGGTCTTAGTCAGGCTTAAATTATTGTCATCGGTCGGAATCGTATCCCGGTCGAACCACTTTGCTACCGCAAGTTCATCCGGATCGGATTTGTAATCATCCGTATCGTAAGTATCGCCATTAGCCAAATCAGCGAAGAATCCCATCAGGATCGATTGGGAAAAGCCCCACGGTTGGCTCTTAAAATACTGTAGATTAGTGACCTCCAGCCCCGTTTCCTCATACACTTCTCGGCGAACGGTCCCTTCAATCGTTTCACCAATCTCCACAAAGCCGGCAATCAGCGCAAATCGATCATAGCCCTTAGCGTACTTGGTCAATAAAATTTGGTCGTGACGCTTGACCGCCACGATGATGGCTGGTGAGATACGTGGAAACAATTCTTGGCCGCAGTTCGGACACACGAGTTTGCGTTCGCCGGCACCGGGTTCATACAGGTGACCGCAGCGACCGCAGTACTGATTATTGTGATACCAGACTGCCAAGTGCGCCGCCGTCACCGACGCAAAGGCACGCCATTTTGGTGTGGTATGCCGCAGTGCATTCATTGACCGATAAGAAAAGTCGCCGAGCTCTGGTAACTCAGTTGCGAGGTAGAAAAAATGGTGGTCATCCACGGCCAAAAGATACCGCAGCGTGGCCAATTTTTGACCGTACGTTGCTTTTATTTCAGCATACGTCGGCAAACGAGTAGTTTCTTCAGTGCCAACCAGCAACAGTTGATTTTGATGAATCGTGACAACAAATGCGTCATCAGAAAGCGGTGTGTTAAGGTATTGGGTATCTAATACTTGGGGTGCAATCTCTTGAAACATGAGGCAGGTGCTCCTTCTTAATCAAATTTTTGTCGGTTGATACTTTACTTCATACTTTAACCCTATCCTCGTTGCAATGAAAGCACCTGTCAATTCATGAATAGATATTATTAAGAACTAACATATTTGTAACGATTCGGTCTGGTTTCTGTAAAGAATGATCCTATTTATTTACACGAACGTACGTTTGCTTTTCAGCTTTAACTATGCGATAATAATTGTACACAACAACCATTTCATTGGTGCAACTTAATAGGAAGCGGAAGTGATTTTTTGTGACGTTTAACAAAAATCAACTCGTAGCAGAACCGGTCGATCACTACCCCAGCAACTATATCTCGCTGGACCTTGAATTTGCGTATACCAAGAATCAGGGCAAGTCGTTTCCCCTGCAGGTGGCTGCCGTTTACGTCCGTCAGGGTAAAGTTCAACCAAATCGGTTTAACCGCTTCGCTTACTATGACAACATGCGACCAGAGGATTTTGTTCGCGGGTTGGAGTATGCGAATACCACGCCGAAAACGTATCGCAAATACGGCGATATCAAAGACATTGCCCGACATTTTCTCACCTGGTGGGCGCAGATGAGTGCCCGAAACATTGGCCAGGCCAAAACACGGGTCACAGACTGCGTCGACCTGTTGCCGATTCTGGGTTACAGTGTTCGCAATGATCTGATTCAATTCACGCATTACTTTCCAGACCAGATTTGCCCCAATTCACTGATGAAAAATGAGGTGCACTACTACGATGTCGAACAGTTGGTCAAAGATGTGATCGGCAAGGACAGTGTCCCATTGCAATCACTCGCCGCGTTATTTAGTATTGAAGCGGGTCGGCCGCACACTGCTGACAGTGATGCCCTGACCTGTGCGACGGCATTCGAAATTTTAAAGCGCCGGCAACAACGACCTGCGCATATTAAGCTTTCAATTCAGGATGCTTCTTTCCTCCAACAAATTACCGAACAATCCTCAGATAAAATCATGACGTTAATGGCCGATGCGCTGCTGACAGGCAGATAACAGCACCAAGCATTACGCGCAGAGTGCCTAGCCGTTTGCCTGACGAATACGTCCCATTCGAGGACTTAAAAAACTGGCTGTGACTGCCTCTTCTCAACTAAGTGTGAGCAAGTGAACAGCACAAAAAACAATTTCGGCCTCAGAAAATAAAAGTCCCCAGCTAAAATCCCGACTGGATTTTTAGCTGGGGACGCTTAATTTTATTGTAGCTGCCTGGTTTTATGGTGTTTCATTACTCGGCCAATAGAACAACGCGGCCCGGTGCGTGATGCTGTTCCAGTAATTTGTGCCCCTCAATCACACCATCCAACGTTAGCGGCAGTTCTTTAAAGATTTTGGCTGCTAAAGTGCCTTCACCCAGCATTTTTGCAAGGTTTGTTAACGCCGTTTGGTCGTGCTCGGCATTCAGCGGCCGAATGTGTTCAAACGCAACTTGTTTGTGACCGAAGTCGGTATCGCCGCCAACAGAGGCTGCCTGGCCGCCATCCTTGATGACTGAACCAAGCAGCTCGCCGTTGTTACCGTTCATGGCAGCGTTGATCACAACGTCCGCGCTGTTGGCAAATTTCTCGGCTAAATCATCTTTGTCGTACAAGCCGATCTCATCTAACGGCAGCTCTTCTAACAACGCTAAATTACGGGATGACCCGGTTCCGATAACGTAGGCACCAAGATTCTTCGCAATTTGTGCAGCTAAAGCGCCAACACCACCAGTAGCGCCGTTCACAAAGACGTGATTCCCAGGTTTGACCTGGGTAAAGACCGTTGCCGCATTATAGGCGGTGATGCCTGGCGTTACCAGGGTAACGGCTTCCGCCACCGTTGCCGATTCCGGTTTTATGACGACCCGCTGAGCTGGCAAAACAGCATACTCCGCATAGGCCGGCCCGCCATGACCGATAACGATGTCACCCGTTGCCACATTCTGGACATCGTCTCCCGTCTTCACGACCTCGCCGACAATATCACGACCGGGGATCAGTGGGAACTTGCCGCCGCCAAAGTCACCGGCCCGCTGGCTGCGTTCAAAGTTATTCAACCCCACCGCCAGTGTTTTGATTTTGACATCCGTTGCAGTTTTCAGTGTTGGCTCTGGCAATTCAAAGGTCTGAAACACGTCAGGGTCACCAAATTTTTCGTATCCAAATGCTTTCAATACGTTCGCCTCCATCTTAATTGATAAGGCTATTGTAACCGTTTCGGATTAAAAATGTGCTGTTAACGCTTCCCTAGACGACTAATCGGCAACAATTACTAAAGCAAAAACCAGTCAGAAATTTCCAGTTCGAAATTCCGGCTGGTTTGTTTTATCATATCATGCGAGTTGTGCGTGTTACCAATTTTGAACGACCTTACCCCTTGGTCCAAATTCACGCCAGTACAGGATAAGCCCGATACCTGCCGTAATTACGTCAGCAATTGGTTGCGACACGATAACACCCTGATAACCCATAGCGGATGCCACGATGAAGATCACGGCTGTGAAAATAACACCCTGTCGCGAAATCGACATGATGAACGCATCCAGGGGCTGGTTGACGGACTGGAACATCGTTGTAAAGACTAGTGAAATACCAATAAACGGCGTGGTTGTCAGGAACCACCGCAACATGTAACTGGCAGCGCTGACCACGTGCTGGTCCTTCATGAACAGCCCACATAACGACGGGGCAATCGCAATCAGACCCAGGGCAATGATGAACGCAAACCCAGCATTGACGAGGATATCAAACTGAATGATTTTTTTCAGTCGTTCCTTATTGCGCGCACCGTAATTATACCCGATCAGCGCTTGGAAACCGAAGCAAAAACCAACCAGCACCATAGTGACGATAGTTTCCACCTTGGTTGCGATCCCAAAGCCGGCAACCTTGTCAGCCCCGTATTTGATCAAGAAGTTGTTCATCAATGCAGTGCCCAGCATCGTCATAAAGTTGGTCACGGAAGCGGGAATCCCAATCATGAAAACATCCTTCACTTCAGCACCAGGAATCGCCATTTTATGGGGATGAATGTGGATGTACCGGGTCCGGCGAATGGTGTACCCGATCAGAATCGAGTCGGTGATCAAGTAACCGACAACGGTTGCCAGCGCGGCGCCAGCGGCGCCCAGATGAAAGCCGAAAATAAACAGCGGGTCGAGAAAGATCTTAAACACTGTCCCAGAAGCTGTCCCAATCATGGATTGCGTGGCAAGCCCTTCCGTCCGTAGCGTGTTGATGGGAACCAGCGAAACGATAATCAAAATACCGGCCGCTGCCATGATTTGGTAGTAAACCGCCGCGTATTGATACGTCTCGTGGGACACTCCCAGCAAGCCAAGCACCTGCTGTTTAAACACAAACAGACAGATTGTCACGATGACACCCATCACCAGCGCGCCATAGAAACAAAAACTATTCACCCGGCCGGCAAGGTCGTATTTGCGCGAACCCAACAATCGAGAAATAGCGGAACTCCCGCCGAGCCCAAACATGTCCCCCAATGCGATCATCATCGAAAATAACGGGGTACAGATGGTGATGCCTGCAACCAAGTTAGCGTTTTGCGTTTGGGCCACGAAAAAGGTGTCAGTCAGGTTATAGATCATGGACACCACGGTCCCAAAGACGACCGGCAGTGCCAGTGTGAAATACGCTTTAGGAATCGGGGCCTTTTCAAACAACTCTATGATGAAAATCATCTCCATAATAAAATAGTCAATAGTAGTTATTATACGCTTTTGGAGATGAAAAATAAGGCGATTGTGACAAAAGACAGTTTTGCCGCAGAATATAAGCGCTCCCAGCTGAAAATTCAGAATTTGGATTCTCTACTAGGAGCGCTTATATGACCGAGACGGCCGTTAGCCGCACGTTGTAGTTAGGTAACTAGGACGGGCTAAACTGACAATTTTATTTTATTGACTATCGGGATCTTTGTCCCAAACCATTCGAATACAATGACAAATTTCAATCAACACCTATTCCTGATTAGTTAGGTTGACCCGTGGTCGCTTTTTGAACGGCATCCTTCACGGCATTTTTGATGGCTCTGCTTGAAACCGAAGCGCCGGTGACACCATCAACGTCATACGTATTAGCCGCTACCATGCGCCCTGGAAGTTCTTTAACCGCAGCACCGCCAACTTCGCCGGTTTCGCTTTGAGCAACGATCTCAACGTTTTTGAGCGTCTGATCAGCGTAGGTTACCCGAACCACGATTTCGCCGCCGATGCCGTCGTTATCAACACCCAAGTATTGATGATCACCAAGCGCGATGCTGTCTAGGTCAATTGTCGGTTGCAGGTCGCTTCCCAAACTATTGTGTTCACTGGCACCAGTTGTGGTGTCTGTAGTGGTGTTTGCGGTAGTCTGTTGCGCATCTGTTTTGGGAGCCGCCGCATTTTCCCCGGCAATCTTCCCAAAAATCAAACACTCGGCCAGGTTACCGCCACCTTGGTACTGATTGGCACAGATGCCGCCGAGTTCACCAGCACTGTACAGGTGCGCAATAGGTTGCTGATTGGCATCCAGCACTTCGGCCTTTGCGTTGCGACGCGGCCCGCCCTGAGTATTTAAAACATCATGGGTCATCTTCAAAGCATAGAACGGGCCATCCCCAAAGGCGCGCATGGTCTTTGGGTCACGATTATACGCATAGTCGCGGCCCACCTCTGCGAAGTGGTTGAAGTCAGCAACGGTGCCAGCCAATACATCTGCATGAGCGCCAATGGTTTGCGCTAACTCAGCAAGGCTGTCCGCCTTAACGAGCTGTTGTTCAAAATCCGGTACTGGCACATTCCCGTTTGCTTGAATCTGCTCATATTGCGCTTGGTCAAAGACCAGGTATGGGTGAACATTAGTCCGCGGAACCCGCCAAGTCCCGTGGTCGTATATGTGACCATGACGGTTGGGTTCAGTTTCGTTAAAGTAGCGGCTGCCGTCATCCGCAACGGTCATGATACTGCCGTTGGCAATGTCTGGCCAACCAAGCAGCAACCGACCGCGCTCACCATCCGGAACGGCAACGGCCATGCCGTGAAGTAATCCTAATGCTTCATAGTTGTTCATATGCCACATATCGGCACCGACTTCTTCACCCATCCGCAGGCCGTCGCCTTTGTTGTAGAGCGTCCCTAAAGGTGCCAGGTGGTCTGCACCCAGATAATCCTGAACGTCTTGTTGGTTGTTTTCAAACCCGCCCATGGCAAGAACCACGCCGTTTTTTGCCTGAATGTTGTACTGGTTGCCATCCCGTTCAATTTGGACGCCAGTCACGATGTTGGTGTCTGGGTCTTGAATCAGATGCTTGGCCGGTGAACTGAACCAGACGGTGATCTTGTCAGTCCGGTCAATGACTTGCTGGCGCAGGTTCCGCCAAAGTGCCGCGTCAAATAAGCCGTGGTGCACCGTGGTAAAATCGTAGGCTTCCTGCCCTTCGTATTCTGGGAATTCGTGAACGGCACTGTCTAACGAAATCGGGGTATCTTCAGGCGTAAAATCGTTTTTAACACTAACGGGCTCAACTCCGAGATACGTCTTTACATAGTCGCGCATGTTGGCCATTCCGTGAACAAACGTGTCCACCATGTCATCATCCAGCGCCATTGGATAGGTTAATCGCTTGTAATATTTCTTGCCTTCTTCAAAACTGTCCACCGTCCCGATCAACTGTGCAGAGTAGCGCGTATTCCCGCCCTCATGACCGTTTGGCGCTGCGTCGACCAGTAAAACAGACGCGCCCGCATCGGCGGCGAACCGGGCAGCAGTGGCACCGGCACCACCGAACCCTAAAACAATTGTATCGTACGTTTGATTCCATTTGATTTCTGAGTTTTTTACTAACATCGTATGACATCCTTTCACCAAAACATTTTAAAATGAGACGCCAATAAATCAGCTCTCACTTGTGGATAATATCACAAAAATTAATTATATAAACCAATTAGTGTGCCTGACACCTATTATGGAGGCGCTTACTATAAAATGGAAATAACTCTTTTTTGCTTAGTTATTACTGTTTTGTAATCGTTTTTGGCTTATAATAGCCCTATTTAACATCATAAGGAGGTTTTGTTGTGGAAAACAGGCTATTGGATTTTCTGGAAGCCATTCAATCCCAACCAAGTATGACGAAAGCTGCACAAAGTATTTTTGTCTCACAACCCTATATCAGTCGGGTCATCAAAAAAGCGGAGGCCGATTACCGGATTTCACTGGTCGATCGTGACCATCGGCCCATCCAGTTGACGTACGCAGGCGAACGGCTATTAGCCTACCTTAAAAGTGCGGCGCATCTCAACCAGGCAATGACGACTGAAATGACCCAGTTACGCGAGAACGAATCGCAAACGATCTCCTTAGGCATCACACCACCGGTAGCGATGGCGTGGTTCCCACAAACGCTGCCCGCTTTCTACCAGCAGTTTCCCAACATGCGCACGCGCATCGTGGAGGTCAGCACCTCTGAGGCCGAGAAATTGTTAGTGGACGAGCAATTAGATTTCTTTATCGGCAAGACGATTCACAAACCGCAAGTGGTTTCACTTCCGCTTACAACGGTCGCCTTATCACTGATTATTCCAAAGTCGTTTTCATTTTTTCGGCCAGGTACGTTCTGGCGCCCGTTCTCCTCTGATGTGCTGACGCAGCTGAACGGTCAACCTTTCATTCGGTCGATTGGTGAATCACGGATGCAGGAGATGATCGACCACTACTTTTCTGACCAGGGCGTCCAGACCATTCCACTAATTGAAGTTGAAAATCTGCTGTTTGCGATGAAATTAGTGGTGAAAGGATTCGGATGTACGATCCTCTCAACAGAAATGCTGTCGCAACTGACGCCTGAACAACGCGCGACTGTCAACGCTTTTCGGCTGCCCATTTCCCAATTAAGTGTTGATTTTAGTGCCTCCTACCATCGGAATCATCAATTAGCAGGGCCGCTCGAATTTCTTGCACAACAGGCTCAACGAGAATTTACCACCGCCATTTTACGGTCAAAGAAAGGAAAGCAAAGCGATTAAACCCTGGCGCAGACCCAACGTCTTTTTGAAGTCCCCAGGTTTAGATTCTGTATCAATAAACCGCCTTAGTGCTGTTGTTTTGTTGCTGCCGCGTTTCTCCAATTGGTGTTCCGAAAACGCCTCTTTGGCCTTATTCTCCACTGATTCTAGGCAAAGCGGTGCTGCAAATCCACATAAAAACGGCTCCGCCAAAAATCCAAAATGGATTTTTGGCGGAGCCGTTTACAGTCTGAGCGCAAGACCAGTTATTTCGTACTCATTTTACTGAGTGTCTCAAAATCCGCATCGCTTAAGGTGATGTTTTGCGCAGCGATGTTACTGATGACGTGGTCAACGGACGACGTGCCGGGAATCGGTAAAATAACTTCGGCGCGTTTGAGCAACCATGCCAAAGCGATTTGGGCAGGTGTGGCGTTGTATTTCTTGGCAATTTGGGTCATTTTGCTGCCAGAGGTTAGTTTGCCGGTGGCCAGCGGGAACCACGGAATGAACGCAATATTGTTTTCCTCCGCGTAGTTCAGGACGTCCTCGTCCGCTCGGTCAACTAAATTGTACCGGTTTTGGACGGAAACGATCGGTGCGATTTTTTGCGCCGATTTCAGCTGATAGATGGAGACTTGGCTCAACCCAATGTGCTTGATCTTGCCCTCCTGCTGCATCTTAGCCAGTTCGCCGATCTGGTCTTCCAGCGAGAAGTTGGCATCGATTCGGTGCAGCTGCAGCAGATCAATATGGTCCAATCCAAGTGAAAACAGATTTTCTTCCACTTGTTGCCGCAGATAAGCGGGACTGCCCAATTCGGTCCATTCGCTGGGACCCTGACGCGTAAACCCGACCTTAGTTGCCACCAACACGTGGTTGTCGGGGCGTTGTTCCAGCGCCTTTCTAAGGTACAGATTAGCGTACAGCGGCCCGTAGGAATCGGCCGTATCAATGAAATTAACACCGTGGTCAACAGCAGTCGTAATGACATCGACCGCGTTTTTTTCGTCATCAGCCGGTCCCCAGACCCCGGTACCAGGTAATTGCATCGTCCCGAAGCCCAGTCGGTTGACCGTAAAGTCGTCATCAAATTTAAATGTTAAGTTCATCTCAGTTCCCCTTTTAAAATGTGCTAGAATTTTTATTTGCTTTAATGCTGCTATCTACAGGGTACGCTTCTTCAAGCCGAGCGCCCAGTATCTTGTTAAATCCTTAACATTTACTATACCAGTCGAATCAGAGCGACGCCAGCAACCATCACCACTAAACTGGCAAGTTGCCAAAAGGTGACGCGATTTTGTTTGGCGCCCATCCACCCGAATTGGTCAATCAGCAAACCGCCAGCCATGAGTCCAATCAGTGTAATAACCACGGCTAATCCAGTCCCGATGACAGGTACCAGGTAGACGTTTCCTAGGACAAACAAGGCCCCAATCAGCCCGCCGATCCACATCCACCATGGATGGTGTTCCGTGCGCAAACTGTGCAAATTAAATGATGGACGTAAAACTAACACGATGATCAATAGCACAACGGTGCCGACGAAAAACGACACGAAGGCTGCTTGAATTTTAGACTGCAGGACGGCACCTAAATAACCGTTTATCGCGGTCTGCGAGGCGCTTAACATACCGCCAAACACACCAAGTAATCGCCATAACCAGGCGCTTAATCCGTGTGCCTCAGTCGTTTCTGTAATTGGCTTTGACCCTTCCTGATCCAGTACTTCGTGGCCTTCAGCAATCCCGCGTTTTCCAGCAACGGTCCCAATCACCCCCAGGATAACTAAAATTGCGCCAAATCCGCTCACAAGGGTAATTGGGCTCACTGGCGAATGAAACCAACCGTAATTATCGATGAGCAGGCCGGCGATAATTTGGCCTAACACGGGCATGATCACCGTCTGAACACTGCCCAATTTGGGAAATAGCAAAATATTACCAGTCAAATAAACGACCCCGAATAGACCGCCCAGCCACAGCCAAAAAGGTTCTTTCGCAAACAGACTCGGGGAAAATCCCAGCGTGTGCACAACGACAAGGCTCATGATAGCAAGAAAAATTGTCCCAACCGAAAACGAAATAAACGATGCTGAAAATGGTGACCCTAATGCTTGGCGTAACCGAGAATTAATACTCGTTTGAATCGGTAACCCAACCCCAATAGTCAGGGCAATAAGAATCGCGAACATGATTGCGCCTCCAGTTTAATTTTGATGCCACATTATAGAGCCGCATTCTCAATAATGCTAGTATTTGATTTCAATTATTTCAGTTAACAATTAGCACCATTTTTAAGATATTTGTTGATTATTAATGGTGACATAAAATATCAAAACCACAGACCAATTTGAGATCTGTGGTTTCCAAAGGTGTTTTTAGAATAATATAATGGCAAAAATTAATCTTTGTAAATGTCGCGCAACCAGCCTAGTGCCAAGGATTTTTCTCCTAAATGCGTGCCGACAACGGGACCGAAATAACTGGTTTCAATTTCAACATCTGGAAATTTTTCGTGAATCGTCTTGACCCAGTTTTTCCCACCCTCTGGGTCATTGCCATCAAACACAATGGCACGGACGGGATAATCAACCTTACTGAGCGCTTCACCAAAGAGCTCTTCAACACGGTTGAGCGCCTTTTTCCGGGAACGGACTTTTTCGAAAGCCACGATTTCATGTGAGTCGTTGTCAAAAGTCAGCAACGGTTTGATTTTCAAAATGCTGCCAATAAAAGCGGAGGCGTTTGATAATCGGCCGCCGCGGACTAAATGCTGCAGATCGTCAACGACAAACACTTCATCGATGGTCGACCGAACATCATCCAGACGGGCGATAATGTCATCAATGGCGGCACCATCGGCAGCCATGCGTGACGCTTCAATCGCCAGATAACCCATTAATTTCACGGTGATCTGTGAGTCATAAACGATGACTTTTGTATTCGTCAGCTGGCTGTTCACGTCGCGTAACGAGTTCACAAACCCGGAGATCGTGCTGGTCAGGTGAATACTAATAATCGTATCGTAGCCCTCATCACCCAGTTGTTGGTACAACTGAATCATCTCACCCATGGGCGGCTGCGACGTGCTCGGAAATGATTTTGAGTTCCGTAACTTCTCCCAAAATTCTGCCAGTGTGATGTCGACGCCTTCGTTGTAGGAACGGCCATCGATCACAACTGGAATTGGGACAACGTGAATATGATATCGTTCAACTTTCTCGGTTGATAAATAGCTGGTACTATCAGTCACGACAGCTATTTTCATACAAAACACCCGTTTCTTTTTTCAAAATTCGATTTAATTGTTTTTATTAAATGATATGTAAACCATTTTAACAGGTTTGCGACCAAATTGCGAAGGCCTGAGCTAAGAATGCGTTTTCTCATCAGATGCAGCTTCCCCCGGAGCCACATTGGCTTTTTGCAGACTGCGATCAAGACGCTTCAGCATAATGCGCATCATTTCCTGTTCGTCATTTGGCCAATAGTGAAAAATATTGTCAACAAGTGTGTCATAAGTGTCATTGATACCCTTCAGTGCCTGTTGCCCAGTGGTTGTCAGTGCATACTCAAGTTGCCGCCGATCTTTACCGACAGCTGTTTTACTGACAAGTTCCTTAGCTGATAAATTTTTTAGTTGCCGGCTCAACGTTGATGTATCCAGTTGCAGTGAACTCGCCATCCCATCCTGGGTAATGACATTATCCGCAATTTGACGCAACAATTTCCACTCGGCAATGGTGACGTTATATTGCTTTGTGATCTTAGTAGTCTGCTGCTGCAAGTTTTTAGCAGAAGTATTTAAAATATCAAGAATGTTATCCAAAGAAAACCCCTCCCTTTTTGGATCAGAACCTGCTAGTTGTATTATACAGCTTTTTGACCAATGTGCCTACTATGATGTTTGTGAGCTGATGAAAGGCGCAATCATTGTAGATGACAATTGAAACGGATAAATTAAAGTGTCCGCACGTCTCTGCTGGATAACTTCATGTGGCCAAAATACTTGCTCTTGTTTATCACCTCTAACTTCTGTGTTTTCATCTGGAAGCGGATTTGCAGCACACGTTTCACCGAAAAAGCTAGCTGGTCGCCCCCTATCCCCGAATGAACTGTGATGCCGTCGACTGTACAACCGCTGCAAACAACGCATATATCAGTAAAATGCAGCCCCAAATCCACACCCAGATGCAAAGACGTTTCTTTGCATCTGCCAAGTCATATCTGTATACTAGTGTACGTATGCGAAAAATAGACCGTATCAATTATTTATTCAATAAGGAAGTGAACCCATGTCTTTTGATGGTGCTTTTACCCATGCCATGGTTGGCGAACTGAATCAAACCCTTGCTGGTGGTCGGGTGTCTAAGGTGAACCAACCCTACGACAACGAAATCGTACTGACAATTCGCGCAAACCGAACCAGCTACCCGCTTTTGTTATCGGCAAACCCAACCTTTGCTCGAATTCAAACGACTCAAATTCCCTACGTAAACCCGGTTGTCCCTACCAATTACACGATGATGATGCGCAAGTATCTCAGCGGCGCAATTCTCAGCGGTGTCACGCAGCCGGCAAATGACCGGGTGGTGAATCTCGATTTTACAAGTCGAAACGAATTAGGTGACCAGGTGCATCTGCGGCTGATCATTGAAATCATGGCTCGACACAGTAACGTCATCCTAGTGGACGCCGGTGACATGACCATTCTGGACGCAATCAAGCACGTTCACCCTGACCAAAACCGTTACCGAACATTGCTGCCCGGCGGGACTTACATTAATCCACCAAAGCAGGATCTTCGTAACCCATTTGAGGGTCCAGGTGACGAACTGACTGAGTTGATCAAGCAGTATCCAAATGAAACAGTGCTGGCTCAGCAACTTCAAAAAACTTACCAGGGAATTGGCAAGGACACGGCATTAGGGTTAGCCCGGCAATTACACCGGTCAGATGACTACGCAGCAGGGTTCATCAGCTTCTTCAAGGGCTTTGATACCCCTCAACCGACGCTGGTGACCACGGCTAAGAACAAAACGAGTTTCACCGCCTTCCCATACATTGAGGATGACGGTACCATGACACGTCAGTTTGAGACCATGAGTGCGCTGTTAGACTTCTATTATCAGGACCGTGCCGAACGCGACCGGGTTCAGCAGCAAGGCAGTACGCTGATCCATGTTGTTAAAAACGAGCTCAAGAAAAACCGGACCAAGTTGAAGAAACTCAACCAGACCATGGCAGCAACTGAAAATGCTGACGAGTTTCGAATCAAGGGTGAACTGTTAACGACCTATCTCCACCAGGTCGAACGCGGTATGACTAGTATCAGCCTGCCTAATTTTTATGATAACGAAAAACCGCTTAAAATCAGTTTATCTAACCAAATCAGTCCCTCACAAAATGCGCAGAAATACTTCAAGAAATACAATAAGTTGAAGAACGCGGTCGCTTATGTGACTGAGCAGATCGATAAAACGAACGCCGAGATCACCTATCTCGACAACATCCAGTCGCAAATTGAATTGGCCGCCCCTAAGGACCTCGCGGACATTAAGTTGGAACTTCAACAAGGCGGTTACTTGCGTGATCACGACCACCGTAAAAACCAGAAGAAAAAACGGCAACGTGTCTCAAAACCGGAGATTTTTCAGGCTGAAGATGGCACAAAGATTGAAGTTGGGAAGAACAACCTGCAAAATGAGCAGTTGACCCTTCACAGCGCCGCCAAGACTGATGTCTGGTTGCACGTGAAGAACATGCCAGGATCCCACGTCATTATTCACGACCAGAATCCGTCAGACGAAACCCTTCTAGCCGCGGCTAACATTGCAGCCTACTATTCCAAAGCCCGCCAGTCCAGTTCAGTGCCCGTTGACTATGTCCACGTTAAAAAGATCAAGAAACCAAATGGCACAAAGCCCGGTTTTGTGATTTACGAAGGGCAAAAAACATTGTACGTCACCCCGGACCGCAGTTTTGTGGAAGGGTTACTCGTAAAAGCATAGCAAGCGGCACAAAAAAATTGTGTTTTTGACTAGATTTCCTTCAGCCATCCAAGGAATAAAGGCTGTAGCAAAAGCGCAGTATGACACCAAAATAAAAAAGCGCTTAGTAGAAAATGCCAACTTGGATTTTCTACTAAGCGCTTTTTTATGGCCTGAATTGGTTGTCTGTCAGATATTTCTATGAATAATGACCAACATCGCTAAAAGCAAAATGCACCTATATATGATGATGCCCTTTAGCGCCGACTTTTTCCACCTATGCAGTCCAGAATTATTCAGTTTCATCGGCCTCGTCATCCACGATCGTTTTGGTATTACTGCCAAAAGCGATTCGACCGCCAACCTCCTGGGTCGTCAAACCGAGCTGGCTTGGCAGCTGTAATTGTTTGAATGGGAATGTGCCCCGCATAATGGCAACTCGATCAGAGTGAATGTCTAACGGCAAATTACTGATCAAGTCTTCGTCAATCTCACCAAGTGCTTGGCGAATCAACATCCGAACCCAGTTGATGCCAGTAACTTTATTCAGGAATGCAATCGTGGTCAGCCGACTTGGACGCACACCCGCAAAGACGGGTTGTCTATGGTCAATTGTATATAGCATTTGTACCAAACCAGTCCGCGGGTCATTCATGAGATAGTCAGTTGCATGCTGCAAGATTTTGTCTAATTGCGTGTCATCAATTGATGCAGGTGTCTTCATGACGGTAATCTGATCAAACGTCGTGGCCATCCCTTGATCCGACCGGAGATCACTAATGACGATTGGCACAATGTGGTCCTTTGTAATGAAGAGATCGAGACCAATTTGAGCGTAGTTGTTAACCAACTCACTGCGTTTTTCTTGATCCGGCGGGAGTACCGCAATGTGCAGGTGACGCCGACGCAGTTCACGGGTCAGATAGTGGCGATTGCCCGGCACAAAGATAATCTCAGGACGTTCAATCTCAATCACATTTAGAACATCGCCCAATTGGATGGGATCCACATACTGCTTATCAGTCAGTGTGGCAACCAGCGAAGCCGCGTTTGGATTGGTATTCATAATGATCGTTTTGTACCCTGATTTGCGCAACTGCCGCAACATGCTTGTAGTGAAGTAATCAGCGGAGGCGTTTGGTCCCAGTTGATTTCCACCGCGACCTAGAATCAGCGCACTGTGATCGGAGAGCCGATTCGATTCGTTTTCGAATTCAAACGTGCTGTAGTACCCCGTCGCTTCGGTCAAAAATTCTGCTGCAGTGGGTTCAATGCCCTTGTACGTTGGTACAACATCGTGATCACGCCCTAGTTGACGCACATTATCAATGTCTGTTCGCCAGAGCCTAGCAATCATGCCGTCACCAAAGCCATAGTAGCGTCCATCTTTAAGCGCTTTGGCGCCCATCGGATTGGCCTTGATTTCGTCCTCGATATCTAAAATATGCCGCAACTTATAAAAGTAAAACGGATCGACCTTCGTCAGTTCATTAAGTTCATCGACCTGATACCCGCGTCTTAGGGCTTCCAGCAACACCAAAATGTGTGAGGCCAGCGGATGAATCAGTCGTGAAATAATTTGTGAATCAGATAAATTGCTCATGGACGGCAATTCATCCTTAGGGCTGAACTGGGATGACCGGAGTGCTTTTAAAATGGCTTCTTCGGCGCTTCGGCCAATCCCGATTGTGGAGCCTACCGACCGCATGACGGTGCTCAAGTGCTGATCAGCGTTTGGCACGTCTTCAAACGGCCAGATTGGAATGCGCACAACAACGTGATCCACTGTCGGCTCCATCATGGCCGTTTGGCGGAAATGATAGATTTCTGGCAAACGGATCTCAGTGAGTTTTAAATTCAGATATAGGTTCGCCGCCACCGTTGCAATCGGGTACCCTGTGGCCACAGCAGCCAGCGCTGTTCCCCGGTCATTATAGGGTGTCACCTTCGTCACATAGAACGTTTCTTTTTGCGCGTCCAAAGCAAAGTGAATGTGACTGACCCCGGTGAAGTTAAATTTATTGTTAATAGCAAAAGTCATGTCACGGAGTTGCTGGTATTCGGTGTTGCTCAGTGTCTGAGTCGGCACTACGACCATCGAATCACCCGAATGGATGCCGATCGGGTCAATGTTTTCCAAGCTGGAAATCAACACCTGGGTACCCGTGAAGTCACGGATCGCGACCATTTCAATTTCTTTATAGCCGACAATACTTTGTTCAATGAGACACTGACTGAACCGTGACCAAGCAAAACCCTGGGTCACAGCATTGATCAAATCATTTTCATTATCACAGAGAATGCGGTTCGTATCGAGCTTAGGTGCCACCGGCTTCACGATCACTGGGTAGCCGATCTTGGTTGCAACACTCACAGCCTCGTCCAGCGTGCCCACCGTCTCTGAAGAAATAACTGGGGCGCCAATTTGCCGCAGAACATCGTTGATCCGGTCTGGGTTATTGACATCAACCATTGATTCTGATGGGATTCCCAGAAGTCTGACACCATTATCACTGAGCACACCAGATTCTTGTAGTTCTTGCACAACACTGATTGCAAGGACGCCGCCAACCGTAGGCAAGATTGCATCCGGATGTTCTTTTTCAATAATGCGCTGGACATTTTCTGTCGTCACGGTCTGAATGAACATGTTGGTTGGTTGAACCCGTTCCAGTGCAACGGAAAATGGATTGTTGTCGATCAGTAACGTGCGGATCCCTAATTTTTGAAAGGCTTGAATCATTTGCAGCGTGGCTGCGTCTAATTCAGTTTCATGACCAATTTCGGTTGGTCCGCCGCCGATTATTAAAATTTTTTGAATCTCGTTATCCATGTAATTCCTCTCGTGTTCCCATAATTTCAATAAACTCATCAAAGAGATCAACCGAATCGTTGGGCCCAGGAGCGCCGTCTGGGAAAAATTGGACGGAGAAGGCTGGGTAATCACGGTGCCGCAATCCTTGAATACTGCTATCAATGAGATCGCGATACGTTGTAATTAAGCGGTCTCGATCAACCGATTCGCCGTCAACAACGAATTCCTGCCCTTCAAGCGCATAAATAATCTCATTTGTGATAATTTTTCGAATGGGATGGCTCGCCCCGTGGTGGGCAACCGGCAAAGCGGTCACTTCTGCCCCGTTTGCCAGCGCAAACAGTTCATGACCGAGCCCAATAGCAAACAACGGGATCCGTTCTTGAATCGTGCGAATCATCTCCAGCACACTCTCTGGCAGATCTAATGGCGAACCAGGCCCCGTCGAGAGAATAACACCATCCGGGTCCAGACTGATAATCGACTGCGCATCCGTATTCCAAGGCAGCACCGTCACGTTGCATTTTCGCCGAGAAAGCTGGCGTAAAATGCCGTGTTTGAGGCCAAAATCAACAACGACAACATTGTAGCCGCTATTGGGATTGGGATACGGTACCGGGGTGGCAACCTGCGCGACCTGCTGGTTTGTGAGTACCGTAGCGTGTAGCTGATCAAAGGCATGATCATCGTCCACGTCCACAATACTCCCCTTCATCGTGCCATTTTTTTGAATTTGGCGAATTAAATGCCGGGTATCGATACCGCTGATGCCAGGAATGTTATGCTGTTTCAAAAATTGGTCCAGCGAAAGCGACCGCTGCCGATTCTTTGAAATATCTGACACGTCTCGCACGACCATCCCCTTTGCGGTCGGCAAAATTGATTCGTAACTATCATGGGTGATACCGATACTGCCAATCGTCGGTTGAGAAAAAACAATGATCTGATTATGGTAGATCTGGTTTGTCACGATCTCTTGGTAGCCCAACATGCTGGTATTGAAAACGAGTTCTCCAGTTGTTGTGGCTCCGGCGCCGAACCCTTCACCCGGGTATGATGACCCGTCTTCTAGTATTAAAAATCGTTGTGTCATCCTACGTCAGTCCATTCTTATCCACACCAAATAAACTGGTGGGTTTTTAACGGTCAATAATCTCAACACTGTCCTGACCGTCAATTTCTGATACTGAAACCTTGATCCGTTCACTTTGAGAACTGGGAATGTTTTTTCCGACAAAATCGGCTCGAATCGGTAATTCCCGATGACCGCGATCAACTAAAACAGCTAAGTTGATCTGTTGTGGCCGACCCAGATCCATGATGGCACTCATTGCCGCCCGAATTGTTCGGCCGGTGTAAAGGACATCGTCCACAAGGATCACTTTTTTATCCGTGATCGGGAAATCAATCTTTGCGACCGTGACTTTAGGATCATTTTCTTGGCTATCGTGTTCGATGTCATCCCGATATTTTGAAACATCCAATTCACCAACCGGCACCGTCGCGTTTTCTAATTGTTTTAATCTGCTGGCGATGCGTTGGGCTAAGTAAATACCGCGGGTTTTAATGCCCAGGATGATGAGGTCGTCAATTCCTTTGTTCCGTTCAATAATCTCATAGGTGATCCGGGTCAGGGCCCGTTGCATTGCCATTGCGTCTACGACTACTTTTGCCATGAGTTGCCTCCTTATTGATTTAGATGGTGCTTATCTATTCGTGATCAATTGCCTATCATATTCAGCATAAAAAAATGCAGTTCATTTGTCAATGAAGACCCGGCGTCTGTTCGCGCAAGCGCCGAAGCACGCGTTCGAAATCATCAGGTAAGGGTGCTTCAAACACTAACTGTTTCCCGGTTACTGGGTGTTTAAAACCAAGTTTCTTAGCGTGAAGAAACTGACCGCTGCCGTTAATCGTTTTACGTGGCCCGTAAAGCGGGTCGCCCGCAAGCGGATGACCGATTGATTTCATGTGAACCCGAATCTGATGTGTCCGACCGGTTTCAAGCCAACATGAAATTAAGGTGTAATTGAGGTAACGCTCCAAAACTTTAAAGTGCGTGACTGCGTGCCGACCATCGGCGACGATTGCCTGTCGCTTGCGGTCTTTAGGCGACCGTCCTAATGGTGCATCAATTGTGCCCTCGTCTTGTTTGATCACCCCATGGACCAGCGCAATGTACTCACGCAGGTTGGTCTTATTCTTTAACTGCGTTGCCAAACTGCGGTGGGCGTTGTCGTTCTTAGCAACCATCAGCAGACCCGAGGTGTCCTTATCGATCCGGTGCACGATACCTGGCCGGTAAGTACCATTGATCGTTGATAGCGGAGAATGATACAACAGCGCGTTGACCAATGTGTGATCAGGATGACCAGGTGACGGGTGAACCACCATTCCAGATGGTTTATTGACCACGATAACGTCATCATCTTCATACACAATGTCGAGGGGAATATTTTCCGGCTCCAAGTCTAACTTAACCGGGTCCGGAATGGTGACAACGATTTGGTCCCCAGGCTGCACTTGATACTTCGGCTTTGTTGTGCCGCCATTGACGGCAACCTCACCCTTATCAATGGCTTCCTTGAGCTGTGAACGACTTTCATCCGCCATTAAGGCACTGAGCACCTTGTCCAACCGACCCGTTTCCGTTGTGATTTCAAATGTGACCTGCTTACTCATGTGACCGCCCCGACTTCTCACGCTTATCTTCCAGCAAGATGGCGATCATCAAACAGATCACGCCGACCGTCAAACAGCTATCGGCAAAATTAAAGATGGGAAACGAAATGAAATCCAGTTGGAACATATCAACCACAAATCCATTGCGTAACCGGTCCACAAAATTACCAAGCGTTCCAGCAATCATCAGTGCTAAGCCCAAATCATAGCGCCAGTCATGCCGATAATGAATAAGAAAATAAATCAGAATGCCTAGAGCTAAGATTGAAACGATATAAAAGAACCACTGTTGACCTTCAAGCATACTCCAAGCTGCCCCGTCGTTTTTTAGGTACGTGAGGGATAGCACGCCTGGAATCACTTGGTGAACTGCACCAAGTGCCATGGTTGATACCACTGTGTATTTGATCCACTGATCGATTGCAAATAACACAATGATCAAAACTGTAAATAATCCGATTATCAACGCACCAAACTCCTTTTTGAATTATTCATCTATTATAGCAGACACCGGCCTTTCCAGCCACGTGGTCGCGTTTTTCTTGCGCGTTTTTGTTGGTTTGTACCGATTCTTAAGAGTATCGCGTGACAAAATTATGACAATAGCGTCAAAAGCGGTGCCGATTTTTAATAAACGGCAACGCAACAGTTCACGCTCGTATCCCAACTCCGACAAATTGGTCGCAAAAAAGCCCAAGGCAACTACCTGGGCTTTTAAGAACACTATTATTAGGTAATGGGGTCAATTAGAACAAACCGGTAATCTTCCCATCGGCATCAATATCCATATCCAATGCGGCGGGATGCTTTGGCAACCCTGGCATGGTCAAAACGTTCCCAGTCATCGCCACGATGAACCCGGCACCAAGTTTTGGTACGAATTCGCGGACGTGAATGGTAAACCCTTCTGGCGCACCTAAGGCCTTAGCATTGTCAGACAAAGAATACTGCGTTTTTGCCATGCAGACCGGCAGCTTGTCCCAACCCTGTTTCTGGAAGGTCTTCAGTTGACGTTTTGCCTTTGGTTCCAGCACAACATCCTGCCCACCATAAATGTTTTGAACGATCTTCGTCATCTTTGTAACCAGATCATCATCCGCATTGTAAAGCGGCTTGAAGTTAGCGGGTTCGTCAGCAGCCTTAACTACGGCATCCGCCAAGTCCAGTGCACCGCCGCCCCCATTTGCCCAAACCGTTGTATCGAAAGCTTGAACGTGCAGGTCATTTTTAATGTAATCGAGTAACTGGTTAATTTCAGCATCGGTGTCACTGGTGAAGCGGTTCACGGCCACGATGACCGGCACGCCGTAACGGCTCATGCTGGCGACGTGGCGCTTTAAGTTGGCAGAACCGGCAGCCAATGCGTCAAGATTTTCGGTCTGCAAACTCTTTTTATCAACGCCGCCATTGTACTTTAATGCACGAACGGTGGCCACGATAACAACTGCATCCGGCGTTTTGCCTAAGACCGGTGCTTTAATATCCATAAATTTTTCGCCGCCGAGGTCGGCACCGAACCCGGATTCAGTCACCACGTAGTTTGCGAGTGACAGTGCCGCTTTTGTGGCAATAACTGAGTTACAGCCATGTGCGATGTTCGCAAATGGGCCGCCGTGAATGATGGCCGGGGTGTGTTCGATGGTCTGCACAAGGTTCGGTTTGATTGCATCCTTTAACAGAAGTGCAATCGCCCCGCCAACCTTTAAATCGGCCACGGTAACGGGAGCTTTGTCATACGTGTAACCAATGACAATTTTGTTGATACGTGTCTTCAAATCGCCCAAGTCCTTGCTGAGGCACAGAATCGCCATCAGTTCACTTGCAACGGTGATATCGAAACCGTCCTGACGGGGCACACCAGATGTCCGACCACCCAAACCGATCACTGTTTGACGCAGTGCCCGGTCGTTAATATCAATGACCCGCTTCCAAATCACCTGACGGGGGTCGATATTCAACTCATTTCCCTGCTGAATATGGTTGTCGATCAGTGCTGATAAGGTATCATGCGCCTCAGTCAGGGCACCCATATCTCCCGTAAAGTGCAGGTTAATGTCCTCCATAGGAATCACTTGCGCGTAGCCGCCGCCAGTTGCGCCGCCCTTGATCCCCATAACTGGGCCAAGTGAAGGTTCACGCAACGCAATCGCTACTTTTTTACCCTGACGCTGCAATGCATCGCCCAGACCAACAGTAACGGTTGACTTGCCTTCACCGGCTGGCGTAGGGTTAATAGACGTAACAAGAATCAGTTTAGCATTGCTGCTGTCGCCAGTAACGGGGAGCTTGATTTTGGCCTTGACGGCACCAT
This sequence comes from Secundilactobacillus collinoides DSM 20515 = JCM 1123, assembly GCF_001435975.1. Taxonomy (GTDB): domain Bacteria; phylum Bacillota; class Bacilli; order Lactobacillales; family Lactobacillaceae; genus Secundilactobacillus; species Secundilactobacillus collinoides. The sequence goes on from NZ_AYYR01000013.1 coordinate 226,750, forward strand.
ACTGTTCGATCTGGTCCGCAGAAAGGCCTAATTTAGCTGCAATTTCGGTGATGGGTGCTTCAGTAGCTGCTTGTGAAATTTCGATATCATTCAATACTCTTTACCCCTTTTGCGTAATTTGTGCATCCTGAATCAAATTGTTGAGTTCAATGACTGAGTTGACAGGTAACAAAAATTGGTAAATCTTACCGCCGTAAACGAATCCAAGACGGTATTTAGACGCATGGACGTTCTGCACATCGCTTAAACGGATCTGCACCCAATTGTGGTTAAGAATCCGGCTGACCCGAATCACACCATTTTCCAAGTAGATGTGCCGATAATGAATCTGAGCCCATACCAAAACGATGAAGATTGCGCCAATGACCCATGGAATCCAGAAATGATTCGACAACTCAAGAGCCAAAATGATACTGAGACACAGAACAACAATGGTCCAGCTCCATAAGATAATGGTCGATAACGGCCCTGGCTGATACAGAAATTGACGTTTTTGCTTTAAAATAATGGGAATCACTTCCTTTCGAAAGGGATGATCAATCAATGTTTACATTATATACAGACGCAGCAACGGATAACAATACAACGTTAAGTGCAGCTGGCATATTAATTCTCCATAATGGTCGGCAAACCCAGCTCAAGGCACCGTTGCCAAACGGCAACAATCACCAGGCTGAATTTCACGCGGCCATCACGGGATTTGAAGAACTCTTAAAAATTGCGGGTGACGATGCGCCTGACAACACAGTCTTGTACTATACAGATAGTAAGATTGTCGCGGATAGCGTTGCAAAACAATATGCAAAACATTACCAACCGCTCGTTGACGCGCTAATGGCACTGCAAGCCCATTTCAGCGTGGTGGTCACAAACTGGATTCCGGAAAAGCAGAATCAGGGCGCCCACAACTTGGCTCAACAGGCTCTGAAACAGCATCGGACCCATGTATCAGGCAAGTAGCCTATGAGAAATAGTTCGCCAGGTTCTTTTCATACTTGCTCCAGTCCGGCTTGCCGCCGTAAATGGCGGTACCTGCCAGCAACCGGCCAATCAGCGGTCCAGTCGTCAGACCGGATGCGCCAAGCCCGCTTGCAACTAAGATCTTTGGGTGCATCGGTAAGCGGCCGAAGAACGGCGAGTGGTCTTCAGTATAGGCCCGTGTACCCACCTTTGCTTCAGCAATACTATCAACCGTCAATCCAGCCACAAAGCGTTGTGCGCTGCCTAACAGGTCCTGCGTTGCCTCTTTGGTGACACTGAGATCGAATTTGCCTTCGTCATCGTGAGTAGCCCCAACGATAAGCTGTCCGTGACCAAGCGGGATCACGTCGCGTTCACCTTCAGGCATGAGGACAGGCATATTTTCGTAGTCTTGAAAGTCCTGAACGTTCAATTGAATGAGCTGACCCTTTTGCGGCCGGACTGCCACCTTCATGCCAAGCGGTGCCAATAGGTCAGGTAACCAAGCACCGGCCGCGATGATAATTTGGTCGAAACGTTTAGTCCCGGCAGGTGTGACGATATGGCCAGCTTCGTCCAGTGTAACCTTGCCGTGTTTAACTGTCAGATTAACCTGACTGGCCTGCGTCAGCAAATCATCAACGAACTTTGCACCATCGATCCGGGCGCCGCCGCTGACGTAAACACCGGGCTGGCCCTTGGACAATAGCGGGATCTTTTCCTTGACCTCTTCAGCTGTAAGCTGTTGGATCTCCCCCATATCAGGATCCTCAGCAGCCCGTTGTTTTGCGAGCTCCCAAAGTTTGGACATGTCCGTTGGGTCGGTTCGGGTAATGATCGTCCCGGTCTGTGCGTACACGTCGGTGGCCAAATTGGCTTCACGTGCCAGCTGCATCAAGAGTGATGCGCCATCCTTTGCAAGCTGATACCACTGTTTGTTGCGGCGCTTTGACAACCATGGTGAGATGATGCCCGCTGCCGCAGAGGTTGCCTGCCCGGTGCCATCATCATACAACGTGACAGCCAGTTGTTCATGACCCGATAATGTACTTAAATAATACGCGGCGCTTGCTCCAACGATACCGCCGCCAATAATTGCAATTTTTCGTTTCATAACATGCACGCTCCTTCAGAATCAATCTGTCTAGAACAATTTTAGCATAGTTCTGAGCGGTATCGGTAACTGAGTCGTAAATATCACAAATTATTAATGATAATCCCATTATTTACCGTTTTTATTCGGAAATGGAACCTGCTATCGTAAACAGTTTACTTATTTTTCAAAAAGTCAAACGTAATCTGCGAAGATTTGATCGATTCTCTGTAAAAACTTAAATTCTGCCTAGTGTTTACCAAAAGAAACAGTTTAACACGTTCAATATACCAAAAAACGTGGCACAGAATCTAATCTGCGCCACGTTTTTACATTTATTTAGAGAACCTTATTTGAGAACTTTGAAACGGTCACCATCATCCATGAAATCTTTATCACCCGCATCGCTCTCAATTGAACCGAAGTCCATTTGGGCACGTAACCGCCAACCGTCAGGAATACCAAAAGCTTCCTTTACAAGGTCATCGATCAGCGGGTTATAGTGTTGAAGATTGGCACCAATGCCGTTTTCGGCAAGGGAAGTCCAAACGGTAAACTGCGCGTTGCCTTGGGCCTGTTCTGACCAGTCATAGAAATTATCGGCGTAAAGCGCGAAATCGTTTTCCAACTGGTGAACGGTGTCCATATCTGTATAGTACAAAATTGTTCCAAAAGCAGCCTTGAACGCATTGATTTTTTCCAAAGTCTTTTGATAAGCTTCGGCACTCGGTACCTCAGACTCCAACCGCTTTGCCACGATGTCCCAAAGTTGTTCGTGCTTGTCGTTAAACAAGATCACGGCACGGGTCGTTTGGCTGTTAAAGGCCGTTGGCGCCAATTTAACACCCTTCTTGATCAGGTCAGCAAGTTCGTCAGGCGTCTGGGTCAAATGACGGCCTAAAGCGTAAATGGAACGACGTTGTTTGGATAATTCTAATAATTGTTCTTTCATGTGATATGCAACTCCTCATTGTTTGGTGGTGTTCGTTTTTGATTACGAAAAATAGTATATCAACTTACTTTTTATAAGTAAAGTGTTTTTTGAAACTATTTTTCATTTTCTTTCATTTCGACCGTAACCAAACGCTACCCTGCTGGTGCAAACGGGAATGCTTTGGAATCATGCCCGAATTTAATAGCTTCTTTACTTCCATGTATTTCCACTGTCATTTTCAAATGGTACACTGATAAGGATTGATTTTAATGATTAAGGATGTGGCACAATGTCTTTGAAACACGAACGACGAAAACTATTTAGCCAATATGGGTATTTCTTACTCTTATGGTTTGTGATCCAAGTCTTCTACAACACACCAATGGGAAATCTTCATTCCGGCTGGGCGGAGGAAGGTCTGCTGGACGTGGTCAAGGTCCTGATCTGGTTCGTCTTTGGCGTCTGGCTGATTCACCACACGCGAAAACAACTTGCGATTCCCCAACCCTATAAACAAAATTGGCACTTTAAGCCGTTTTACTACTGGCTGGCCGCAATCATCGTTTATTTTTTGGTGGTTGCCTTTATGCAAAAACACCAAATTGCCATCAGCCCAAAGTTTAAACCGGAATATTTTTTCCAGGATTTCTTAATCGTTGGGCTGTGTGAAGAAACGATGTTCCGCGGATATTTTCTGAACCGGCTGCTAAAACTATACGACAACGAGCAGACCGTCCTGATCATTCAGGCTGTCATGTTTGCTGGCATTCATCTGCCAAGATACTTTACAACTTACCCGACGCTGTCACCCTTGACCATCATTACAAATCTGATTACAGTGGGTTTGCTTGGTTACCTGTTTGGCTGGCTGTTTATCAAGAGTCGCTCGCTGTGGCCCGGCATTATCGTGCATAGCGTTTGGGACTTGCTAGTCGTGGCCCTCATTGGGGGTTAATTTCAGCGCGCCGTTCATTTCAGAAGAAACAGCATCAATCGCGTGCGGCTTAGTAAAAATGGCTAGCATTTCCATAAAGCTTTCAGCAGTATTACTGGTGTTAAGATCCGTCAGGGGCAGCCAAAAAATGCGGCCCTCATCGCCCTGCTTCAGTTTGCCGGTATAGTGGCTGGTTCGATACAGAAACCCAATCTTTCTGTACTGTTCGTCTTTATCGAACCACTCGACCGTCCCACAGGATTCGAGCTGACTGACAGTCAATCCGGTTTCCTCAAACACCTCGCGAATCATAGCATCGGAAACGGGCTCTCCTGGCTCCACGTGACCGCCTGGAAACGTGTGGCCGAACTTCCATGCCACATCGGTCTTATCCTCCACTAGGACCTCCTGTGCGGCTTCATTGATGACCATACACATGTTAACGAGTTCTACCGGTTCTGTTCTGCTTAACGGCATTCAAACCACCCCAATCTAAAAATATAGTAAAAAGAACTGCCTGAATTGAGTATATCAAATTCAGGCAGTTCTTTTCATGTTAGAATGCGGCAAAAATATTGAGGCGCCTGTTAATAAAACAGGGCACTATCGGCCTTTCAAGTGCTATCTTTGCCTGCATTTGGCGCTTTAAACAGATAGCCAGAGATTGCTTATATTCAATGGCCTGTAACACCACCCACACGCGATTGCGTTTTCTCCAAATGGATAGCCTGCTGATCAAAGAAATGATACCCGCACAACGTGAGAGAAAGCAACGGTTTCACTACTTTTTACCAAGCTTTCCAGTCTGACCTTGGAATTCTGCAGAATACTGATTCATATCAGAACGGTAACGGTCCATATCGTCGCTGAATTCAACGGCATAGTCCGCTTCTTCACCATGTTCGCCCATATCCAGACCAAGTTCTTCTTCACGACGATCGACCCGCATTGGCATGAATAATTGCATCACCTTAATGATAATGCTGCCCATGATTGCAACGAAGATGATTGTTCCCAAGGTAGCGGTAAGCTGAATCAAAAACATATGCCAGCCGCCGCCGTAGAACAACCCGTTACCAGACAAACTGGGGTTAACTGATTTCGTGGCGAACAAACCTGTCAAAATACTGCCGACGATCCCGCTGACACCGTGACAGCCAAAGGCGTCCAGAGCATCATCAACGCCGATCCAATCCTTCAAAACATTGACAAAGAAGTAACTTGCCAGCGTTCCGGCAAGGCCAATAAAGAAGGCCCCCACGATGGTGACGTAGCCGGCTGCCGGGGTAATACCGACTAACCCGCACAGGGTCCCGGTACAAACACCGACCAAAGTCGGTTTACCATTCTTGGTAAACATGTCCAAAAGCATCCAAGCAACCATGGCCGTGGCAGTGGCTACGGTGGTTGTAATAGTAGCTTGAACGGCGACGTTGTTCACGCCCAGCGCAGACCCAGCGTTAAATCCGTACCAGCCGATCCATAAGATTGCTGTTCCTAACAATACCCATGGCAAGTTGTAATGGGTATGCGGCTTGTCACCGTAGTGGATCCGTTTGCCAAGGAAGGCCGATAACACAAACGCAGTGATCCCAGCGTTGATGTGCACGACGGTCCCACCGGCGAAATCCACGGTCCCAATTTTAGCTAAAATCCCATTAGGACTCCAAACCATATGTACCATTGGGTAGTAAATCAAAATTGACCATAAACAAACGAATACCAATAGAAATCTAAATCGAATTCGGCCCACAACAGCACCGACGAACAGTGCGGGTGTGATAACGGCAAACATCATTTGAAAAATAGCATACAGCCCAGTGGGAATCTGGGTAGAGGTCAACTTCGTCATGTTAACACCCGCCATAAACAAGTGTTTGATGTTTCCGACGAACCCAGCAATGTTACCTTCAAAGGACATGCTGTAACCGACGATGACCCAGAGCAAAATGGCCACCCCCGTGAGCACATAAACGGACAACATCGTGTTGACAACGTTCCGCTTAGAAACCAGACCGCCGTAAAAGAAGGCTAATCCCGGGGTCATGAACAAAACTAAAATCGTGGATAAGATCATAAAAGATACGTTGGCTAAATTCAACAGCATCGCTTCCTCTCGTTAATGTTATAAATTCTAACATCATTTATGAGAGACAACCACTGTTTTAATCATATGTCAGGTAGTCAGGTGTGATAAGGGAAGCGCTTACTATACCAATGCGTAAGGTTATAAAATGATTAAAAAAATTTAAGAACTATGCGGTCTTATGTCATGTTTCATGTCGTTTCTGTGCCGGTAAAAAAAGAGCGTCAATAATTCACTAATCCCCCATTTTAAGCGTAATCAGAGCATTTTTAATCGAAATTAGTTTCTAACATCTGTGAAGAATTGCATTATTTCATCGACATCACGCCGACAGTTACCGGTGTTAGTGATGATTTTAGGAAACTGTTCAATTCTTTTTTAACACTGCGGGCAAACCGCCTTAAGACTTAAAAAAGGCGAAGGACCAAGACCCGTCCTACGCCTAACAAGTTATTTATTATGGTTGCGATGACCCCAGAACTGGAAGTAATCCGTTCGAAGAGCACCGTTATAAAGTTTGCGCCGCTTAGTGGCCTTTTCACCATAGAACGACTCAAACTGCAGGTCAGCAGTTAAAATGTACTTCGACCATGTCGTCATCGGTTTGAAGGCTTGACCCATTTGCTTATAGATCTGGCGAACACTCTTTTGATCACCCAGCCGCTTCCCGTAAGGCGGGTTAGCAATCAAAACGCCATCTTCCTGATCGGATGAAAAGTCCTTGACCGCCAATTGTTTAAACTGAATGTCGTGCAAAACGCCTGCGCCATTAGCGTTCAACTTAGCAATGTCAATCATCGAGCCGTCAATATCATATCCAGTAATGTCTAAAACAGGATTTGTTTCGGACGCGTGGGCTTCTTCTTTTAGCTGATCAGCCATCTTACGATAGTCCGGGTGCCAGTCCTCGCAAACCACGTGGCGGTTGATACCAGGCGCAATGTTGCGGCCAATCAATGCTGCCTCAATGGGAATGGTTCCTGACCCGCACATGGGATCAACGAACGGCATGTCGGTGTGCCAGCTGGTCAGTTTAATCAGCGCTGCAGCGAAGTTTTCTTTCAGCGGGGCGTCACCTTTTTCCTGACGGTAACCCCGTTTGAATAGACTGTCGCCAGTGGTGTCGAGGGTTAACGTTGCCACGTCCTTGTTGAGCGCAATTTCAAGGGGAAATAACGCGCCGCTCTCAGGGAAACGTGATTTGCGGTGATACGCTTCAGCCATTTGACTGACGATTGCCTTTTTGGTCACCGCCTGGATGTCAGACACACTGAATAACTTTGAATTCTTTGACCGGCCGTTCACTGGGAACTTGGCGTCCATTGGCAACCACTGATCCCAAGGCATGGCACTGACAGTATCAAAAATGTCATCAAAGGTCTTGGCAGGAAACTGAATTAAGATAATTTTGATGCGATCGGCGGTTCGAAGCCACAGATTGGTGCGTAATACATCGTGCATATTGCCTTTAAAAGCAACGCGGCCGTTTTCGACTTGGACGTCATAACCCATATCGCGCAGTTCCTGACCAGCAATTGCTTCAATTCCACTGGCAGTTGCAGCATATAGGTTTAATTCTTCATTGTTCATGCGTGTGCCCCTATTCCTTAGTTTTTAATGTCATCTTATCTAGCTTAAACGTGCTTGAAAGTTGCGGCAGTGAGCAGGACCGCTTTTTTCGGCGTTCATTTTAATTAATAGCCACAAAAAAAGTGGACGCCTAAGCGCCCACAATCCTGATTTGTAAATCGCTGTAAGCCATGTTCCGTACTTCACCTAATGCCAGGGACAGTTAGGTCAAGCGGTAATCATCTATCTCGAGAGTAAAAACTCTCCCCCCACAACTTAGTTCATTTCCGTGTGTGAAGCGCCCCTACCGTAGTTTGGGTTGCCCGCTCGAGGGGTTTACCACGTTCCACCACTACCGTTTCCGATAGCGTCATCGTCGCTGTGGCACTTTCAGAGGTATTCACGCATAGCCGAAACCTTAGCGCTTTTCCCCGCCGTAACTTCTTTCGAAGTCCCCCGGCTTATTTTTTCACCGAGCACGAACACTACAGACATCGCAGTCTGTGCGAGCATGGACTTTCCTCAGCCGACTTAAGCCGACCGCGATTACCCACAATTTACAAAAAATGTTAACTTATATTAAAGCCGGTGTGACGTGTTACTGTTGCTGGAATCTAACTGGGAGCCAAAGACATGGCGTTCCAGATTTGATAACCGCTTCAAGATATCCATATTCGTCACATTACTTGCTGGTTGACTCGTTTGAACCGTTTGCTGACCACCAACAGAAATCTGCTTTGTCAGCTCGTCCACCTTGGCTAACAAACGTTCATTTTCGTCCTGGAGGTGTTGATTCTCCTTCGTAAACGCTTCATAGTCTTTAATGACATTATCTAAGAAACTGTCAACATCAGCCGGGTCATAGCCCCGCATCTTCTGACGGAATTCTTTTTGTAAAATGTCCTTGGGAGTAAAATTGATCGTTGCCATTTAAATACACCTCATCATTTATTCAACACCAACATTTAAGATGATACCAAAAATTAGTCGAGATTGAAACCTTTTTTTGAATTTTCTTGAAATTCATACGCATATTCTTGCAATTGATCGAAATCAACCTGTTGCAAAGGATACGTATGACTTTCTTGCCAATGCATAATCGCATCATAATCGTACCGCGATTTGCCCTCATTGTCTACATCATATACTAAAAGTGCGCCATCCGTATGGGTCAACATGAAACTTTGATAATTTCTTAATTGTTGCGGCGATGTATAATCTTGCTCGCTGACCGCCGCCTGAAAGTCAACCTGGGTCTTAAGATCAGCCAATTTTTCCTGATTTTCAGGCTTCCACTGATTTCCAAAATGACTGAATGGCGTCATTAATGCAACGTTAAGTTCCGGGTAATCGGCTTTCAAATTAACGGCTGCCTTTGCCGCCATCTGTTCGATACCTAACTGGCCCCCAGTGATCACCCAGGTCGTCCCATCTTCGACTGCCTGGGTGATCACCTTCGTCAACGCGTAATTGATGACTTGATACTTTGGTTCTGTTTCTGAAAATAATCCCAGTTCATACGATCGATAACCCGTGATCCACAATCTTTGTGCCATATTGCCCGGCTCCTTTCTGCTTAATCTAACTTTCATATGCTGGGCACGTCATCAGGATGAGAAATCGTGTCAGCACTTTTAGAATTCCTCTGAACGTGATAGGCTAGGTCGAAGATGGACATAGATAGAAACAATCATACACGCGCCCACCTTAAAATAACTTAAAAATATCGGAATAGTGTCCGATATTCAGACATTTTGGAAACATGTGTTTGATAATTTATCGAGAACTAAGCCCGATATCACGCGTTTTTTGCATTTACTTGTTTATTGAAAACGCGTCCCTTGGTATAATAACACTAACTGGGTAAACTTAGTTTCGACTAATTCATAACGAAAAGAGATGATCCGGTCTGTGACAATTCATTATCCGAACGGTGCCCGCTTTTCGCCAAGCCAGCAGCCCAACAAAAAATTGAAGCTGACGACATATGGCGGCCGTGGTATGACTTTAGAACAGGAGCTTAATGAAAGCAACCAATATTACCTAGCGAACGATGTTGCTGTCATTCATAAAAAGCCAACCCCCATTCAAATCGTCAAAGTCGATTACCCCAAGCGCTCCGCCGCAGTTATTCGGGAAGCTTACTTCCGTCAAGCTTCCACCACGGACTACAATGGCATCTATCGTGGTCGTTACATTGACTTTGATGCCAAGGAGACCCAGGAAACGACCCGCTTTCCACTAGATAACTTCCACAAACATCAAATTGAGCACATGCGAAGTTGTTTAAAACAGGGCGGTATCTGTTTTGGCCTGGTCAAGTTTGTTAAATTAGATCAGCTATACTTACTAAAGGCGACGGATCTCATATCTTACTGGGACCATCAGGACACGGGGCGCAAATCGATTCCGTTAAAGGTGTTTGACGACATCGCGCTGCCGATCCACTACCGACTCAACCCAATTATTCCCTATCTCGATGCGGTTGATCACCTTATTTAACGCCTTAATCAAAGGAGCTTACTTATGTCAAGTAATTCAAATAACGACGAGACTCGTTCTGGGCGGCGACGGCGAAATGCCAAGCCCAAGCGAAAACGTCATCTATTTCGCAATATATTCACGACTTTACTGGTCTTGTTCTTAGGGGCCATCCTAGCTGGTGCGGGGCTGTTCTTCTATTACGCTCAAGGTGCGCCAAACATCACCGAATCTGAATTATCCAGTGATACATCCACCAAAGTGTACGATGCGAACAACAACGTTATTTCTCGGTTAGGTGCTCAAAACCGGGATTACGTTAAATCCAGCAAGATTCCCAGCACTTTGAAATCAGCTGTCGTTTCCATTGAAGACCGCCGATTCTATAAGGAACACGGGGTTGACCCGATTCGAATCGTTGAGGCCGCCTTTTCTAACCTGCGCGGCTCTTCACTTGGAATGCAGGGTGGGAGTACCCTGACCCAGCAACTTGTCAAACTGTCCGTTTTCTCAACGTCAAGTGCTGACCGGACGCTAAAACGAAAAGCGCAAGAAGCGTGGTTAGCCATTAAGGTCGACCAAAAGTACAGCAAGTCAAAAATTCTCGAATTCTACATTAACAAGGTTTACATGGGTAACGGGGTCTACGGTATGGAAACGGCGGCCAAATACTACTATGGGAAGTCGTTAAGTCACCTCACCCTGCCGCAGCTGGCAATGTTAGCCGGGATGCCACAAAGTCCGACTAACTACGACCCAACCCGGTACCCAAAGTACGCGACCTACCGGCGTAACCAAGTTTTGACAGCGATGGCACAGAATAAAGTCATCACCTCAGCTCAGGCCAAGGCCGCTGAAAAAACCAGCGTTAAAACTGGTTTAGCAAAGACCCACCCCGTAACAACCGTCACAAATAAGAACCAAAAGTACATTGATGCCTACTTGAAACAGGTCTACGCAGAATTGAAGGCCGATGGCTATAACACCAGTACTGATGGCCTCCGGGTCTACACGAACCTTGATATGTCGGCGCAAAAACATCTGTACAATATCGTTAACTCAAGCAACTACGTCAGCTTCCCAAGCAAGAAGTTCCAGGTTGGTGCAACGTTGGTCAACCCGAATAATGGGAAGGTCACCGCGATGATTGGGGGCCGGAAGACAGGCAATGTCAGCTTCGGCCTGAACCGGGCCGTCCAAACCGATCGGTCCAGCGGGTCGACCATCAAACCTCTGATGGATTACGGACCAGCCATTCAGTACCTGAAATATCCAACCTATCAACCTGTTAAAGATACGGCTTATACGTATCCGGGGACGACAAAATCACTAAATGATTTTGATGATAAGTACGAAGGCACGATTACGATGCGTAAAGCGCTGGTCGAATCTCGGAACATTCCAGCTATCCGGACACTTGACGCGGTCGGCATTACGAAAGCCACTAAATTTATGGCCGGTCTCGGCATGACCTTCAAGAACAAACTGACCTTGCAAAACGGGATCGGCGCGTACATCTCCACCGAACAAGAAGCTGCCGGATACAGCGCATTCGCGAATGGCGGCACCTATTACAAGCCAACCCTGCTGAACAAGGTTGTGACTAAGGATGGTAAATCCCATTCTTACAGCAGCACTGGTAAGAAAGCCATGTCCTCAGCGACGGCGTTTATGATTACCAACATGTTGAAGGGTGTTATTAACAGTTCCGACGGTTCCGGCACTTCAGCCGCTATTTCAGGCTTATACCAAGCTGGGAAGACTGGGACGACCGCCTATCCTGACGATTATGCAAGCAAGGTGCCATCAAGCAGCACGATGGATTCTTGGTTTACCGGTTACACTAAGAACTACTCGCTTTCCGTTTGGACCGGGTACGATAAACAGTACGCCTCAGGTGGCTACGTTACTGAGGATGAAACCAAGATAGCCCAAGAAATCTACAAGTACGAAATGACCTACCTCGCCCAGAACGAGAACGTCTCCAACACCGATTGGACAAAACCAAGTGACGTGGTGGAAACTAAGAAGAACGGGGTCACGGAATACTACATTCAGGGTTATCCTGGTGATACGACGACAAGCGCTAATGGCGGTACGTCGACCACTTACAGCAGTTCTTCAAGCAGTGCGACGGATTCCAGTTCAAGTAATGAAGCCACGACCAATAGTTCAACGACTTCGTCCACGAGTTCAACGGATTCTTCTAGTTCGTCCACTTCGACGGAACAGCAACCAACCGGCGGCAGCGGTAGCGGTTCTGGCAGTGATGGTACAAGTACTGAGACGACAAATTCATCGTCGACGTCGACCACCACTTCTGAAAGCACTGGCGGATCGACTGGTGGCACAACATCTAGTAAATCAAGCGCAACTGCAAACAGTTAACACGACTATCTGAAAACCCCGTTGATATCCATGTATCGATATCAACGGGGTTTTTGTGTTTTATTCAGGAAAACGATTTCATGATATACTGATTGCGAACACCAAACGCCCAATATTAACTATCAGACGGAGGCTTTTCAAATGACGACAAATGAATCTCGAATGTTAGCAGGCAAGTTATATAACGTCTACGATGCCAAAATGGCAAAAAAAGGCGACCGCAAACAAGCGTTATTGGCGACCATTAATCACGCCGGGCCGCATGAAGATGTGCAGCCAAAATTCGCTGAGTTGCTGGGGCAGACCGGCGCTCGTTGCTATATCGAACCACCCTTTTTCTGCGACTTTGGCGATCACATTTCACTGGGCGATGACGTGTACATCAACACGAATGCCGTTTTTCTTGATTCCGGTCAGATCACAATTGGTGACCGGGTGCTGATTGGTCCGCGGGTCAACCTATTTGCGGCCAGTCACCCGATTGCTGCCGATGTTCGAACTAAATGGTTAGCACTCGGTCACCCCATCGTCATTGGCAACAACGTCTGGCTTGGCGGTGGCGTGACAGTCAACCCCGGCGTGACAATTGGCGAGAACACAATTATTGGGTCTGGGGCCGTCGTGACCCATGATGTGCCGGCCAACGTGGTCGCCGCCGGCAACCCATGCCGAGTCATTCGGCCAATCACTGAAGCGGACCAAAACTATTGGCACCAGCAGGAACAAGACTACCTTGAGGAAATGGGCCCGCTTGATTCGCATAATGGCCCATCGCAGGACTAAAATGGCCCGCTAACCTCTTTCACCATCGATAACCAAGGAATTTTAACCACAATTCGAAAACGCCTGAAATCAATTGAATTCAGGCGTTTTTGAATTGTGGTTAAATTTTGCTAATTTTGGGTTGAATCACTCTGATCCCCAATATTAAAGAGCGGAATGTCAGGTATTTTTGAAGTATCTGCCCCTTTTGTGCCGGACTTTCCCTGCCCATTATTGCGGGTATTTCCCTGGTGCCGATCCTTTTCTTGCTGGACTTGTTCAGGCGTGGTGATGTGCTTTTTCTCCCAGGATAACAAGATTCGATCCATATACTTAAGGTTATACACCTGACTAAGAACCGCCTCTTTTAAAGCGAGTTGAATCATTTCACCAGAGTAGTGATCCTCATCCAGCCACTGGGCAATTGTTTCCAATTCGATTGGCGACAGTGGCCGGCCAAATTCGGATTCAACTTGCTTAAAGACCACTTGGCGATCATTAGTTGCCGTTTCTTTAACGTTCGCGGTTTCTTTATTAACCACAAACTGCGCCAATTTTTCGTACAATTGCGTAAAGTCATATGAATCCTGTGCCAACTGATCTTTTTGGTGCGTAGTTTTGATCTGCATTAAATTTTTACTGATCATCTCGTGCAACGATTGGAACACCTGATTCTCAGACAGTCCAATCGCTTGGCCAACAGTGGCCGATGGTGGAAAAGCGTTGCCGTGATCCGCAAAACTTTTCAATTGCAAATAAATTAAAAATTGCTCATTTGTCATACCTAAGTCCCGGTAATGACGCAACAATAACGTTGACACCACGGTGTTGCCGGATGCCAGTAACACACTTGTGAATGCATCCACTGCGGATGTCCCCCTTTTTGCGTTTTTTCGATGGTGCTATCTTGAATAGGATAGCCTTTTTGACCAAAGAAGACAACTATTCTGCGGAATAGCTGTCTTCTTTGTTGTTTGTGGGGCGATGGTGAAATTGTTTTTTGAAATGGTATGCAGAAAACCGGTGTAGAGGCTACTGCCGGTACAAAATCCAAATGCGGGATTTTATGCCGATGCATTGTGGTTCTCTGTCCTCGTGCTGAAACGCGTTCCGGAAGGCAGAGGGCTACTGCATAAGGCAACTCTGGCACAAAATCCAAATGCGGGATTTTATGCCAGAGTTGCCTTATGCTCCGCCCTCTAAGCGCCTTCCTCCACGCTCTACGGGTAAATCCTATTCAACAATCTTGGGAATGGGATGGTTTCTCTGACGTGGTCTTCTCCTGTGATCCAGGCTAAGGCACGTTCTAGTCCCAAACCAAAACCAGAATGCGGTACGCTGCCGTATTTTCTGAGATCTAGATACCATTCGTATTCCTTTGGATCCAATCCTGCTTTGACGATTTGGTCGTACAGATAGTCGTAATCCACGGCACGTTCTGAACCGCCGATGATTTCACCATAGCCTTCTGGGGCTAATAGATCGGCACAGATCACCACGTCATCACGTGTTGGATGCGGCTTCATATAGAATGGCTTGATTGCCTTTGGGTAGTTTAAGACGAACACTGGTTGATCGAAATGATCAGCTAAGAACGTCTCTTCTGGTGAACCGAAGTCAACACCCCAATCAACATCAAAGTCGTTTTCCTTCAACAGTTCAATGGCTTCATCGTAGCTGATACGCGGGTATGGCAGCTGTGTGTACCGTTTCAAAGTATCAACATCACGGTCCAAAGTCTTCAAAGCACCGGCACAGTGGTCAATGACATTTTGAACTAGGAAGGCGATATACTGTTCTTGAATTTCGAGACTTTGTTCCTGATGCATGAAGGCCATTTCTGGTTCGATCATCCAAAATTCAATTAAATGCCGACGTGTTTTTGACTTTTCAGCCCGGAAAGTCGGGCCAAACGAAAAGACCTTATCGAAGGCTAAGGCACCAGCTTCTTCGTACAGTTGCCCTGATTGTGACAGATAGGCATCACGGTCAAAGTATTCTGTGTGGAACAAATCGGTTGTGCCTTCAGGTGCGCTCCCAGTTAAAATTGGCGCGTCGATCTTCGTGAAACCGTGGTCGTTGAAGAATTGATAAGTGGCCCGAATGACTTCGTTTCTGATTGTCATAATGGCGTGTGGCCGACTTGACCGCAACCATAGATGACGATGGTCCATTAAGAAATCGACCCCGTGTTCCTTAGGTGTGATTGGGTAGTCGTGACTTTCGCCGACAACTTCAATCGTTTCAACTTCAATTTCGTAGCCGAATTTTGACCGTGCATCTTCATGAATCACACCGGTGATCCACATGCTAGTCTCTTGTTTAACTTCTTTTGCGAGTTCGAAAACGGCTTCATCGACGTTTTTCTTTAAAACGACGCCTTGGAAGAATTCTGTTCCGTCTCGTAATTGCAGGAAGGCAATCTTCCCGCTTGACCGTTTGTTGGTCAGCCAGACGCCGATTTTGACCTTTTCGTTAACGTGGTCTTTTGCGTCGATAATGTTAATCTGTTGCACCAATGTGTTTTCCTCCAGAACTATTGAATGTTTTGGTCCATAAACTTACTTAAACGGTCAACCGCCTTTTTAAGTGAGGCCAAGTCGGTCGCATAACTGATCCGCAGGTGCTTATCAACACCAAAGGCGTTACCGTCAACCAGCGCCACATGGGCTTCATCGAGAATCCGTGACACGAATTCAGCAGTGGTTGCAATACCGGTCAGCTTCAGTGCTTCAGAAATATCTGGGAACAGGTAAAAGGCACCCTGTGGTTTCGTTGGCATGTCAAACCCTGGTAGGGCGTTGACCAACGGGAAGATCGTGTTTAACCGTTCTTCAAAGGCATCGTGCATTTTTGCAACCGCATTAGCTTCGCCTTCTTCACCCTTCAGGGCGGCTAGAAAAGCATACTGACTCACAGCAGTCGGGTTACCAGTTGCATGTGACAAAAAGGCACTGATCTTACTGATCGTAGCTTCTGTTGCAATCACGTACCCCATGCGCCAGCCGGTCATTGAGTAGGTCTTTGACGCTCCATTGATAATGATCAGGTTGTCGCTCAAGTGGTCGCTTAACTGTGCGATGGACGTAAAGGTTTCCCCGTTATAGGTCAAATTCCCATAAATATCATCCGTTACCACGATGACATCATGTTCGTCTGCCCAAGTCTTTAAAGCCACTAACTCATCCTTGTCGTAAATAACGCCAGTTGGATTTTGTGGGCTGTTCAAGACAAGTGCCCGCGTATGTGCGGTCCGCTTCTCTTCTAATTGCGCCGGGGTTGCCTTAAACGAGTTACCGGTCGCAACGGGAACAGGCACCCCGTCAGCTAACTTGATTTGTTCCGAATAACTGACCCAGTAAGGATCAGGCAGCAGCACTTCGTCACCAGGGTCTAAAATCGTTTGGAAAGTTGCGTACAAGGCCATTTTAGCACCAGTGGTCACAGCCACGTTGGTTGCTGAAAGGTCCAACCCATAATCTGAATTAGTTTGGTCAGCAACCGCTTGACGAAGCGGCATCAGGCCAGCAGCCGGCGTATAAAAACTAGCTTTGCCAGCCTTGATTGCATTAATTGCGGCATCCTCAATGTATTGGGGTGTTTCAAAATCGGGTTCACCGATACCCAAATTAATAACATCGATCCCGTCTGCAATCATCTGCTTAGCTTGCGCAGAAGTTTTCATGGTTGCTGATGGCTGAATTTGTAAGCTTCTCTTTGATAAATGCAAGAAAAACGCCTCCTAAAGGTGTGTGAGTAAATTAACGTGCTGCAATTGTTCCATGAACCATGTTACCGCATTTTGGGGAGACACAAAAGCCAGTTCTCAAAAAAACTTGGGAGCTGACTTTGAATTGCGGGTGAAGCATTAAATGTTTTCAATCAGTTGCAACAGTTTACCGCTCTTAAAACTCAGTGTTTCGTAGCAAAGTTGCCCCTTCTTGTTCATGTAGCTCACGATCCATGCAGATTGGCCGTTAAAGACGCTCAACGCAGCCGATAAGACCTTCTTTGGGTTGCGTTGCGACCAGACCTTGCTTAAGACCTGGTTACGCGTTAACCCGGCACTTTGCTGCAGTACGCGTAACTGTGCGCCCTTTTGCGGGACGAGCACGTAAACCGACTTGTTTTGTTTATTGGTGCCGGCAACCGTGTAGTAGGTCTTATTCAGGTTGGTCCAATAAAAGGCCGTTTCCCTTTTAAGTCCCGCATATTTTTCAGCCATTGAGATCGACTGCGACTTGGCCTTGTTAATTGGTGCTGTCGCGTGATGGTAACCCCAGATGGTTCCAATGATCAGCACAACAATGATCACTAAAATCGAGAGTAACACGCGACGTCCCCGTCGACGCCGCCCCGATTGTTCTCTTCTCATGTCAAAACTCCTTTATTACCTTGGTTGCAAAGCCGTTCAACAACCAATGATGATTCCTATTTTAGCCATTCAGGCCCTAGCTTTTAAAATTATAGCAGATAATTAGGATTTATGATGCCCTGTTTGGTGGAGCTTAAAGAAATTAGAAACATCGTTCGTGATTACCGGCATATCTGCGGCAAGAATGGGTAATGTCTCAGGCAATGTTTTCATAATTGTCTGACCGTATTGCCGGTTGACTAACCGACTGTCTAAAACAACAACGGCACCATAGTCGGACCGCGTTCGGATCAACCGGCCAATGCCTTGCCGCAGTCGCAAAGTGGCCTTTGGCAACGACAAATTGTAGAACGGATTCTTGCCCTCAGATTTAAGTTGCGCAAACTGCACCTGAGTCTCCAATCGATCCGGTGAGTCAAACGGTAACCGGGCAATCACAAGCAGCTGCAGTTTTTCTTGCGGCAGATCAATGCCTTCCCAAAAACTGGCTGCACCTAATAACACGGCGTTATCTTCATCCATAAACCGTTTGATCAGCTTTTCTTTGCCGCCAGAAACGCCCTGTGCCAGCAACAGTCGTGACACCCGATTATTACCGGAAACCAGCTGCTGATAAACGCGTTGGATCATGTCTAATGAGTTAAAGAGAATCAGTGTCGGCCGGTTAGCTGACCGCAACAGTCCCCGAATCGAACCGACAACGTAGTCGGTATAGGCGGCGTCATCTTTAATATCCGTTGCGTCCTTACTGATGTAGAGTTTGGCCTGTTTTTCAAAATTAAAATCGGATTTCAATCGCCGAACCTTGACCGTTTCACGATCGAGATCAAGCTGGTCGTACAGGTACTGGGAACGGTTGGAAGAAAATAGCGTGGCACCAGTAAAAATCGGTGCCTGAAAGTTGGCGTAGACCTGCTGCGACAAAAAGCCCTTCACAGACATCAGGCTTGATGACATGATGACGTGGTCCAGTTCCTGGCCAACGGTGACCCAGTACAAGTATGCACCGCGACCGTCACTGACCTGGGTCGGTTGTTGCTGAATCATGACCAGCCGCTGCCAGTTGTCGAAGGCTGTCATCAGGTTATTCGCAAACCCGCTGAAGTGTTCGTTGTCACTTGGCAGCCACTTAGCCGCCTGGCTCTCAAACCGTTGGGAAATTGTTGTCAGCAGTGTTTTCATTTTTTCGGCCAGGATGTTCAGTTGTTCAAATAAGCCTTGGTGGTCTTCACTAAAAGCCTGCCAATCTTCGGCGGACAACGCAACCTCCTGGTAGGGTTGTTTGAACTTGCCAAGCTGTGCCTGCACCGTCTTCAAAAGGTAATCGCTTAAGGCAGTCAACTGCCGATCAAACTCGACCAGCCAGGCGCGCATGGTCGCAAAATCTCTCGAAAAGGCTGCTTCATGCAACGCTGTCACAAGGCCATATTTATTATCCGGATCCAACTGATCCAGTTGATGGCGAACGACGTTGAGTGTCACCTGAAAGTCAAATTTCTGGCGGTTCGTCCGCAGCGCGTAGTCCGCTAAGTGCTGGGCTTCATCCACAACTAGATAAGGCTGGTTTAAATGCGCGCCAAAATAAGTTGCGTACTGCACCAAAAAAGCGTGATTGATAATGATGAACTGTGCGTATGGCAACCGTGCGTACAACCGGTGCAGAAAATCATCTTCGTAAAACGGTGATTGGTCTGTCACAGTCTCGAGGCCTTCGTGCCGCACCTCGTCTAAGTACGGCGGGTCATTGCGAAAATGCAGTTCATCTAAGTCGCCGGTTGTCGTTTGTGTCAGCCAAACCAGCAGCCTGAGTTTGATCAGCTGGGACTGTTTGGACCGTTCTGGATGTTTCAAGGACGTCAAAAAACGGTTCAAATCAAGATAGTGCTGCTTGCCCTTAACCACTACGGCGTTGATGTGAAACGGCAGTATATCGTTCAACAGCGGTAATGTTTGGCTCATCAATTGTGATTGCAACAACACTGTATCCGTGGCAATCACCACTTGACGGTCTTCATGCCGCGCTAAATAAGCTAACGGCAAGGTGTAACCGAGACTTTTCCCCGTCCCAGTGGGTGCCTCAATAATCAGCGGCTGATGCTGCGTTTTGGGCACCGTGTACTGCCGATAAATCAGATTCATCATCTTTGCCTGATCCGTCCGCCACTCAAAGTGTTTAGGATAAAGCTTTAACTTGCTTTTTTTCGTTCGCGGAAACGTGTATTCGTGGTCATCCGTCGCACTCAGCACCCTATTTTTTCGCAGAGCGATTCCATTGCTGACCATCAAATCGTCTGGCAATGCTTCGTGCCGCTTACGCGTCTCATGTAAGGCCCAGTCAAACAGTTCTGCGGTCTGCTGCGGCAGTTCTGCGCCAACTGCGACCATTTGCTGCAACGTCACAATGGGTAACGCCGTCAATTGTTTCAACAATACAATCAACAGTTTGGCCGTCACCAGTGCATCATCATCCGCTGAATGCGGGTGGTCGTGTCGAATGCTCAAGTAAGAACTCAGATCATGCAGCCGGTAGCTATCGACCGTTGGCAATAGGATCTGACTCAGCGTAACCGTATCGATGGCCTCGATCGGCAACGTCGGGTACCCGACACGCTCCAACTCAGCATTCACAAACGGAAAGTCAAAATTGACGTTATGGGCAACGAACACAGTGCCGGTCAGCAAGCTGTAAATCGTTCCTGCAACGTCATCAAATAACGGCGCGTGTTTCACCTGCTCATCACTGATTCCAGTCAACGCCTTAATGGGTTCTGGAATCTGTTGCTGCGGGTTCACGTCCGTCGCAAATTTATTAATAATCCGGCCGTTTTGAACCAGTACACAGCCAAACTGGATAATGCGATTGCCATCTGCCACGCTGGTTCCCGTGGTCTCAATATCAACGATGGCATAAATTGTATTAGTATCCATATCTTTATTCACCAAATTTTTTATTACTTACCTTAAACATCATACTACATTCCTTAGCAAAAGTGGATATTGGGGGCGTTATAGTTGAAAAACGAAGCGGTTTTGACTTAACTTAATCATAACGTCAGCTTTTTGTGGAAACATGTTTGTCGTCAGCAGTGTTAACCGCATGGCAAGCTGCCAAAAAGTGTGAGTGGTGCCAAATGGCGACCGCCTAGTCGATTCCTAGAGTAAAAAAGGGGGGAGCCTATTTAGTGGTTTATTTCCACGCGGAATAAAGGATTATCAATGCTCGTATCCTGTTGCCAGTCCAGAGTTGTGTGCTCCTTGCCTAGTGATACCTAGGTAATGAGGTAGTCCACCCGTAATCGATTTAAGCTGTGAATCAGGGTCCTGACTCGATTTTTTGCTGACGTACTTTGCGCTTAAGCCTTTATCGAACGCGGCATTCTCACTGTCCAATCTCACGTTGCAAGCACCGTTAATCAACATCGGCATCACGTTTAGCAACGCTAATATCGTGACTTGTTGAATTACTCAAACACACTCTTTTAATTTTTCCTAATGATTGGCTTCTAGCGTTTATCCTTAAAAAAGAGTATGATACAGTGTGTTTGCGAACTTTGAGGAATGAAAAATAGTTTAATTTTTAAATTGAAAGGGGTCGTCACGTTGCCTATTTCGGCTACTGGCACGAGTCATGCCAAAATTATCTTAATCGGTGAACATAGCGTGGTGTATCACCAGCCAGCTATCGCCCTGCCTTTACCTGCTGTGAAAACAACGGTTACCATTACAGAACGCAGTGGTAACCAACAGTGGCTGATCAGTCGCTATTTCTCAGGTAACCGCAGTGACGCACCCATTCAATTAAATGGTATTAACCATCTATTAGATGTCCTGCTCACGCGTTTTAACCATTCACAAGCAGGATTTACACTTGAAATTAGAAGCCAATTACCCGCAGAACGCGGCATGGGTTCTTCGGCAGCAACGGCAGTCGCCATTATTCGGGCGCTTTATGACTACTTTAAGTTGCCGCTGACACACGAACAGCTGCTCTTGGACGCTGATATTTCTGAACACATTATTCACGGTAATCCCAGCGGCTTAGATGTGGCCACAGCAAGCGCATCAGCACCCGTCTGGTTCGTGACCGGTGATACCCCTACTTCACTGCCGTTCCACTTAGACGGTTACATGATCATTGCGGACAGCGGCATCTACGGACAAACCGGTTCTGCCGTTGCCAACGTTGCGAAGACACTAAGCCATCATCCGCGCCGTGGTAAGCACCTGATTGAAGAACTGGGTGAATTGACAAAAGACGCTAAAGACGCGCTAGGTCATAACGCAATTCAAAAATTGGGTACCATTTTGGACGCTGCACAGGTACAATTAAAGGCGTTAGGTGTGAGCCACCCAACCCTTGATAAGTTAATTCGAATCGCTAAAGCCAACGGTGCATTGGGCGCTAAGTTAACCGGCGGCGGCATGGGTGGCTGCATGATTTGCCTCGTTGAGAACGTCAACGTTGCCAAACGCGTCAAACAGGCATTGATCGATGCCGGCGCAGCAGCAACTTGGGTTCAACCACTATTAAGTGAGGAATTAGCTGATGAAACCGACAACGTCACCCGTTAAGGCACGGGCACATACAAATATTGCCCTTGTTAAGTACTGGGGGAAAAAAAACGAGCAACTGATAAT
The DNA here is from genome assembly GCF_001435975.1 of Secundilactobacillus collinoides DSM 20515 = JCM 1123. Taxonomy (GTDB): domain Bacteria; phylum Bacillota; class Bacilli; order Lactobacillales; family Lactobacillaceae; genus Secundilactobacillus; species Secundilactobacillus collinoides. The sequence goes on from NZ_AYYR01000013.1 coordinate 248,970, forward strand.
TCCGCAAAATTCCAGTCTCTCGTTAACACTTGATCAATTTTATACGGATACTGCTGTCCAATTTAGGGACGAATTGGCGGCTGATCAAATCACGTTTAACGGCCAGCTTCTAACTGATGATGGCCAACGTAAGATCAGCCGCTTTTTAAATGTGGTCCGTGACCTGGCTGGCATTTCGATGCACGCTAGTGTTGACACAGTGAACCACGTTCCAACCGCAGCTGGATTGGCCTCTTCGGCCTCCGGTTTTGCCGCACTAGCGGGCGCTGCCAGTCGGGCCGCCGGATTAGCATTATCGTCTCGCGACCTGTCTAGATTAGCACGGCGCGGGTCTGGGTCGGCTACCCGATCAATTTTCGGCGGCTTTGCGGCCTGGAATATGGGGCATGATGACAACAGTTCATACGGCTACCCGATTGAAGAAACCGTTGATTGGGATATTGCCGTTGTCGCGGTTGTCCTCAATAAAACAGCCAAAAAGATTTCCAGTCGTCAAGGGATGCGTGCCGCGGTCGCCACTTCACCGTTTTACGGTGCCTGGGTCCAAACGGCCACCCGGGATTTTGACACCGTCCGGCAGGCTATCGCCGACAAGGACTTTGAGACACTCGGCCACGTCAGCGAAGAAAACGCCATGCGCATGCACGCACTCAACCTCAGCGCTGATCCAAGTTTTACATACTTTAACGCGGACACCTTGCACGCTATCACTTTGATTCATGAGCTGCGCGATGCCGGGTACCCCTGTTACTGTACGATCGACGCCGGACCAAACATCAAGGTGCTGTGCCGAGAACCAGCGGTCACAGCCGTTGTAACGAAACTCCAAGCCGCGTTTGGCAACGACGCGGTGCTTGTCGCACATCCCGGTCCCGGGTTGACCTTTATTACTGATTAATCACGTAACACCCCAAAAAATGAAACGTAACTGACGAAAGGACATGATGTTTTGATTTCTGTGAAAGCCCAAGGCAAACTCTATATTGCCGGTGAATACGCCGTGGTGGAAACCGGGTTTCCCGCAATTATTGTTGCCCTGGATCAATTTGTCACTGTCAGCATTCAAACGGCTGACCAGATCGGCAGTATTGTGTCCGCACAGTACCAAGAAAATTCAATTTACTGGCGCCGCGAAGATGGCGAAATGGTGTTTGACAACCGTGATAACCCATTTCACTACATTTTGTCAGCGATTAAAGTGACTGAAGACTACGCGAAGATTCTTAAACAGCCCCTGGGCATCTACCACCTGACCGTTGAGAGCGATTTAGATAGTGCTGATGGCCGCAAGTATGGTCTCGGGTCCTCCGCTGCCGTGACGGTGGCTACAATCAAAGCCCTCTGCAAATTCTATCATTTACCGGTAGATCACAATCGGTTGTTTAAGCTCGCTGCTATCGCCCACTTTGACGTGCAGGGCAACGGGTCTTTAGGCGACATTGCAGCCAGTGTTTATGGCGGTTGGATCGCCTACCGGTCGTTTGACCGCGACTGGTTAAAGTTGGCCCGTAAAACCTACTCATTTGCCGATCTGTTGGACCAGAAGTGGCCCGGTTTAGAAGTCGAACTTCTGACCCCTCCAGAGAACTTAAAATTATTGGTAGGATGGACCGGATCACCAGCGTCGACCTCCCACTTAGTTGATCGCGTGGCCCTTAACAAAGCCAAACAGCATGCCGACTACCAGGCCTTTTTAGCCAACAGTCAAGCCTGCTTGAAACGCATGATCAACGGCTTTAGAAATCAGGACCTTACCGCGATTCAACAAGAATTGACAACGAACCGGCAAATTTTAAACGAATTAGACAGTTTCACCCACGTCCACATCGAAACACCCTTATTGAAAACGTTGTGCGACCTTGCTGAAAAACACGGTGGCGCTGCAAAAACATCTGGTGCCGGCGGCGGTGATTGCGGGATCGCACTGATCGACAAAACAAAGGACATTGACGCCCTTATTGATGATTGGCAGAACCATCAAATCACCCCGTTAGCGTTTAACGTGCATACCGTAGAGGAATAGCCTATGACTTCAAAACAATCACATCGTAAAGATGAGCACGTGTCACTTGCAGAGAAGTTTTATCAGCAAGACACGCAAAATGGGTTTGATGGCGTCCGCATCATTCATGAGAGTTTGCCTGAACTGGCACTGAGCGACGTTGCTACCCAGACACAAATTGGGTCATTTCACTTACCGTACCCTGTCATGATTGAAGCGATGACCGGCGGCAGCCCACAAACTGGCCGCCTGAACGACCAGTTAAGCCGACTAGCAAAAGCGACTGGCTTGCCCATGGCAGTCGGTTCGCAGAGTGTTGCGATTCGGGAACCCGAACTATCAGCCACATTTAGCATTGCGCGACAGAATAACGCAACGGGTATCATGATTGCAAACATGGGCGGCAACCATAGTTTGGCGGCGGCCAAGGCAGCAATCGATATGATTCAAGCCAACGCCCTCCAAATTCATATCAACGCGGCTCAGGAAACGGTGATGCCTGAAGGTGATCGTGATTTTCACTGGTTATCCAATATTAACCAGCTGACTACTAACCTCGACGTGCCCGTGATCGTCAAAGAAGTCGGGTTTGGCATGACAGCTGAAACGGTCACAAAACTCATCGAGACTGGTGTCAAAGCCGTTGATATTAGTGGCCGCGGCGGCACAGATTTCGCAAAAATCGAAAATTTCCGACGTCCTAATAAAGACATGGCCTACCTCGCTGACTGGGGGTTGACGACGGTTGAATCCTTACTTGAAATGCGCCAGTTGTCTACTAGACCAGTGATCATTGCCAGCGGCGGCATCAAAACACCGTTAGATGCAATCAAAGCACTGATTCTAGGTGCCGATTGCGTTGGCATGGCCGGCGAGGTGCTCCATCATCTGGTCCAGACTGATCTGCCCAGCACAACACAGTGGCTACAGGATTGGCTGGCCCAGTTTAAGCAGCTGATGTTACTTGTTGGTGCGCAGCGTATCGCTGACTTGCAGCGAGTGCCCGTAGTTTTCGATTCAACGCTCGTGAGTTACGCTGACCAACGCGGGATTCAGTTATGATACTTAAAATTGTTATATGCAAAAAGCCAATGCTTGGGCATTGGCTTTTTGTGTTTTTTTCAAGACGTGAATTATTTGGTAAATTGAGCTTGGGTTTATTGATGCAAAATGCTACGGAAGGTACGCTTAATCAATATATTAGCCTGAGCGGTACTTGCGATGTGTTTTTAGGCAACCGTGCCGAAACGAGTTGCGCAAGGCAAGGGGCTACTGCAGAACGGACTCTGAGCCAAAAAGTCAGACCCGGACTTTTCTGGGTGTTTTCTACAGAGCGGTACTTGCGATGTGTTTTTAGGCAACCGTGCCGAAACGAGTTGCGCAAGGCAAGGGGCTACTATAGAACGGACTCTGAGCCAAAAAGTCAGGCCCGGACTTTTTGGCTCAGAGTCCGTTCTACTCCGCCCCTTAAACGCCTTGCTTCACTCTCTACACCTTAAACCTCAACCCCTTAGGAAAGAAGTTCTTAACCGTATTTCCAACGACCTTCGCGAACACGATCGGTTGACCCTCACAGACTAATCTGACCCAGCCCTTTTTTATTGGTAAGTCATCGCGCTTGAAAATATCGCCGTGGACCACTAATTGCCATTCTTCCGGTGTGATCACCAGTTCCTGGGCAATATCAACCGGTTTTAAGGCCAATCCTAGCGCGTAGCTGGGTTCTATCCGACCCTTCTTCAACGTACCAAGATGCAAGCCAGGACGCACCACACGCAATTTTTCGAGTCTTGGCATCTCAGCTGGCATGTAGTAAAGCTGTTCGCCAAACGTCAACAGCCGTTTGCTATCGTACGTATATGCCGGCGCCAACGTTTCTTCAGCAAATTTTTTGAACAACAGACTCTCTTCCTTGCTGGTATGCGACGTTTCTCGACGAACTTTTTTCTCTGATACTAAAGCATCGGTTAATCGCAACTTGGCGACAAAGTGGCCTTCACCCTTCATCAAATGTGGGAAAAGTCTGGCAGTGCCGGCAAGGGCTGGATCGTTGTTAGCCCACTCTGGGTGACCATCGACGATACCAGCTGGTTTGTCGATTGGGACGACTTCAAACTGCGGATAGGTTTCAAGCAGCCAAGCAATGATCTGCTCGTCTTCCTCGGGGGCAAACGTACACGTGGAATAAACGAGTTCACCACCGGGTTTGATCGTTTTGACAGCTTCGGCTAAAATTGTCCGCTGCCGGTCAGCACATTCTTTCGGATAATCAAGGCTCCAGTAAGCGACTGCTTCCGGATCCTTACGAAACATGCCTTCACCAGAACATGGCGCATCCACAACGACTTTGTCAAAATAGGCCGGAAAATGTTTAGCGATGACCTCAGGCGTTTCGTTTAAAACTAACGTGTTGGTCAGACCAAATCGCTCAACATTTTCAGATAAGACTTTTGCCCGTTTAGGCATGATCTCATTGCTGACGAGCAAGCCGGTGTTGTTTAAAAAACTACCAAGGTGTGTCGTCTTGCCGCCGGGAGCCGCAGAAAGATCCAAAACACGGTCGCCCTCAACGGGATGAACCGTTTCCCCAACGAACATTGCGCTGGGTTCCTGACTATAGACGGCACCGCTTTGATGAGCAATCGTATGTCCGGTTACTTTACCGTAGTAGCCCCATTTTGTATATGGTACCGGTTGGGAAAGATCCACGTTTTTGGGCAACGTATCTCGCAGCGGGTTGACCCGAAATCCACTGTAGGATGGCTGATCAAAACTCGCCAAAAATGCCGGCGCTTGGTCGCCCAATAGTTGCGAATATTTAGTAATAAATGCTTCTGGTAAGTTCACTGTATAACCCCTAATCTCTATTTAATCATTCTGAAAAAGTATACGACATTTCCGGACTTAACGCCAATACTGGCTACGTCAGGTGACCTCTAGACCAATCTATGGTATAGTGAGCAAGATAACTCTCAATAGAACTGGATGTGTTGATTTGAAACGTAAGTTAATTGCACTTGATCTGGATGGCACGACGTTAAACAACGATGCTGTCCTGTCGCCAACCACTATCAAAACGATTCAACAAGTCGCCGCGGCTGGCCATGTGGTCAGTATTGTGACGGGTCGTCCGAACCGAATCTCACAGCAATTTTATGATCAGTTAGGTCTTAAAACACCAATGATCAATTTCAATGGCTCCTTGGGGCATCTGCCTCACCGACACTGGGATAAAGAATACCAGTACACGTTTAGTCGCGACATTGTATTTGATTTGATGCAGCACCAACAGGAATTTGATGTGGAGGCCATGGCCGCTGAAGGCAAGACCCTATTTTTAGCAAACCAAATTAAACCGTTAGCCTATGGGTTCTTTCCAACGGCTCTGACACAGCAGCAACTGCTGAGTCAACAGTCACTGCAGCAAAACCCCACCAGTCTGACCATTGCTTTAAAACGTGAAGCACAACCGCGCTTTATCGCCTATGTGCGTGATCACTATGGTGACCTAGTCGATGTCAACTCTTGGGGTGGCCCCAACAGCGTTATTGAAATGGGCGCTAAAGGCATTCAAAAAGCTATTGGCGTGGAATTTTTGGCGCATCTTTATCACATCAACCGTGAAGACGTTATCGCCTTTGGTGACGAAAATAACGACAACGAGATGATCGACTACGCTGGTACCGGCGTCGCAATGAAAAATGCCACGCCGCATTTGAAGATGCTCGCCGACGATGTCACCAGTTTGACGAACGAAGAAAATGGCTTAGCTGATTATTTACAAAAGGCCTTTAATTTAGAAGATAGTGTGACCGCATAATCGCATATACCACGACCAGAACCGATTCGGCTGGTTGTGGTTTTTATTTTCAAACACGATTGTACTATACAATAGCTGTCTTCAGCACCCTAATCACCCTTATGCTTGAAGACTGTTAAACAATAGCCCAATTCATGTCTAGGATGAACAATCTATCAGGTCACAGGAGTGGCCGCCACCATTCTTCATTCAATTTGTACCATGCAATTGTATGATTTAACGCTGTTTCAAATGTATGAACCGGTTGCCATCCTAAATGCTGTTCGATCTTGTTCGTCGCAATTGCATAACGATGATCATGACCCAGTCGGTCTGTAACGTGTGTTATCAGACGTGAATCAGTGTCAGTAGCGCGACAGATTTTTTTGACAATTGCGTTATTCGTTAATTCTTGATGTGCCGCGACATTATATGCTTCGCCAGGGTGGCCATGCAGCAGAACTTGGTACAGCGCACGACAATTGTCTAATACAAAAAGCCAATCTCTGCGATTATTTCCAGTTCCATAAATTGGCAACGGCTGCGCGTTCAAAGCGTTCACGACCATTTTGGGAATGAGTTTTTCCACGTGCTGGTACGGTCCATAGTTGTTTGCTGAACGCGTGAGCACGACATCTAATCCAAAAGTTCGTCGGTAGGACAGCACCATGAGATCAGCTGCTGCCTTTGAAGCCGCATAGGGACTGCTAGGTTTGAGCGGTGCCATTTCAGATAATGGGTGTTGTGTCAACGTCAAATCACCATATACTTCGTCGGTTGAAACTTGCAATAACCTTAACGCTGGCTGGTGTTGCAGAATCCGCAACAAGCTCATCACGCCAAGCACGTTGCTATTATAAAATGGTGCAGCATCTTCAATGCTACGGTCAACGTGCGATTCGGCCGCAAAATTAATGATGTGCGTAATCTCATGCGTCACAATGATTCGTTTCAGTCGTGCAGTGTCATTGATGTCTAGTTGGTAAAAATGATAGCGCGGGTCTTCTTGAATGTCCCGCAATGACGCTAAATTGCCCGCATACGTCAGTTTATCAACATTGATAACGACCTCTGCTAAATCATGTGCCAAAACGTAGTGAATAAAATTACTGCCGATAAAACCGGCACCACCTGTGACTAAAAGCTTCATGTTCTTCCCTCCTACACCTGCCGCGATTCAATTCGGGGACGTTTTCCATTAAACGCCCAACTAAGAAACCTCGGTTAAACGACCCAGAACGGGACGTTTAAGCCGAGGCTTCAATTTTTTAGAGTCAAAATTAACTTACAGTGTCTCGTTTGGTTTGAACAATTGCGTTGCCTTTACAGCAGCTTGCCAACCTTGGTAGCACTGTTGCCGCGTCCCTTCATCCATTTGCGGATCAAAGGTACTGCCAATCTTGTGCATGCTCTTGATTTCATCCATACTGTCCCAGAAACCGACCGCGAGTCCGGCTAAGTAAGCAGCACCCAGCGCCGTAGTTTCAGCAATTGCTGCCCGCTGAATATGGGTGTTTAGAATGTCAGCCTGAAACTGCATTAAAAAATCATTATTAGCGGCGCCACCGTCCACGCTGAGCGCTTTGATATCGATTCCGGTATCAGCGGTCATGGTGTCAACAACGTCACGTGTTTGGTAAGCAATGGCTTCTAGCGTTGCCCGAATAAATTGCTCCCGGGTCGTTCCACGCGTTAAACCGAACACCGCCCCACGAACTTCTTGATCCCAGTATGGTGCGCCCAAACCCGTAAAGGCCGGCACAACATAAACGTCACCGGTGGTTTTCGCGTCCACCGCCATTTTCTCGGATTCGGAAGCGTGTTCGAACAGCCGCATCCCGTCACGCAGCCACTGGACTGCTGAACCAGCAACGAAGATACTGCCTTCCAAAGCGTAAGTCACTTCGCCGTTGATACCATAGGCAATCGTCGTCAGCAGTCCCTTGTCCGATAACTTGGGCTCAGTCCCTGTATTCATCACAATGAAGGCCCCGGTCCCGTACGTATTCTTTACTGAGCCTTTATCGTAGGCCGTTTGCCCGAACAGCGCGGATTGTTGGTCCCCAGCGATTCCGGCAATTGGCACCTGTAATCCAAAGAAAGTGTAACCGGCCGTGTAGCCGTATATTTCGGAGGATGAGTGTACTTCCGGCAACAAGCTTGCTGGAATGTTCAATAGGTCAAGAATCTCCTCATCCCACTTAAGATCGTGAATGTTAAACAGCATCGTACGGCTGGCGTTCGTGTAGTCGGTTGCGTGGATGCGACCCCCGCTGAGTTTCCAGAGAATCCAGGTATCGATGGTCCCGAACAATAACTCACCTTTTTCAGCACGTTCACGCACCCCGGGCACGTTATCCAGGATCCACATAATCTTAGTTGCTGAGAAATACGAGTCGATAACCAACCCGGTTTTTTGATGAAACAGATCCGCATAGCCCTTATCCTTTAAACGATCTGCAATATCACTGGTTTGTTTTGATTGCCAAACTACGGCATGATAAACGGGTTCGCCGGTTTCCTTATCCCAAACGATCGTCGTTTCACGCTGATTTGTAATACCAATGCCCCGAACCTTGTATGGCTGCACTTTTGCATTGATCACCGCATCAGAAACAACAGATTGAACAGCGCTCCAAATTTCGTTTGCGTCATGTTCTACCCAACCTGGTTTCGGAAAGTACTGTTGAAACTCACGCTGTGCCTGCCCCACAATTTTTCCATCACGATTAAACAGAATCGCCCTAGTACTCGTGGTTCCTTCGTCAATTGCCATTATGTACTGTTCGTCATTCATGTTAGCCGTCTCCATTCATTCAATCATTTATGATCTGCGATTTATAACTGTATCTTGTCCTAGTATACCCAATATAAGCGGTTACGCCAATTAAAAAACGTTAAAATAAGCGAAATCACAGTTCATATCACGTAGTAAACCGCTTTCATTTTAGCATAATTTCTGAGTGCCGAGCAAAACGATTTGGTGTTGTGCCCATTTCTCAGTCCGCGTAAATTCAGATGTTTTTGGCGCTGTATTCGGTGTCCTGCGTTGTATTCAGTAGTCTGGTAGATGTTATTAATCTAGCGAAAGTTTCCTTTTGTTTTGGTTTGTTCTGCATGGCTGAGGACTCGTTACGTAAAGTCGGCAAGTGAGCGCCATCATAGCTAGCTGCTTCTCTGTCCTCAAGCTGAAACGTGCGCTACGAACCAGTCAAGAATCATTCTACATAACTGCTCTTTGGCCCTCGAGCCGAAACGTGCGCCACAAACCAGATAGTAACCACAGAAGGGCACCAAGGCACAAAATCCAAACCCGGGATTTTATGTCTTGGTGCCCTTCTGCTACACTATCTAAACGGTTTGTTCTGCACTCTGCTACTTTTCATCACTCTTCAAAACGCCGCCAACACTGTAGCGGTTGGTTGCCATTTCGCTTAAGATGACATGAACGTGTTCTTCTGGGGCACCTGTGTTCTTTGATACGGCGTCAGTAACGTCCTTAACTAAGTTCTTGAGTTGTTCTTGTGAACGGCCTGCAATGAGGTCAATGTGTACAATTGGCATTTTTATAAACGCTCCTTTTTAATTAATTGCTCAAAATTATACTCGGTTTTTTATTAAATTTCAATGAGTGGATTGATTTCTAACTTTTAATTGTTCCGTCTCATCGTAGAAGTTGCCCTCAATATCAATTGTATTGACCAAATTTACAAAAGACTGCGGATCCACTGACTTGACAACGTGTTCCAATTCATAAAGTTCGTACCTTGAGATGACGACCATCAGGACCGAACCTGGTCGACGTTTATACGAACCCTCGCCCGGCATAATTGTAATGCCGCGAATCAGTGTGTCATGCAACCCATCAATGACCTCATTAGTCTTAGTGGTTACAATAAACGCTGTTAATTTCTGATGCCGGGTATGGATGGCATCAACCACCCGCGACATGGCATAAATGGAAATAATCGTGTAGAGCGCGTTTTCCCAACCGAATCTGGTACCGGCAATCAAAACGATGACCGAGTTCGTAACCATCATCAGTGTGCCGATCGTTTTCCCGGTGGTTTTCTCTAAAACTACTGCGACGATGTCCATGCCACCGGTGGAAAACCCGTACTTTAACGGGTAAGCCACACCGATTCCCGTCAAGATACCGCCAAACAACGCGCTTAATAGCGGGTTATGCCCCGCCACACTGTGGATTGGAATCACAATTGCTAAGAACGATGTCAAAAAGGAAGTTAAGAAGCTGTAGATCGTGAAACCTCTACCAATCTTAGCCCACCCAAGAATGCCAATCGGAATGTTAAACAGTAGAATCAGCCAACCAGTGTTCACACTCAGATGAAACACGTTTTTTAGGAGGAGGGATAGAATCTGGGAGACCCCATTGATACCAGCACTGAAGATATTGCCGGGAATCAAAAATGCGTTTAAGGCAAACGCGCTGATCAAGGATGACCCAACCATGAGGACCACCTTGATGGCCATGTCCTTGCGATCAATTTTTAACTGCATGTGCATTACCGCCCTTCGTTTTATTTCGAATGACACAAGACTTATATTAAACCATACTTAGCCCACTTAAACTACCATATTGCCGGTTAAATTATCATGAGCAGGTTCACGGCGTGTTAATGTTTATTGCAAGCTGATAATGATAGAATACAGGTATCAAATACGAATCAATTGGAGGGATTATTGTGCAGACTGAACCATTTTCAGCATGTACCAGTATCTTGATTGGTAAAAACGCGACCGTGGACGGCTCCGTCATCATTGGCCGCAACGAAGATTCCCGTCCGGCTTGGCCCAAAAACTTCGTGGTGCACCCTGCAGTCACGCATGACACGCCCCAGGTTTTCAAGTCTCAGGATAACGATTTTTCAATGCCGCTGCCGGCCAACGCTGCCAAATACACGGCAACGCCGGAATGGACGACAAAGTACGGTCTGTTTGAAGAGGATGGCATCAATGAATACGGTGTCGCTATGAGTGCCACTGAAAGTACCTACGCGAACACCCGTGTTTTAGCCGCGGATCCGCTTGAAAAAAACGGTATCGGCGAAGAAGCGATGATCACGGTGACACTGCCCTACATTAAATCTGCCCGAGAAGGTGTCAAACGGCTGGGAACAATCGTGGCAACCTACGGCACTGATGAATCCAACGGCATCCTGTTTGCAGACAAAGATGAAGCCTGGTATTTTGAAACCGGCTCAGGCCATTACTGGGTCGCCCAACGGATTCCAGATGACAGCTATGCCGTTATTGCAAACCAGATGGCGATTCAGGAAATTGATTTCGCCGATCCTGACAATTTCATGTGGCACCCCGGCATTCAGGATTTTGTGAAAGAACACGTCCTGAACCCTGGTCGTCAAGGCTTTAACTTCCGGAAAATCTTTGGCACTGCCAACCAAATGGATACCTACTATAACTTACCACGAGTGTGGTACGGCCAAAAAATGTTTAACCCAGCAGTTGAACAGTCCGTTGGCAGTTATGAACTACCCTTTCTCCGCCAAGCAGATGACTTATTGTCTGTCGATGACGCCAAAGCCTTCCTGAGTTCCCACTATCAGGGCACCGAATACGACCCGATCGGTAATGGAGACGAAGCCGACCGGAAACGGTTCCGCCCAGTGAGTCTAGCAACCACTCAAGAATCCCACATTCTGCAATTAAGGCAGTTTGCTCAACCTGAATTATCCGGCATTCACTGGTTAGCCATGGGTGTAGCCGCTCAGAGTGTCTACGTGCCGTTCTACGCTGGTATTCTATCCACCCCAGCAGCTTATCAGGCAAGCGATGTCGTCTCCTATCAGGCCGAATCCGCGTACTGGGTTTATAAACAGGCTGGGGTAATGGTCGACAGTCATTACCGTGAGTTCGGCGGTCAACTGTCAGACTTGCAAAAGGACTTGAACCAAAAGTTCGGTCAAGCCGTGATCGAAGCTGATAATGTCGGCCGGGAACTGGATGGCGTTGAGCTTTCCGCCTACCTCACGAAGATTAGTACTGCTCAAGCTGAACTTGGACTTAAGAAATATCGTGAATTGACAGCTGACCTTATCACAAAAGCAACTGCGTTTTCGCCATTAAAATATAAACAAGATTTGAATCTGTGATCAATAAAAAAATCTGCCGCATTTTGATTGTGACAGGTTTTTTTATTTGCTTAGGTGCTGGTTTGTTTTTTTTTATTAGGTTAAAGTAACTTATTATTAATAACATCATGATATGTAGTTTACCATGACGAAACCTATTTTTATTTCATCCAAATCTTTCAAATTTTTGTCTTAAACGCATTACTGACCAAAAAATCCCACATCATCACGATATTCACAGCGTATGATGTGAGACCTTTAATTAATTTTTATTAATGACGGTGACTACGAGTATCTGGTTTAGGCCGCCTTCTCAAGATCAGTAACGTTCCTTCAACCAGAAAAATGACAATAAAGACAAAACTGCCAATTCGGGTCAGCCACTTGCCGACTGCCAGTCCTGGCGTTTCATACGTGAGTTTGATTCTATGCGTCCCACCTGTCACTTTCGCGCCAACAAACCCGGTATTAACCTTCTGTGTTGGTGTTACTTTACCGTCAACTGTAAGGTGCCAGCCGGTGGAGTATGGAATCGACGTGGTTAAAATCGCGTTTTGCTTAGTGGTCGAAACACCCGAAACGGTGTTATTCGTCACTTTAAGCTTCTTTAAGCCCTGTTTTTGCAGTTTATGAATCTTGGTTTCGTACTGTTTATTAAACGGCACAGCGACCAATTTCACGCTCTTAAAGCTGATGCCATCTTCACCAGTAAACCGGATGTTGATGATCCGACGCGCAACCTTTCGTGAAGAATACCCCAAGTTAATCGTGGCACCGTTCTTTTTCTCGTAGTCTGACATATTGCCATACCCGAGTTGCACAAGGTTGTTACTGCTGGTGGCCGTGTTCATGCTGACCAGGTAACCGCCGAGAGACGGATGTGTCAGCACATAACGCCAGTGGGTCACTTTCAGACTAGGCGTTGACGGCTCATCCAGCAATGTCATCCGATTCGTCAGCTGCGTCAGCTTCGACTGAGTCGTTGTCTGGTTAATTTTGATACCCTTAATTTGCAGATACAATTCGCAGTTTTGGTACTTCTGCGGATTCTTGATCTGGAGCTGGTAGGCCTGATGGTTACCGCTGACGTCGCTGCGCAGCACCTTCAGCCCATTCTTATTTTCTTCCGCGTTTTCAGTGACCATGTTTTGATTTTCAGTCAATAACTTGTTGACCCGTTTTGAAATGGTCCCCAATTTAGCTGATTTGGCGAACTCCTTGACCACTTGTGCATCGGAATACTTATTCAGATCAAGATTAGCCACCCGCAAGTCACTGTTATTAGTTAACCGATAACGAATCAGCTGGGCCAACGTCGTGATGGGTTCACTCAGAGATTTAACGGTGTAGGAAACGTTCTTCGAAGCCGATTTAGCCCTCGTTGTTTTAACACCTGAAACTTTCTTATTGACCTTTGCACCGGTCAAAAGAGCCTGCTCTTTGTCGTTACCCGCTAACTTCTTGTATGAGTTGCTGTTCAACTGAGTGGTTTGCATATATGCCAACGGTAACGCATTCTTGTTCTTCAACAACACTGTGCTGGAGTGATTTTCCAGTTTATAAACGGTTCGGTTGGAGAACTTCACCATTTTACCGTTCTTGTCACGCACCAGTTTAAACCCATACGGAAATGATTTCCGTAAAGCCACGTCGTCTCGGCGGGCAAACACGTACTTGACCCCGAGCAAATTCAACATTGTGGTCCGATTATTGGCATCGCTTGTCGGGTCGTTCATGGTCTGCTGATTATTGTCGAGCTGTTTATTGAAGCTGTTGACCGCCCCATTTTGAACAGAGAAGTACGATTCGATCGTATGCGTCCCTAACAGCATGGGAATGTTATTGCCGGCCGTGTTCAAAATGTCGTAATTGCTCATCATCGATGTTCGATAGAATGTTTTATCATATTTTTTCAAAAATTTGTCTGCGCCGTCGAAGAAGTTCTTTGCCCAGCTTGTTGCACTGCCAGTCGGAATTTCGTTATAGGACACCGAGACGTTAAAGTTAGTGCTGTAAAAACTCGTTCCAATCGAGATTGCATTTAAACCAACTATCGCCAACAACATCGTTTTAAAAGGCAGCCCGTTCATCGAGCGCATGTAGCCGTATGACAGAATCACCATGAAGATGAATAGACACCCATAGTTCAGATAGTGACTCTGGCGCAGCAGGAAGGTAAAGCCGTTCCCCACAAACACCATTACTAACAGACCAATGGTGGCAATGATGAACCACTTAAAGTCCTTAGTCGTCAGTTCACTTACGTGGTCCGTAAAGTGCGCGACAGCCAGGGCAAACGGCATGCTGACAAGCAGCAGCCACCGGTTAGACGGCGTACTCATAACGTTCATAAAAGCGGCAAACGCAGGCACCAAAACACCCAGCACAATCAGGATGAAAGTCACATTGAGTGCTAAATATTGTTTGAAGTGTCTGAACGACCACACAAGCGCCACAAAGGACAACGCCCCTGTACCGATCACATCCCAGTAATACATCGTACCAGTGGTATTGAACAGCGCGTTTGGCAAGTTTAGATAGTACACCAGCGGGTAGAGTTTCAACCCGTTAGCAAACGTCGAGCTGCCTGTTCTTGACGACGACAGCATTGCCAATAATGTCGGCAGCAGAATCACGGCAGCGACGGCCAATGCCAGCGCAATCGTCACCGCAAAATAACCTAGTGAGCGTGGAAAAGAACGCACTAATTCTCCGCGCCGTTTCAGGTCAACATAGCGGGCTGCCGCAAAGACCAACGCGCCGAGGCCGAGTAAGTATGCGAAATAAAGATTGCAAATAAATACCATGGCTGTAAATCCAGTCAGCCACAGGAATGATTTACCCTTATAAATTTTATCAACACCCAGGCAGAGCAACGGGAAGAAGAATGGGGCCAGCAGAAAGAACGGGTGGTGGAAGCTCACGTAGAACGTAAACCCGTTAAACGTGTAAATCAACGCGCCCAGCAGTGACCCGGCCCGCTTGAACCGCAATTGACGTGCCAGTGCAAGAAATGACAGCCCTACTGCGTAGAGACGAACAATCGTCAGCAGCTGATAACCCAACTCGATTTTATCTGCTGGGAATAGTGCGATCAGGTAAGCAAACGGGTCACCAACAACGTAGTAAGCGAAACTCGTCATTTGGTCGGCGCCTAGCCCGAGATTCCATGACCAGCTGAACAGCGACTGGTGAACCGTGCCGTGCAGGATGCCATAAAACTCTTTCAGGATCGGGTAATGCTGGGCGATCCCATCGACCCGCCAAATATTCGTCAATCCCTCAAATCTCAACAATCCAAAAGTTGCGGCAACTACCACCGCAAAAACCAGTGAGTAGATGATCCAAACAGGGATCTTAAACGTGCGTTTTTCCATCAATTCTCCCGCCTTTTCAGTAAATAAAACAGTGTTTCAATCATACCATCTTCCATTATGCCACGAATTAACAGGTTGTCCTTAACCCTCGGTTAAACTGGCCGAATCTTAAGAATAAAAATAAACTTTCTTAAGAATTATGACTGGTGTGCAAGATGATAAGCAATATAAGTGTCGTGAGTGTTGGCTTATGCCAAGCTTGCCCAAGAAAACCTTACAAAAAAAGCACTCAAAGTCAGCCTAACGCTAACCCCAAGTGCTTCATTTGTACCAAAAAAACGGGCCTAGTTACGAGGACGACGTGATTCTGGGATACGAGCGGCCTTACCATGCAGTGCACGTAAGTAGTAAAGCTTTGCACGACGGACACGACCGTAACGTACAACTTCAACTTTAGCAACTCGTGGTGAATGAACAGGGAATGTCCGTTCAACACCGACACCGTTAGTCACTTTACGAACAGTGTACATTGATTGGATGCCAGTACCGCGACGCTTGATAACGACACCTTCAAACAATTGGATACGTTCGCGAGTGCCTTCAACAACCTTGGCGTGAACACGGATCGTGTCACCAGGGCGGAAGTTAGGAATGTCGGTACGTAATTGATCTGAATTGATCTTTTCGATTAATGGATTTTGACGCATAAAATATCTTTCCCTTCGCCAACATTCATTCTCATCTCGACAGCGGAATGTTGTTAATGTGGCTTTTAACAGCCAATAACTAGATTATCATATCTCCGGACTTGAGTAAAGGTTAATCTTCACTTTCGTCTAATTCAATTTGAATATCCCGAAGCAAATGACGCTGCTTTGGGGTCAACTGCAGTTTTTTAAGCAAGTCTGGCCGCCGTTCCAAAGTGCGTTTTAACGATTGCGCTTCACGCCACTCATCAATTTTTTGGTGGTTGCCGCTGATCAGCACATCCGGCACCTTCATTCCGCGAAAATCGGCCGGCCGCGTGTACTGCGGGTATTCCAGCAGACCGGTTGAAAATGAATCCCCCGGTGCCGATTCATCGTTACCGAGTACGCCCGGCAGCAGCCGCGTAATTGCATCGATCATGACCATGGCTGGTAATTCACCGCCCGTGAGCACGTAATCGCCCATGGAGACCTCGTCCGTTACAAGCGTTCGAATCCGCTCGTCATACCCTTCATAATGCCCGCAAATGAACGTCAGATGGTCTTCATGAGAAAAATCTTCCGCCACTTTCTGGGTAAATGGCACACCGGCGGGATCCATAAGAATGACCCGCCCCGAAGGTATTCCCGCTTCACTGGCGGTTTTCTGGGTGGCAGCAAAAGCGTCAAACAAGGGCTGGGCCTGCAACAGCATGCCCGCCCCGCCACCAAATGGGTAGTCATCTACGTTGCCGTGTTTATTCGTTGAATACTGCCGAAAATCAGTCACTTGTAATTCGAGTTGATCGCGCTCAAGGGCCTTCCCCACAATTGAATCATGAAGGGGGCCGCTAAACATATTTGGAAACAGGCTTAGTACATCGATACGCATGGTTACTCGAGTCCCTCCATCAGCTCGACAACAACTTGGTGCTTGTCGAGTTCAACATGTTTGACGACCTGGTCGATGACCGGCAACAGCAGATCATCTTTGTCTGCCCGGGTAACGACCCAAACGTCATTTGCTCCTGGGGCCATAATTTCCTTGATTTTACCCAATTGCTCACCGTCTTCTGTCACAACGTCCAGGCCGATGATCTGATGATAGTAGTACTGGCCATCATCCAAGTCGCTGTCAGACAGTTGTTCGTCTGAAACCTTGAGTGTGGTGCCCTTCAACGGGAGTACTTCATTAATGTCAGCGTAGCCGGCCAGAGTAATTAACATAAAGCCCTTATGACTGCGGGCGCTCGCAATGGTGACCGTCTGCTGCGGTTTTGTGTCAGTGTCCTTTTTAAAGACTGCCAACTCACTGCCCTTTTTAAACCGCTGATCCGGAAAATCGGTGCTGACGACAACTTTAAGTTCGCCGCGAATACCGTGAGTGTTCACAATGGTGCCTACTTTGTAGTACATGGTTTCACTGCCTTTCTGATTTTGATTTGTTTATTTATAGTTGGATTTATCGGCTATTATCTTAATAGTGGTTAGATGTTTATTGGTCTATAGTTTGCCGTTTCGTTTTGCTGGCCGGCTACAATCAATCGCGGTGCCGTTATGTTGGATTATCCAGCACGACACTTGGCATGGTAGCAACGTGTTTCGAAAGGCTAGGGGCGGCCATGCATGCAACCTTGGTACAAATTTCTAGTTCGGGAATTGGTGTGCTCCTTTGCTTTTCTATTGCCGAAACGTGCTCCGCAAAACTGGGGGCTACTGCGTAAGGTAAAGCGGTCAAAAAGCCCAGGTTCAGGGCCTTTCGACCGCTTTACCTTACGCTTCGCCCAAACCGTTTTGCTCCGCACTCTTACAAAAAAAGCTCCAAACGAAGCAGTCTTTAAAACCGCTTCATTCGGGAGCCTTTGATTCGTCGTTAATGACTAAACGAACACGCTTTGGGCCTTTGACCCGCACGCTATAAACAATTGTCCGGATGGCTGAGGCAACGTGGCCCCGTTTACCGATCACCCGCCCGATGTCGTCTCCAGCGACCGTTAGATGGAATTCGTAGAAACGATCCGTTTCCACTTCTTCAATACTAATCGCGTCTGGATTCTCTACCAGCGGTGTGACGATTGTTTTAATGAGTTGTTTAAAGTCGGTCATTCCTGATCACTTCGCTTATTTCTTGGAAAACTTAGCTTCGTGGAACTTCTTCATGATACCGGCGTTCGAAAGGATGTTCCGAACAGTATCTGAAGGTTGGGCACCATTGTTCAACCAGTTCATGATTGATTCTTCTTCAAGTTCAACCACGGCTGGTTCAGCAAGTGGGTTGTAAGTCCCAACTTTTTCGATAAAACGACCGTCACGAGGGCTCCGTGAGTCCGCAACAACGATACGGTAGAATGGGCGCTTCTTTGAACCCATTCGCTTTAAACGAATCTTAACTGACATGCATTGACACCTCCTGTAATTCTTTCAACGATAAATAATATACCAGTAAATTAGAGGGTTGTAAAGGTTTTTTTCTTTACACCCTTAAATCTATTTAAAATTCTGGGTTAACCACTGTTGTGACGCGGTTGATAGAACGCGGCGATGCTGGTTTAAAAACCGCATGACCGCCGTATAATTCACGAAATCTATTTTTTCAGGCACCAACTTTGCCGATTGGAGCGCTTGAACAAATTGCAGATCCGTAATCATGATCAGTTCGCTCATTAACGGATTACCAGTGTCCACTGACTGCCAATCATCTTGGAGCAGTTTAATGGCTCGCTGGTAACGCGCATCGTGCCAAATAACACTTCGACAATCACTTGCTGTTAACATGGCCGACACCCTCCCTTCTGCATCGTTTAAACATGGATGACCGTTACTGAACCGATCGGCTGATGTACTGAAAGGTCGCTGACGGTCGTGGTCAATCCCCAGATTACATTTGTGAACCGGTGCTGATCCACACGCGCCTCACCGTGGCCATCCGTTAAGATCATGGCAACGGCATTCTCATCGCGGTATCCCTGTTCCAGCAGCCAGTTAAAAATCGGCTGATAGGCCGTTCCGCCGCCGCCAAACCGCTGCTGGTGTAATTGGCCGGCATGCCGAACGCGTTGCAGTTGGTCAGCGTGAACTGCGGCATCAAACGGCACAACTATCAGCGTGTCCTGATACCGTTTGAGCAGGGTCATGACCTGTCCTAACACCGTTGCAACTTCCGTGTCGCTCATGGAACCGGACTGGTCGACAAAGGCCACCACCGTCCGTACGGTACTGACCCGGCTGCCCGGTAGTTCCAAGCGGTACGGTTGCCGCCGATCAAAGCGATTGTATGCATCATCACGCAGTCTCACTGCATTGCCCAGTCCCCGTTGCAAAAGTTGCCGCCAATTAAACGACAACGGCTGTTGGATAACCCGTAACTGTTGTTGAATGGCACTTGGCAGCAACCCTCGTTGTTTTTCAGGCGTATTGAACCACGCATCACTCAGGAGCTGATCAACGGCCGCTTTTACAGCATCATCCGTCCCTTGCCACTGCTCATGACTGTCAAGCTGTGTCACCGTTGGCAGCTGGGTATCGTGGCCTGAATGAAACGCTTGTCCACGTTTATTTTGACCAAGATCTGACTGGTTCAACGCGTGTAAATACGTTGCTGAATCTTGTTTCGGTAATAAATTCAAGTGGTATTGGAAGTTGATCTGAGTACGAGAAACGGCGCCCTTTGGCAAGTCGGGAATGTACTCGTTGACGGCCAGGTCCGTTGCAAGCTGAACGAGCGGGTCATCCGTTTGGTCAGCATACCGGTCTAAATGCCGCCAGATCAAATGCCCGAGGACGTGCTTTAACACCGCAGTTAAGGCGGCTCCGGTTTGACAGAGTACTAACAGCCGGTCAGGATCCACTGCCAGTGTTAACGCTGGTTTTACCTGCAGCTGAAGTGCCGCCTGCTGTCCATGCACCAAGGTTTTAGGAAGCCGTACTAATAATTCACCGTACAACCGTTGACTGCCAAGCAGGGTCATCGTTGCTTGAGTGAGCAGTGCCAAACATGCCTGATCACGCTGCTGGCTTGCGGGTTGTCGGCGCAGTACAGTTAATTGTTGGGTCAACGACATCCGTCATACCTCCCATCAAACCTTAATCACCGGCATCGCTAGCAACGCCGATTTTTGCCAACATCTGGTAGAGGTCAGCAACGGGTTGCTGGCCTGTCGCATCAGCTAGTTTTTCCAGCAACTGTGGCGTATCGGCCATTTTCAATGCAACGGCGTACTGCCCATCCGGAGCCATTTGCTTGAGCAGCGCCAAGAAACGACCGGCGTGCCCAGCCTTCGTCAGCGGATACTGGTCATCCTGCATGACCAGATCCGTTAAAATACTCTGCTGCTGCCCCGCATTAAACTGCGCAAACCGTTCGCTGAGTTCAGAAGGAAGCGCAGGTGTTTGCGCATCGCCCGAATAAATTTCCGCTGCGGTCAGTCCCTGCTCATCACGCTTCAGGTAAGCGTCGAACGCCCGACTCACTGTAACGCCAAGGTCGCCCGCTAAAATATCCAATCGCAGCGCGGTCTGCTGTTCGGCAGGCAGCTGCTTGAGCTGTTGCAAATTGGCGGAGACCCGCGCCCAGGCCCGCGGTGTCGGATACAGATCTGCATCGTGCTGAACGGGTCGCAACTGCCCCGGGTTTTCTTCGATAAACCGGATCACCTCTGGCAAAATCAAAGACTGGCCTTGGCCATTATCCGTTTTCGCCCACCGCAGCCAATCTGAAGTATCAGCTGTCATCACTAACCGGACAGTTCGGTCGTTGATGGCGGCATCACCAGTCACGACACCGTAGTCGCTCTGCTCAAACCCAGCCATGGTGGCATCCGGATTTTCGGCAAGAATCAAATGCACCTGAGCGGGTAATTTCAGCGTGTTGATCTGACGCTGTAAAACCAGGTTCATTAACTCGCTCTGAACCGCCTGCGTCCCGCGGTTAAACTCATCGAGGAACCAAATGATCGGCTGATTAGGGTGTGTTTCCGCCGCGTGGATGATTTCAATCAGCGTGTGGGTGTACCCAAATTTAACGTCAGCCAACTCCCCATAACGCGTCGTTTGTACAAACGCTTTGTCCGTCAGCGGCGGAATCGGAATCGCCAAATCACCCTTTTCTGACAAGCTGACCGTCGTCGTAAATAATCGCGCCTGCATTGCCTGCGCCACATCTGCCACTAGGGCCGACTTGCCGATACCGGCTTCACCAACGATTGTTGGCACATTGCCGGCCTTGATAATTAGTGGAATGGCTGTTAACAGATCTTGATAACTCAGCATAAAAACACCTTCTTGTCACAATTATGATAGCAAAGAAGACGAAGCCGGCTGCGTCTTCGTCCCCTATGTGAATCATTCAATTACTTGCGGCGCCGCTTCAAATTCGAACGGCGTTTCTTATTCTTTTTAATTCGGCGAGACATCTGTTTCATTGCCATCTGGCCCATTTTACCACCCATGGCGCCACCCATGCCGGCTTGACCCATCATGCCTTCCATGCCGGAGAAGTTCCCCTTGGACACTTGGTTCATCATTTTTTTCATTTGATTGAACTGCTTGATCATCCGGTTTACTTCTTGAATCGGCCGGCCGGAACCAGCAGCGATACGCCGCCGCCGTGACGGATTCAGTACATCCGGGTTAGTGCGTTCCTGTTCCGTCATCGAGTAGATAACGGCTTTGGTGTGGTCCATGTCCTTTGAATCCAGTTTAGCGTTTGCCATCGCCGGATTGTTGGCCATACCAGGAATCATTTTCATGATCTGGTCCATTGGCCCCATCTTTTGAATCTGCTGCATCTGATCCAAGAAATCGTTGAAATCAAACGAATTTTCCTGGATCCGCTCAGTCAGTGCCTGAGCTTGTTTTTCATCGTATTCCTTCTGGGTCTTTTCAATCAGGGACAGCATGTCGCCCATTCCGAGGATTCGTGACGCCATCCGGCCGGGATGAAAGACATCCAAATCGGACATCTTTTCACCTTCACCGACAAACTTGATTGGTTTGCCAGTAACGGCCCGAATTGAAAGGGCAGCCCCACCACGGGTATCGCCATCCAGTTTAGTCAGGATCACACCGGTCACGTCAAGTTTGTCGTTAAACCCTTGTGCGGTGGCCACGGCGTTTTGCCCAGTCATGGCATCAACGACCAGCATAATTTCATCCGGGTGCGCCAGATCTTTGATTTGCGCCAGTTCATTCATCAGTTGTTCGTCGATCTGCAACCGACCAGCCGTATCGATGAAGACGTAATCATTGTGGTTCTCTTCTGCCTGTGCTAACCCCTGACGAACGATTTCAACGGGGTTCGTATCGGTACCCATTTCAAAAACGGGCACATCGATTTGTTGCCCGACCGTCACTAATTGGTCAATGGCGGCTGGCCGATAAACATCGGCAGCAATCATTAATGGCCGCGCATTTTCGTCAGTTTTAAGGTGGTTCGCTAATTTGCCCGCAGTGGTCGTTTTACCAGCCCCTTGAAGCCCGACCATCATGATAATGGTTGGAATCTTAGCTGATTTATTTAACGGAACTGCGGACTCGCCCATCGTCTTGGTCAGTTCTTCGTCAACGATCTTAACGATTTGCTGTGCAGGATTTAAGCCTTCCAGCACCTTCGCGCCCACGGCCCGTTCCCGAACCGTTTTGACAAAGTCCTTGACCACGTCAAAGTTAACGTCGGCTTCCAGCAGGGCCAGCCGAATTTCACGCATGGTATCGCGCAGGTCGGCGTCAGAAACCTTCCCCTTGCCGCGCAGCCGCTTCATTGCGTTTTGTAATCGTTCAGTTAATCCTTCAAATGCCATGGATAAATGCACCTATCTTTCATTCTTCTTCAGCGGATTCCAACTGGCTTACCAGTTGGTTCAAGCGCTGATCAGTTGGGTATTGTTGTTTAACGTAGGCCTGAATCTCATCGGCAAGCTTATTGCGTTCCGTGAATTCAGCTAAGAGGTGCAGCTTTGTCTCGTACGTTTCGAGAATTTTTTCCGTGCGCCGGATATTGTCATAAACGGCTTGACGGCTGACCTCAAAGTCCTCGGCAATTTCGCCGAGTGAATAGTCGTCGCCATAGTACAGCTGCATATAGTCGTTCTGTTTTTTGGTCAGTAACGGCTGATAAAATTCGAAAAGCGAATTGATGCGATAATTTTTTCCAATTTCCAAGATAACGCCCTCCGTTGTCTACATACACTCAACTAGAGTACCATTTTTAACTGCTTCCGGCAAGCGGTTTAGACCGCTATGACACGGTTTTTCACGATAGCTGTAACAAAAAAGAGGTGCCCGGCAAGACAACCTCTTTTTTGTTTATTTCACGTCAATCAGACCCTTGAACAGCCCATAGACAAACTCAGTCGGCTCAAATGGCCGCAGATCATCGACTTGTTCACCAAGCCCAACGTACTTGACGGGCAGGTGCAGCTCGTTTCTAATGGCAAGCACAATGCCGCCACGCGCTGTTCCGTCCAATTTAGTGAGCACGATTCCCGTCACATCCGTTGTTTCCTTGAATAACTTGGCTTGGTTCAACGCGTTTTGGCCGGTCGTTGAATCCAGCACCAACAGAACTTCGTGCGGTGCATCAGGGATTTCCCGACTGATCACTCGTTTCATCTTGGCCAGCTCGTTCATCAGGTTAGCCTTGTTCTGCAGTCGACCCGCGGTGTCCACGAAAAGAATGTCGTAGTCTTCAGCCTTGGCTTTTTTGACCGCGTCAAAGACAACGGCCGACGGGTCACTCTTCTCCGGCTTCATCACAATGTCGACACCATCCCGTTTTGCCCAGACGTTCAGTTGTTCGATGGCACCGGCTCTAAACGTATCGGCTGCCGCCAGCAGCACCTTTTTGCCCTGCTGCTTAAACAGGTTGGCCATTTTCCCGATGGTGGTCGTTTTACCGACCCCGTTGACCCCGACAAACAGAATCACCGTCGGCCCTTTATCAGCGAAGTTCAGGTCGTTATTTTCTTCCGTCCCCGCCGCGTCGTACAGGTCGATCAATTTTTCAACCACGACGTTTTGGACGTCCTTTGGCTTCTTGGCATTTTGCAGTTTGACTTCATCGCGAAGCTGGTCACTGATCTGCATTGCCGCTTCGTAGCCAACGTCAGCACCGATCAGGGTTTCTTCGAGATCGTCAAAGAAGGATTCATCCACGTGCCGGAAATTTGCCAGCAAATGGTTTAACCGGTCACCAAACGTCTCCCGAGATTTTTCCAACCCCTTGTCGTACCGTTCAGCATCCGAGGGCGTCTGTTCGGGTGTTGATACGGCCTCATCCGCCGACTGTGATGTTACGTCAGTCGATGGTGTTACCGGAGCGTCGCCTTTTGTCGGCGTCACAGCGGGTGTTTCAATACCCGCTGTTGTCTCTGTTTTCTCAGTTGGTGCCGCCTGTGCAGGTTCTGCCACTGGCTCGGGTGCTTGAGCTGTTTCTTCAGCCTGCTGGTCAGCCGGTGTTTTGAAAGCATCGGTTGCCGGTGTGTCATGAACCGTTTCCGACGTTTGGACAGGCGCTGCTGAAGTCCCTGAAGATGCCGGTTCGTCCTTGACCGACGCTGGTTCCGGCGCGTCTTCAGTTGACGTCAATGGTGTCGTAACAGGCGTTGCTGGCGCGTCCTGGTCAGCGGTATCGGTCTCGTCCGGTACACGCGTTTCAGCCTCTGATGGTGCCTTTACGGTCCTGTCGCCCGACTCAGATTCGGGTTCTGCGGCCGGTGCCGTATCTGGCTTAGGTTCGGCTGCAGCTGATGCTTCCGTGTTGACCAGTTGTTCAGTCTTTTTTTCTTCGTCCGCTTTACTGCGGCGTTTAAAGAAATCAAATAACCCCACGTAAGACACTTCCTTTACTGTTTTTTATTGGTTGTAAACGTTTATTAATTGTTTGCGGTGACCTGACTTAAATCAACGGAAACGAGTTTTGACACACCGGATTCCTGCATGGTAATACCGTACAACCGATCTGCCTGCACCATGGTTTCCTTCCGGTGCGTGATCACGATAAACTGCGTATCCGTCTGGAACTGGTTCAAGTAACTGGCAAACCGCCCCGTGTTTGCGGGATCCAGTGCGGCTTCTGCTTCGTCTAAGATACAGAATGGTACCGGTTGAACCTGTAAAATGGCAAACAACAAGGTGATTGCCGTCAGCGCACGTTCACCGCCTGACAGCAGCCGCATACTCTGTAATTTCTTGCCTGGCGGTTCAGCCATGATCTCGATCCCGGTCGTGAGCAGATTCTTAGGATCCGTCAACTCTAGTCGGGCCCGACCACCGCCAAACATCTTAACAAAAGTTTGTGCAAATTGGACGTTAACCTCGTTAAAGGTCTTTTCAAACCGCGACACAACTTCCTTGTCCATCTCGTTCATGGTGGTCAGCAAGTTTTCTTTGGCAGCCTCGAGATCGCCACGCTGTTTCGTGAGAAAATCATAGCGTTCCTTGACCCGCTTATATTCTTCAATGGCGCCAAGATTGACATCACCAAGGTCATCCAGTCCACGCTTTAATAATTTTAGCTGCTCCTTGATATCCTCAAGCGGCTGATCGACGACTGACTGGCGCGCAAACGCCACGCTGACGTGGTAATTCTCCGTTAGGTCCCCAGTCAGCTGATCGACCCGGTTGCTGGTTTTTTGTTGCGCCAATTGGGTTTCGTGGACCGCTGACTGTTCAGCAGCAATGGTGTTGGTTAACGCGGCTTTGGTCAGTTCTAATTCATCGACCTTCGCCGTGACCGTCTTAAGGGCCTCGGTAGCTTCATCCACTTGACTCTGCGCCGTTTTTTGTGCCTTGTTGATTTCTTTGAGCTGAGCATCAATTCGAGACGCTGACTGGTCCCCGCTTGAGTCATCAGCCGTCAGGTCAGTCAGCTGCTGCTGCAGATCTGATTGCTGTGCCCGCAACGTTTGGAGCTGGTCACGACGTTCCTGAACAGTCTCCTGGGCATGTTTTTGCTGGACCGTCAACCGCGCCAAATCTTCCTTACAGGTCTGATACTGGTCGCTAACTGCTTGACTGGTCTCACTTGCAGCCTGTTGCTTAGCCTTAGCTGCCGTCATTGCGGCCTTCAAGTCAGTCAATTGCTGATTAGTGGCCGCCGTTTGCGTCTCATTGTCCTGCAACGCTTGTTGGTAGTCTTCTTCACCGCCTTGCAGCGCTTGCTGGGCGTGTTGGACCTTAACCTGTTTTTCCAGGGACGCAAGCCGGTCTTTAGCAACGTTGACTGCGCTTAATTTTGCTTGGTACGCCGTCGTCGTCTCGGTAACAGCAGTCAGCAGATCCGTTTGATTCAGCTGCGCTTGACGATCCTTGAGCGTTTGAAGTTCAGTCTGTTTCGCTGCCAGCTGAGCATCCATTTGTTTAACGGAAGTCTCCAGCCGCTGCCGTTCTTGCTGCCGAGCCAATAACCCGTTATTGGAACGACGGTCACGGCCGCCCGTCATCGTCCCGCTGGCTGAAACCACTTCACCGCCAAGGGTAATGATTCGGCATCGGTGATGAATCTGCCGGCCTAAAACGACAGCGTTGTCCAAATTATCAGCAAACAGCACGTTACCCAACAAGAAGTTGAGCACGGGTTGATACCGCTGATCGGTTACCCGCACTAAGACCGAGGCGACTCCCAGAAACCCTGGGACCTGCTGACAAGTGGCCAATGTGTTTCGGTCCACCTGCTTCGGACGAATCGTGGTCAGCGGTAAAAACGTGCTGCGCCCCAACGAATTCTGCGTCAGGTAGCGAATGGCCTGCTTACCGGCAGTTTCATCCGTAACCACAACGTTTTGCTGTTGGGAACCAATTGCGGCCTCAACCGCCTTGGTGTACTGTTCGTCCACCTGTAACAGCTCCGCTACGGGGCCAATGACGCCGGTCAATTTAGCTTGTGCCTGCATCACCGCTCGAGTGCCTTGGTAGAACCCGCTGTAGTTTGCTTGGGCTTCCTCCAGCGATTTCAACCGTGCTTTTGCCTGCTGGCTCACTTCCAGTGCTTTGAGCCACTGGTCGTTTAAATGGTCAAGTTTTTTTTGCCGGTGTTGGCGAACCGTGGCAGCGTCTTGCTGGGCCTGTTTGGCAGCCGTCAATGCCGCCTCGCAAGTTGTTAATTCCTCAGTCAATCCAGTTAATTCAGTCTTTCGTGTTGCTTCTTGTTCCAGCAACGCGGTCAATTGCGCCTTGGCTTGCGAATTTTGAGAATCCGCCCGTTGTTGATTTTTTTCCAGGTACTGCCGTTCATTATGCAGTGACGTCAGCGCCTGCATGGCTTTGACGTAGTCTTCCTGCAACTGATCACGCTTTTGCGATAACGTTTCTGAATCTAATTCGTTAAGCTGTTGTTTCAACGCTTTCGCTGATTTGCGGCCAGCTGCGACCTGTTTGTCGATCCGCTGCTGGTCAGCTAAGTTGGCGTCCAATTGTGTTTGGGTCGCTGTTAATTTAGCCGCAACACCGCTCAATTCAGCCTTGAGCTTAGTAACATTTTCAGCCCGGTTTGCACGACGTTCCTTATTCAGTGCTCTTTGACCAGCCAATTTCTGCTGGTCACCCGATAGTTGGATCAATTTATCATTGGCGGCATCCTTTTGTGACTGCCACTGCGTTTCTTGCTGGTGAAAATCGGTGACCTGTCTTTGATTCTCCTCAGCCGCTTTCCGGCTTTCTGCCAATTCTTGCTGCGCCTTGGTCAGTTTGCTCGTTTGTGTCTTCAGAATCTCACTTGCGGCATCGATACTAAGCACTAAGCGACTCTGTTCCAACTTATCAAACTGACCCTTTTGCGTGACATATTCCTCAGCCAAACTGCTCTGTTCTGCCAAGGGTTCAACCTGAGCGGACAATTCCGTGATCAGATCATTGACCCGGTCGAGATATTCAGCCGTCTGTTCCATTTCACGCTGCGCCTTTTGCTTGCCCAGCTTGTACTTTGAAACCCCCGTCACTTCTTCAATGATGAAGCGGCGATCTTCAGGCTTACTGTTAAAAATAGCTTCAACTCGGCCTTGCGAAATCATCGAAAACGAATCATCGCCGATCCCGGAATCCAAGAAGAGGTCAGTAATATCCTTTAATCGGCATTCCTGACCATTAAGCTGATACACACTGTCACCGTTTCGAAACAATTTTCGTGTAACACTCACTTCGGAATAGTCCGTGTTTAAATAGTGGTCCGTGTTATCCAGCACCATGGTGACCATGGCGCGGTTCAACGGTTTGCGCTCAGCGCTCCCCGCAAAAATCACGTCCGGCATGCGCTGCCCCCGTAAATTTTTGGCTGACTGTTCACCGAGAACCCAGCGGACGGCTTCGCTAATGTTGCTTTTGCCGCTCCCGTTAGGGCCCACAATGCCAGTCACTCCGGTCTCAAAATCGATTTTCGTATCATCCGCAAACGACTTGAAACCACTAATTTCAAGCGACTTTAACTTCATCGCATAGTCCCCATTCATTCAAAATTAACGTTTAGTTGTCCGCCTGTAATTTTTTAAGTGCTTCTTTGGCAGCCACTTGCTCAGCGTGCTTCTTTGAATGCCCAACACCGACACCGAGCTCCTTGCCGTCGACCGTTACAGAAACCTTAAAGGCCCGGTCGTTATCCGGCCCATCTTCTGAAACGAGTTCGTAATCAATAGCCACAGGTCCGTTTTGCTGGGCGACTTCTTGTAATTCCGTTTTGTGATCAAAGAATTCGTCGAACCGGCCCTCATCAAGTTTTGGAAAGATCACCTGATTTGAAAAGGCAATCACGGGTTCCACCCCTTGATCAAGGTACAAAGCACCAATAAAGGATTCAAAAATATCACACAGCAGTGAATCACGTTCCCGGGCGTGCGCTTTTTCCTCGCCCCGACCCAGTCGAATATACTTATCAAAGGTACACTCCCGCGCAAAGCTTGCGAAACTGTCTTCGTTGACCATCGCTGCCCGCAGTCGTGTCAGCCGACCCTGTGGCAGTTTGGGATACCGTTTGTAGATGTATTCTGAAACCACCAGCTGCATGACCGCATCACCTAAGAATTCGATGCGTTCATAAAATTTCAAGTTTTGGTTCGGGTGTTCATTGACGTACGAAGCCTGTGTAAAGGCCTCGTCTAAAAGGCTCTGATTTTGAATCGTAATGTGAAACCGTTTCTTAAGTAGTTCATTTAACCCTTGTATCAATTTTGTTCCTCCATTTTTATTGATGAAAGTAAAAAGGCGATTACCCAAGTAACCGCCGAATCACTGACAGTTGATAAGATCAACCGCCACTTTGCCTATTTACTGTGGCTCGTGATGTAATCCACCGCTTCGCCAACCGTGTTTAGGTTTTCCGCATCTTCGTCGGAAATTTCGGCGCCAAAGGTGTCTTCCAACTCCAAGATAAATTCCACAAAATCAATGGAGTCAGCGTCCAAATCAGTTTTGAAATTTAACGTATTCGTGATCTTATCACGATCGACCTGAAACCGGTCCGCAATAATATCGGCAATTTTATTAAACGTTTCTTCTTTTGACATTTCCTTACCTCACTCAATCAACCTTGTTCATTTGTTAGTCTATCACAAACTTGCACCTAACAACATGCTTTTTTACTGGCACTGCGACGGGGCTGTCTCGACCTTCTCAGCCTAAACGATGCCACGCAACGCCCAGCCTATTTGCGCTATCGTGAAACGCGTCCCTGTGAGCCTTAATAACTGTTCGTGTGAGCCGGTTCCAAAATAGACTTGGCCATGGTGCTTCACTGCCGTGCCACATAACAACATACAACGACCATCAAACCTGGATACCTAAATTCCTGATAATCGTCATACAAGTTCCACCAGCACCGGCACTATTTTTGCTTCAACTGTTCCTTAGCAGCAATCATCTCGTCACTGTGCTCGTCAAAATAGGTGACAACGTCAGCGACAACGTTGTTTTCGAGCATGGTCTTGATCTGTCCGATCGTATTGGCGACAGTTGGTGCCTTGGTTGAGCCGTGAGTTTTAACAACGGGTGCTTTCACACCGATCAAAACCGCACCACCATGCTTCGAATAGTCCATTTGCGCCTGAATCTTGCCAAAGGTCGACTTCAGCATAGCTGCGCCAAGTTTGGCGGAGATCCCGCCATCCATAATAGTTGATTTGATCAGTTTCAGCATACTTAAGGCAGTACCTTCCGTACTCTTCAACACAGCGTTACCGGAAAACCCGTCGCTGACAACCACGTCCGCAACACCGTTCAGCAGTTCACGTGATTCAACGTTACCAATGAAGTTGATGTCCTCAATTGAGCTCAGTGCTTCATGAGCGGCCTTGTGGACCAAGTCGCCCTTGTCTGCTTCCGTCCCGTTGTTCAACAGGCCGATCCGCGGGTTCTTAACACCCATAACGGTCTCAGCGTAGTACTTGCCCATGATGGCGTATTGGTAAAGGTTAAACGGCTTTGTATCAGCGTTTGCACCAACGTCAAGCATTAGGAAACTGTCCTGATCCGGTTTGTTCAACACTGGCAGGATCGTGGTCAGCCCAGGCCGGTCAATACCTTTGATTCGGCCGATGATCAGCAGACCGGCAGCCAAGATGGCACCGGTATTCCCCGCAGAGAAAAATGCATCGGCCTGACCGTCGCGAACATCCTGAGCTGCCAAAACGATGCTGGATTGTTTCTTACGCCGAATCGCGCGAACGGGTTCATCCTCCATCGCAATAACTTCGTCAGCCTGAATCAAATTGATCCGTTCCTCGTTTTGTAACAGCGGTTTTACCTTATCTAGTTGGCCGTAGAGGTTAAATTCAACTTCTGGGTACCGGTCACGCGCCAGTTCCACCCCTGCAACAATCTCCTTTGGGGCGTAGTCGCCGCCCATTGCGTCAACAGCAATTTTCACAATCAATCCATCCCTTCATGTCGTGGTGCTTAATCAAATAAATATGTGGTGCGTTCTTTTTGTGTCATAAAATCAGCTAACGCCTTATTTTCTGGTTGCTGCTGCCAATCTGACCGGTCGCTCAGCTGCTTTGCTTCCTGCTGGGCAACGCTGAGCATCGTCAGGTCAGCTACCGGATCGCCGACTTTAAAGTCAGGGACGCCGGACTGTTTTTTACCCAGGACATCGCCGGCGCCGCGCAGTTCCAAATCTTTTTGCGAGAGCACAAAACCATCGTTCGTCTGGGTCATGACCTGCATGCGCTGCACACCGTTTTTATTTTTCGGGTCAGCAATCAAAATACAGTAGGACTGCTGGTCTGAACGCCCGACCCGGCCGCGAAGCTGATGCAGCTGCGACAGGCCGAAATGGTCGGCATCGTAAATAAACATGACGGTCGCGTTTTTAACGTCCACGCCGACTTCGATCACGGTAGTTGCAACCAAAACTTGGAATTCTTGGTTTTTAAAGGCGGCCATCACGGCCTCTTTTTCTTCGTTTTTCATCCGGCCATGCAGGAGACCGACCTGGTACGTTGGCGCGAAGTACTTGGAGAATCGTTCATAAATCGCCTCGGCGTTCTTCATATCCACCGCTTCAGATTCTTCAATCAGCGGTGTAACAACGTACGCTTGGTGTCCGGCCTGCAGTTGCCCCGTCACAAACTGAATTGCGGACTCGATCTGAGTACTTTTGATCCAGTACGTTGAGACGGGCTTTCGTCCAGCCGGCAGCTCGTCGATCACCGAGATATCCATTTCGCCGTAGCTGGTGATTGCCAGCGTTCGCGGAATCGGGGTTGCCGTCATGGCCAGCACGTCCGGATTGTCACCCTTTTCGCGCAGCGCCTGACGCTGACCAACTCCGAACCGGTGCTGTTCATCAATGACAACCAGCCCAAGTTTGTGGTAGCTCACCGTGTCTTGGATCAGCGCGTGAGTCCCGATGATCAGGTTAAGTTCACCGCTTTCGATACGCGGCAAAATTTCTTTTCTGACGGCCGGTTTCGTTGATCCGGTGAGTAAAACAATATTGACTGGAAAGCCTTCAAAGAGCGCCTGTAAATTGTTTGCGTGCTGCTCCGCCAGAATTTCTGTCGGCGCCATCAGTGCCGCCTGGAAACCAGCGGTAATGGCGGCGTACATCACGATGGCCGCCACGACCGTTTTCCCGCTGCCGACATCCCCCTGCAATAACCGGTTCATGTGCAGTGGCCGTTTCATATCCGCGCAAATTTCGTTTACCACCCGTTTTTGCGCACTGGTAAGTTCGTACGGCAACGACTGAGTCAGCGCAGTCAGCTGGTCGTTATCGTAGGCGATCGGCGTCCCTGTCTGCGTTTTATCAGCCCGTTTGAGCTGTTGCAGCTGCATTTGAAAGAGGAAAAATTCCTCAAATTTCGCGCTGCGTCTAGCCGCTTGGGCAGCCTCGAGGGTCTTTGGAAAGTGCATGTCATGAATCATCTGTTCTCGATCCAGCAACCGGTAATGTGTCGCAATCGGTGCCGGGATCAGGTTAGTGATTTCATCATGATACTGTTCCCAGGCAGCCTGTACAAGCTGCTGAATCGTTTTTTGACGGATCCCGCTGTTGCTTGGATAGACCGACGCCATCGGATCAGCGTTACCGCTTGACAGAATTTTCATACCGTTCAGCTGCCGCCGATTTGCGTCAAACCGACCGTAAACCATGATGGGTTCTTCCACCGCAATTTGTTTTTGTAACCAGGGCTGATTAAAAAAGGTCACTGGCACAACGTCGTGGCCAATCAGCAAGCGAAAATTCAACCGCGTTTTTTTTCGGCCAAACCGGGCAATGGTCGGCGGTGCTGCAACAATGCCCTTCAACGTGACTTGTTCTTGGTCCTGGATCTCGTTTAAATTTTTGACCCGCATATCGTTATACCGAAAAGGATAGTAGGTCAAAAGTGAGGCAATATCAGTGATACCAAGCGCAGCCAAAGCATCGACTCGTTTTGGACCGACACCCGGCAATGTGCTCACAGAATCCGTTAACGCCACAACTGCAGACCTCCCTTTTACAAACGCGTTTGGCATGAAAGGCGAATAGCAAACCGCAGGCTGTTCGCCAATTGTTTGCTATTCGCCTTTCCGTCCAACAATTTATCGGACCTGTTACTTATTCAGTTTCTATTCAACTGATACAACGAATGGGTAAACTGGCTGGTCACCTTCATGGATCTCAACTTCCAGTTCGTCGTCAAGGTCGCTCACAGCCTCAGACAGTGTCGTTGCTTCTGCCTCATTAGCGTCGGCACCATAAATGATCGTAACGATCTCACTGTCTTCGTTCAGCATCTTAGCAACCATCTGTTTAGCGGTATCCTGCAGCGTCTTGCCGACAACCGCGATCTTGCCGTCGATCAAACCCATGAAATCATTTTTCTTGATGTTAAACCCGTCAACGTGGCTGTCGCGGACCGCGTGGGTCACTTCGCCGCCAGTGACCGTGGTCAGATTTTCCTCCATGGCCGCCTGGTTTTCGTCAATCGTATGGTCTGGCTCGAAGCCCAGCATCGCCGTCATCCCTTGGGAGATCGACTTGCTATGAACGATAACCGTAGGCACATCAGCCGCGTCAACGGCCTGGTCAGCAGCCATGAAGATGTTGCCATTATTTGGCAAAACGATGGCCTGTTTGGCGCCACTTTGGTTAATTGCGTCAACGATGTCCTGCGTGCTTGGGTTCATGGTCTGCCCGCCGCTGATTACAGTGGTGGCGCCCAGACTCTCAAACAGGGTCTTCATCCCATCGCCGGCAGCAATCGTAATAATGGCCGTTTCAGGTGCTTCCTTCGGCTTTGCTTGTTCGGCAGCAGCCTGAGCATCCTCATCGTCCTTTTCCATAATGGTCTCTTGTTGCAGGCGCATGTTATCGACTTTGACTTTGGCAAGGTCGCCAAATTCCTGACCCCAAGCTAAAACTTTTCCGGGGTGTTCAGTGTGCACGTGGACTTTAACGATCTCATCGTCATTGACCACCAGCAAAGAGTCCCCAAGGTTCGCGAGGTATTGGTAAAATTCGTCATAGTCAAATGGATGATCGACCTGCTTGCCCTTACCGATCCGCACCATAATTTCAGTACAGTATCCGTAAACGATGCTGTCAGGGTCAATGTTACCCTGAACGCTGCGGTGATGTTCCGCGTCGATCATTTCGTCCATTTCATTTGTGTTTGGTTTATGGTTAGCCGTTACCTTGATCTCACGGTCGTTTAACACATCGTCAAACGCCTGTAACACAAAGGTCAGCCCCTGCCCGCCAGAATCCACAACACCGACCTGCTTTAAAACAGGCAGCAGATCCGGAGTCGTCTTAAGCGCGTCACTGGCAGCCTCGTAGGTGGCATCCATGACTGCAACGATGTTATCGTCGCGTGCAGCCGTCTTACGGGCCGCTTTGGCAGCTTCCCGGATAACGGTGAGGACAGTTCCTTCGGTAGGCTTCATAACGGCTTTATAGGCCGTTTCAGCACCCGCAGCAAACGCGTCAGCCAAGTCAGTGGCCGTCAAGTCGTCTTTTCCTTCCGTGCTCTTTGAAAAGCCACGGAAAATTTGTGACAGGATCACCCCGGAGTTCCCGCGAGCGCCCATTAAAAGGCCCTTAGCTAAGGCCGTCGCTAAGGCACCTACTGATTCACTAGATTCATCATTTAAATATTTGAGACCACTGTCTAAGGACAGGCTCATATTCGTTCCTGTATCACCATCCGGAACGGGGAAAACGTTAAGGGAATTAATGAATTCCGCATTTTGGTCAAGGAATGCAGAAGCTGCCTCAACCATCTTTGCGAATTCACGATTCGTTATTTTCTTTGTCTGCAACAAAATAATCCTCCTCGCCCCACTAGTCAGCTAGTACTTGAACACCCTGCACCGTAACGTTCACGGAATTGGCAGTGATGCCCAGCATTGTTTCTAAATTATATTTTACTTTTGACTGAACAGTTCGTGAGACTTCTGAAATTTTTGTGCCGTAACTGACGATAATGTTGACGTCAACAGCTACGCCATTTTCTTCCTGACGCACAACAACACCCTTAGCGTAATTTTCACGCTTTAAAATATCATTCACATTGTCGCGAATCTGATTTTTGCTAGCCATGCCAACAACCCCATAGTTGTCAGTAGCAGCACCACCAACAACGGTGGCGATCACATCGTTATCGATGTCGATCAATCCGTGCGGTGTCTTAATTTTAACGGCCATCTGAACGCAGCCTCCTTGTAGTCCTAGTCTTAACGATATTTTATATTAACACATGTTGGGGGGGAATAAAAATAAAGAGTGCGGAAAAAGGCGCTTAAGGGGCGGAGCATAAGGACTTTGAAACGAAAAATCCCGATCTTGGATTTTTGGTTTCAAAGTCCTTATGCGGGAGCCCCTTGCCTTTTGGAGCACGTTTCGACGCCATATCAACAGTGAGCAATGTCGCTCGCCCCTAGAGCAAATAAAATAGCAGCGAGCAAACAGGCAGAACCTGCAACGCAAGCCAACTTCAACGAAAAATCCCGATCTTGGATTTTTGGTTTCAAAGTCCTTATGCGGGAGCCCCTTGCCTTTTGGAGCACGTTTCGACGCCATATCAACAGTGCGCAACGCCTCTCGCTCCTAGAGCAAATAAAACAGCAGCGAGCAAACGAGCAGAATCTGCAACGCAAGGTAATTCGACCTGAACCCCCCAACGTGGCTTTTCGTACCAGAATCCTCATACAAAATGTTCTGCCTCTCCAACGTATTTCAGGGTCAGAGGTGCTAACGCGCTCCAGCACTCATAATAATCAAAACAGCATGCTACAGCCAGTAATCACAAAAGTCAATCAATGATAATCCCGACGCACATTTTGACATCAATACTATTATAACATCTTCCGCCATTGTCTTGCTTTTAAATCCTTGACGACAGGCGTGTTTGTTGATTAACGACCTCACCATTCCCTTGTCACACATTGCCGGTCAAAAATCTTCCCAAAATCACTTGCTCACCGTCAAAAAATCGGTCATAATAGTAACATTCGGCAATGAATACAACGCAACGTTGTGGTGCATTGCACAACAGACTGGTTGGAATACAGCTTTCATTGGAAAAGACCGCTAAATTTAAAAATTCTGAAACCCTATGATACCGGCAATCTTAACTGTCAAGTATTTCTACTTGAAAGAAAACTATTGCATTCCTAAAACGGGTATGATAAATTGTTTTAGTGAGCTTAAAGCAACGTATTTTAGATAAGTCTTAAAGGAGGATGTTTACCCATGGCAAAAGATTTCATTAGTGGCAAGCGGACGCACTTTGGTAACAAGCGTTCTCACGCCTTAAACGCATCACGTCGTGCTTGGAAGTCAAACTTACAAAAAGTTCGTATCCTGGTTGATGGCAAGCCTAAGAAGGTTTGGATCTCAGCTCGGACTTTAAAGTCAGGCAAAGTGACCCGTGTTTAGTTAAAAAAGTTTGGCTTAGCCAAGCTTTTTTTGTTTGGCCATTTTATCGCAGTGCAAAACGCCCTAGTGTCTCACTAGCGGCGTTTTTTATTTATTAAACCACTGAGCTAGCATACACCGCGGTTCTGACCCTCCCAGAATATCCATGGCCCTCCAAAGATTGTCGAATGGTATTTTTTATCGCGCTATTATCCGGTTGCTAACAGCCGTTAATCACAGGTTCTGGCTGGATAAACTGGCTGAATTCAAAATCGCGCTTTAAGCAACTGACAGGAAGTGCGCACCACAAACTGAAAATGAGTCACACAAAAGCGGACTACTTTACAAAATCCACCTGGAATTTGATAAAGTAGTCCGCTTTTGCACCAGTCTTAACCGGTTTGTTTCATTTACTATTAATCACGGCTCTGAATAACGGCCAGCAAACCGGAATCAAACGAGAACTTGCCCGTTTGACCAACAAACTCATTGCTGGCATACGAAATCGGATACGGTACATCCTCGTGATCAAGGGTGTATTTTTCATCGACCAGTGTCAGACCGTCAACTTTTTCCAACGGGACAAACGCCAAATACTTCTTGTCCGCTTCCTTGTCAATGATATAGTCACCAGGCAGGAAGAAGGTGATCGTGTTGGTTCGGTCGATAAACCGGATCTGGGGCGCAAAATCGCGGTAGCGCGGTTTCAAGACCAGCCACAGGTTAGCCAAAAAATGGTCTAACCGTCCCCCGGTCGCGCCGTAGATGTCCAACCGGTCGTATTGATACTCCTTAAGAGCCACCGTAACGGCGAGTTCTGTGTCAGTTTCATCCTTTTCAGGAATGGCCTGGCGAATATCACCGATCGCTGTTTTGACCCGTTTCAGCTCATCTGCTGAAAGCGAATCAAAATCACCAATGGCAACTAATGGGGTCACTCCCATATTAAGCAGCCGCAGCGTCCCACGGTCAACGCCGATCCAATCACCACTGACCTTGCCAGCGGTTAGTTGTTCCGGCCATTCACTGGTGGGACCGCCCACAAGCAAGTTCAGATGGCTCATTTTACTTCGTCGCTTCCTTCAGCGTGTCCACTTGTGCAGCTGGATCATCGGCATCAAAAATGTATGAACCAGCAACGGCTACCGTGGCGCCCGCATCCGCACAGTCCTTAATGGTGTTTGCTTTTACACCGCCATCAACTTCGATGTCAAAGTCGTAGCCTTCAGTTTGTTTAAGCTGATCTAATTGTTGAATTTTCTTAAGGGTTTCAGGCAGAAACTTTTGGCCGCCAAACCCGGGATTGACCGTCATGACAAGCACTTGGTCAACCATGTACAAAACGGGTTTGATAGCCTCGACAGGTGTCCCAGGATTGATAACAACCTCGGCCTTGGCGCCAGCATTTTTAATTAACTGAAGTGCCCGGTGGATGTGAGCCGTTGCTTCAACGTGGACCCCGATGATGTCGGCGCCGTTTTCAGCAAATTGTTCCACGTAACGTTCTGGGTTTTGAACCATCAAGTGAACGTCCAGCGTCATCTTGGTGATTGGCCGAATGGCTTTAAGCCAACCTGGACCATATGAAATGGCGGGCACAAAGTTGCCGTCCATGACGTCGATGTGCAGGTATTCTGCACCGGCCTTGTCTACTGTTTCAATGTCCTTTTGAAGATTTACGTAATCCGCACTCAAAATTGATGGTGCAATAATCATGAATCGTCCCTCATTTCTTATAATTTGGTTTTTGATTTTTCAAGGTTTGGTACAACAGTAAATAATTGTCGTAGCGGCTCTGCATGATCTCACCGCTAGCAACCTGTGCCTTCACTGCGCATCCTGGTTCGTTCACGTGGACGCACCCCCGAAAACGGCAGTCAACTGACGCCCGTTTAAATTCAGGGAAATACTGGCCAAGTTCCTTCGATGTGAGTGAGAACGCTTCGTAGGATGAAAAGCCAGGAGTATCGGCAATCAATCCATCCGCGACGGTCAATAACTGGACACGCCGGGTAGTATGACGCCCCCGATTAAGTGCGGTCGAAATCTCCCCGGTCGCTAAATTCAAATTTGGCGCCACGTGGTTTAACAGGGTCGATTTTCCGGCCCCGGTCTGCCCCATGATCACACTGACCTTACCCTTCAAAACGGTCTTGACCGCAGTTAACGCTGCCTCACTAAACGGTTCTCTGGTCAAAATGACCTGAAACCCCGCTTTGCGATAGCCAGTCGTCAGCGTCTCAAACGCTGCCCACTCACTGTCACTCAGCAGATCCGTTTTGGTAAAGTAGATCACCGGTTCAATATCAGCCATTTCCAGCGCTAATAATTGCCGGTCCAACAAGTTGGTCGTAAAATCGGGCTGTTTCACTGCCGTTGCCACAATAGCTTGATCAACGTTCGCAACGGGTGGGCGCTGTAACTGGTTGCGCCTTGGCAATATCGCCAAGATGTACCCATCTTTGCCCTCATTTGACTCAAACGATACCCGGTCACCGACTAACGGGGTGATCTTTCGATTTCGAAAATTACCCCGCGCCCGTGTTCGAACCGTTTCACCATCGTCAGTAACGACATCATAGAAACCGCTTAAAGATTGTCGAATTTGGCCTTCCGCCACATCAACGCCACCTTTCAAAATAAAATAAAAACCAGTTGCTTCTTTATTATAGAAGAACTGGTTTTAAAATGCAGTAATTATTAGTGAGAATTTTTCGTAACGTTATTATCTGACAAGATCACTTTCCCGTCGCGAACGATCTTGTAACCGCCGCTCTTCCCTGATTCAACAGCGAATGGCAAACTGACCTGCGTGTCTTGTGCAATGGTTAATTGTTTGTATACACTGCGGTAATTGTGATCCTGGTCACGCAAGTAAATCTGAACAACGTTGGCCGAGTCGTCAGAACTGGCACTGCTGCTGTCTGATGAAGAATCAGAACTGCTGTCATCAGAACTTGAGCTGCTGGACTCAGACGACGCTTCAAACGGAATATCAACGGTCACACTGAATTCATCGATCTTTGGTTTTGTCGGCTTTGGTCCCCGGGACAACGTGACCACGATGGTCGTCCCCTCGGTGACCAGACTGCCGGCAGCAGGACTCTGGCTCGTCGCCTTGTCCTTTTTAGCGCTGGCATAACGATAGTTGAAAGACACGTTCAACGACTCCTTGCTGGCGTAGCTTTGAATCTGACTCTTTGTTTTGCCGACAAGGTTAGCTAACGTCAATTGTCGCTGACCCGCTGAAACGGTGAAGGTTACCGTGGTACTGTCAGGATCGATTCGGGTTCCTGCAGTGGTACTTTGAGCCATGACCGTGCCGACTGTGATGTCGTTTGATGTCTGATTCTGACGCTTAACGGTCACACCCTTGGCCCTTAATATCGAGGCTGCCCGCGTGTAAGATTGCCCGACATAGTTGCCGATTTTAATCAGTTTTGGCCCGCTGCTGAGTGTCAGCATCACGTTGCTTTGCGTTTCAACCGACTTTTTCGCCTTCGGGTCTGTGCTGATCACCCGCCCTTTGCGAATCTGACGGCTGTTCTTGTGCGTCACCTTATTTACCGTCAAATTCTTGGCCGATAATTTCGTTTTGGCAGCTGTTTCGGTCATTCCCGTCACGTCAGGCACTGAAACATACTTCGGCCTGCCCATCCAAAAAGCCAGAACCGTGCCGGCAATCAGCAACAAGATCAACCCGATCAGTGCCGCCCACCAGCGTTTGCGATGGTGCCGTTTCTTCTTTTTGGGTTTAGCGACCTTCACGCCGTTCTCATCTGTCTCATCCGCCTCGTGAGCAGCCAATTCCGATTGGAGTGCCGCCTTATCAAGAACCTTGGTTTCACCATTATCGGAATGATGATCCGGGACAAATTTAGGCTCGCTGGCCCGCCGGGGGGACAGCGATGTTTCCAAGTCATCCGCCATATTCTTAACGTTGGCATAACGGTCCTCTGGCCGCTTAGACGTTGCCTGCAGCACCACGTTCTCAAGTGCCTGCGGGATCCGCGGATCAAAATCACGCACTGACGGAATCTCTGACTGAAAGTGTTTGATGGCAATTGAAACCGCGGTTTCACCCTTAAAGGGCACCGTACCTGTCAACATCTCGTAGAGGATGATCCCCAACGAATAAATATCTGACTTCTTGGTGGCCATCCCACCCCGTGCCTGTTCGGGTGATAAATAATGGACCGACCCCAGCACAGTGTTGGTCTGGGTCAGTGAATTTTGCGATAGTGCAACGGCGATACCAAAATCAGTGATCTTCGCCACACCATTTTCGTCCATTAAAATATTTTGCGGTTTAAGGTCACGGTGAATAATGTTGTGATCGTGGGCCACTTTTACAGCGGAGAGGACTTGCTCCATGATGTTGATGACTTCCTGGTAAGGAATCGGGAAATTCTTTTTGATATATTCCTTAAGATCCATGCCCTTAACGTATTCCATGACCAGGTACTGCATCCCGTTTTCTTCACCAACGTCGTACACACTGACGATGTTCGGGTGCACCAATTCAGTGGCAGCCAATCCCTCACGCTGAAACCGTTTGATTGTTTTGGGGTCATCACGCAGATCAAGCCGAAGCAGCTTGACCGAAACATCCCGGTCCAAGATCAAGTCGTGGGCTAAATAAACGTTAGCCATGCCGCCTTCACCAAGGGACCGAATGATGCGATAGCGCCCATTTAATGTGTAGTTTGCTCGCATTAGTCAGCTGCCCCCGATCCATTGTCGGCGATAACCACCGTAATGTTGTCAAGGCCACCGGCTTCGTTTGCCATGGCAATCAACTGATCACACTTGTCTAACAGCGATTCGTGTCCCTGCAGAACGGCCTGAATGTCAGCATCGCTGACCATGTTCGTTAGTCCGTCCGAACAAAGCAGGACAACGTCCTTGCTGTTCAGTTTCAGATAATGCAGATCGATCTGAACCTTTTCAGTCACACCAAGGGAACGCGTAATCACGTTTTTTTGTGGGTGAACCTTAGCTGCCTGTTTGGACAGCTCGCCCCGTTTAACCAGTTCGTTGACCAGAGAATGGTCCTCCGTTACCTGGTTAAACTTTTTATGCCGCAATAAATAAGCCCGGCTGTCACCGATGTTGCCAACAATCAATTCCTTGGGCAGCATCAGTGCCAAAACGACCGTCGTACCCATGCCTTTAAGGTCCACAAACTGCTGGGAACGCTCACGAATATTTGAATTTTCTTCATCAATTTGGGATTGTAACCACTTTGAGGCGGTATCAAAATCGTTGATCGTCGATTTTTCAAAGGCGTGACCAAGGTGGAACACCGCCATTTCTGACGCCACGTCACCACCCTGATTACCGCCGATACCATCCGCAATGATGGCCAGCTTTATCCCAGTCTGGTTGGTAAAGACCCCGACGTTGTCTTCATTGTCGGTTCGCCGTTCACCAATCGCTGTCCGATAAGCAATCTGCATGTTATTTGTCTCCGTTCATCGTACCCGTTTGAACTGGCTGATAAAGAAGCCGTCAGACCCGTAATCATCCGGATAGATTTCTAAATAATCACTTTCACGGTCCGCCTTTAACGCGTTGGCCGTTTGGACCCGCTGGGAGATAAAGCCGGGGTGGTCGGCTAAGAACGCGGCCACCACATCCCGATTCTCCTGATTCAAAATCGTGCAGGTACTGTAAGTTATTATACCGTTAATTGTCACCTTATTGGCAACGGCATCCAAAATTGTCAGCTGAATTTTTGCTAACGCCTCAGAATCACGTAGTTGTTTTTCATAACGGATCTCAGGTTTTCGTCGAACAAGGCCAATCCCTGAACAAGGTGCATCGACTAGAATCTGGTCAAACATCCCGTCAGCAAAGACATCGTCAACCTTGCGTGCGTCCAGTGTCAGGGCATCGACTCGGTCGCTGAGGCCCATCCGCTTAGCGTTTTGGGTGATCAACCGAACCTTATGCTGATGAATATCCAGTGCAGTAACCTGACCGCCGGCTGATTCATCAACGTTTTCAGCCAATTGAACCGTTTTGCCGCCAGGCGCTGCACAGGCGTCTAACACCTCTTGATTGGCGGTCACGTGCATACTTTCAGCCGGCAGCATGGCACTTTCATCTTGAATCGTGATGTCACCGCGTTTAAACAGTTCCGAATGATTGGCCGGTTTGCCGTGTAGAACAAGACCGTTTTCACTTACGGCACTTGGCGTGACATCATACCCGTCTGCCGTCAGCTGGGCGGTTGCTTCAGCCACAGTTAACCGGGTGCGATTGACCCGAACGGACTGGTTCGCCGGCTGATTGATCACGTTTAAAATGGCCTCAGTTTTTTCAGCACCGCGCTGGTCGATCAGCGTTGTGATCAGCCATTCCGGTACCGAGTACTGGATCGACCAGCGTTGCGTTCGGTCCGTGATCTCAGCTGGATCTGGCAACCCGGTTCGGTCCATTTGGTGCAAAACCCCCGTCACAAACCGTCGAATCCCCTCATGTCCGCGAACCTTAGCGATATTGATTGTTTCGTTAAAAATCGCCCGCTTTGGAACACGTTCCAGATATTGCCACTGGTAGATAGCCGTTTCAAGCAGCACTTTGACCCAGGGTTGTAATTTGTTTGGTTTTTTAATAAACGGTTTCAATTGATAATCAATCGTCAACTCATGTTGAATAACACCGTAAACAATGTTTGTGAGTAAATTGGCATCGCACGTCTCCAGATGGGCATCGTCCAATATCTGGTTCAGTTGCAAATTAGAATAAGCACCCTTTTGAATACGCATCAGGGCGGTTACCGCTAGTGAACGTGGATTTTGATCAGGTGTTGTCATAGGTCAACCACCTGCTCGCCGATGGTTAAGGCGTCTTCCGTACCGTTTAGAAAATCAGTCACTGACTGTTTCGGCTTGCCAGCCGGCTGTAGTTTGTTGACGCTGATCGTGCCATGGGCGCCGGTTGACAAAACAAGTTCGTGTTTGCCACGCCGCACAACTCTTCCGGCTGCTAAATCAGTCTTTTCATCCAGAACGGTCACGTCCCAGAGTTTGGTTCTCGTGCCTGCCAAAATAATGTAGGACGACGGAAACGGTCGTAAACCGCGAATCTTGGCATCCACTAATTCTGCTGGTTGACTAAAATCAACTTCTTCTTGTTCAGGTTTAATGGTCGGTGAAAAGGTCACTTTGCCCTCGTCTTGCGGCACCGGTGAAATATTGCCGCTCAAAATGTTAGGAATCGTTTCCAGTAACAGGTCCCGACCAAGCAGACTCAACTTGTCAAACATGCTGCCCACATCATCCGTCTTCTCAATAGGAATCGCACGCTGACTGATTACATCGCCAGCATCCATCTTTTTGACCATGTAAATGATTGAGACACCGGTCTCATCATCATTATTCATGACCGCATAGTGCACTGGGGCACCGCCGCGATACTTCGGCAGTAACGAAGCGTGAACGTTGATAGCTGCCACTTTTACTGACGCAAGCAGTTTATTTGGCAAAAATTGGCCAAACGCTGCCGTCACGATCAGATCCGGCGCAATGTCGATGACCTTTGCCATTTCATCACTACCGCTGATTTTTTCTGGTTGAAGCACTAAAATATTGTTTGCCACCGCCACTTTTTTGACAGGTGAGGCTGTAAGCACATGTTTACGGCCAACGGGACGGTCGGGCTGGGTGACGACTGCCTTTACGTCATAACCTTTGTCCACTAGGCTTTGTAGGATTGGCGCCGAGAATTCCGGGGTCCCCATAAATACGATTGAAGTCATTAAATTTCTCCTTTTACATAAAACTCATTGGGTTATTGTCGATTGCAATCTGCAATCCCTTGCGCGCTTTTT
The DNA here is from genome assembly GCF_001435975.1 of Secundilactobacillus collinoides DSM 20515 = JCM 1123. Lineage (GTDB taxonomy): Bacteria > Bacillota > Bacilli > Lactobacillales > Lactobacillaceae > Secundilactobacillus > Secundilactobacillus collinoides. The sequence goes on from NZ_AYYR01000013.1 coordinate 293,053, forward strand.
GGGCTTGATTTAATAATTTAAAGAGCAGCGCCGACAATTGCGGCTCCTGCTTGTACTTAATAACGAGTTGATAATAGTAACGTTTGTTAACCCGTGCAATGGCGCTGGGCGTTGGCCCGAGGATGATGGCATGTTGACTCAGCCCGGCCTGCAGCTCGGCCGCTATCTTATGAATGGCGGTCGCCGCGACACGTTCTTCAACGTCGCTAGCGGTCAGCTTGACCGCAAAATAGTATGGCGGGTAGTTTCCCTGATGCCGTAACTTCATTTCGGTCACAAAGAACCGCTCATAGTCCTGTGACTTTGCCAGCTGAATTGCGTAGTGATCCGGGTTGTACGTCTGAATAAAGACCTGACCAGGTTTCTGAGCCCGTCCAGCCCGTCCGCTGACCTGTGTCAGCAGCTGGAACGTCCGTTCACTGGAACGAAAATCCGGCATGCCAAGCGCCGTATCGGCATTCAGCACACCAACCAGCGTGACATCTGGAAAATCCAGACCCTTAGCGATCATTTGCGTCCCCAGCAGAATATCGGCCTCATGGTTGCCAAACTGCCGCAAGAGGCGTTCGTGAGCGCCCTTACGCCGGGTTGTATCAACGTCCATCCGTAAAATACGTGCATTTGGCAATAATTGTTTTAATTCCGCTTCAACTTTTTGCGTGCCCGTCCCATAGTAGCGAATATGGCGGCTGTGACAGTTAGGACAAACTTGTGGAATCGGTTCTTCATGGCCGCAATAGTGACACTTCATGCTGTGCGTATCCATATGAAGCGTCAGTGAAATGTCACAGTTTGGACATTTCAGTACAAAACCGCAATCCCGGCACATCACAAAGGATGAAAAGCCGCGCCGATTCAACATTAAAAGCGATTGTTCGCCACGGGCCAACCGGTCATTAATGGCGGTCATCAGCGGTGTCGAAAACGTGCTTTCAGCATGTTGCTGCAATTCCTGAGTCATATCCACGATGGTGACCTTCGGCAGCGCCTGCTCATTCACCCGCGTCGGCAGTAATAGACGCTGGTAACGATTTTTCTGAGCACGGGCCCGGCTTTCAAGCGACGGTGTTGCACTGCCCAAGACAACCGGGCAGTGGTGATAACGACTGCGCCACAAGGCCACATCTCGTGCGTGGTAGCGCGGATTATCATCCTGTTTATAACTAGCTTCATGTTCCTCGTCCATGATGATCACGCCAATGTTGGTCAATGGTGCAAACACCGCTGAGCGCGCGCCGACTACGACACGTGCTTCGCCACGGTCGATCCGGCGCCACTCATCGAAACGTTCCCCAGCGGACAACCCGCTGTGCAGCACTGCCACCGCTTTGCCAAAACGGCCGCGGACCCGGCCGACAATCTGCGGTGTCAGTGAAATCTCGGGAACCAGCATCAACGCATTTTTACCCTGTTCAAGGGCGTTGGCAATGGCCTGCAGGTACACTTCAGTCTTCCCGCTGCCCGTCACCCCTTCCAAAAGGAAGGTGGTCTCTTGCTGTTCATCCGTTGCCCGGCAAATGGCCGCCACAGCAGTTTGCTGGGCGTCATTCAATTTTAACGGTTGGGTCTTCACCACCGCATTGCTTAGGGGATCACGATAAACCTCCGTTTGATAACGGGTCAGCCAGCCTTTATCGGCAGCACCTTTGATAACGGCACTTGTAACGCCTAACTGTTTTTCGAGAGCCGGTTGGCTGACCGGCTCAGTTTGCACCATTAAATGATCCAGCAGGTCAGCCTGCTTTACCGCCGTGACCCGCAATTTTGATTTTGCTGCTTCAAGGTCCGCCTTTGGCAGTGCCGGTTTGACCATCGTCACTAATTTGGCGTGGCCCTTGCTTTTAACCTCATACGTCACGTTGATGGCGTGTTTCCGATACAGACTCATTAATTCATTGAACTGAGCCGTTGGTAATTTATCAGTCAATTCCAGCCGAGATTGGTCACCAAATAAGCGTTGCCGGGTTGCTGTTGATAGCTGCTCTCCCGGCGTTGCCCATTTTTCATAGGCGGCCTTTAACGCGTTGGGCAGCATTGTCAGCAAAACACTGATGGTAAACGCATAGGTCGTGCTGGCCAGCCATTCCGCCATTGCCATCAATTCTTGATTTAAAACAGGACTCAGGTCCATCACACTATCGATAGTCTTTAACTCATGTTCGGTCGAAACTAACTCATGCACGCGCCAAACAAAGCCCTGCACTTTACGACTCCCGTTACCAAAGGGCACGATAACGCGCATTCCCGGCAACAACGGGGTGGTCAGCGTTGCCGGAATCAAGTATGAATACGGCGTGTTTGTTTGCATCGTTGGCACGTCAACAATGACTTCTGCAACCTCTGGCATCCTATCCCTCTTTTGTGTCTACTAAGCGTGCGAGTTCGTCAACGACGGTCGCGGCAACCGCGGTCTTCGAAACGAGCGCAGTCTGCACCGGTGTTTTGTCCCGGCTGAGAATCGTCACCTGATTGGTGTCGCCGTTGAAGCCGACACCAGGCTGGGAAACATCGTTTGCTACCAGCAGGTCAAGCTGTTTACTCGTCAACTTTTTCGTTGCGTTAGTGATTAAATTTTGTGTTTCCGCAGCAAAGCCGACGGTCAATTGTCCCGGCTGTTTAAGGCTCGCTGCTGTTTTTAGAATATCCGTTGTTTTTACCAACGATAATGTCATTTCGTCATTATCTGCCGTTTTTTTAATTTTTTGATCCACGCTCGTTTTGGGACGAAAATCAGCTACTGCGGCCGCCATGACTAAAATATCTGCCTTGGGAAAATGGTGCACAACGGCATCCGCAAGGTCTTCGGTCGTCGTCACCGGTACCAGGTGAGTGCCATTTGGCACGGTCAGCCTAGTTGGCGCAGAGATCAGCGTCACATTCGCCCCGCGATTCACGAGTTCAGCCGCGATTGCATAGCCCATTTTACCAGACGAATCGTTTGTAATAAACCGCACCGGGTCGATTCGTTCACGGGTCCCGCCAGCAGTGACCAGCACGTTCTTGCCACTGAACACTGTCTTGGGGCGGGATAGGAGCTGCAGCTCAGCTAAAATCGTGTCGGGTTCAGCCATCCGGCCCTTACCTTCGTATCCTTCAGCTAAAAATCCTGTTCCCGGTGCCACGAAATGGACCCCGTTGGTTGTTAAGGTATTAAGATTATGCTGCACTGCCGGCTGATTCAACATGTGTTCATTCATGGCTGGGGCCAATAATATTGGTGCCGTCGTCGCCATTAACGTCAGGCTGGCCATATCGTCAGCAATCCCGTTGGCTAGTTTGCCGATAATATCGGCGCTGGCCGGCGCAACAATTGCGTAATCTGTCCAATCCGCAAGTTCGATATGGTCAACTGCGGTTGGGGTCTTACTGTCAAACGCCGAAGTCAGGACCTGATTTTTGGAGAGAACCTGAAAACTCATGGGTGTCACAAACGCCTGGGCGGCAGTCGTCATCACAACCCGCACACGGGCGCCCGCCTTGACGAGCAGACGCGTTAAGTATAGAGATTTGTAGGCAGCGATGCTGCCAGTGACATAGAGCGCCACATTTTTATCGTTTAACATGCTGATGCCTCCGTTGAGCCTTGTTAGTATTCATTGTACCAAGAAATTGCCGCTGGTCACAGTTCTAACATTTGGGATTCTTATATGTGATGAGTAAAACAATGAAATGGTTCTTAAAGACGTGCCTGACCACTAAAATAGTCACACCATTAGGCGACAGTCGTTGAAAACGGTACGTCCACAAAAAAACGAAGAAGCGATGACAAAACTGTCGGCCTCTCCGCTCTTACGTGTGGTGCTTTACTACTAAGGATCATCTCTAGATCGTTATTTTAAATCTGTTCCTCGTTATCTGGGTCGATCATAACCTTGCCGGCTGCGATTTCTTCCAATGCACGGCCAATGGTCTTTGGCGACTTGTACTCAGCCAACAGAGGCTTAGCACCAGCGTCCAATTCATGGGCCCGCTTGCTTGCTAACATAATTAATGAGTAACGTGAATCAACACGTTCTAGTAAATCATCAACTGATGGGTAAAGTAACATAATTAATCATCTTCTCCAATCATTTGTTCGTAGTCAGGCATCACGCGCGTCACCCGCAACCGTTCGGAGCGGATGATTGTTCGAATGCTGGTAACGGCGTTTTCAACTTCATCATTAACAACCGCATAATCGTAATTACGCATCATTTTGATCTCGCCAACGGCTTTTTTGATTCGGGCATTGATGACCTCAATGTCTTCAGTGCCGCGATTGATCAACCGGTGTTTCAATTCCATCAGATCAGGCGGTGTCAGGAAGACGAAGACTGCGTCGGGACAATTTGCCCGAACTTGCATAGCACCATTGACTTCAATTTCCAAAAAAACGTCCTTGCCAGAATCCAAGGTCTCATTAACATAGTTTAATGGTGTGCCATAGTAATTGTCAACGTATTTGGCGTATTCTAGCATTTCACCATTTTGGATATTATCCTCAAACTGTTCTTTCGAAACAAAAAAGTAGTCAACACCGTTTTTTTCGCCTTCCCGAGGTTGGCGGGTGGTCATTGAAATAGAGTATTGAAAGTCGGTGTCGCCCTCATCAAACAGCGCCTTGCGAACGGTACCTTTACCGACGCCGGACGGGCCAGACAGGACAATCAGCATTCCTCGTTTTGTCATTGATCGAGATCCCCTTAATATTTTAAGTGATAATAAAAATTATTATCGCACGTTCTAATACCCTTTGGCAAGCGCTATTCGTGGGTTTTGCGCAACAAAACAAAAATAATTTCAAAAAAGAGTTGTCAAACCAAACATTAGTTCGTATAATAGGTTATGCAAACAAATGTTCGAGGTGATAATCATGACAACTGAAACATCCGCTCTTAAAAAGATATCAACACAACTTAATGCTGGCTACCGCCAATTTCTCGCGCTTGATCAGCCAAGCACTATGCCGGAACAACAGCAGCAATACTTCATTGATCAGGCCATTACGCGCCACTACCGCGTTCAATTGACCCTCGCAGGCGACCCTGAAACAACCATGACGGGCTATCTCAAACGCGGCCCGAAAAACACCGTCTTGGTGACAATGCCGCATGACGCGGTGACGAGTGTCGCCCACCTCAACCAGATCCAGTTTATTTCTCGACTTGACTATTAATTTTAAATTTTCTAATCCCGGTAATCATTAGGTACTATTTACGAAACCAAATAAAAACTGCACCCAACTCTAAAATCAGAGTCTCGAGTGCAGTTTTTTTGATGTTTTGTGCTGTGTTATTTTTAATGTATTAACGTGCCGTCTTCTTTTCATCGCTGGCCATATTCAACAGTTCCTGAGCATGATCGAGCGTTAACGCTGTAACCGTCGTTCCGGCTAGCATCCGTGCCAGTTCCGTGACCCGTCCCTGGTTATCAAGGCGTTGAATATGGGTTTCCGTTCGTTTGCCGATAACCTCTTTAGCAATAAAGTAGTGGTGATCACTCATGGCAGCAACTTGCGGCAAATGTGTGATACACAATACCTGAGAATTTCGGGCAATACCGCTGATCTTTTCCGCGATGGCCTGCGCCACCCGACCAGAAACACCGGTATCAACTTCATCAAAAATGATTGAGGTGACACCCTGTGATTGGGAGAAGATCGTCTTTAATGCCAGCATTAGTCGTGACAGCTCCCCGCCGGACGCAATCTTTGCCAGTGGGCGAATCTCCTCACCAGGATTTGGTTGAATATAGAACTCAACATCATCCAAGCCGGTGGCGTAAAATTGATGCTCACCAAGTGTTTTAAACCGCACCTGAAACACCGTCTTAGCCATGTAAAGATCGCCAAGTTCCCCCTTGACGGCAACTTCCAGTTTTTTAGCAATCTGATGCCGCTGCTTAGACAACTGCTTGCCAAGCGACGTCAAGTGGGTCTCCTGCTTGGTCAGTTGCGCGTCCAGGTCACCTTCATCAAGTTCAGCTGCTTCCATGTCCGTCAACTCGTGACTGATTTTATCAAAATACGTCAGGATCTGATCCTCAGAGTCGCCATACTTACGCTTTAACTGGTGAATAACTTCCAAGCGTTGTTCGATCTCATCGAGTTTATTTTCGTCCCACTCCATCAGATCTGCCTGGCGTGACAGTTCGCCGGAAGCATCCTGCAACGCGTAGTAGGCTGAGGATAACGCATCATGTAATTTTTCATATTCCGGGTCCAGGGTGGTAATATTGGCCAGCGCGTTCATTGCCTGACCACTTAAATCTAAGGCTCCAGGCGCCTCTTCATCACCGTTCAGCGCAAGAAAACTTTCCTGCAGCGCGGTGTTGATCTTTTGAAAATTCATCAGCCGGTCACGCTGCTGGGTCAGTTGTGCTTCCTCATCCGGTTTCAAGTCAGCATCCTTGATCTCGCCAACCTGAAAGCGCAGCATGTCCAACCTCTGCGCCCATTCATTACGGTGTGTATTGCGTTCCACCATGGCTTGGTGCAGGTGTTGATACTGGTCATAGGCTGTGTGATAGTCCTGGCGAAGTTTTGCCACGGGCTTACCACCAAACTCATCCAGAAGCCGCAAATGCTTATCCGGCTGCATTAACTCCTGGTGTTCGTTTTGGCCGTGAATATCAACGATTGTCTCGCCAAGTTCCTTTAACGTACTCGTGTTGACCAGCATGCCGTTCACCCGACAGATATTACGGCCGCTGCGATAAATTTCGCGCTGCAGGATAATGGCCCCATCATCGTAATCGATACCCAGGTCATCCAGCATATGGTAAGTCGCGCCGTCTTTCGGAAAAATAAACGCGCCCTGGATCACAGCTTTGTCTGCACCAGTCCGGACAAAATGCTGGGATCCTCTGCCCCCGGCCAACAGACCGACCGCATCAATAATAATCGATTTCCCGGCCCCGGTCTCACCGGTCAGAACCGTCATGCCATTTTCAAATTCAACGTCCAGACTCGCGATGATCGCGAAGTTTTTAATTGAGAGTTCCTGTAACAATCGTTTACCTCCTTACGCGTTGATAGCGATAGATCAGGCTTAATAATGGAAAACGAGCCAGATTTTACCTTGCCGTAAAATCTAACCCGTTCTTATTTCAATAAATCATCGACAACTTCCTGCAAGGCTACGGCGCCCTCATCACTCTTACAGATGGTCAGCACCGTTTCATCATCACCGATCGTGCCAAACACAAAATCATACTTCATCTGGTCGATCAGCGATGCAATTGCTGGGCCGTTCCCAGGCAGCACCTTCAAGAAGGTATCCTTGCCCTGAACACTAAAACTAACGTATGCGTCACGCAATGTCCGTTTGAGTTTTTTCTTAGTGTCCAGCTTTTTTTGAATCGGCATGTTATACCGATAGCCGCCGGAGATCGATGGCACTTTAACGAGCTGCATTTCCTTAATATCCCGTGAAATGGTCGCCTGGGTCACATGAATATTTTGTTCTTCTAGTAGTTTCACGAAGTCTTCTTGGCGCTCAATGTCTTGTGTGCTAAGTAATTGCCGGATTAAACGCTGACGATCCTGCTTTTTCATGTGGCCATCTCCCTACGTTTTCAATCAATTTAGTACCTATGATAACCCCTTTCAATCCATTTTAAAAGTAGTTTGTGATTTTTATGCATTTAATATACGATGTGCATCGGCCACCGTTTCAGCTGGCACAACTGATTCCGCCACAGTTGGCGCACTGGCCACCGATTTTAAATGAACTAAGAATTCAATATTTCCTTCGCCGCCGGTAATTGGCGAAAAATCAAGATTCATGACACTAAACCCGCTGTCCAATGCCAATTGAATGACCTTGTTGATGACCATTTCATGCACTTTGGGGTCCTTGATGATGCCGTGCTTACCCACGTACTCGCGCCCAGCTTCAAATTGGGGTTTGATCAGCGCCACCACGTCGCCATCAGGAATTAAGATCTGTTTCAGCGGCGGCAAGATCAGTGACAGCGAAATAAAGGAGACATCGATCGAGGAGAACGCGGGCTGTCCGTTCGTAAAGCCATCCGGTTGACTGTACCGAAAGTTCGTGTGTTCCATGACCACCACGCGCTCATCCTGACGTAGTTTCCAGACGAGCTGATTGCTCCCAACATCGAGTGCGTAGGACAATTTTGCACCATTTTGAAGCATCACGTCCGTGAATCCGCCAGTGGAAGAACCGATATCCAAAACGATCTTGTCCTGGACGCTGATATCAAACACCTTGAGCGCCTTGGCCAGTTTTAAGCCGCCGCGGCTCACATACGGCAAGGGTTTGCCTTTAATATGCAGATCAGTATCAATTGGGATCTTGACCCCGGGTTTATCTAATCGTTCTTCATTGTTGCCAAGTACTTCACCCGCCATGACAGCGCGTTTTGCTTTTTCGCGGGTCTCAAATAACCCCTGTGTGACGAGTAAAACATCAACTCGTTGTTTTTCCATTGCGGCACCTATCCTTCGATCTGAAAATAACTTAAAAATGCGGCCAGTAACGAGACATCCAGCTGTGAGTCCTGCTGTAACGGCACCAATGCTGCCTGTGCGTCCGCGACCACAGCGGCAAGACGGGTCTTTGTGCCGTCAACGCCAAAGAGCGACGGGTACGTGTTCTTGGCTTCCTGCGCATCCTTGTGCACACGTTTGCCAAGCTGCTCAGCCGTAGAGGTCACGTCAAGCAGATCATCGTAAATCTGAAAGGCTAGGCCAAATTGGTCCGCAAAATGCAGCAGTGCTTTGGTCTCGTCAGGCGTCGTTTTCGCAAGAATGCAGCCAGCCTGAACCGCATAGTGCAACAGAGCGCCTGTTTTATGGCGGTGCAGATTTTCCAGTGCTGGCAGATCAAGCTGGTGATGTTCGTTAGAAATGTCATCCGCTTGGCCTGCAACCATCCCACTAGGGCCAGCATTAACTGCCAGAGCAGCCACGAGCGCCGTTTTCTGGGATTCGGGCAGCTGATTGTCCACCAGCCATTGAAAAGCCAGCGTCAGCAAACCATCGCCAGCAAGGGTCGCCATGCCGGCACCAAACTTGACGTGGTTCGTGGCCACACCACGCCGCAGGTCATCGTTGTCCATGGCCGGCAGGTCGTCATGAATCAGTGAATAAGTATGCAGGAGCTCCAGAGCGCCGGCAGCTCGTAACTGGTCCGCTGTTATGTCTGCATGGCCCGAAGCCACCAAAACGGCCAAAGTCAACAGTGGCCGCAATCGTTTACCGCCAGCGTTAACTGAATAGGCCATTGCATCGGACAGAATCGTTTGATCCACATCCTTTGGCAGATTCTCTTTCAGGTAAGTATTGATCTGCGGCCGGTACAGCGCTTCAAAGTCAGCTAATTGTTTAGTGATCGTCATTGCTGTCAGACTCCCCGGATTTTTCAAAGGCCACCGTTTGGTCATCATCCTTCATCATTTCAGCTAAGGTCTTTTCAGCCTCGGTCAATTTTGTTTGGAGCGCATGACTCAGTTCAACGCCCTGTTTGAACTGTGACAGTGCCTGTTCCAGCGGCACATTGCCCTTTTCCAGTTCGGTGACGATCTGTTCGAGCTGGGTTAAATTCTCTTCAAAAGTTGGTGTTTCATTTGCGTCTTGACTCACCATTATCAGTCCTTTTTAGTAGTTTGAATGTCAGTAATTTCTGCGGTGGCCTGGCCGTCTTTAAAATGCATGGTCACCGTTTCGTTAAGCGACAGGTCCGCGGTGCTGGCCAGTACTTTATCGTCACTAGTGACGTAGCTGTATCCTCTGCCCATGACTTTCAAGGGACTTAAGAAGTCCAGCGATTGCGCTAACTGGCTCAGGTGCTGTCTGTGATTCAACAGTGTCTGTTTAGCCCCGCGATTCAACCGCGCTTGCAGGTCCTTGCTTGTTTGTGCCAGTTGCTTCACCTGAGTTGCCGGCGTTGCCGCCAGCAACCGGTCGTGGTCAGCTGTCAGTTGGGTCTGTGTCAGTGTCAGACGATGGGTCATGGTCTGCTCGAGCTGCTGACTGAGTTGATCGACTTTTTGACTGTACCCTTCGTAAAGGCGTTCCGGTTGTTCAAAGACGTATGTTGCCTTGAGTTTGCTTAACCGTTCTTGCAGTAATGACAGTTCGTGGCGAAACGCGTTCAATAACCGAACGCGATCCTGCCCAATCTCTAACAGCACGTCACTTAGGACTGGCACTGCCAGTTCACCAGCAGCGGTCGGTGTTGCGGCACGGACATCGGCCACCAGATCGGCAATCGTAGTATCTGTTTCGTGACCAACTGATGAAATAACGGGAATCTGACTGGCAAAAATCGCCCGGGCAACTGTTTCTTCGTTAAACGGCCACAAGTCTTCAATCGACCCGCCGCCCCGGCCAATAATGAGCGTGTCAAAGTCGCCGATCTGGTTCGCACGATTGATCTGGCGCACAATATCTGGCGCCGCTTCGTTACCCTGCACGAGTGCGGGAAACAGCACGATCTGGGCAATCGGATACCGGCGCCGCGTTGTGGTAATAATGTCACGAATCACTGACCCACTGGGACTGGTCACAACGGCGATCCGTCTTGGAAACCGCGGTAACGGTTTTTTTGGTGCTGAAAACAAGCCCTCTTCTGAAAGTTTTTTCTTCAGTTGTTCATAGGCTTGATAAAATTGACCCACGCCGTCTGGTTCCATGTGATCCACGTAGATCTGATAACTGCCGCTGGGTTCATACAACGAGATGCGGCCTGTAACCAGCACCTTCATCCCCTCTTCCGGCATGAACTTGATCTTGCTGAACGCGGATTTAAACATGATGGCACTGATTTTTGCATGGTCATCCTTCAAACTAAAGTACTGGTGAGCATTGCGGCGCAACCGAAAGTTCGAAATTTCACCCGTTAAATAAATTCTGCCAAGGTAGGGATCATTATCAAATTTTCGCTTGATGTACGCCGTTAACGCAGTCACGGTTAAATAGTCACTTGGTTCCAAATTAGTCACTCCATTTAGCTAATTCAACAGTCTGTTGCAGCAGGGTTGCAATCGTCATAGGGCCGACACCGCCAGGCACCGGTGTGATCAAACCAGCAACATCCTTGACGCTGTCAAAGTCAACGTCCCCCGTCAACTTGCCGTCCGCGCCGCGATCCATGCCGACATCAATCACCGTTGCCCCGGGTTTCACATCCTCACGTTTGATCAAATGCGCGATACCTGTAGCCACGACCAGAATGTCTGCCGTTTTTGTATACCGTGAGAGATCCCCCGAATGATGATGGGCAATCGTCACAGTCGCGTTAGCGTTTAACAGCAGGGCGGCCATTGGTCGACCCACGATGTTTGACCGGCCAACAATGACCGCGTGGGCGCCCTCCAGCGGCACGTTATATGCCCGCAGCATGCTCATGATGCCCTTAGGGGTACAAGAAACCGGAAAATTCAATTGCGCATTCGTCAGCAGCTTGCCCACGTTGATTGGATGAAACCCATCAACATCCTTCACAGGGGAAATGGCGCGCGTGATTGCGGGTTCATCAATTTGTGAAGGCAGCGGCGACTGCACCATCAGCGCATGGACCGTTGGATCCTGATTATAGTCGGCAATAACGGCTAATAACTCGTCCTGTGTCGTGTCCGCTGGCAACTGACGCACAACTGAGTTGATTCCCAGTTGAACGGCCTTACGATGCTTATTTCGGACGTAAATTTTACTAGCATTGTCCTCACCAACAATAACTACGACAAGCGTCGGCACGATGCCTCTTTTTTTTAAACCTTCGACTGCTAATTTTGTTTGCGCGTTAATGTCGCTGGCGACACGTTTACCATCAACGATTTCTCCCACATCAATCACCCTCGCTTCAATTATTATTCTCTTTTCTCTGCATACTAATATTGAATATTTTAGCATATTCCAGCGTTGAGTTCAGCTCCCATCGTGGGTTACAGGCGTTCTTTTTGAAGTTGACTCGATGTGAAGACGACGCCAAGGCACTTTCAGGCAAGAAGATCCGCCAATCGCAACCAAAATTCTCCTTATCAAGAGTCATCGTTTATTAGAAAACGTTTCCAATACTGAGAAACAAAAAAAGACCTTCTGGACTAAGAGAAAGGTCTTTTTATTCGTGTGTTGCCCTTAATTTGACTCGACTTCATGCGCGAGCACACCGTTAATAAATCGGCGTGAACGGTCGTCGCTGAACTGTTTGGCCAGTTCAAGTGCCTCGTTAAGCGCCACACGTTTGGGAATATCGGGTTCGTTATCCATCTCAAAAAACGCAAGCCTGAGAATAACCAGATCCGTTTTAGCAATTCGTGAGAGTGTCCAACCCTGCATCAAATACTGCTTGATTTTTTCATCTAACGCAGCTTGATTGTCCAAAACACCCGACACCAGTTCATCCAAGTAAGCAGGAACCTTCAACTCAAGCTTGCCATCATCAGTCAGCAATTGTTGATACAACACCTGCTTATCAGCCTCTGGATTCGCGTTCAGCGCAAACAAGGTCTGAAAAGCGCGAATTCGGATATCGTGTCTGTTTAATTCTTGCGTCACTTGTTTTCACCATCTTCACTTTCATCATCGTCATCAAACAAGTTGTTTGGATCCACCGCCTGAGTTGTTTTTTCAGGGATGACACCCTCAACATGAACGTTGACTTCACTCAAGTGGAGATCCGTCATAAAGAGCAGCTGCTGCTTGACTTGTTCCTGAATAGCCAGCGCCACCTTCGGCACTGAAACGCCGTAGTCAAGGTAAACGTAAACGTCCACTCGCAGGTCATCGTCAGACAGTGAGAGCTTAACGCCCTTGCCGCGCTCCTTACGACCAAACAGTTCATTCACACTATTAGCTAGTGAGCCGCGCATCCGGGCCACACCGTCAACATCGTTTGCGGCGATGCCAGCAATGATTTCTAACACTTGTGGCGCAATTTCAATATTGCCAAGTGAGGGTTCGTCTGCTGTTAAAGTAATGTTTGTATCTTCAGCCAATTAATGAACCTCCGTTTCAAATAAACGTTAAAAAACGTTAATTATGCACGTGAAATGTAAGTGCCGTCAGTTGTGTTAATGGTCAGCTTGTCGCCTTCGTTAACAAAGAATGGCACTTGAACGATCAAACCAGTATCCATAGTAGCAGGCTTTGAACCGCCAGAAGCAGTGTTCCCCTTGATACCAGGTTCAGTAGCAGTAACTGTCAAAACAACGGTGTTGGGTACTTCAATACCCAAAGTTTCTGAACCGTATTGGATCAAAGTAACTTCCATGTTTTCTTGCAAGTATACTAATTGATCTTTGATTTGTTCGTCAGGAACGGCGATTTGTTCGTAGTTATCAGTGTCCATGAACACCCGTGAATCGCCATCAGCGTATAAGTATTGCATCTTACGTTGGTTGATTGGGGCTTGTTCCATCTTAGCACCAGCACGGAACGTCTTTTCTTGAACGGCACCCGTCCGCAAGTTCTTTAACTTAGAACGCACAAAAGCGCCACCCTTACCAGGCTTGACGTGTTGGAATTCAATGATCCGCCAAATTGCGTTGTCAACTTCAATTGTTAAACCGTTTTTAAAATCTGCTGTAGAAATAGCCATACGATAGTCCTCCTAATTTTTCCTTTACCATCATAGCAATTAAGCCCACCTAAATGCAAGCTAGACCGCTAAATTATTCTATTATTTAAACGATTAATAGGTCCCGTGGCGCCGTTGTTAAACGAACACCCCGCGTAGGTGTGACCAAAATGTCGTCTTCGATACGAACACCACCGAGATCAGTTAAATAAATACCGGGTTCCACCGTGATCACATTGTTAGTGTGCATCAGGTCCTCTGACCGGGTCGAAAGCGCCGGCCCTTCATGAATATCAAGACCGATGCCGTGACCCGTACCATGGTTAAATTCGGGGCCGTAACCCGCATCAGTGATGAGTGCCCGGCCTACCTTGTCTAAATGCTTACCCGAAACACCATCTTGGACGGCATCAATGATGGCTTGCTGCGCGTCTTGTACCACTTTGTAGACCCGTTGTAATTTTTCACCGGGATCTCCCAAAGCAACCGTTCGGGTAATGTCCGACGTATAACCATCGAAATAGTAACCGCAGTCAATGGTAATAAGCTCCCCAGCCTTTAGCTGTTTGTTGCTGGCAGCACCGTGCGGCAACGCTGACCGGTAGCCGCTGGCAACAATGGTTGCAAAGCTTTCACCAGTCGCGCCCAGTTGGCGCATTGTCGCATCAAGTTGATTGGCAACCTCACGTTCAGTCTGACCAGTGTGGAGCGTCTCAATTGTTTTCATTAACCCATCAGATGTCAACTCAGCCGCCTGTTTGAGTGCGGCAAGCTCAGCGTCATCTTTGACCCAGCGCATCTGGTCAACCAGACCCGTAAAGGGCACAATATCTGAAGTCATCTGTTCATCGATCTGATCATAGTCAAAGTATGGCAGATCATCTTCAAACCCTAGGACAGTCACCTTCTGATCTGCAACCACTTTGGCGGCTTCTTTTAAGTAATACCGGGTAATAATCAGGTCATAGTCGGGGTGCTGACTGCGTAATTCAACATCGTAGCGCGCATCGGTGATTAAGAATGCCTTGGTCTTAGTGATGACTGCCACACCGTCACCGGGTAACCCGTCAAAATTCATGAGATACTTTAAGTTGACCGCGTTTGTGACCAAAAAACCATCGATTCGCAGTTCATCAAATTTTGCTTGCAATTTTGCTATTCTTGCCTGCATAACAATCCGCCTCCGATTCATGACCCATGGATATTTTTTGACAAACAAAAAGACCCCGCGGGGCCTTTTTGATAAATGTTGTGATTAACGTGCAGCAACATCTGATGCAGGGTAAACGGATACTTGGCGCTTATCGCGACCCTTACGTTCGAAGCGAACGACACCGTCAACCTTTGCAAAAAGTGTATCGTCTTTACCACGAAGTACGTTGGCACCTGGATAGATGTGCGTCCCGCGTTGACGATAAAGAATTGAACCGCTGGTTACAGTTGAACCGTCAGCAGCCTTCGTACCGAGACGACGCCCAGCAGAATCACGACCGTTGGCAGTAGAACCGCCCCCTTTATGGTGAGAGAAGAATTGTAAATTCATTTCTAACATTACGTTTCACCTCCATATTGGTAGTTTATGAGATCCGAAGATACTCAGAATATTGTTTTTCGACATCTAAAAGTCCATTTAAGAAGCTTTGTAACAGAGCCTGACTGATTCGGTCTTGCATGTAGTCATCAACTGGTGGCATCCGGAGGCTTAAAAAACCGCCCTCGTCATTCTTGGAAACCACCACTGGGGTAATTTCCGCAACCGTTGACAACCCATTCACGGCACTAATGCTCAGTGCCGAAACCGCAGCACACACGATATCGCTGCCATAGGGCGCGCTATCCGCGTGACCGGTAAGTTTAAAGCCAATGATCCGGCTGCCGTTGTCGTAGTCAAATGTCGCTTGAATCAAGATCAATCACCTACATTAAGCGTTGATAGTATCAATAACAACCTTGGTATATGGTTGACGATGACCAACTTTGGTGTGTTGACCCTTCTTAGCCTTGTACTTGAAGGTAATAACCTTCTTTTCACGGCCTTGCTTTTCAACAGTACCAGAAACTGACGCACCATCAACTAATGGAGCACCAACCTTGGTCGTGTCGCCGCCAACGAAAACAACTTGGTCAAAAGTGACCTTGTCGCCAGCCTTAGCATCAAGCTTTTCAACGTAAACAGCTTCGCCTTGTTGAACACGGTATTGCTTACCGCCCGTTACAATAATTGCGTACATGTATGTGCACCTCCTTCAATTTGGTAATAACTTAGACTCGCCGAGAACAAGTGGTGATAACTCACGCTTAGGAACTTGGCCCGTGCGGTTGCAGTGTGGAAGTCCACAAATACAACAAATTGCATTTTACATGAAAATAGGGGCTTCGTCAACCCCTATCACCAGGTAGTTTCACAAATTCAATTTCGTCATCTATTATTATAGGAATAATTGCGTTGTAAAATCAATCAAAATCTTCTAAAACGTGCCTGCCGTTTAGCTAGCAATGTACTGATCGTTTGGTCAGACAGTTTGGCTAATTCATCCGCCATTGTTTGCTGGAAGTTTTCGTCAAGCACGCTCTCATCCGGTAATACCCGGTCGATCACGTGCTGCGCCTTTAACTGATTTGGCGTCAACCGCATCAGTTCAGCCGCTTCATCAGCCCGGTGCGCATCCTTCCACATAATGGAAGCAAACCCCTCAGGCGACAAGATCGCATACATACTGTGTTCCAGCATCCAAATCGTGTCTGAACAGGCTAAAGCCAATGCACCACCGGACCCTGCTTCACCCACGATAATTGTAAGGATTGGCGTTTTCAGCGTCAGCATCTCACGAATATTCTTGGCAATCATTTGACCCTGGCCAGCTGCTTCGGCATCAGCGCCAGGATATGCCCCGGGAGTATTGATCAGGGTAATGATCGGCATATGCATTTTTTCAGCCATTCGCATGACTCGTAACGACTTACGATAGCCCGCCGGTTCTGGACTGCCAAAGTGGGTTGCCATCCGTTCTTCAAGAGTGGTTCCCTTTTCCGTTGCAATGACGGCCACTGGGTGACCCTTTAAGGTCGCTAATCCCGCAATAATGGCCGGATCATCACCACTGATTTGATCACCGTGACAGGCAAAAAAATCAGAAAACAGCGCATCTACAACGGCCTGCATATTGGTTTTTTGGTCGCTGCGGGAACCCGCAACGATGTCTGATGCTTGACTCACTATGCCTCACCCCACTTTGGCGCTTCTAGAATTCGCAGCAATTGGCTTAACCGTCCAGCAAGCTTGTCTCGTGGGACGATTTCGTCGATGAACCCGCGCTTATAACTGTTTTCAGCACTCTGAAAATCATCCGGCAACTGTTTGTTGATGGTCTGTTCAATCACCCGTTTACCAGTAAACCCAAGCAACGCGTGCGGTTCAGCCAAGGTAATATCAGCCTGCGTTGCAAAACTGGCAGTGACACCGCCAGTCGTTGGGTCCATGATGACCGAGATGTAAGCCAAGCCAGCATCACCATGTTCATTCACGGCAACTGAAATTTTGGCCATTTGCATGAGGGAGTAAATCCCCTCCTGCATCCGGGCACCACCCGAAGCTGTCAGCAAAACAACCGGCAATTGCTTTTCCGTTGCCCGTTCAAACAAGCGGGTCAGCCGTTCCCCATTAGCAGTACCAAGACTGCCCATGATAAAGAGCGGATCCATGATACCAAGTGCTACCGGTTGGTCATCGATCTTGGCTAGCCCAGTCAGCACGCCATCCTTCAAATGTGTGGCTGATTGCGCTTTTTTGAGTTTTTTGTCATAACCGGGAAAATCGATGGGATCCTTTGACACGATATCCGCATCCCATTCCTCGAAGTGTCGCGTAATCATTTTTAACCGCCGCTTGGCAGACACCCGAAACCCATAGCCGCATTCAGGACAGACCCGGTACTGACCAGACCGCTTGAAATAGAAACTGGTGTGGCAACGGGGACACTGAATCCAGATACCGTTTGGCACCTGGGCTTCGTAGTGCTTTAAAATGGATACAGAACGTGATGAAAAACGCTTCACGTGTTCCCCAAAGTTCATCTAGGACACCTCCTGAACATGCTGTTTCTGGAATTCAGGTAAGAAGGTGGTCATAATGTAATTCGTCGTTGCTTCGCCTTGTTTGACGACCGGATCATCCAGCAGTGCTGATAAAAACAACTGGTTAGATGCGATTCCGTCCATTTCAAATTCAGCAAGAGCTTCGCGTAGTTTAGCAAACGCCTCGTCGCGGGTATCAGCGTGTGCAATCAGCTTAACGACCATCGAATCATAAAACGGCGTGATCTGATCACCGCTTGCGATTCCACTATCCACTCGGATGCCGGGGCCGCCAGGTAAGCGGAGTTGTTTGACCAGTCCCGCTTGCGGCATGAAGTCAAGTGCAGGATCTTCCGCGTTGACCCGTGCTTCGATAGCAGCACCATGAATTGTCAGATCAGCCTGCGTAAACGAAAGTGTTTCGCCAGCTGCCACCCGAATCTGTTCCTTAACGAGATCAACACCGGTTACTGCTTCGGTAATCGGATGCTCCACTTGAATCCTGGTGTTCATTTCCATAAAGTAAAATTCATGGTTTTGATTCATCAAAAATTCAATGGTACCCGTGTTTCGGTAGCCGATGGCCTTAGCAGCACGAATGGCAATCGTTTGAACACGCTGGCGTTCGGCCGGTGTCATGATGGCGCAGGGACTTTCTTCCATCACTTTTTGCTGGTTGCGTTGCAGCGAGCAATCCCGCTCTGGGAAAGCAACAACGTGACCGGAATCGTCAGCAAACACTTGAACTTCAATGTGTTTAGCCGGCGACACAATTTTTTCAAGATACATCCGCGAATCGCCGAAGGACAGTTGTGCTTCCTTAGTCGCTTCATCGTATGCTGGTTTGAGTTGGTCTGGTGTCAGTACCTTACGAATACCTTTACCACCACCGCCAGAGGCAGCTTTGAGCATAACGGGATAACCAACTTTTTCAGCTGTTGCCAGGGCGTCATCAACATCCTTCAGGAACCCGGTACTACCGGGAATCACTGGGACATCGTTAGCCTGCATCTGGATCCGGGCATTTGCTTTATTGCCCATTAACTGAATGGTTTCCGGTTTCGGACCAATGAAGGCAATTTGACAAGTTTCACACAGCTCTGCGAACTCTTCATTTTCGGATAAAAAGCCGTACCCGGGATGGATGGCCTCGGCGCCGGTCAAAATTGCGGCACTGACAATATTTTGCATATTTAAATAAGAGTCAGCTGGTTGCGGGCCACCCACACAAACAGCTTCATCGGCCAGCTTAACGTGTTGCACATCGGCATCAGCAGTGGAATAAACCGCCACGGATTGAATACCAAGTTCCCGTAAAGCCCGAATGATGCGCACGGCAACTTCCCCGCGATTGGCAATCAATACTTTTCTAAACATGCACTCACCTACCCAATCATAAAGGTCAGGTCGCCCGAGCAGACTTTTTTATCCTCCACGTAGGCGGTCCCATGACCCAAACCAGCATTGCCGCGAATTTTATCTAACGTGACTTCCAACCGTAACGTGTCTCCTGGTTTAACCATTTGGCGAAATTTCACTTTGTTAACACCGCCAAAGTACGCGGTCTTACCCTTAAAGCCATCCATCGTAAGCAGTGCAATGGCACCTGCCTGCGCCATTGCTTCGACGATCAGGACACCAGGCATCACAGGGTTACCAGGAAAATGGCCTTGAAAGAAGGCTTCGTTTACAGAGACGTTCTTCTTCGCGATTGCCTTTTCACCTGGGACATAATCCAACACACGGTCAATCAATAACATTGGGTAACGGTGCGGCAGGATTTTTTGAATTTCAACGACATCTAATGAATGCAAATCTGTTTCTTCTGACACGATAGTCACCTCATTCTTAAGAGTATGCGACGGGGGATAATTCCTCCGACACACGTTTCAACACCAGCGAACAACGAACACTCCACCAGTCACAGCTATAATGAAGAGGTCAGAACAAAATTCCCTGTCCCAACCTCAGTCGCTAAGCCGCATACTGGCTTAACGGCCGTTGCCGATAAGTCATTCAAAACTTTTACTTCTATAATATATACATACTGTTATGGTGTTACTTTGAACAGCGGCTGATCATACTCAACCACTTCTTCATTTTCAACTAGTACTTTCGATAACGTCCCAGTGACTTGGCTCTTGATCTCCGTCATCATCTTCATCGCTTCAATGACACAGACGACATCACCCTTTTCAACGTGGTCGCCCACCTGTTTGTACGCCGGTTTATCCGGTGAAGCTTGCAGGTAGATCACACCGACGAGCGGTGCTTTAATGGTCTCATCATTGTCAGCTTGTTCAGTCACGGGCGTCACTGTTTGTTCATCCGTCGGGGTTGCCACCGCAGCGGGTTGCACCTTTGGCGTTTCTACCTGAACGACAGGATCATTATCCTGATTGCGGTGATGAGACTGCTTGTTTTTATTGAGGTACAAATGCAGATCCTGATAGTCTAATTCAACCTCACGAATGTCGCTATCGTTGATCTGGCTGATAATCGTTTGAATTTCTTCAATCGTCATCTTACTCCCACCTTCTGAAGGCTAAGACTGCGTTGTGACCGCCAAAGCCGAATGAATTGCTAATGGCATATTCTGCTGGCGTGTCTTGGTTCGCCTTAGTAACAAGGTTGACCTTACATTCAGGATCTTGTTCAGTAATGCCGACATTCAACGGCAATTTACCGGATTGCAATGCTGCTGTCGTGGCCACTGCTTCAATAGCGCCAGCAGCGCCCAACAGATGACCAGTCATACTCTTCGTACTTGAGACCAGCACATCACTGTCTTCACCAAACAATTTATTGATGGCCAGCGACTCAGCACTATCGTTACCCTTTGTTGCCGTACCATGGGCGTTAATGTAGTCCACATCGGCAGGGGTGATCCCGGCTTCTTCAACGGCAAGTTTCATTGCTCGGGCAGCCTGAGTTCCGGCTGGATCTGGTGAAGTAATGTGATAGGCATCAGACGTTGACCCGTAGCCCACAACTTCACCCAAAATCTCGGCTCCGCGCGCTTGGGCGTGTTCCAAGGATTCAATAATCAGTGTGCCGGCACCTTCACCCATGACAAACCCGTCACGAGCGGCATCGAATGGCCGTGATGCCTTTTCTGGATCCGTTGCTTTTGATAACGTCGACAGGGCAGCGAAACCGGCAATCCCAATTTCGTTGATTGACGCTTCGGCCCCACCGGTGATCATTACATCAGCGCGCCCATCCTTAATTTGACGGAAGGCTTCACCAATGGCGTTGGTCCCAGAGGCACACGCCGTAACGATGGTCGTACAAATATTTTGCGCATTGTAGCGGATAGCAATGTTGCCTGAAGCCATGTTTGAAATGGCCGTTGGCACAAACATTGGCGATACCCGATCAGCGCCCTTATCATGCATTTTGATAACCTGTTCTTGAATGGTCGTCAAACCACCGATACCAGAGCCGTAAATGACACCAAGACGTTCTGAATCTGTGTTATCTTCGTTAATTCCGGCCTGTTCCATGGCTTCACCAGTGGCGTACATGGCGTACTGGCTAAAACCATCCATCCGCCGCAAGTCGCGTTTTTTCAACCGTTGCAGCGGATCAAAATCCGTCAGTTCACCCGCTAAGGTAACACCTGTTTCGGTGGCATCAAAGTGCGTGATGGGGTTAAACCCAACCTTGCCGGCTGTCAAACTGCTGACAAAACTCTCAACATCGTTTCCGACAGGTGTTACGGCACCCATTCCTGTAATCACAACTCTTGGCATAATCTCGCTCCTTATTGCATGGTCAGGCCGCCATCAACAGTGATGGTCTGACCGGTAATGTATTCATTCTGTGCTAAAAAGATTGCTGTTTGAGCAACTTCAGCGACGTTTCCAAAACGTTTCAACGGAATCTGTTCTAGGATTCCTTCCTTGACCTTGTCGCTGAGATCAGCCGTCATTGCCGTATCGATCATGCCCGGCGCAATCGCGTTGCAACGCAAACCGCGCATGGCAGCTTCCTTGGCAACGGATTTGGTCAGACCGATGATACCGGCTTTGCTGGCGGCGTAGTTGGCTTGACCAATGTTTCCGGTCAACCCGATCACACTGGCCAAATTGATGAAGGCACCGGCCCGCTGTTTATACATTGGTCGTAGACAAGCCTTGATAACGTTAAATGTTCCCGTTAAATTGGTTGTGACGACACTTTGAAAATCAGCCATCGACATCCGATTCAATAACTTGTCATTGACGATACCAGCATTGTTAACAACAACGTCTAAGTGGTCGCTAACTGCATAAATGTGTTTAATCAAATCACCAACATCGGTTTCATCCGTGATGTCGGCACTGAAGTTCCAGCAGGTCACGCCCTGGTCTTGAATCGACTTGATAGCGTCCTCGGAAGCATCGTGACGGCCATTTAAGACAATGTTGGCACCCTGGGCAGCAAAGGCTTGCGCGATTGCTAGCCCGATACCCTGGGTACTCCCAGTGACAAGGACAGTCTTACCTTCTAAATTCATGTTAAACTCCTATTCCAGTGCAGCTAGGGTCTCGCTAAGTGTTTCCGCACTATCAATGTGATAGTAATTAAGGCCCTTAACCGTCTTCCTAGCGAAACTCATCAGCGTTTTACCGGGGCCGACCTCAATGACAGTATCAACATTGTCAGCAATCTGAACCAGTGCATCCGCAAAGTGCGTCGTGGAGACCAGCTGATCGGTCAACGTTTGAACGATGGTTGCCGGTTCAAACGGGGTCAACTTGGTCGTACTCATGACCGGGAACTTGCCAGTCTGCCATTGCACCTGCGCTAACGCCACGTTCAGCGGCTTCTGAGCAGATTGCATGAGCGGCGTATGAAAGGCACCGCTAACGTTCAATGTCACCTGACGGCCGGCATCGTGAGCTGTTAAGTAGTCACTAACGGCATCAACGGCAGCGATGTCACCGCCAATCACCACCTGTTTAGGGGTGTTCACGTTGGCAACCGCAACGCGGCCAGCAGCCTGGCCAGCTGTGACAGCAGTATTAAGCAGATCAAGCGGCGTGTTCATCACTGCCACCATCTTGCTTGGGTTGGCGTCACTAGCACTCTGCATCAACTGACCCCGCAGTGCAATCAGCTTCAAAGCGGCATCAAAGGACAGCATGCCGCTCGCTGCTAACGCACTGTATTCGCCCAAACTCAACCCAAGCCCAACTTGAACCTGGTCGCCCAATTCAGCCTGAATCGTTTGGTAAACCGCCATGCTCATGGCTACGATTGCGGGTTGGGTATACTGTGTTTCGTTAAGCTGGTCCGTCTTATCAGCATCAAAGTAAAGTGCTGGCATATCAATGCCTAACACTGAGCTGGCGTGGTCGATCGTTTCGCGGTACTTGGTCTGCGTCTGATAGAGATCTTGACCCATCCCTGTTTTTTGCGACCCTTGGCCACTAAATAATAGCGCAATTGTCATTTTATTTTTTCACCATCCATTAAGCTGATTGCCTGTTGGTAAACGTCAGCTAAGATGTCGGCTGCTGGTTCAGCCTCTTTCACAAGACCGGCCACCTGACCTGCCATGAACGCACCGTTTTCGGCATCACCAGTGAGTACCGCGGTGCGCAGACTCCCATTACCGAGTTGTTCAACGTCGGTAAAGTCAGGTTCGGGTTTTGCTGCTTCAGCCTTTTCAATCTTCATAAAGCGTTTAGCCATTTTATTTTTAAGCACTCGTGCCGGATGACCAGCAAATTCACCAGTCACAACGGTGTCGATGTCCTTGGCCTTAAGCACAGCCTTTTTGTAGTCAGGATGCACTTTTGACTCTGCAGCAACCAAGAAGCGGGTACCCATCTGGACCCCGACCGCACCCAGCATAAAGGCGGCCGCCATTCCGCGGCCATCGGCGATCCCACCGGCAGCAATTACCGGAATGTCAATGGCATCAACCACTTGTGGTGCAAGCGCCATGGTTGTTAGCTTACCAATGTGCCCGCCGGATTCCATGCCTTCAGCCACCACGGCATCGGCACCGACCCGTTGCATCCGTTTTGCTAAGGCAACGGAACCAACGACTGGCACCACCTTAATGTCGGCAGCTTTAAAGTCCTCGAGATACCGGGAAGGATCCCCAGCACCTGTCGTGACAACAGTGATACTGTCCTTTTCTGACAGAATCACGTCAACCACATCCTGCACGTGCGGTGACAACAACATCACGTTGACACCAAACGGCCGATCCGTGAGTGACTTAGCTGTTTCGATCTCACTCTGGACAATTTCACCTGAAGCGTGTCCGGCACCAATGATACCAAGACCGCCAGCGTTTGACACAGCGGCCGCTAATCGCCCATCAGCAACCCAGGCCATCCCGCCTTGAAAAATGGGATATTTCAGGTCTAACGAGGCCATAAACGGATCTAATTGCATCTTACTTAGCTTCTTTCAGTTGTTTTTCAACGAAGCCAACCAAATCAGAAACGGTGTCGATACCTTCTTCAGTTTCGATCTTGATATCAAATTCGTCTTCAATTTCGTTGATCACTTCAAAAATGTCCAGGCTGTCAGCATCTAAATCTTCCTTGATGTTGGTTGTCATTGTGACCTTTTCTGCGTCTTCACCAGTTTGGTCCACGATAATTGCCTGTACTTTTGAAAAGATTTCGTCGTTAGTCATAATATTAAATTCTCCTATAATGTTTGTTTTAGTTTTTTTAAAAGACAATCAGCTGGGTCCCGATGGTCAAGCCACCGCCGAACCCGCTGAGTGCGATCAGCTGACCGCGTTGAATCGTTCCCGCTCGAACTGCTTCGTCCAATAAAATTGGAACGCTTGCAGCCGAGGTGTTTCCGTAATGCGCCACGTTTGATAAAAACGGATCAATTGGCAATCCAAGCTGCTTGGCAATTTGATTGATGATTCGCTGATTTGCTTGATGCAGCACAAAATAGTCAACGTCATTAACCGTTTTGTCAACTGCCTGCAACGCCCGATTGATCGACTTAGGAACATCCCGGGTAGCAAACTTGTACACTGCCCGACCGTCCATCTCAAAATACCGCTGGTGCGCATCCGTATCATCTGTTGCAAACGGCGAAGTCAACGGCTGGTACCCAGCAGTGAGCCGGCCACCAAGTTCGCCCAGCGTCTGTAAATCAGATGACATAAACTGCGACGGGTCATCATCGCTGACCCGTTCCAGCAAAACACCGCCGGCACCGTCCCCGAATAGGACTGCTGTCGACCGTTCTTGCCAATCGACAAGCTTGGACAGCGTTTCGCCGCCAATAAGCATGCCGCGTTTTTGGCCACCCTTTAACAGGTCACCCGCAACCTTCAGCCCATAAATAAAACCGGAACATGCTGCGTTTAAATCAAACGCAAACGCATTCGTTGCCTGAATGTGGTGCTGCACAATGGCCGCCGTTGCCGGGGTCATATAATCTGGTGACATGGTCGCCACCACAATGAAGTCTAACGAGTCCGCCGACCAACCGGCATCCGTCAACAACCGGTCCGCCACAGCACCGCACAAATCGGCAGTGGTCTGGGTCGTTGTGACATGGCGTTGCTTGATGCCCGTTCGACTGCTGATCCATTCGTCAGAGGTATCCATATATTGCTTCAACTCATCGTTAGTGACGACCTTGTCAGGAACTTCATGCGCAGTTTGCACAATTTTAATGCCTGCCATGAGTAAACTCCTTACTTATCTGTTCGGGTCTCTGGATATTCCAAAAAGGCCTGAAGATTCAATAGTGCTTTTTCGATGAGCTGCACTTGATCATCGTCCATATCCTGCAGGAAGGACTGAATCATGTGGCGATGAAACGATTCGTGCGCCCGAAAGATCAACCGGCCTCGCCGCGTTAATCCTAACCGCACGAATCGGCGATCATCATCACTGCGTAACCGGACGACATATCCCTTGCGAACAAGGTGGTTAACCATGGTCGTCAAAGTCCCAGGCGTTATTTTCAGCTGCCTAGCAACCTGCGAAGTGGTCTTATGTTCGTACATTGTAATCGCGTCAATGGCGTGAACTTCTTTTATCGAAATGTCTTTAAAACGGCTCTTCTTAAGCTCCCGTTCTTCAACCCGCAGAATATCGTTGTACACAGTCGTTAATAAATCATTGATGCGTGTTGTTTTCGCAGCATCCATCACACTCACCACCTACTTTGAGTATCAAATAGTTTCATCATCAAAATAATAGCAGTGAACAATGGCGTGGTCAATCTTGTGACCCGTCTGGGGCAACGATAAACATCAATTCAGCGCGGACACAGACCTCGTCAGCCACAACGGCTTCACAAGAAACAATGCCCATGTTATCGCGCTGTTTTTTCATAGTAACCTTCAGAGCTATCTGGTTGGATGCCTTAACATCCTTTAAAAATTCGGCCTTGCGGATGCCACCGAGGTAAGCAGTTTTATGCTGAAATGCAGGTGACTTCAAAATTAAAATTGAAGCAGCTTGTGCAAGTGATTCAACAATCAACGCTGACGGCATGATGTATTCGCCAGGCCGATAACCGTTCACAAAACTCTCATCGGCAGTGACGTTCTTAATTGCCGTGATCGACTCGCCAGGGGTCAGCTCGGTAACACCATCCATGTAAAAAATGGGAAACCGGTTTGGAATCAACGTTTGAATTTCCTGAGAAGTTAGTTGCATGTACTGTTTAACACATCCTTGTCAAAGTATTTCAAACATCAAAGTATTTGATGGCAGTATGTTATGATAAATGCCCCTAATTTGTCAAGTTTTATTGTGAATATGCATGCATATCAACGTTTTAAAACCCCTAAATATTAGGGTTGATCAGACTTTATTAAAATTTATTCTTTGAGACTCAAAGTACCTGCCATAATGTTGGTACAAATGCGATGAGCTAGTCTTTAAGACAAGCTGTGCTCAGGCAATCGATGGACAATCTCATGTTGATATGTTGGTCATTTACTGGTGCATTTTTAGTCAAAAATTGGCACAATTTTGTTGACGAATTCAAGTATTTCCAGTTAGCCCTCCCCCCTGATATTTTTTAACTACGCTAAACATAAAGTAATTGATTTCTAAATACAATTTAGCATTTCTTATATGAAATTCACGATTAACAACAGCCTGCAATCCAGATGTGTTTTTCTGCCCTTTTGTGGTCAGTCTTAGATGTTAAGACCTGTAAAAAAGCGTTTTCTTCCAAGGATACAAATACACATGGTAAACTTAAGGTAATCTAATTGAGGGGGCCTTTATTATGGCTGGAATTTTAGTAACAACGACCGAAAATATTCCCGGACAGGACTATGAAATCATCGGGGAAGTCTTTGGTTTGACCACACAATCCAAAAACATTGTGCGCAACGTTGGCGCTGGGTTGAAAAATTTAGTCGGCGGTGAAATCAAAGATTACACAAAAATGATGGTTGAAGCACGTGATGTTGCCATCGAACGGTTGCGAGCAAATGCAGTTGAACAAGGCGCAGATGCCGTTGTCATGATGCGGTTTGATTCAGGCTCGATCGGCACCGACATGCAATCAGTTGCAGCCTATGGTACAGCCGTTAAGTTCAAATAAAGACGTTTTTCAATGACTGTTTCAATTTTTTATGAAAACGAAGATTGTTCAAAACAGCAGAATCGTCATCGCTGGTTTGCCGTCATACCAGTCCTTCACGTGGGATATCAGTACCGACTGGCACCTTAAGGTAACGGCAATATTCAGGAAGAAACAACTTCTTTCAGAAGGCCTATTGAAAACGCTATCATCTGTGCTATAATGACTTCTGTACTGCGATTATCCTTTGAATGTTTTACCTAGAAACCGGCTAGTGAGTGGCCGGTTTTTTTGTGTTTTCAGCGATTAAAAAAGACGTTTTACCACGAGGTCTGTTTCCAAACCGGCCGTGATGAAACGTCTTTATTTTTGCGTGCCATTTCTGATTTAGTCAATTGCCGTTTCAGTCATTAGAAGAAACGATTGCGGCGCAACGCATTCTTTAAAATGCCTAACAAATAAAGTACCGCAAACACCCACGGTATCCAATTGATCAGATTCAATAAACCACTGGTGGTCATATTGGAGCCTATCAAGCTGGTCGTGAGCTGGTAACCGCCGCTGACCGGATGCCCATAAAGATAAAACACAATAATCGTGGTTAAAATCCCAATGACCACCGCGGCAAGTTTATACAGGCGACCGCCATGCTGATGATGAAAAATCAGCTTAACGAGGCCACCGCCAATCGCAAACACGCCCCAGCCGATCAGCAGATAACTTAAAATGACGCAGTAGCCTTTAAAGTTAGTGGTACTGCTGTCGATCAAAGCCGTTATTTGGGCACTTAATGACTCATTTGAGCTGCCGGCACCAAACCATTTCAAAAGTTCACCGATCACTAGGAAAATGATGCCACGCTTGAGTTCGGAGTTGAGCACTCGGCTCATCAAATGACGAATCCCTTGACGGACTTTAGACTGATTGGCTGATGCCGATTGATCATCAGTTTGTGCTGGTTCCTCGTAACCTACTTGTGATGACGCTTGCTGCGGTTGCCTCGCACTTACTGTATCACCAATCGGCTCTTCGGCCTGAAAACGAACGTCTTGATGCACCCAATGACTCAGACGATGTTCCCATGGCCAGCTTCCTTTGCTTAATAATAATGGATAAAGATAACTGCAGATGACCCACAGGGCGAAGATCAACCACCGAAACTCGGACAGGCTAATCGCCAGCACAAATATCAACAATAGTGTCAATGAGTTTGACAGCATAAATCGAATGACTAAACCCAGATGATGCCGTGACGGGGTCAATTTCTGCCATTGTGATGGTTTTGTCCGCCGTTTCATATTCTGTGCCTCAGCAGTTCGAGATGTGGCCGACTGAGCAGTATCAAGCTGTGAGGACTGTTGATAGGTATTTCCCATCTGCATCTGACTCACTGGCAACCCGCATCGTGGACAAAACTGGGCATTACTGGGTACTAGACTACCGCAATCAGGACAATAAAGATCATTCATAAGCATATTGCCACATTTCAACTCGCAAAGTGATTTGCGAAGTGAAAAAGTGTGGCACCCTTTCCCTCTTTTCATATTATAGTCAGTTTCCAGAATCCGTCTTTTAAAACAAAGATGTTGGAAACCTGCTTATCGTCAATATAGCGCACTCGATGCGGCAGTGACAATAGTTCTAAAAAAGATTGATGGAATATTAACTTTTTAGGAAAGTCGTCAATTAGATATCAGTCTGTTTAACACACAAATGTAAAAATTACATAGTTAGTTGTTCCGAAACAGTGCTTTAAAGAAGGTTTAATTTACTGAATATTGCAGCATACATTTAATGTGCATTGATTGTCTTATTTGTGATACTTTAAAGGCCACCATTCGGACAGTCCTTACCAAATGTCCCACTAGTTATCCTTTAATTTCCGATCAATAAAAGTATAGCTGACTATTCTCATCTACGAATAAGTCTAAATGAATTAATTCGAACCAGTTAAACGTATAATTCAATACGTATATCCGTCACAAAAGACTATACTATATTTAAGTGAGTCAGCATATGATTTGAATACCGCAATAGTCCAACAAGTTTAAAAGCTAAACTTATTTTTGTTGTCCAAAAACTGAAGACGTTAAAAGCTGAATCAGGGAGATGAGTGTATGAATTTCAGGTTTGGATCTCTATTGGGAATTACTGTAGCCTCTCTTGGTTTGTTTGGCGTGACACAAGCACAAGCAAGTAGTTACTACAATACAACACGTTTGGTTCGGGTAACCAAGACGACAAAAATATCACGGGTTAGTGTGAAGCAGAAATATAAACGAGTTAAGACGTTTACTCTCCACAAAGGCGACTACGTCTATACAAAACATACCAACCGATATGCATGGGGGATTACGACTGCCAAAACCTACCACTGGAACGCCAAATATCAATATTGCACTTACAAAGTCGCATCCAGCAATCATAGCTGGTTTTCAGTGCCAAAAACTATTTCGTTTGATTCAACAAAACATTATGTTGAATCTTCAAAAAGTTATAGCCCATCATGGACAGACTCGAGTTGGGGCAACAGTACTATAAACATTGATGGAATCAACGTTTATACTGTCAGAAAATATAAATCATATGATGGCCACAATATAAATGGTATCGTACGAATTCATTATATAATCAAGGCTGGCCGGGATATAAGCGCTTTTCCGGGTTTAGGAACCTTGACAACAAATACAGGTATTCAAGTTGAAGCTGAAGATTATACTGAAGGTATTGATGGCGATATTAATTCTGGCGTAACCAAATCTGGTTACGTATACTATGAAATTCCTGATTTAAAATCCGCCAAGGCAATAACCACATTTCGTTTGCAATGGGACATGAGCTACGAAACAAATGACGACAGCGATGAAAATTGGTACAAAACATTCGACATCTCACTGTAACTAGTATTAAGTCATGGAACGTTGCCTGATAGCGTTCGGCAAAGTAGACATTATGAAAAAATCACTATTTGTTTGCATTATACAAGTTGCTTTAGATCGAATGAACACATTGTTTTCCATCATTACAATTACTTTTTAGCTTAGAGCAGGTATATAAACAAACCTCTGCATCTCAGGTTTGTTTTTTGCTGGTGCTCTTTTTGAATTATTTTGAGCAAAACAAAAACGCCGATCCCTCGACGTTAAAAAATAGCTTCCAAATAACAATCTCTATGTCGCAAGAGAGATTCGAACCCTCGACCTACGGTTTAGAAGACCGTTGCTCTATCCAGCTGAGCTATTGCGACAGCATCATAACGAACATGTATAATTATAAAAGATACCCTGCCTTAAGTCAACGTGATTTAGCAGGCTTTTCCTGAAATAACTCGCGAGAGCACATTTTTAACAATCACCAGCAAGTCCTCTCTTCAATAAATATCAATCAAAGAACAAAAATATTCAACCAATTTGGTTCCGAATCATCGCTCAAATGCGGAGTTCTAGTTAGATTCACATCATAAGGAAGAAACGCCAATACAACGGCCAAATTATTACCATAAGATTACAGTCCTACTGGCGATATCAAAATTGAACTTGGAGATTGTAAAATTCTCGTCTTTTTTGTAGCGACCATGTCCGATCATGATTTGGTCAATGATAATGATCCAGCCCTGTCAAAATATTTGACAACCATTGTTTATTTTTCAAAGTAACCTTTTGTAACGTCAAAAGATGAACAAAAATACTATTTTACCGGTCATTATGGTGATACAAGTATTTAAGGAATATTACCAACTAGTCCCCTGTACAGCACATCTTAACTGTTGTTTAAATACCATTAAGTACAACTAAAAAGGTTATGATTTGTTAAAGGGAAGTTCTTTTGCTTGCTATTTTCGCAAGATAAATGAATAATAAAGTTGTAACACAATTGAAATCTTTATCTTCTCTTAGGGGGGTTCGCTATGGTTTTTGTCTCATTTATCGTTTTTCTATTTATCATTGCGGGCGCATACGAATATTATCAAAGTTATACCCGTAAAGTTGCCGGTCCCAAGCATTTTGCATCTAACAAGCGCCAGGGAGCAAGTTCGATATTAAGCAAGTTGCACATTAGTTAGACTGGTACTGATCCTAAACTGTTGCCGATGGGGTATCCCATCATGAACCTAAAAAAACGTGCGTTGCAACCTAATCTTGCAACGCACGTTTTTTGCTTGTATTGAATGATTATTCTGCCAGGAAAGCCTGTTCCAATTCTTCGCCAGCAAAGCCAAGGTCGACCAAGCCAAGTTTTAAGAAGAGGTGCCAAGCATGTTCGAAAGCGGGTTGTTCATGTTTCAAAAATGCATCGTATAAAAATTGTTTCATGGATAAATATTGCTGACTGAGCGATTTCGCCTTTCGGGCTGACGTTAAAGCAGCTAGTTTATCGTCAGACTGCACGATCAACTGAGACCAGGTCTGCTTTGCAGCCACCTGAAAAAAGCCGTCCATGGCCTTTAAATAAGCGTTTCGTAACGTCGTTTCTTCATCAGCCGTCTTCGGCGTCGTGGTCAATTCAAACCACCCCATGGCATTGGCAAGTTCAGCTAACGCCACATCCAAGCGCACATAGTTGCCTCGCATTGTTTCGTCCGAAGAAATTGCAATATCGTTTTCATATAAAAATTGATTCCGCCGCTGAATTGCGGTCTGCAGCATTTTGGCAAGATCAAGTGCCACACTTAACACTTCTTTCTATTCTGAATTAACTCAAAAAGGAAGCACACTGCGCGTCTGCTCCCCGATTCACTTTCCTATCCAAATACCAATGGATCTGATTTCACTTCCAGATCACCTAAGTTTTCCAAATACCACTCACGAACAAATGGGTAATCCAACAATAACTTGAACCAAGAGGTCGCCTCTTCATCATCATGAACAGTCATGCCCCACTTCGCGTTTTTGCTGGTAATGTGTAACGTCACCTGATTAGGCAGTTCCAACACTGCCCCATCGCTTGAATGCATTAGCATGTAGTCTTCCTTAGCAGCAGCGACGAATAACTTATCAACGACTTCATCAGACAAATTACTGTTTGTAAAGGCGTAAAATTCGTTATTGCTAGTGTCCAGAATATTGAAGTCCACACTGAACCCGTAATCTTCTTTTAGTGACGACCCAAAGTCCATAAACAGTTGTGTGGTTTCCAAAATTTGGTCGGTGGCCACTTGCTCATGGTAGGTAATCACAAATAGTTTCGTAATTGCGGCGCTGTTTATCCGCAACATCTTGCGTTGCAGGTTCAGGTAGAAGATTGTTTCACCAGTAACCTGTTCCTGATAGTAAACACCACCGGTGCCATCGTTAGCAATTGTAAAGGAGAAAACACCCTTATCTTCAAGCGAAGCAATTTGCTGGGTCAAATGCTGGTCTTCGTGGGACTGCAGCGTGATGACGTTATCCTTGCCGTGCAGTTCCAACAACCGGCTCATAAAGATCAGATAATAATCCGGCGTGTTGTACTGGTGCGGAAATGTCACGTAGTCCGTATCCAAGACAAACGTGGACAATTCCTGTGCTGAGCTGACCAAGACATCTGCATCTTTAGTGCTGATCAGCTTATCCATCAGTTCAGTAAATTTCAACCCAGTCTGCAGGCCTTCTTTAACCGCACTGTTATAAGACAATAGGCGACCACTCGTGCTTAATGTGGACGGATCATTTTCATTAATCATCTGAGATCACCTGACCTTTCCCAATCAGATTCGTCAAATAATCGGTGTACAGACTCGAATTATGGGATTCAAAGTGTGTAAAGTCGTCAAACGTTTTTTGAATGCTCTGTTTTTCGTAATTAAGAATGGTGTCTTCCTTGGACAATTCCAAGATGCGATCATCGTTTTCCTTAATCGTTTTCGATGCATTCATGGCAGATTCGTCCTCGTCAGCTAACTGGGTCAGCTTATCGATGATGCCCTGACGTTCTTCCTTGACCTTACCGGAATCCCAAGGCATGGTACTCTTTTGACTGACTTCTTTTTGTTGCGCGCGAAGCCCCTCTTTTTCTTGATCCCGTTCGTCTTGATGGTTAATAAGTTCCTGCAATTCGGCACTCTTAGCGGTAATAGCCGCAATATTTTCAGTATTATACCGTTGGTGCATCGCGTCTAATTCAAACGCTTTCTTTAACTTGCCATATTCATCATCGTCAAACTTAAAGGCGACGTTCAACACATCGAGCTGACCAAAAAGACGCCGATCCCACCAATTACCGAAGTAAATATCAAACTGCCCCTCAGCGATTTCATCATAGTAGAAAAACGGGTACGTTTTGCCAAGATATTCAATTAAATTCTGACTCAAATAATGACTCAGTTGCGCGTGGACATCATCCACTAAATTCGACAAATCTTCTGCCTTGGTAATTGACCTCGACTTCTTAATTTCACGAGAATAACGGACCTTGTCGATCAACTCATAGATCTGACGGTCGTCACCATCGTGTAAGGCCTTCTGCAACGTTTGTAAATAGGTAATCTTTTGCGTTATAGAGAGGTCAAGCTGGGTCTCACTTGGTTTGAGCTCTTGTTGGTTTTCTTCACTATTTTGCATATTATCCCTCGTTTATCTTTTCTCATATGTAGCTAATTTAATGTTAACGGAAACTGACCAAATAATAAAGCGGTTTAGATAAAATTACAGATATTTTTTACTTACAATCGATAACTCAAGCACCCCATCGTCATTTTGAATACAATTGCCTTTCGTCGTCATTAATAACTGATCTGACAGACCCGCAAAAAAAATGGGTTTGTGACAAAAAACACGCCAACAATCGTCAGCGTGTCTCAGTTTTATTAATAGTTATGCAATTCTTTTAAAGGATGTGTTTAGTACAATTCAAGGTACTGATCACGTTCCCACTTGGAAACTTGGGTGCGGTAAGCATCGTATTCCAAGTTCTTAGCTTCAATAAAGCTTGGGAACAAGTGAGGACCCATTGCCTTCTTCATCACTTCGTCAGCTGACAGATCCTTCAATGCGTTGTGCAAAGTATCTGGCAAATTAGTGATGTGGTTTTCAGTCCGTTCTTCAGCGTCCATCCGGTAGATGTTCCGGTCAACACTTTCTTCAGGAACTAACTGCTTCTTCAACCCGTCTAGGCCGGCTTCCAAAACAGCAGCGATGGCTAAGTATGGGTTAGCAGAAGGATCAACACTCCGGAGTTCCAAACGGGTTGAAAGGCCGCGTGAGTTTGGTACCCGAATCAGTGGTGACCGGTTAGAACCTGACCATGCCACGTAAACTGGGGCTTCGTAACCTGGAACCAATCGTTTGTATGAGTTAACTGTTGGGTTGCAGATAGCAGTAAAGCTGCGTGCGTGTTCCAACAAGCCGCCCAAGAAGTGGTAGGCTGTTTCAGAT
Organism: Secundilactobacillus collinoides DSM 20515 = JCM 1123; assembly: GCF_001435975.1. Lineage (GTDB taxonomy): Bacteria > Bacillota > Bacilli > Lactobacillales > Lactobacillaceae > Secundilactobacillus > Secundilactobacillus collinoides. Next base: position 327,527 of record NZ_AYYR01000013.1, read on the forward strand.
AATTGAATGTCGCCCTTTTCATCAAAGAAGGCGTTGCCGTCTTTAGTGAACAGTGACATGTTCAAATGCATCCCAGAACCGTTGATCCCGGCTAAAGGCTTTGGCATGAACGTTGCATATAGCCCAAACTTACGAGCAACAGTCTTAACGACCAGCTTGAAGGTTTGAATGTTATCAGCAGCAGTCAAGGCATCGGCGTACTTAAAGTCGATTTCATGTTGGCCTGGTGCAACTTCATGGTGCGCAGCTTCAACATCGAAGCCCATTTCTTCCAAGGTTAACACAATTTCACGCCGACAATTTTCACCTAAGTCCATTGGAGCCATATCAAAGTATGAACCACTATCGTTCAAGGTTGTAGTTGGCTTGCCGTCTTCGTCCATCTTAAAGAGGAAGAATTCTGGTTCAGGGCCAATGTTAAAGTCAGTGAAGCCTGCATCACGCATATCCTTTAACACACGGATCAAATTGTTCCGTGGGTCGCCAGGGAATGGCTTGCCATCTGGGGTGTAAACTTCACAGATGACACGGGCAATCTTGCCACGTTCGCTGCTCCAAGGGAAGATCATCCAAGTTGACAAGTCTGGGTAAAGATACATGTCACTTTCTTCGATTCGAACGAAACCGTCGATGGAAGAGCCATCAAACATTAATTTGTTATCCAGCAGCTTCCCCAATTGAGAAATTGGCACTTCGACGTTCTTGATCGTCCCAAATAAATCTGTAAACATTAACCGTAAAAATTGAACATTTTCATCTTCGGCCATTTGACGGATATCGTCTTTAGTATAATCGTGTTTTGGCATAAAATCTCTCCTTAAAAGAATTGTTTGAACGCAACATTATTTACTACTCGAGAGGCTTCTGGGAATGTAATGATGTCCCAGAAGTTCGCTCCATTCCGCTAATGTTAAGAAATTCATCATGAAGGACCTGCCGCACGTCATTGTCGGTAAGGGTCTCTTCTTTACGTTCGGCAGCCCGTTTACGCTGCTGATCATAAATTTCCTTAATACCCGCCATGTTAATGCCCTCTGTCAGATAATCCTTAATTTCTAACAGTCGGTCAATATCATTTAACGAGTACAGGCGCCGATTACCTTCAGTACGTGTGGGAATCACCAGTCCCTGCTCCTCATAGTAACGAATCTGACGAGCGGATAATTCAGTTAACCGCATGACCGTTCCGATGGGTAGCACGGACTTTGAACGTTGTAACTCCTTTTCTGTCATCACATTCACACCTCCTTTTCATGATTTTATCATACCACGGTAAATCACGATGTCAAGAACTCATGTAAGATTTTATTACATCAATTTTGTAACCACTGTGAAACAGTCTCCCGAATCGCGGGTAATTGCTCAGGATGCTGGACAATATCGAACCATGTGACAGGTACCTGATGACGAAACCAAGTCAGTTGCCGTTTGGCATAGTGCCGGGTATCCTGCTTAATTTGCGCCACAGTGTCAGGTAATGTCTGCTGAAGATTAAAATACGGAAAGAATTCGCGATAACCAATGCCTTTTCCCGCCGCAAATTGCTCGCCGCCAGCGTCAAAGAGCTGGCGAGCTTCGTTTTCTAAGCCTTCGTCAAGCATTTGATCCACCCGCTGGTTAATGCGCTGATATAACAGTGCCCGGTCAGTATTGAGACCAATGATCAACGGGTCGTAACGTAACTGAGTGCCGGACTGCTGTTGGGAAAATAAGATACCGGTGCGTTCATAGACTTCAAGCGCACGAACAACACGTCGTTCATTTGAAACCGGAATCTTCTGAGCGGCCTCCGGATCAATTCCCGCTAAATGGTCCCATAAGGCCTGCTGACCATTTGCTTCAGCAAACTGGTGCCACTTGCGCCGAACGGTCTCTGACGGCTCATATTTGTCGCCACCAAGGGTCATATCATACAGCAGGGCCTTGAGATAGAAGCCGGTACCACCAACGATCATTGGTAAGTGGCCACGCGCAGTGATTTCATCGATCAAGGCCTCAGCACTGGTCACAAAATCCGCGACTGAGTAGCGCTCATTCGGTTCTTTAATATCTATCAAATAATGTGGGACATCTTGTTTTTCTTCAGCCGTCACTTTAGCCGTCCCGATATCTAACCCACGATACACTTGCATGGAATCGCCTGAGATCACCTCACCATTAAATTTCTGAGCTAATTGAATGGATAAGGCAGTCTTTCCAACCGCCGTTGGCCCAATAATGGCCATAACTTTCTTCATAATGTCACTCCGCTATAATTTAAACTTCTGATACTGGATATTTACTGTAAAAACCTGCATAATATAACTAACACAAACTATATTCTAACTTGTTAAGGGGGCTTTCTCAATGAAACATTTTGCAAAGGGCTTTCTTTTTGGATCAGTGGCCACATTAGGTGCAGTAGCCGGTGCCATCCTATCCTTCAAAAAGAAAATCGTCGAACCCATCGAAGACCAAGAACAACGTTTTGAAGACAACCGTAAAAAAGCAGCAAGAAAGAGTCGATCGGCTCATAATTAGAGCGTGAAGAATTAGAGCGTGAAGAAAACCGGTTAAAGACTGGAGCAGAAGGGTGTCATGCGATAAAATGGCTGTAAAATTTCTGGTATTGGTGATCACGCCAATGCCAGTTTTTTATTGTCTT